>QOZS01000017.1 GCA_003576705.1 Desertibaculum subflavum
CCCGCCGCCCGTCGAGCCGCCACCGGTCGAACCGCCGCCGCCCGAGCCGAGCCCGGTGCCACCGCCCGATCCGCCGCCACCGCCGCCGCCACCGCCACCGCCATTGCGCGGCGGCGGGCGCACGCCGCCGAACGGGTTGCCGGTCGGGCCCTTGAAGAAGAATCCGCCGCCGGGCAGCACGTCGGAAGGCGGCTCGTCCGAACGCAGCGTTACCGTCATCGCCCGGACCTGCTTGGAAAACTCGTCCGAGGGCGCGTCCGGATCGGTGGGCGACATGGCGAGGATGTCGCCGTCCACCCCGACGGCACGGACCACGGTCGACTGCCCGGCTTCGAGGTCGACGGAATCGCCGTTGTTGCTCTTTACCGTGGCGGCGCCTTTGGCGACATAGACCGTGGTGGTGCCGATGCCAGTGATGGTGAACTCGATGATGGTGCCGCGCACGCTGATGGTGGCGACCGGGGTCGCGACCTGATACGCGCTGGACGGCAGGGTGCCGGTCGCCATGCGGAACACGCCGAGCGCCGCCTTCATGGCGACCTTGCTCTTCGAAGGATCCGGATCGAACAGCACGCGGGTGAGCTTGAGGCGGCTCTGCGCCCCCATCGCCATATTGGTGCCGTCCTTGAAGATGAGTCGGGCCGCGCTGAGCGCGCCGGTTGCCACCTCCTCGTCCTGGAACACGTCGTCATCGACGATCAGGATTCGCTCGCGGGTTTCCAGCGTCGACTTTACATCGCGCACGACGGTCGACGCATTGCCGATCATCACGGCCGCCTCGGCGCCACCGGCGAGCGCAAGCGCCATCACGACCGTGGCCCCCAGGGCCCCCAACCGAAGCATCGTCCTTACCTCTGGAGCAACCCGCCCGCCTGTTTTGCCGACCCGGGGCCGTTGGCCTGCGGAACCCAGCACAGCGTCATCTTGCTGGCCTCACAAAGGTTACGGGAATGACACGGGCCGGGCAATGAATCCCTCGGATTTCCGAACGGATTTGTGAGCAATGTCACAGGGTTGGTTAACGATGTTGTATCGTTCCGAGCTCGACCGTCTCGGTCCGATCGCCGGAGCGCAGGGTCAGCCGCTCCGGGGCGATGCGATCGATGGTCCAGCCATCGACCGATTCGCCTTCGCCGATGCTCAAGGTCCTTCCGCCCGGCGCCGGCGCCAGCAGCACCCGGCGGCGGTTGCCGTCGATGACCACACCTTGCAACCGATAGCGGTTGAATAGCGCGGCGGCCGTACCGGGTGCGGCCTCGGCGGCGGCGCCAGGGACCGGCCGCCGGGTCGGGCTCAACAGCGGCCGGGCCGTGGTCTCCTTCAGGTCGCTGAGTGGCGGTACCACCGGCACCGACGGGGCCTCGCGCCGCGGCGGGACGGCAAGATCCCCGGCCGGACCCGGCGCAACCGGCACCAGCCAGGCGACCGCCAGGAGGGCGGCGCAGGTGACGGCCGCGATCGCCGCCAACGCCGGCGATCTCAACACGGTGCCCGCCTCATGGCCCGGTCCCAGGTCCGGTTCGGGGCGCGAAGGCGGCAAGATCGAGCGCAATGTCGAGCCCGGTGCCAGCCCCGGGGCGCCCCCGGGGCCGCATCTGCACCGCCGCGACGGCGATCATCGGCCGTGCGGATTCGAGCCCGTGCAGTGCCCGCTGCAACGCGCCGATATCGCCGGTGAACTGTACCGAGAGCGGCATGGCGCGCCACGGCCCTGCGGCCTCCGGCGTCTGTGGCTGCAGCCCTGTCAGCACGCATCCCGCCACTGCGAGGATCGCCTTCACGCGCTCCTGCAGCGCCGCCTGCGTTTGTGCTTCGGTGGCGGCCGGCATCAGCAGTGCCGCCTCGATCGACCCCGCCGCCGGTGCCGGAACCCGGGCCGCCATTTCATAGCGCTCCGCCAGCGTGGTCATCCGCGCGATCTCGCCCTGCGTCGCGTCGAGATGGCGCAGGACCGGTACGCCCAGTCCAAGCCACAGGACCGCAAGGCCGAGAGCCAGGATCGCCCAGGCGAGGACGGGTTCGAGGCGGGTCATCCGGCGGCCATACGAAAACGCGCGACGACATGGAAGCGCTCGAGGCCGGTGACCGGATCGCGCACCACCGGACTGCGAAACGCGATCGCCTGGTAGCGCCCGGAGCCGTCGAGGCGGCTCACCACGGCGGCGGCCGATGCGGCGGTGCCGTGCAGCTCGACGCCGTCCTTGCGGATGGCCAGCTGGCTGAGCGCGACATCGTCCGGCAGCAGGCGCGACAGTTCCTCCAGCAGCACGACCATCGGCGCCCCGGCGTCGGACCGCTGCACCAGTCGGTGCAGGGTGTCCTCGCGCGCCATAAAACCGGCCTGTCCGGCCAGAATGGGACGCGCCGCCGCCTCGGCGGCAGCCAGGCGCTGCGCGGCATCTCGGCGGGCCAGCTCCGCACGGAAGGACGGCGTCGCCATGGCGAGCAGCAGGCAGGCGGCGGCGACCGCCCACAGCAGGGTGACGACGGGGGAGCGCGGCGTCGCGATGCGTGGCTGCGGCGGCAGCAGATTGAAGCCGAGAGCCTCGTCGCCGCTGCCGGCGGTCATGGCCGTCGGGCTGAGGCCGAGCTGCCGCGCGGTGTCGAGCGCAAGGCGGAGTTGCTCGCGGGGCACGACCAGCAGGTCGACCGTGATGGTCTCGGCCGCGGCGTCCCGGGCCAGCTCGCGATAGGCGAACCGAACCTGGTCGGCCCGGAACGGGGTCTGGCGCTCGACCTCGTAGCCGAGCGTCTCGGTCAGGGTTTCGGCGGCGGCCAGCGGCACTTCCACCACACGGCGCAGCCCTGCCTGGGCCGGCAGACGAACCACCACGTTGACATCGTCCGGCTCGAAGTCGATGTGGTGTTCGAGCCGGCTGTCGAGCGGATAGCGGCCGAGATCCTCCAGCACGGCACCGAGCCGGCGGCCGAGGCGCACCTCGCCCTCGTCGAGATCGACGATCAGGCGATCGCGTTCGAGGCCGAGTGCCAGTCGCAGGCGGCGAGGGATGCCGGCGGCAAGTGCCCTGGACCACCAGGCGAAGGCCGAAATCAGCCAGGAAGCGCGGCCGGTCGCCGCCATGCACCCTACCCCAAACATCCGAAACGTGCCGGCAAAGCGCCACAAATCCCGGCGCCTTGCAAGCGATGCCTCAGCGCCAGCTCAGCCATCGCGGCGCGCCGCCGTTCCGCCCCGGCGCGACGACCGCGCGGCGGGTGAAGCTGAGACCGGCGATCTCGGCCGTGGCCTCGATGCCGAAGGCGGTGCCGAAGGACGGGCTGAACAGAGGATTGCGGGCGGCGGCGAGGCGGCCGGCATCCTTGCCGTAGAATGCCGGCGGCCGGTCGCGTGCCAGAGCGTCGGCGGACCTGGCGTCCAATCCGGGCACCGCGGCGAGCACCACGGCCGGCGCGACCCACGGATCGATCGCCGGCTGCCGGCTCTCGACGGTCAGGTATGGCTCCAGGCGGAGGAAGAGACCCGGCGTGATGCCGGCAATGCGGGCGAGCTCGCCCAGGCTCTCGAACCCGATGGTCCCGATCGGGCTGGCGCGGGCCGCGGCCAGGCGATCGTTGCGCCAGGCAACGATGGCCGCCGCGATCGCCTCCGCCGCGCGCCGCTCGGTGCCGACGCCAACCAGCAATCCCTGCAGCAATGCGGACGGCGCCTCGTTCAGGTCGATCTTGCCGCCTTCGTCGAGGACACGCACCTCGACCGCGGCGCCTTCGACGGTCATCCACGCAGGCGTGCCGTCGATACGGATGTTGCCGGCTGTTGCCGGATCGGACATGGCTGCCGTGACGAGGTGAATGGCCGCGTCGGCGAGATGCCGCGCCGACGCGCCGTCGAGCGCGTTGCGGGTCAGCGTGGTTTCACGCCGTACCCCGGTGGCGAGCGTCGTGGTCACCAGCGCGACGGCGGCAAGCGCCCAGATCGCCAGGATCAGGGCGAAGCCGCGGCGATCGTCGGCGCCGCTCATCGGCGCGGCTGCCGCAGCACGGGCGCCACGATCAGCTCCGGCCAGGGATCCCCGCTCGAACTTGCGAGCGTCAGGCGGATCTTGGCGGGCAGACGCGTCGGATCGTCCCAGCGATCGAGCCACCGCCCGCCGTCGGAATAGGCGAACCGGGCAGCCTGCAATCCGTCGATCACCGCGCCGGTCTCCACCTTGTGGCTGAGAGCAAATCCCTGCGCCTCGGCCAGCACGCCGCGATCGATCCTCAGCGTCACGCCGCCATCGCCGCCGACCGATGCCAGGCGGGCGAGCCAGATGCCGCCGGCGCCGTCGCCACCCGGCATCTCGGCCGCGAACCACAGCTCACGCGCCTCGCCCCGAAAGGCGACGCGCATCCCATCGCGGCCGACCAGCCAGAAGGGGCCGGCCGCTTCCAGATGACGGCGCAGCTGGCCGAGCACCACGCGGCGATCCTCCATCACTTCGCTTCGCGCCAGCAGACGCTCCTGCGAGCGCAGGCCCAGCCTGAGCGTCCCGGCGACGATGGCGCCGATCAGCCCGACCGCCACCAGGGCGGCGATCAGCTCGACCAGGGTGAAGCCGGCATGTCGCCTCATGGTGCCTCGGGCATCAGCAGACGATAGGTCACCAGCCGCACGCCGCTCTCGAAACTGTCGCCGGGAGCCGCCACGGTCACTTCGTAGCGCGCGAGCCGCGCTGCGCCGGCCGCGTTGGCTGCGACCGGATCGACATTCAGCCGCCAGCGCAGCTCGGTCACGTCGGTGCCCTCGGCGACGCCGAATGACGTCGGGGTGGTCGCGATGGCGTCGGCGAGCCTGCTTTCGGCGACCGCCAATGCCGCGAGCCGCCGGTCCGCCGCATCGACGCTGCGCAATCCCCCCGCCAGCAGCGGCAGTGCGACGGCCAACACCATGGCGAGGACGGCGAAGGCGACCAGCGCCTCGATCAGCGTGAAGCCGGCCCGGCCGGGGCGCGGGCGAGGCTCAGTCCGCGACACGGACACGGCCGGTCAGCCAGTCGACGGTGACGACCGCTTCGCGCCGCCCGCTGGTGAGCACGACGCTGCCGCCGGAGGATGAGCCGTCGGCATGGAAGCGGATGCCATCCGGCGGCGCCATGGTCAGCGTGACGGTCCCGGCATCGAGCGCGGCGGGCGCGATCACCGTGCTGTGGCGCTGCTCGATGGCGCGGCCGCGCGCGATCCTGAGCTCGCTCACCACCTGCTCGCGCGCCGCTGCGAAATCGCTCGCGCCGACGATCCAGCCGAGCCGCGGCAGCACGATCACGGCAACCAGCGCGACGACCGCGAGCACCATCACCAGCTCGACCAGGGTGAAGCCGCCGGTCGAGGCGCGCCGTCTCATTTCAGCGCGACATCGGCGGCCTCACCGGTGCCGCCTGGCTGCCCGTCCGCACCGAAGGAGGCAAGCTCGAACTCGCGGCCGGCGCTGCCCGGGATGCGGTACTGGTAGGGACGGCTCCACGGGTCGTTGGGGACGGACCCCGACCGCAGATATGGGCCGTTCCACCTCGTCGCGGCGGCCGGGCGCTCGATCAGCGCTTTCAGGCCCTCGCTCTGCGTCGGATAGCGCCCGGCGTCGAGACGGAACAGGTCGAGCGCCGTCGCGATCTCCTGCATCTGAAGTTTGGCGGTTTCGGTCTTGGCGGTGCCGAGATAGCCGATCACCTGGACGCCGACGATGCCACCGAGCAGCGCCAGGATGGCGAGCACCACCAGGAGCTCGAGCAGGGTGAAGCCTTCGGTGCCGCGACGTCGTGGGGGCGAGCGCATGGCGGACTTATAGGGCGAGCGCATTGAGCCCCACAATCGCCGTCAGCACGGCCAGGATAATCGCGGCGACGGCGCCGCCGATGGCGATGATCAATGTCGGCTCCAACAGCGCGACCAGCCGCTTGGCACGTCCCTCGGCCTCGCGGCCGAAGATCTCGGCAGCTTCGCCGCACAGCGCGGCCAGCCGGCCGGTCTCCAGCCCGACGCGGACCATCCGCGTCAGCGCCGGCGGCCAGGGGCCGGATTCGGCGATCGCCTGCGGCAGGGGACCACCCTGGCGCACCTTGGCGGCAGCCTCGGCGATGCCGGCGGCCAGCGCCTGGTTGCCGAGCGTGCGGCCGGCCAGCGCCAAGGCCCGCGGCAGGTCGACGCCATTGCCCAGCAGGGCGGCGAGCGCGCGCGCCAGCCGCTCGCTGTCGAACAACAGGCGCAGCCGGCCGTAGAGCGGCCAGCCGAGCCGATGCCGGTCGAAGCGGCGCCGGATGGCGCTGTCGGCGAGCTTGCGCGCGCCCCACCAGCCACCCGCGAGAAGCAGCACGACCAACAGCCACATCCAGTCGCGCAACAGACCAGCGACGCCGAACACAGCGCGGGTGAACAGCGGCAGGTCGCGCCCGCCTTCGCGGAACAGGCGCTCGAATTCCGGGATCACGAAGATCATCAGCGCGATTACGGATAGCGCGCCGAAGCCGATCAGCACCATCGGATAGACCAGCGCGCCGCGCACGCTGTCGCTTAAGCCGCGGGTGCGGGTGCGGTAGGCGGCGAGGGCGGCGAGCGCGGTGTCGAGCCGGCCGCCGGCTTCGCCTGCTTCGGCCAGCGCGATGGCGAAGCCATCGAAGCGCCGACCTTCGGCCGCCATCGCTGCCGAGAGCGGTCGGCCCGACCGGACCCGGTCGCGCAGCCGCTTGAACAAGGCGGCGGCCTCGGGCCGCGCCGCCGCCTCGACCAGGATCGCCAGCGCCTCGTCGAGCGGCACGCCGGCCTGCAGCAGCGCGGCGAGGCCTTCCGGCAGGCGATCGATCTCGCGCTGTGCGGCGCCGTCGCCGATCGGCTGCGACAGCCATCGTCGCAGGCGCTCGGCGATCGCGGGAGGCGCTTCCTTTCCTTCGGAAATGCGGATCGGCGTATAGGCGTGTTGATGCAGCGCGCGGGCGACCGACGCGCGGTCCGGCGCCTCCATCTGCCCTTCGATCATCTCGCCGCCGGGGGCCGCGGCCCTGTAGTGGTACAGCGTCAAGGGATCAGCCCGTCTCGGCCGCGCGCAGCACTTCCTCCAGGCTGGTGGTGCCGGCGCATGCCTTGGTGAAGCCGTCCTCGGCCATGCTGCGCATGCCGCCGGCGCGCGCCGCGGCGGCAATCGCCGGGCCGTCGGCGCGCTCCAGGACGAGGCGGCGCACGCTTTCGTCGACGGGCAGCACTTCCGCGATCACCGTGCGTCCGGCATAGCCGGTGCCGCGGCAGGCCGGACAGCCGGCTGCCTTGCCGACGGTGGCGCCAGATGCAGCCCGGAAGCGGCGTGCCATCGCGTCGCCGACCGGCGTCACCGCGCGGCAGGACGGGCACAGGGTGCGCACCAGCCTCTGCCCGACCACGCCGACCAGCACCGAGGCCAGCAGATAGGGCTCGACCCCCATGTCGAGCAGGCGCGGCGCCGCGCCGGCCGCGTCGTTGGTATGCAGGGTCGACAGCACCAGATGGCCGGTCAGCGCCGCCTGCACGGCGATGCGCGCCGTCTCGCCGTCGCGGATCTCGCCGACCATGATGATGTCCGGATCGTGCCGCAGCATGGCGCGCAGCACGGCAGCGAAGTCGAGGCCGATGCGCGGGCGCACCTGGACTTGGTTGACGCCCGGCAGGCGGTACTCGACCGGGTCCTCCACCGTGAGCAGCTTGCGTTCGACACGGTTGAGGCGCGCCAGCGCCGCATAGAGCGTCGTCGTCTTGCCGCTGCCGGTCGGGCCGGTCACCAGCAGGATGCCGTTCGGCCGGTCGAGCAGGCTTTCCAGGCGCCCGGCATCGTCGGCCGCGAAGCCGAGGCCGCGCAGGTCGAGCGGCAGGGCGTGCCGGTCCAGCAGGCGCAGCACGACGGCCTCGCCCCACAATGTCGGCACCGCCGAGACGCGGATATCGATCTCGTGGCCGCGGACGCTGGTGCGGATGCGGCCGTCCTGCGGCAGGCGGTGCTCGGCGACGTCGAGGCCCGCGAGTACCTTGATGCGGCTGGCCAGCGCCGGTCCGAGGCTCGCCGGCGGCGCTTCGACCTCGCGCAGCTCGCCGTCGACGCGGAAGCGGACGCGCAGCGCGCCGTCGAACGGCTCCATATGGATATCGGAGGCCCGCTCGCGCGCGGCGCGTTCGATCAGGTCGTTGACGGCCCGCACGGCCGGCGCATCCGATCCGAGCTCGCGGATGCGCTCGATATCGCCGGTGATGGAAGCCTGCGTGCGGCCGCCTTCATCGGGCCCGCCGCGGCCATAGAGGCGGTCCAGCGCTTCGTCGATCTCGCTCGGCGTGGCGACCGCCGGCCGCACCGCCTTGCCGACCAGCAGGCGGATGGCGTCCAGCGTGTAGGTGTCGAGCGGGTCGGCGAGGGCGAGATGGAGCTCGGCCTCCGTCTCGGCGACCGGGAGGGCGCGGGCGGTGCGGAGGAACCGGGCCGGGATGCGTTCGGCCGCCAAGGGCGCCGCCGGAAAATCCGCCGCCCGGACGCGCGGCAGGTCGAGCACGACGGCGAGCGCCTGCGCGACCTCCTGCTCGCCGGCCAGGCCGAGGCGGGTGAGGATCAGGTCGAGGCGCTCGCCCGAAGCGGCCTGGGCGGCACGTGCCCGGCCGGCCGCGGCGCCATCGAGATGGCCCCATTGCTCCAGGATCTGGACGATGTCGCCCCGCACTGTTCCGGTTCTCCTCAACGCCTGCCCGACCATAGGCGAAAGCCGGCGGTCAGCCAAAAGCGAGCGGGCCATGCAGGACCACGATCCAGGCGCCGAGGGCGAGGAAGGGAGCAAAGGGGATCTCGGTCGTGGCCGTGATGGGCTTGCCGAGCACCCGCACCGCGACGACCGCCAATCCCGCCGCCGCCGCGGCGATCAGCACGGTGCTGGGCAGGCCGAACCAGCCGGTCCAGGCGCCGAGCGCGCCAAGCAGCTTGGCATCGCCGAGCCCGAGCCCGGTGCGGCCGCGCAGCCGTTCGTAAAGCAGCGCCACGGCGGCGAGCGACAGAAAGCCGGTGACGACACCGATCAGCGCATCGACCAGGGCATCCGGGGCCAGCAAAGCGAGAGCGACGAAGCCGAGCACCAGGATTGCGAGGTTGAGGCTGTCGGGCAGTTTGAGATAGCGCAGATCCGCGACCGTCTGGGCGATGAGCAGCCAGCCGAGGCCACAGAGCAGCCAGAACTCGGTCCCGCCGGCGACCAGTGCGGCGCTCAGAGGCACCAGCAGGGCGCCGAGCTCGGCGGCGAGGTGCAGCGGGTCGATGGGGCCGCCGCAATGCCGGCAGCGGCCGCGCAGCAGGCCATAGCTCGCGATGGGGACCAGATCCCGGATGCCGAGCCGGGTGCCGCATCGCTCGCAGGCCGAGCGGCCGAACATGGCGTCGCGGCCGGTGCAGAGCCTGAGGCCCAGCGTCGCCACGAAGCTGCCGACGAAGGGCGCGACGACCAGCGCGGCCAGGAGGTGGAGATCGAAGGTGGACGGCATCCGGACCGAGGTTCTAGCGGGCGGCGGCGCGACGGGCCATCCTAGGGCCGAGTCGCGTGAGGTTTGCGGGATGGATCGGACGATTTGGCTGGTCGGCGGCGCGGCGGCGATGGCGGTGGCGGGCGCCATGGCTGCGGGCGCCTGGCTCACCACGCCGCCAGCTCGGTCGCCGGCACCGATGCCGGCGGCCGCGACGCCGACCGCCGAGGACATCGCGGCGCGCATCCGCGCGCTGGAACAGCGCCTCGAGGCGAAGCCGGACGATCTCGCCGGCTGGAAGATGCTCGGCCGGTCCTATCTCGCGCAGGACCGCTACATGGAGGCGGTCGGCGCCTATTCGCGCGCCGCCCAGATCGATCCGCGCGACCCGGAAGTCGCCGGCGCGCTCAAGCAACTGGAAACTATTGCGCGCGATCGTGGCCGGCATGACGAAACGATGAAAACGCGTTGAGACTTTGCGACGCAATTGATTGCGGGCATACTCCGACGCGGCGTCTGTTCGGGGTCGGGCTGTCAGGGGGCGAACGATGCGCAGCGGTTGGGTGTTCGGGGTCGTCGCGGCCCTCGCGATGTTGTTCGGCGGCGCCGCTTCGGCGCAGACGCTGCCGCAATACGGCGCCGACCGGCATGTCGGCGTGACCAGCTGCGCGGGCTCGACCTGCCACGGCTCGGCTGCGCCCTGGCGCAACTCCACCGTGCTGCAGAACGAATACATCACCTGGGAGCAGAAGGACCGGCACGCCAAGGCCTACAAGACGCTGCTGACCGAGCGCTCGCAGCGCATTGCCCGCAATCTGGGCATCGGCCCGGCGCACGAGGCCAAGGTCTGCCTCGACTGCCACGCGCACAACCCGGCGCCCGAGAAGCGCGGCCGGGTGTTCCAGGTGTCGGACGGCGTCGGCTGCGAGGCCTGCCACGGCGGCGCCGAGCGCTGGCTCGGCGTGCATGTCACCGGCCTCGGCAGTCACGAGGACAACGTCAAGGCCGGGCTCTACCCGACCGAGGACCCGATCGCCCGCGCCCGGCTCTGCATGAGCTGCCATTTCGGCGACGAGGGCAAGTTCGTCACCCATCGCATCATGGGCGCCGGCCATCCGCGCATGAGCTTCGAGCTCGACACCTTCACGGCGATCCAGCCGGCGCATTACGTGATGGATGACGACTATCGCAAGCGCAAGCGCGTCTCCAACGGCGTGCAGACCTGGGCGATCGGCCAGGCCATGGCGATCACCGTGGTGCTGGAGGGCCTGATCGATCCGAAGCGCAACCGCGACGGCATCTTCCCCGAGCTCGTCTTCTTCGATTGCCATGCCTGCCATCACCCGATGAGCAACGTGCGCTGGGAGCCGCGGGCCACGGTCGGCCTGCCGCCCGGCGTGCCGCGGCTGAACGACTCCAATCTCGTGATGCTCCGCGTCATCACCCAGCGGGTCGATCGCGGCCTCGCCGACCGCATGCGCGAGCAGGCGCTGGCGCTGCACAAGGCCTCGACCCAGGGCAACGAAGCGACGGTGACCGCGGCCCGCGCGCTGCGCGAGACGACCAACGGCCTGGCCCAACGCTTCGCCGGCCACGCTTTCGGCCGGGAGGACATGCAGGCGCTGCTGGTCGGCGTGATCGCCGCCGGCAAGCAAGGCGAGTACATCGACTATGCCGGTGCCGAGCAGGCGACGATGGCAATCGGCGCCATCATCACCGCGATGAAGGGCGCCGGCGTGGTCGACGACAACGGCTTCAAGGCGATGCGCTCGGCGCTCGACAAGCTCTACGAGGCGACGGCCAAGGACGAGGAGTACAAGCCCCGCGTCTACGTCGCCGCGCTCCAGGCCTTCGAGCAGACCATTCCGAAATTCTAGCTCTCGTCGGCCGCCAGCGTCCCGGACTTGAACAGCAGGCCGGCGACAGCGGCACCGATCAGCGGCGCGGCGATGAAGAGCCAGAGCTGGCCGATCGCCACGGCATTGCCGCTGACCAGCGCGGGCCCGATCGAGCGCGCCGGGTTGACCGAGACGCCGGTCACGTTGATGCCGACGATGTGGATCACCGTCAGCGCCATGCCGATGGCGAGGCCGGCGAGGTGCGTGGGCGCACCCTTCTGGGTCACGCCCAGGATGCAGACCAGGAACAGGAAGGTCGCGACCGTCTCGAACACGAAGGCCGAAACCACGCTGTACTCGCCGAGATAGCCCGGCCCCCAGCCGTTCCGGCCGAGGCCGCCGTTCCAGCCGGCGGCCTTGCCCGACATGATGAGATAGAGCACTGCCGCGCCGGCAATGGCGCCGAGCACCTGGGCGATGACGTAGCGCACGAAGTCGTCGGTCGTCATGCGGCCGGCGAGCAGGGCGCCGAAGCTCACCGCCGGGTTCACGTGGCAGCCCGATACCGGGCCGATGCCATAGGCCATGGTGACGATGGCAAGGCCGAAGGCGAAGGCAATGCCGAGCACATCGATCGCGGTCGGGCCGGTGCCCAAGCCGGCGATTACCGCCGCGCCGCAGCCGAACAGGACGAGTGTGAAGGTACCGATGAATTCGGCGATTGCCTTTTTCATGACGAGTCCCCCCGGACCGTGGTGACCGGCCCGCATTCTATCAGACGGGCGGCCTCTACACCGCCACCGCGGTGGCCCAGGGCGGCATGATCTCGTTCATGCCGCTCGCCCGGCCGCTGCGCGGGTCGCGCAGGACGGCGGAGGGATTAGCGAAGCCAAGCGGGTAGGGGACGTTCGCCACCAGCTCGACCGGCAGCTTGCGGCCGATCTCGGCGGCGATCTCGCCCGGCAGATCCTGGTTGATCCTGACCGGGCCGGTGCCGCTGACATCGATGCGCGGCAGATGGAACGCCGTTTCCAGGTCCATGCCGCGATCGACCAGGAAACAGATCAGCTGCGCCACCGCCGGCAGGATCCGTCGCCCGCCCGAGGCGCCGATGGCGAACCAGCCTTGGCCCTCATGCGTCGCCACCGCCTGGCAGATATTGGTCAGCGGCCGCTTGCCGGCACCGAGCGAATTCGGCTTGCCCGGCACGGGGTCGAACCAGTTGATGCCGTTGTTCATCATCAGCCCGGTCTTCGGCAGCATCACCTTGGAGCCGAACAGCGACAGCAGGGTCTGGGTCAGCGACACCATGTTGCCGGCGGCGTCGACCACGTTGAAATGCGTGGTGCAGGCCGGGGCGGACGTGTCGCCCATCGTCTCCAGCCGCTCGCGATAGGCGTCGTGCAGGGCATGCGCGATCGCGGTGAAGGCGGCGCCGTCGGGCGCCCCCGCGCCACGCATGGCGGTGCCGGTCGCGGCGAGCGCCTTCTGCAGGGTCGGGCCGGCGGTCAGGCCCGGCGCGGTGTGCAGCCGTGCATGGCCATGGTCGAAGGCGAGCGGTTCGACGATGCGCGCCTCGTATCGCGCCAGGTCGTCGAGCGATATCGCCGAGCCGCCGGCCTTTAGATCGACGACGATCGCCTGCGCCAGCTCGCCCTTGTAGAAGTCGGCGGCGCCGGCCTCGGCGAGGCGGCGCAGCGTCTTCTCCAGATTGCCGAGCTTGAGGCGCAGCGTGGAGCGACCCATGGAATCCTGGATCGCCGGAAGGCCGCCGGGCAGGTAAGTCGCGCGCGAGGTGTCGAACCCGGCGAGGTCGGCGGCGCCCGACGCGATCATCAGCGTGGCGAACCAGTCGACCTCCAGGCCTTCAGCGGCGAGGCGGATCGCCGGGGCGATCAGGTCGGACCAGCCCCAGGTGCCGAAGGCCTCGCGTGCCTTGGCCATGCCGGCGACGTGGCCGGGCACCAGGATCGAATGGTAGCCCTTGAGGTTGCGGTCCTCCTTCACCGGTGGCCAGCCGAACAGGTCACTGGCCTCGCCGCCCGGCACCACCGGGTAGTCGGCGGGGTTCAGGCCGCGCGCGGCGATCATGCCGAAATCGACCACATGCACCGAACGCGTCTTCGCGAGGTAGACGGTCATGTAGCCGCCGCCGCCCATGCCGCTCATCCACGGCTCGACGGTGCCGATGGCAAGTCCGGTCGCTACCGCCGCGTCGATCGCGTTGCCGCCCTTGGCCAGCACCGCGGCGCCCACTTCGGCCGCCTTGCGATGCTGCGCGGCGACGATGCCGCTGCCATGCGCCGCCTTCTTGGTGACGCGCCAGCTCCGGTTGATGTTGTCGCTCATCGGCGTCTCTTCCCCTTACTTTTTAACGCGGCCACACGGCCGGAAAATTGGCGCCGCCCAGGCGGTCGCCATCGCGATAGGCGATCGGCTCTGGCAGGATGGCGGTGATCTTCGCGTTCTCGACGAAGGTGCCGGGCCGCGCGTCGTACACCGCGTCGTCGCCCAGGTAGCGCAGCGCCAAAGCGCGGCGCCGCACCGACTTCGTCGCATTGCCGGGCGAGTAGTGCAGGGTCAGCGGGTGATGCACGATCACGTCGCCGGGCTCGACGTCCCAGGTCAGCACCTCACGGCTCTTCAGGTACTCGGTCATGTCGGGCAGCGGCGGCAGGCCCATCCTGGCGAACAGCTCGGCATAGCCGGTGTTGCTGCCGAACGCTTTGGGCGCGTACATGGTGCCGGCACGGTGCGAGCCCCTGACATAGGCCATGGTGCCGGCCTGTTGCGTGATGGCGTCGAACGAGACCCAGAACGACAGGATATCGGCGCCGCGCAGAGGCCAGTAGGGCAGGTCCTGGTGCCAGGGCGTCTCCTCGGCGGTCTCCGGCTCCTTCACGAGAAGCTGGTCGTAGAAGAAGGTGACGTGGCTCGCGCCCATCATGTCGGCGGCCAGCGCCGGCAGCGGGCTCTCGGCCATGAAGGCGCGGAAATCGGGATCGCGCATCCAGACGAAGAAGTCGCCGAGATAGCGGCCCGACTTGCCCTCAGGCGTGTACTCCACCGATGCCGCGCCGGGATCCGCGAGGATGCGCTCGACGGCGACGCGCATCCGCTCGATCCAGGCCATCGGCAGCACGCCGCGCAGGATCACCGCGCCGTCGGCGGCATAGGCCGCCTTCTCGGCGGCGGAGATCGTGCGGAGCGGCTCGCTGGAAAGCATCATCCGGCCTGCGCCCGTTCCAGCATGGCGTGCAGCAGCACGTCGCAGCCGGCGCCGATATCGCCCAATGTCGCGTTCTCCACCTCGTTGTGCGAGATGCCGTTCTCGCAAGGCACGAAGATCATGCCGGTCGGCGCCACGCGACTGACATAGACGGCGTCGTGGCCGGCGCCGGAGACGATCTCCATCGCCTGCATGCCGAGCGTCTTCGAGGCCTGGCGTACGGCGTCGACGCAGGGCGCGGCGAAGGCGACCGGCGGCGAGTACCAGATCTGCTCGAGCTTCAGTTCCAGCCCGATCTCCTTCGCCACCTTCTCTGCCGCGGCGCGGAGCGCGGCATCCATGCGGGTGAGTGCCGCGTCGTCGGGATGGCGGAAATCGACGGTGAAGAAAACGTGGCCGGGGATGGTGTTCCGCGAGTTCGGGCTGACCTGCATCATGCCGACCGTGGCGCGGCCCCAGGGCGCTTCGGAGAGGCCGATGCGGTTCGCCTCCTGCACCAGCCTGGCGGCGCCGAGCAGGGCGTCGTGCCGGACCGTCATCGGCGTCGGGCCGGCATGCGCCTCCTGGCCGGTCAGCCAGATCTCGTACCAGCGCTGGCCCTGCGCGCCGGTGACGACGCCGATCGTCTTCCGCTCCGCCTCCAGGATCGGGCCCTGCTCGATATGCGCCTCGAAGAAGGCGCCATAGGGCCGGCCGCCGCAGGCGAGCTCGCCGGCATAGCCGATCCGCTTCAGCTCCTCGCCCATGGTCTTGCCGTCCGGGTCGGCACGGCTGAGCCCATAGGCCTCGTCGAACACGCCGGCGAACACGCCCGAGGCGACCATGGCCGGGGCGAAGCGCGAGCCTTCCTCGTTGGTCCAGACCACCACCTCGACCGGCGCCTCGGTCTCGATGCCATGATCGTTCAGCGTGCGGATCACTTCGAGGCCGGCCATCACGCCATAGGCGCCGTCGAACTTGCCGCCGGTGGGCTGGGTGTCGAGATGGCTGCCGGTGCCGATCGCCGGCAGCTTGGGGTTCCGGCCCGGCCGGCGGGCGAAGATGTTGCCCATGCGGTCAACCTCGATCGAGCAGCCGGCCTCCTTGCACCAGCGCACGAACAGATCGCGGCCCTCGCGGTCCAGGTCGGTCAGGGCGATGCGGCAGACGCCGCCCTTCTCGGTGCCGCCGATCCGGGCCAGGGTCATCAGGCTCTGCCACAGGCGGTCGCGGTCGATGCGCAGGTTGGTGTTCATCTCTGGGTCTCGCAAGGTTCGGTTGACGCTAGCGCATGGCGGACGGGCTTTGAAGGCGATCAACGGGTGCTAAACTCGTGCCAAGCAAACGGAGGACGCCAGGAATGGCCTATATCGAAGGCCGGCTCGTGCACGATGCCGACGCCCATATCATGGAGACCGAGGACTTCCTGTCGGCCCTCGCCGACCCGGCCATCCGCGACCGGCTGCCGCGGCTGCATATGGAAGGCCTGGTCGGCTCGGAGACCGGCAAGCTCGCGAGCGCGGTGAAGAAACACGGCGATCCGGCCTTCCGGGCACAGGACGCGGCCGAGATCATGCTGCGCAAGAACTGGGACGCGACCGGCTCCTTCCTCGCCCAGGACCGGCCGAAGGCGCTGGACTTGATCGGTGTCGCCAGTCAGCTGATCTTCAACACCTTCGTCAGCGATCATCTGCAGCGACTGGAGCGCGGCGACGACCTCGCCCTGGTCGAGGGCGCGGCGCGCGCGCATAACCGCGCCATGCTGGAATTCTGCGGGGTGGACGCGCGGCTGTTCCCTTCGCTCTACGTGCCGCTCGCCGATTTCGATCTGGCCGAGCGCATGGCGCGGGAGGCGATCAAGGCCGGCGCGCGCGGCCTGCTCGTCCCGTCGCGCTGTCCGCGGCGGCACTCGCCCAGCCATATCGCACTCGATCGCGTCTGGGCCCAGGCCGAGGAGGCGGGGGTGCCGATCCTGTTCCATGTCGGCGGCGGCGGCGAGCTGCTCGACCCGATGTATTTCGAGAACGGCCTGCCGCCGGTCGCCGATTTCCACGGTGGCGGGGAGAATTTCACCTCGGTCGACTACATGGCGATCCCGGTGCCGCCGGCGCAGACCATCGCGACCTTGATCATCGACGGGGTGATGGAGCGCTTCCCCAAGCTGAAGTTCGGCGTGATCGAGCAGGGATCGGTCTGGGTGCCCGGCCTGATGCGCCAGCTCGACAGCGCGCACGAAGCCTTCGCGCGGCACGAAGAGCGCCTGCGCAAGCTCTCGCTCAAGCCCAGCGAGTACATCCGCCGCCAGCTCCGCGTGACGCCGTACCCGACCGAGGATGTCGGCTGGGTGATCCGCGAGGCGGGGGAGGAGGTCTGCCTGTTCTCCTCCGACTTCCCGCATGTCGAGGGCGGGCGCGACCCGGTGAAGCGGTTCGAGAAGAACCTCGCCGGCTGCAGCGAGCAGGCGAAGCAGCGCTTCTATCGCGACAATTTCGAGGACCTGATGGGCAAAGCCGCCATCGCGTCGCTGCCGAAAGCGGCCTGAACGACACGGTTTCCCAGCCTATGGCTGCCTATGGGAGCCTATGGCGTCCTATGGGAGCCAATGATTGCCTATGGCGGCCTAGGATTGCCTATGGCGGCCTATGGAATCCTATGTTTGCCAACGCGTTTCCGGCCTAAGTCGTTGATCCGGAATGACCCTTCGCCGAATGGGGCGCCCCGGGAGCACTCCGCCGAGCGATTTCCGCTCGCCGACCTGGCCTTGTCGCACAGTCTTCAGTTGTCAAAGAGCGTTGCCGAGGCCAACGGCGCGTGGCCGATTTCCGTGACGAAGGAAGATTAACTCAAATCCGTGGAGAAATCAAATAGAAATCCTATTTTACACAAATACGTGACTTAATCTCTGAGCGAGGCGGTAACCAGCCGGGCGGTATGTTTTTACCAGCGAGCGCGGGGCGAACATGCAGGTTACCTGGGCGGAACTGGCGAGCGGCGCGGCCGAAGCGCGCGACGGCCAATGGGTCGAGATCGAGGGCTGGTGCATGCCGGCCGGTATCGAAGAGCGGCCGGGCTATCTGATCCTGACCGATGAGCCAGGGTGCTGCGGCGACTGCTTGCCGGCGGATCCGGCGCGGCGCATCGAGGTGTTCGCCGCCGAACTGATCGATCGCGCCGGTGAGGAGGTCCGGCTCGCCGGGCGCTGGCGCGTGCTGGATAGGGACAGCGCCGGCTGGCGCTATCAGCTGTATGAGGCCCGCCTGATCGCGGCGCCACGCGCGGCGCCGCACGGCTTCACCCGGCGCGGCATGCTGGCGGCCGGTGGCCTCTTCACGCTGTCGTCGTGGATGCCGGTGCCGGCCCTTGCGGCGGACGACGCGGCGAAGCTCGCCGCCGCGCGCGAGGCAATGGGCGCCCTCACCATCGACCTGCACAGCCATGGCGGCGCGCTGGTCGGGCGGCGCCGCGTGCCCGAGGGCGCGCCCTTCGTGCCGCTGGCCGAGCCGATGCGCCAGGGCGGCATGGCGGTGATCTGCCTCACCGTCGTGGCCGACAGCCCGGTGACCGAGGTGACACCGGACAAGCGGATCAAGCCGGTGCGCGACCCGGCGCCGGGCGAGCTCTACGCCTTCGCCGAGAAGTCGTTCGCGCGGCTGGAGGCGCTGGTGGCGGCGCAGAAGATCGGCATCGTCACGGACGTCGCCGGCCTGCGCGCGGCGCGGGCCGAGCGGCCCGCCGCCATCGTGGCGAGCGAAGGCGCCGATTTTCTGGAAGGCCGCATCGACCGCGTCGACGAGGCCTATGCGCGCTGGAAGCTGCGCCACCTGCAGCTCACGCATTACCGCGTCAACGAGCTCGGCGATATCCAGACCGAGCCGCCGGTGCATGGTGGGCTCACCGATTTCGGCGCCGAGGTGATCCGCCGCTGCAACCGGCTCGGCATCGTGGTCGACGTGGCGCACGGCACCTACGACCTGGTGAAGCGGGCGGCCAAGGTGACGACCAAGCCGCTGGTCGTCTCGCACAGCTCCTTCACGCCGAAGCCGGGTGCGCGCAGCCGGCAGATTTCCGAGGAGCATGCGCGCGTGGTGGCCAATACCGGCGGCGTGATCGGCATCTGGCCGCCGGCCTCGATCTTTGCCGATCTCGCCGGCATGGCCGAAGGCATTGCCCGGCTCGCCGACAAGATCGGCGTCGACTTCGTCGGGCTCGGCACCGACATGATGGGTCTGACCGGACCGTCGGTATTACCGAGCTATCGCAACCTGCCGGAACTCGCCGCCGCGCTGATGGCGCGTGGCTTCGGCAAGGAGGATCTGCAGAAGATCCTGGGGGGCAATTACCGGCGCGTGTTCGAGGCGACGATCGGCTAATAGGGCCGGTGCCGCTATACTGCTGACCATGAAGCAGCTGGCCACCGCCGCCTCACGACCCATTCCGCCGGCGCTACGGGGCATCAGCGCGCGGCTGCACCATTTCCCCGGCGGGCGGGTCGAGCTGGCGGCCTCGCCCTTCGATCTGATCTCCATCCATGTCGGCCAGCCGGTGCGCGTGACATGCCATGGCGACAGCCTCGTGCACCGCCGGCTGCAGGCGCAGGGCGATATCGACATCGTGCCGGCCGGCACCGCCGGCTATTGGGAGGATGACGGGCCGGCCAGCGCGCTGGTGCTGCGCCTGCCGCACGATTTCCTGCGGGTGGCAGCGAACGACATGGGCCTCGACCCGGCGCGCGCGGCGCTGGCGCGGCGGATGCAGATCCGGGATGCGCGGATCGAGAGCTTCGGCTGGAACCTGAAGGCCGAGCTGGAAGCGCGCCGGCCGGGTCACCGGCTCTATGCCGAGAGCCTCTGCCAGGCGCTGGCCGTGCATCTCCTGCGGCATCATGCGAAGGGAAAGGCCGCTGTCGTGGTGCGCGCGGGCCTGACGCGGCGCCAACTCGCCCGCGTGCTGCGGCTGATCGAGACCGAGATGGACCGGGAGCTGCCGCTCGCGCGCCTCGCCAAGGCGGCGGGCCTCGGCCTCTCGCAGTTCAAGGCGTTGTTCAAGCAATCGGTCGGCCTGACGCCGCACCAATATCTGCTGCGTCGACGGGTGGAGCAGGCGCGGCATCTCCTGGAGGCCGAGCGGATGCCGATCGCCGAGGCGGCGGCGGCGACCGGCTTCGCGCATCAGAGCCACCTCGCCCGCAACATGCGGCGTCTGATCGGCGTCACGCCGCGGCAACTGATCGGCTGATTCGACGCTTCGCCGGCCGATCGTGAGCGACCGCGCGCCGGCCGCGCGGCAATGTCGCGCCCTTGCAAAGCAGGAGCACGACATGCCGAGCCGTGAGCGGGTGGAAGCGCTGGTCGCGATGGTGGAAGGCGGCAAGTTCGTCGAGGCGATCGAGCAATTCTATGTCGAGGGCGCCTCGATGCAGGAGAACCTGGCCGAGAAGCGCGACGGCCGCGACAAGCTGGTGGCGCATGAGAAGGGCGTTTTGGCCCATGTGAAGGATATGCGGGCGCGCTGCGTGCGGCCGGTCTTCGTCGACGGCGACCGCGTCGCCGTCAACTGGACCTTCGAGTTCACCGATCCGGCGGGCCGGGCGCGCACGCTGAACGAGATCGCTTGGCAGCGCTGGCAGGGCGACCGCGTGGTGGAGGAGCGATTCTACTACGACCCGTCGCAGATCCGCGGGTGAGCTGATCTCACCGCCAAGGACGCGAAGAGCGAGAAGGGTCGCCAAGGACATCGTAAGAACGCTTCGCGTTCCTTGGCGCTCGTGGCGCCCTTCGCGGTGAACGATTGACGCCGCATCCACCGCGCTCGCAATCTCCGGAGAATGGAGGGGCGCGGGATGAGCGAACAGGCGGCGAGGCTTCTGATTGAACATTGGCGGGCCGGGCGGGTGATGGCGGACCTGCCGCCTGGTCTGAAGCCCCGGACGCGCGCCGAGGGCTATGCCGTGCAGGCATTGTGGGAGCGGGAGAGCGCCAGGCCGCTGTTCGGCTGGAAGATCGCGGCGACCAGCGTCGACGGGCAGCGGCATATCGGCGTGGACGGGCCGCTTGCGGGGCGGCTGCTCGCCGAACGGGTCGCGGCCGATGGCGCGACCTTGCCGTTGGCGACCAACCGCATGCGCGTTGCAGAGGCGGAGTTCGCCTTCCGGATGGGGCGCGATCTGCCGCCGCGGGCGACGCCGTACAAGGTCGACGAGGTGCTGGCGGCGGTGGGGGCGCTGCATATCGGCATCGAGGTGCCGGATTCGCGCTTCGACGATTTCGCGGCCGTCGGCGGGCCGGCGCTGATCGCCGACAATGCCTGCGCCGACCGCTTCGTGCTGGGTCCGGAGATGCCGGCGGCCTGGCGGGACATGGACCTCGCCGCGCATGCGGTGCGCGGGCTGGTGGCGGGCCAACCGCCGGTCGAGGGCAGGGGCGCCAACGTGCTGGGTGATCCGCGCGTGGCGCTGACCTGGCTCGCCAACGAGCTCTCCGGTCTGGGCATCACCTTGAAGGCGGGACAAGTGGTGACCACCGGCACCTGCGTCAAGCCGCTGCCGATCGCCGAAGGCGATCAGGTCACGGTGGATTTCGGCGCGCTGGGCAGGGCGCGGGTGAGCTTCGCCAGCGCTTCCTGATCGCGCGCCACGCCGAAGATGTAGCGATCCGGCCTGAGGACGACGGCGATGGCGTCGCGCGCCGTCAGCCAGGCGGAGATCTCGGGTCCGGGCTTTTCGATCGCGACCATGCCGGGTGGGCTGCTTGCGCGGCCCAGCACCGCGAAGCGGTTCCCGACCGCCTCGTCGAGCAGCCGGCCGTCGGCGAGGCGCGGTTGCGGGAAGAGTCTGCCGTCGCGATGCGCGCCGGGGCCGAGGGCGGGCTGGGGATAGTCGAACATCTCCGGCGCGCCGGACGCGAAGCGGCGGTCGCGCTCGCGGGCGGCTTCCGGATCGGTCGCCTGGATCACCGCGCCGAGCTTCACCGCGAGGTCGATGAAGGTCTGGACATGCGGCCGGCGCTCGCTCTCATACGTGTCGAGCAGGGCATCGTCGGCGAGGCCGCGGCAGATGAGGTCGAGTTTCCAGGCGAGATTGGCGGCGTCGCGCATGCCGGCGCACATACCCTGGCCGAGGAAGGGCGGGGTCTGGTGGCAGCTGTCGCCGGCGAGCAGCAGTCGGTCGCGGCGCCAGCCCTCGGCGATGACCGAGTGGAAGGTGTAGACGGCGGAGCGCTCGATCACCGCGTCCTCCGGCCCGAGCCAGCGGGCGAGCATCGGCCAGAAGATCTCGGGCTCGGTCATCCGCGCCGGGTCGTCACCCGGCATCAGCATGATCTCCCAGCGGTGCCGGTCGCCGCCCACATAGACCACTGTCATTGGTCGCATCGGATCGCAGAGTTGGATTGTGAAATCAGGTAGTTCCCGGGCACGCTTCGAGTTTTGGTCGACCAGCAGATCGACCACCAGCCAGGGCTGGTGCAGGCCCAGATCCTGCTGTCTGGAACCGATGGCGCGGCGCACCAGCGAGCGGGCGCCGTCGCAGCCGACGACATAGTGGGCCTGGACTGGGCCGGCATCCGGCTGAAGGTGAAGCGTCACATGATCTTTGGTCTCGTCGAGCGCGACGACCTCGGTGCCGAGGCGGCATTGCACGTTCGGGAAGCGTCCGAGGCCGTCGCGCAGCACCTGTTCCAGCAGCGGCTGGTGGAAGTACCAGTTCGAGACCCAGCCCTGCGGACCCGGCCCCTCACGGCCGCGGCGGATCATCAGCGTCCGGCCGTCGGGGCTGAGGAAATGCATGCCCTTGGACGAGGGCCGCGCGGCGGCGGCGATCCGGTCGGCGAGGCCGGCGGACTGGAAGATCCGCATCACCTCGCCGTCGAAATGCACGGCGCGGGGCAGCGGATGGATCCCGGTGTCGCGCTCCAAAGCGATGACCTGGAGCCCGGCCTGGCCCAGCAGGTTGGCGAGCAGCGCCCCGACCGGGCCGAGCCCGACGATGGCGACGTCGAACATGGGAGGCAGCGTCAGTTGCGGAGCTCGGCCGGCGGCTCTTCCTCTTCGAGGGATTCCATCGAGAGCGGCGAGGATTGATGATGCACCATGCGCCAGGAACCGCTCTCGCGGGCGAAGGTGTTGGTGGCGACCAGCGTCGCGTTGGGCAGCACTTCGAGGCAGACCACCAGCGCGAAGTCGCCGAGCAGGAAGGCGCGTTCCTTCATCTGGCGGAGGTCCGGCTGGTCCGGATTGGCGAAGATGCGCTGCCAGCTCTGGATCACATCGGCGCGGTCGAGCAGCGGCGGCCAGCCGGGATGTACGCAGACGACCGGCAGGTGGCTCGCCCAGAGCTTGGCCATGGCCGCCGCGTCGCGTTGGCTGAACGCGGTGTAGAAGGCGCTGTTGGCCTCCAGCACGGCGGCGAGATCCTGGGTCCTGCTCGGCATGCGCTCTGTCTCCCCACTTCGGCCCCGAGCAGCGGGGCCACGTTAACCTCCGGCCTTGGATCCGCCACTTTGACTCCTCACATCGGCATCGGCAATGAGGGGGACGGGCCGAGCGTATCGCGGCCCGAACCGAGGGGCCGGCAGCGCGAGACGGACTGAGTATGGGGAGAGCAGGCATTCTCGCGCTCGGCGTGGCGATCGCGCTGGCGACAGCGCTCAATTTCGCTTTCTGGTGGTGGCCGAACCGGCCCGTGGCGGTGCCGGGCGGCAACGGCATCGAGCCGCTCGAAAGCGTCTCCTTCGCCCCCTTCCGGCGGCACCAGAGCCCGCTGACCCGGGTCTATCCGAGTTCCGGCGAGATCGAAGCCGATCTGGCGGCGCTGGCCGGCCATGTGAAGGCGGTGCGCACCTATACCTCGCTGGAGGGCATGCAGGTGGTGCCCGATGCGGCGCGCCGGCTCGGCGTCGAGGTGCTGCATTCGGCCTGGCTCGGCACGCGCCTGGTCAACAACGAGGCCGAGATCGACGCCCTGATCGAACAGGCGAACCGTCACCCGGACGTGATCAAGCGCGTCATCGTGGGCAACGAGGTGCTGCTCAGGCGCGACCTGAAGGTGCCGGAGCTCGCCGCCTATATCCGCCGGGTCCGCCAGGCGGTGAAGCAGCCGGTCTCCTATGCCGATGTATGGGAGTTCTGGCTGAAGAATCCGAGCCTGGCCCGCGAGGTCGATTTCATCACCGTGCATTTCCTGCCCTATTGGGAGGACATGCCAGTGCGCGTCGAGGACGCGATGGCGCATATCCTCGCGGTCCATGCGAAGGTGCAGGCGGCGTTTCCCGGCAAGCCGATCCTGATCGGCGAGGTCGGCTGGCCGAGCTTCGGCCGCGACCGGCGTGACGCGCGGCCGAGCCGCGTCGAGGCGGCGCGCTTCATCGCGGAATTCGTCGAAATCGCCCGGCGGCATCAGCTCGACTACAACATCGTCGAGGCTTTCGACCAGGTGTGGAAAACCAGGCTGGAAGGCAATGTCGGCGGTGCCTGGGGCATCCTGGATGTCGAGCGCCAGCCGAAGTTCCACTGGAGCGGCGTGGTGGAGCGGCCGCATTGGTACTGGGGCTTCATTGCCTCGGCACTGGTCGGGGCGGCGTTGATGATCGCCGGGCTGCAGGCCGCATCGCGCGCCCCACCCGCCCCGCTGCTGCTGCTGGCGCAGATTTTCGGCGCTATGCTGGTGCTGAACGCGGAGAATGCCTGGCGCTACAACTTCAATTCGGGCCAGTGGCTGCCTTCCGTGCCGCATCTCGTGCTGCAGGCGCTGCTCGCGGTCCTGATGATTCGTGCCGCCGCGCGCGGGCTCGCCGGCCAAACCATCGCCGAGCCGGCGACGCGGGTGAAGGCGTTCTGGCCGGAGTTCCGCGCCTATGCAGCGCTCTACCTGCCGCTCGGCCGCCATACCGTCAGCCCGGAGAAACTGCAGCGCTTCGGCCGGCTGTCTGAGAGTCTGGCCGGCGAATGGCTGATGCTGGGCTTCGCCCTGGCGGCGATCTACCAGCTCTTCATGCTGGCCGTGGCCGGCCGTTACCGCGACTTCCCGGTGGCGGAGTTCCTGGTGCCGGCCTTCGGCCCGCTGCTCGTCGCAACCTTCCTGTGGCTGGCCGGCGAGCGACGTTTCGCCGCCGCGCTGGACTTTGGCCGCCTGTTCGGCCGCG
Source organism: Desertibaculum subflavum (assembly GCA_003576705.1). GTDB lineage: Bacteria > Pseudomonadota > Alphaproteobacteria > Ferrovibrionales > Ferrovibrionaceae > Desertibaculum > Desertibaculum subflavum. The sequence continues at coordinate 24,633 of QOZS01000017.1, forward strand.
ACCTGCCGGGCGAGCCGGAAGGACGCGGCCTGGAGATGCTGCTGACTTATCTGCTGATCGCCTTCGCGGTCATGCTGGTGGCGATCGAACGGCCGAGCAATCGTGAGGCGGTCGCCTTCGCCGTCGCCGTGACGGCACTGGCGCTGCCGTTCCTGACGGCCTGGTTCAGGCGAGCCAGGCCATGACGATGCCGAGCACGCCGCCGACCCAGAGCAGCACGGTGGCGGCGATGGCGACGGTGAAGCCGAAGCCGCGTTTCGCCGGATCGGCGTAGTAGGCGATGCCGTAGATGATGCGCCCGACCACCCAAACGGCGCCGATGATCGCCGCCGGCATCGGATAGAACGCGGCGCAGATCCACAGCGCCGGCAGGAAGGGGACGATCTGCTCCAGCGTGTTGGTCTGCACCCGGATCGCGCGCTCGAACGGCTCCGGTCCGGTGATCGCCGGGGCTTTGACGTTGTACTTGCCGCGGGCGCGGCCGGCCATGATGAAGGTCCAGAGATAGACGGCGATGGCGGCCAGCGTGACCAGGGCCGTCGGCAGCAGCACGATGCGCATGTTTGCGGCTTCCCCTTCGATGCGTCAGGTGGTGGTCAGGTGGTCAGGGGCTGGCCGGCGACGGGCAGGCGGCGCAGCCGCTTGCCGGTGGCGGCATAGATCGCATTGGCGATGGCCGGCGCGACCGGCGGCACGGCGGGCTCGCCGGCGCCGCCCGGCGCCTGGTCGCTCGCGATCACATGCACCTCGATCTCCGGCGTCTCGCCGAGACGGACCATGGGATAGTCGTCGAAATGGCGCTCGGCCACGCGTCCCTTCTCGATGCTGATGCGGCCGTAGAGCGCAGCCGTCAGACCGAAGACGATGCCGCCTTCGATCTGCGCCCGCAGCGTGTCCGGATTGACCACGATGCCGCAATCGACCGCGGCGACGATGCGCTCGACCGACACGCCATCCGCGCTCACGGTCACCTCGGCCACCTGGGCCACGATCGACCCGAAGGACGTGTGCAGGGCGATGCCGCGCCCGCGCCCCGGCGGCAACGCATCGCCCCAGCCGGCCTTCTCGGCCGCGAGTTCCAGCACCGCCAGGTCGCGCGGCGCCTGGGCCAGCAGGCGGCGCCGGAATGCCAGCGGATCGGTGCCGGCGGCGGCGGCCAGCTCGTCGACGAAGCTCTCCTTGAAAAAGGCATTCTGCGAATGGCCGACCGAGCGCCAGAAGCCGACCGGCACGTGGAAGTCGCGCTGCACATGGGCGATGCGCCGGTTCGCGATGGCGTAGGGCATGCGCGTGGCGCCCTCCACCGCGGTCTGGTCGACTTCGAGCCAGGTCGCCGCCGGGAAGACCCGCGCCATGATCGACGGGCAGGCATTGGTCTGCCGCCAGGCGACGAGGCGGCCTTCCGCGTCGAGCCCGGCCTCGAGCCGGGCCGCCGTGGCAGGGCGATAGAAGTCGTGCGTCGTGTCTTCCTCACGCGACCAGATCGCCTGCACCGGCTTGCCGACCGCCTTGGCAAGGCGCACCGCCTGGGCGGCGAGATCGGCTTCCAGCCGCCGGCCGAAGCCGCCACCGAGATAGGTGGTATGGACCCGCACCTTGGCGGTCGAGATGTCCGCGGCCTCGGCGGCCGCCTTCTGCACCGCCTCCTGCACCTGGGTCGGGATCCAGATATCGATTCCGTCGGCGCCGATCCGCGCGGTGGCGTTCATCGGCTCCATCGTCGCATGGGCGAGGTAGGGCAGCTCGTAATCGGCGCTGACGCGGCGCGCCGCGCCCGACAGCTCCTTCGCCGGGTCGCCCGCCGCCTCCGCCGTGCGTCCCGATCCGGCGAGGGCGTCGCGCAGCGTAGCTTCGATCGTTTCCGACGACACGGCGGCGTTGCCGCCGTCATCCCATTCGGGCGCGAGCTCGGCCAGCGCCGCTTGCGCGCGCCAGGTGTTGTCGGCCACCACGGCGACCCCGTCGGGCAGTGGCACCACCGCGCTGACGCCGCGGCGCTTCAGGACGGCGGTGCTGTCGTAGCGTTTCAGCTTGCCGCCGAAGACCGGCGGCATGGCGATGGCGGCGAACAGCATGTCGGGCAGGCGCACGTCGATGCCGAAGATGGCGCTGCCGTCGATCTTGGACGGCAGGTCGAGCCGGGGCACCGACTTGCCGATCAGCCGCCAGGCCGAGGCGGGCTTGAGCGGCGGCCGCCGCGGCGGCTCGAGCAGGGCCGCCTCCGCCGCCAGCGCGCCGAAGCTGAGCTTGCGCTCGCTGGGCGCGTGCCGTACCTCGCCGGCCTCGACGGTGCATTCTTCGCGCGCGACGCCGAACCGGCGGGCCGCCGTGGTGACCAGCATCTCGCGTGCCGCCGCGCCGGCGGTGCGCAACGGCTTGAAGGCGCCGCGCACGCTGGAAGAGCCGCCGGTGACCTGCTGGCCGACCACCCGGCTGAGCCGGCGGACGAACCAATCCGCCGCATCGCCGATATCCTCGCCCTTGGTGAGCAGCTCGTGCACCAGGAACAGGTTGCGATAGATCGGGTCGGCCGGCGCCGCGACGACGCGGATGCGCCGCCAGTCGCAGCCGAGCTCCTCGGCGAGCAGCATCGGCAGCGAGGTGTAGACGCCCTGGCCCATCTCCGAGCGGTCGATGACGAGCGTTACCGTCTCGTCGGGGCTGATGCGCAGCCAGGCATTGAGGAACGGGCCGAAGCCGTTGCCCTGTGCGCCGTTCTCGGCGATCTCCTGCGCGCCGAGGCGCGCCGGCAGATGAAATCCAAGGACCAGGCCGGCGGCACTGCCGGCGCCGAGCTTCAGGACCGCGCGGCGGTCGAGCCTGGCTGCCACGGATCAGGCCTTGGCCAGGATGCGCACCGCCTGGCGGATGCGCGCATAGGTGCCGCAGCGGCAGATATTGGTGAGCGCCTCGATCGCCTCGGCCTCGGTCGGCTTCGGGCTGCGCTGGAACAGGGCGGCGGCGGCCATGATGAAGCCCGGCTGGCAATAGCCGCATTGCGGCACCTGCAGCGCGAGCCAGGCCTGCTGCACATGGTGCGAGCGGTCGGGCGAGAGGCCTTCGATGGTGGTGACCGGCCCGGCAACGTCGCCGACGGTGACGGTGCAGGCACGCACCGCGTCCTTGCCGATCATCACCGTGCAGGCACCGCATTGGCCGAGACCGCAGCCGTATTTCGTGCCGGTCAGCCCAAGGGTGTCCCTGAGCACCCAGAGCAACGGCATCTCGTCTTCCACATCGACCGCCTGCGGCTGTCCGTTCACCACCAGTTTCGCCATGCCAGGCGCCTGCTCCTTCCGGTTGCCGATTCCGCCCCCAACGGAATGATGACTCGGGCTGGGACCCTAGCGTGGCCGGCGGGGCGATGCCAGCCGGCGGGGCGCCCGGCGGCTTTGCAACGGCCCCGGCCACGCCTATGAGTCGCGGACAAAGGGGGGGCCAGCCATGGACAGTGTCAGCCTGCAGAATCCGGTCTTCGCGACCTATGTGATCGCCGCCACGCTGATGATCCTGAAAGCGGTCGGCATGTCCTGGCTGACGGTCGCGCGCATGATGCAGGTCAAGGGTGGCTTCCGTGCGCCGGAGGACCTGCGCAAGACGCCGCTGAACCCGACGCCCGATCCTCGCCAGCTCGAGCCCGACGAGCGGGTCGAGCGGATCCGGCGCATCCAGATGAACGACCTCGAGAACCTGCCGTTCTTCCTGGTGGCCGGCTTCCTCTATGTCCTGACCGGACCCTCGCTGATCCTGGCCCAGGTGCTGCTCTACGGTTATGTGGTGTCCCGACTGCTTCACTTCGGCGCTTATGCGACCGCCCAGACGCACGACATGCGGGCCACCCTCTGGACCATCGGCTCGCTGATCCTGATCTTCATGACGGTCAGGACCTTGCTCGCCGCGCTCGGCATCTGAACGGGACGGCGAAGGCCACATGATCGAGCTCTACCGGACCAGCGACATCGTGCTGCTCTCGTTCCTGCGCGCACTGCTCGCCGATGCCGGCATCGATAGCGTGGTGTTCGACGGCCATATCAGCGCGATCGAAGCGCGCATCGGCGCGTTTCCCTGCCGGCTGATGGTGGCGGCGGGAGACGGCGAGGCGGCGCGCGAGGTGTTGCGCGAATCCGGCTACGAGCCTTCGAAATGAGCAGGAATCCGGGTGGCGATACCGGTGCGGCCACGACGGTCGATGAGTTTCTCGGCGGCAAGCTGCGCGTCGAGCAGCCGATTCGCGGGCATCGGTCGGGCTCGGATGCCGTTCTGCTCGCGGCGGCGGCTCCGGTCCAAGCCGGCGAACGGATTGCCGATCTCGGCACCGGGGTCGGCGTCGCATTGCTCTGCCTGCTGGCGCGCGTGCCGGGCAGCGAGGGTGTCGGTATCGATATCGACGAAGCGGCGATCGAGCTCGCGACGCGGAACGCTGCGCGGAACCGCTTAGCCAGGCGGGCACAGTTCTTTGTCGGTGATCTCGAGCGGCGCCTGCCGCAGCTTGCCGCGGGCAGTTTCGATCATGTGATCGCCAACCCGCCCTTCTTCGTTGCCGCCTCGGGGACGGCCTCGGCCCAAGCGTCGCGGCGCCAAGCCCGGGCCGCCGCGCCCGATCTGTTCGATGTGTGGGCGCGCCGGGCGGCCGACCTTCTGCGGCATGGCGGGGTTTTCACGCTGATCCTGCGCAGCGAGCGACTGGCCGACGCCCTGGCGGCGCTGGGGAAGCGGTTCGGCGCCATAGAGGTGCTGCCGCTGCGGACGGGGCCAAGCTCGGATCGCGTGATCCTGCAGGTGCGCAAGGGATCGCGCGCGCCGCTCACGCTTGCGGCTGAGATCGTCCTGCAGGAGAAGGGGCGCTATCTGCCGGCGATCCAGAAGGTGCTGCTCGAGGGCGCCGCCCTCAGGCCGGCGGCGGCACTTCCGCCTGCTTCAGCGCCGCCTTCTGGCGACGGGCCAGCCGCGCCTCGTCGAAATCGGCGATCAGGTCGTGGAACAGGCGGTGCCAGTTGAGCTCGGCCTTCAAGTGCAAGAACACGCCGCCGAGCCCGATGGCGGCGCGGTCCATGAAGACGAACTCGCGCGGCGGGGTGACGCCGCCATGCTGGCGCAGCTGTTTCGCCACCTTCTCGGCGACCTCGCGGCCGTAGAGACCGGCCTTCTCCTGCTCCTGGATGCGGCGGGGCCGGTCTTCGAGCAGCGGCGCGTAGACGAACTCGGCCCAGAGGTTGAGCGTCTCGATCACCTCATTCGAGAGGCCGGCGAAGCCCCAGGTTTCGTAGGCGTGCACAGCCAGCGCCGGATCGTCGTTGCTGAGCGCGTGGTAGAGGTCGATCACGCCGCGCACGAATTTCGGCTGGAACACGCGGATGCAGCCGAAATCGAGCAGGTTGACGCCGCGATCGGCGCGCACCGAGTAGTTGCCGAGATGCGGGTCGCCATGGATCACGCCGTAGCCGTAGAACGGCACGTACCAGGCGCGGAACATGGCGATAGCGATGTCGTTCCGCACCTCGACCGGCGCGTCCTTGAAATCGAGCAGCGGGCGCCCGTCGAGCCAGGTCATGCTGAGGAGCCGGGCGGTGGAAAGCTCCGGCAGCACCTCGGCGACGCTGACCCGTTCCTCGTCCTTCAGCATCTGCCGGTAGAGCGCCATGTGATGCGCTTCGCGGACGTAGTCGAGCTCCTCCCGGAGCCGCGCCTCGATCTCGGTGAAGATGTTGCGCGTGTCGACGCCGGGATCGAGGCGGCGATGGATGGAGAAGATCAGCTTGAGCTGGCGCAGGTCGGCGGCCACCGTCGACGCCATGTCCGGGTATTGCAGCTTGCAGGCAAGCCGCCGCCCGTCGAGCGCGACGGCGCGGTGCACCTGCCCGAGGGAAGCGGCGGCGGCAGCGTCGCGTTCGAAGGTCTTGAACTTCGCGTTCCAGTCGGGACCGAGTTCCGCCGCCATGCGCCGCTTGACGAAGGCCCAGCCCATGGGCGGCGCGTTCGATTGCAGCTGCGACAGCTCCTGCGCGTATTCCCGCGGCAGCGCCTCGGGAATGGTCGACATCAGCTGCGCCACCTTCATCAGCGGGCCCTTCAGCCCGCCGAGGGCGCGGCGCAGCTCATCGGCTTCGGCGGCGCGATCGGCGCTCAGCCCGAGATAGCGTTGCCCGGCCCAGCGCGCGGCGACGCCACCGACGGCGCGCCCGACCCGGGCATAGCGCCGGACGCGTCCGGTCAGATGGTTCTGTTCGTCGGCCATATGGCGGAGGCTACTTCTCCAGCTCGTCGATGAAGCCGGAGATGACGTCGAGCCCCTTGGACCAGAAGGCGGGGTCGCTCGCATCGAGGCCGAACGGCGCGAGCAGCTCCTTGTGGCGCAAGGTGCCGCCGGCCTTCAGCATCTCGATGTACTTCGCCTCGAAACCCTCCGGCCTCTCCAGATAGACCGCGTAGAGCGCGTTCACCAGGCAATCGCCGAAGGCATAGGCGTAGACGTAGAACGGCGCGTGCACGAAGTGCGAGATATAGGCCCAGAAGGACTTGTACTCCTCGTCGAAGTGGAAGGCGGGGCCGAGGCTCTCGGTCTGGATCTCCATCCAGATCTTGCCGATCTGCTCCGGGGTCAGCTCGGCCTGCTTGCGCTCGGCATGCAGGCGCTGCTCGAAGCGGTAGAAGGCGATCTGGCGCACCACGGTGTTGATCATGTCCTCGACCTTGGAGGCGAGGAGGGCGCGGCGACGCTTCGGGTCGGTCTGCCGCTTGAGCAGCGCACGGAAGGTCAATTGCTCGCCGAAGACCGAGGCTGTCTCGGCAAGGGTGAGCGGCGTATCGGCCATCAGCGGGCCCTGCACGGCGGCCAGCACCTGGTGCACGCCGTGGCCGAGCTCGTGCGCGAGCGTCATCACGTCGCGCGTCTTGCCCTGGTAGTTCAGCAGCAGATAGGGATGCGCGCTCGGCACCGTCGGATGCGCGAAGGCGCCCGAGGCCTTGCCCGGCCGCGACGGCGCGTCGATCCAGCGCTTGTCGAAGAAATCGGTGCCGATACGGCCGAGTTCCGGCGAGAAGGCCTGGTAGGCGTCGAGCACGACGCCGCGCGCCTCGTCCCAGCCGACGAAGCTGTCGTCGGTATCGGGCAGCGGCGCGTTGCGGTCCCAGAATTCCAGCTTGTCGAGGCCGAGCCAGCCGGCCTTCAGCTTGTAATAGCGGTGCGCGATCTTGGGGAAGGCCCTGGCGACGGATTCCTCCAGCGCCGCGACGACCTCGGGCTCGACCTGGTTGGCGAGGTGGCGCGAGGCCGGCGGGCTCGGGTACTTGCGCCAGCGGTCCTCGATTTCCTTGTCCTTCATGATGGTGTTGAGGACGAGGCCGAACAGGCGGATGTTGCCGCTGAGGGTCGCGCCGATGCTTTTCGCCGCATCGCGGCGCAGCTCGCGGTCGCGCTCGGAGAGGAGGTGGAGCGCCTCCTCCATGTTGAGGTCGCGGTCGCGGACCTTGAAGCGAAGCGCCGCCGCCGTCTCGTCGAACAGGCGGATCCAGGCGCTGCGCCCGGCGATCGACTTCTCCAGCAGGAGCTTTTCCATCTCGTCGGACAGCTCGTGCGGCCGGAACACCCGCAGGTCGCGGAGCCAGGGCTCGAAGCGCTTCAGCGCCGGGGCCTTGAGCTTCTCGGCCATGGCCGCGTCGTCGAGGCGGTTGATCTCCAGACGGAGGAACAGCGTATCGGCGGCGATCTCGGTCGCCCGCTCCTGCATCGACTGATAGAACTTGCCGATCTCCGGATCGGTCATGTCGCCGGCATGCAGCAGCTGGGCATAGGACATGACGCGGCCGAGCCGGTCTTCCAGCTTTTCGTAGATCGCCAGCGCCTCGGCGAGCCGGGCTCCGTCACTCGCCGCGATGTTGCCCCGGTACGCTTCCGCAAGCTGGCGCGCCTCCTTCGCCGCGCGATCGAGATCGCGCTTCAGTTCGGCGGAATCCGGCCCCGGATACAAGTCGGCCAGGTTCCAGGTGGGGAGGTCGGCGAGGCGGGGTTCGACGGTCATGCGGAGCCTATCATTGGTGCGCCCGACTATATGGGTTCCGGCAGCAGGCGTGTCGAGGGCGGCGGAATTTTCCACCACGGAGGACGCAGAGGGCACGGAGGCACACGGAGATTACTTGAGCAAATCCTCCGTGTGCCTCCGTGTCCTCCGTGGTGAAATGAATTTTAAGTCAGCAGGAACAGGGCATTGGCATAGGCGACCGGCTTGGTGCGGTCGTCCTGCCAGGCTTCGACGCGGACATTGGCGACGCGGCGGCCGAGCTTGGTGACGCTGGCGGCGGCGGCTGTTTCGACCGGGCGGCCGGAACGCAGATACTCGACCGTCAGATTGATGATCTTGGGCAGGCTGCCGCTTTCGCGGGTCCAGATCAGGTGCATGATCGCCGTGGCTTCCAGCAGGGCGCCGATCACCCCGCCATGCAGCGCCGGCAGCATCGGGTTGCCGACCAGCTTCTCGCCCCCGGGGATCAGGCAGATCGGGCCGTCCGGCGTCGCCTTCATGGTCAAGCCAAGGAAGCGGTAGTAGGGCACGATATCGACCAGACCGGAAGCGTCGCCGCTCTCTCGGGCCGCGGCGATGCGTTGCTCCACGGTCATGCCGCGGCCTTCCGCTTGCGGGCGAAGGGTGACTTGTCGGAGCTGTCGACCATGAAGGTCGCGACGCAATTGGCGACGGGGTCGTCCGGATCGTCGTTCCAGGCCTTGGCCCGCACGAAAGCGATATGACGGGTCAGCTTGTAGCAGAGGGCCTCGGCATGCAGCGGCTGGCGCGGCGTCGAGGGCCGCAGGTAGTCGATGCGGAGATCGAGGGTCGCGATCGCCGTGGTGCGCATCAAGGCCACCTGAACCGCCATGCCGCAGGCGGTGTCGATCAGGGTGGTGACGACGCCGCCATGCAGCACGCCGGTATCCGGATGGCCGACCAGGCGCTCGTCCCATGGGAGCCTGAGGACCGGGCGGCCGTCGACCAGATCGGCCACCTCGACGCCCAGCTCGCGGCAATGCGGGATGGCGTGGCGAACGATCTGCTGGATCGCTGCCGGATCGAGTTCGACCTTCGGCTTCACGTGCCGACCTCGTCCTTGTGGAACGATTTGAACCACTCGACGAAGCGCGGGATGCCGATATCCAGCGGCGTGGTCGGCTGGAAGCCCAGATCGTGCCGGATGTCGTCGATATCGGCGCAGGTTTCCTTCACGTCGCCCGGCTGCATCGGGGCGTAGCGGATATTGGCCTTGCGACCGGTGGCGCGCTCCAGCACCTCGATCAGGCGCGGCAGGGGCTCGGCGCGGTTGTTGCCGATGTTGTAGAGCCGGCAAGGCGGCGCGTCGTTGCCGGGCGCCGGCGGATGGTCGAGCGCCGCGATCACGCCGGCCACGATGTCGTCGACATAGGTGAAGTCGCGCATCATGTCGCCGTGATTGAACAGGGTGATCGGGCGGCCGGCATAGATGTCGCGGGTGAAGCTGTACACCGCCATGTCGGGCCGGCCCCACGGCCCGTAGACGGTGAAGAAGCGCAAGCCCGTCATCGGCAGCTGGTAGAGATGCGCATAGGCATGGCTCATCAGCTCGTCCGCCTTCTTGGTCGCGGCATAGAGCGAGACCGGATGGTCCGCGCTGTCGGAGGTGGCGAACGGCAGCTTGCGGTTGCCGCCATAGACCGAGCTGGAGCTGGCGTAGACGAGATGGCGCGGCGTGGCCAAATGCCGGAACAGCTCCAGCATGGTCAGGTGGCCGGTCAGGTTGGCATGCGCGTATTCGAACGGGTGATCGATCGAATAGCGCACGCCCGGCTGAGCCGCGAGATGCACGATACGGTCGATCTCGTCGCGGCCGATCGCTTTCAGGACGATCGGCGGATCGGCCAGATCGAGCTCCAGGAAGCGGAACCGGGGATGCGCCAGAGCGGCGAGACGCGCGCGCTTCAGCGCCACATCGTAGTAGGGCGTCAGGTTGTCGAGGCCGATCACCGTCTCGGCGCGGTCGAGCAGCCGGCGGGCGGTGTGATAGCCGATGAAACCGGCGGCGCCGGTGACCAGGACGGCCATCGGCTCAGTCTCCTGTCGCGGCCTGGCCGCCGCCGCGCGCGTTGCTTCTCTGCATGTCCGGAAACTGCCGCTGCCGACCAGGGCCGTCAACGCGGCCGAGGGCCACGGTGCGGCCCCGGGGTGTCCAAACGCTTAACGGGAGGCTCGAGATCGGGTCAGAACCTGCCGGCGGCCAGGATGCGGCCGGCATGACCGTCCTGCGCCAAAATCGCGGCGCCGCTGCCCTGGGGCACGGCGTCGGCCGGCAGGGTGAGCTGCATGGCCTCCCCCTTCCACTCGCCGATCCGGCGGATCTCGCGGACGACATTGGTGTAGACCAGCTTGCGGCCGCTGTTCTCGCCGCGGCCGATCGCCACCTCGTGACGCGGGTCGAAGCGCACCAGCCAGAGCGGAACGGCGCCGATGCCGGGCCGTGCCGGCAGGCTGACCATGTACTTGCCGTCCTTGGTTTCGCTGCAGTCGATCGGGGCGAGGGCCGCATTGTCGCCGAGTTCGGCCAGGGTCTTCGACTTGACGATTTCGGTCGCGGCGCGGCTGCGGTCGGTGCCCTGCATCTCGACCCGGCCGTCGATGATCATCTGCGGCGTATAGACATAGCGGCCCATCAGCCGGTCGCGGTACAGGCTCTGGCGATGGGTGTTCTCCTTGCTGCCGAACGTGTCCTTCCAGCCGAGATAATCCCAGTAGTCGACATGGAAGCTGAGCGCGAGGACATCGTTCCGCTGCGCCAGCTCGCCCAGGAACTTGTCGGCCGGCGGACAGGAATTGCAGCCCTGGCTGGTGAACAGCTCGACCACCACCGGCGCGCGCTCGCCGGCCGCGGCCGGCAGAGCAGCGAAGAGCGTCAGCGCCAGGCCGAGCAGGCAGCGGCCGAGCGCGTCGGGCGCGAGAAATGTCATGGTCTCATTGATGGTACTGGTTCCCCCAGGCGACCAGTCACGATTGGTTGAGACGGCGGCAACCCCTCGTCAACGATTTGCGATGACGCGCCGCGGCACCCGATGCGGGGTGCCGCGGCGCACCGAACTCAGGCTGCCTTGCGTGCCTCACCGCCGCTGCCCATCAGGTTGCGCAGCACGTAGTGCAGGATGCCGCCGTGGCGGTAGTACTCGACTTCGTCGAGCGTATCGATCCGGCACTTGAGCTGGACCACCTGCTTGGAGCCGTCCTTGCGGGTGATGGTCATCGGCACGTCCATGCGCGGGCGGATGCCGCTCGCGAGGCCGCCGATATCGATCACCTCGCTGCCGTCGAGGTTCAAGGACTTGCGCGTCACGCCCTCCGGGAACTGCAGGGGCAGCACGCCCATGCCGACCAGGTTGGAACGGTGGATGCGCTCATAGCTCTCCACCACGACCGCCTTGACGCCGAGCAACGCGGTGCCCTTGGCGGCCCAGTCGCGCGACGAGCCGTTGCCGTATTCCTGGCCGGCGAAGATGACGAGCGGCGTGCCCTGCTGGCGATAGCGCATGGCGGCGTCGTAGATCGTCATCGCCTCGCCCGAGGGCTGGAACTTGGTGTCGCCGCCCTCGTGGCCCGCGCCCATCATCTCGTTCTTGATGCGCACATTGGCGAAGGTGCCGCGCATCATTACCTCGTGATTGCCGCGGCGGGCGCCGTACTGGTTGAAGTCCTCGACCTTCACGCCGTGTTCGGTGAGGTAATTGCCGGCCGGCACCGTCTTGCGGATGCCGCCGGCGGGCGAGATATGGTCGGTGGTGATCTTGTCGCCGAAGATCGCCAGGACGCGCGCCGCCTTGATGTCGCCCACCCCCGGCGGCTGCTTCGGCATGCCGTCGAAATAGGGCGGGTTGCGGACATAGGTGGAATCGTCGTCCCAGCTGTAGGTCAGGCCGGCGCCGGTCTTGACCTTCTTCCAGAAGCTGTCGCCGGAGAACACGTCCTTGTAGCGCTTCTTGAACATCGGCGCGGTGACGCATTTCCTCACCGTGTCGGCGATCTCCTTGGACGACGGCCAGATGTCCTTGAGGTAGACCGGCTTGCCCTTCTTGTCGTGGCCGATCGGCTCGCGCGTCACGTCGATGTTGAGGTTGCCGGCCAGCGCGTAGACCACCACCAGCATCGGCGAGGCCAGCCAATTGGCGCGCACGTCCTGGTGCACGCGCGCCTCGAAGTTGCGGTTGCCCGACAGCACCGAGCAGACCGCGAGATCGCCGGAGCGGATCGCGTTGCCGATCGGCTCGGACAGTGGTCCCGAATTGCCGATGCAGGTGGTGCAGCCATAGCCGACCAGATTGAAGCCGAGCTTGGCGAGCTCCTTGTCGAGCTTGGCGCGGGCGAGATACTCGCTCACCACCTGCGAGCCCGGCGCCAGCGAGGTCTTCACCCAGGGCTTCACCTTGAGGCCGAGCTTCGCGGCGTTGCGCGCGACCAGGCCGGCGCCGAGCATGACGCTCGGATTCGAAGTGTTGGTGCAGGACGTGATCGCGGCGATCACCACGTCGCCCTGGCCGAGCGTGTACTTGGTACCCTCCACCGGCACGCGGGCGCTGGCCGGCGCCTTGGAAAGCGTGGGCAAGGCCGCCTTGAATGCCGCCGCCACGTCGGGAAGGGCGACGCGTCCTTCCGGCCGAGAGGGGCCGGCCATCGAGGGCACGACCGAGCCGAGATCGAGCGAGAGCGTGTCGGTGAATACCGGCTCCGGCGTCTTCGGGCCGCGCCAGAGGCCCTGCTTCTTGGCGTAAGCCTCGACCAGGGCAATGCGCGCTGCTGAGCGGCCGGAGCCCTTGAGATAGCGCATCGTCTCGCCATCGACCGGGAAGAAGCCGCAGGTGGCGCCATACTCCGGCGCCATGTTGGCGATGGTGGCGCGGTCGGCGAGCGGCAGGCCGTCGAGGCCCGGTCCGTAGAACTCGACGAACTTGTTCACCACGCCCTTCTTGCGCAGCATCTGGGTGACGGTCAGCACGAGGTCGGTCGCCGTGGTGCCTTCCTTCAGCTTGCCGGTCAGGCGGAAGCCAATCACCTCGGGGATCAGCATCGAGATCGGCTGACCGAGCATGGCCGCCTCCGCCTCGATGCCGCCGACGCCCCAGCCCAGCACCGAGAGGCCGTTGACCATGGTGGTGTGGCTGTCGGTGCCGACCAAGGTGTCCGGATAGGCGATCTCGCTCTTGCCCGCCTTCGAGGTCCAGACCGTCTGGGCGAGGTATTCCAGGTTGACCTGGTGGCAGATGCCGGTGCCGGGCGGCACGACGCGGAAATTGTCGAACGCCTTCTGGCCCCAGCGCAGGAAGGCATAGCGTTCGCCGTTGCGCTCGTATTCGAGCTTGACGTTCTCCTTGAACGCCCTGGGCGAACCGAAGACGTCGACCTGCACAGAGTGGTCGATGACGAGATCGACCGGCGAGAGCGGGTTGATCTTGTTCGGGTCGCCGCCCTTGGCGGCCATGGCGTCGCGCATGGCGGCGAGGTCCACCACGGCGGGCACGCCGGTGAAGTCCTGCATCAGCACGCGGGCGGGGCGGAAGGCGATCTCGCGGTCGGAGGTCTTCTTCTTGAGCCAGGCGCCGATCGCCTTGATGTCCTCGACCGTGACGGTGGTGCCGTTCTCCTGCCGGAGCAGGTTCTCCAGCAGCACCTTCATCGAGAAGGGCAGGCGGGTGAAGTCGACCTTCAGCGCCTTGGCGGCGGCCTCGATGGAGAAGTACTCGTAGGTCTTGGCGCCGACCTTGAGCTTCTTGCGTGTCTTCAGGGTGTCGTTGCCGACCGTCGTCACGGGCTCCTCCTAGGATATGGCCCGAAGCCGCCGTACCGGGACCGACCCCATCGTTCCCCCCCTGCTTCGGGCCGCGTATTCGTGCCCCAATTCGCCGACTCTGCCAAGCGTGATCGGGGCAAAGCGGCTGCGAAACCCGCATGGAAGTGTTGCGGCGGCGACACGATCGCCGATTCTCGCTGCGCCGCAACCAGAACGACATCGCACGCCACAGCTCTGCCGCAATCTGGGCGAGGCTTGCTCTCGCACGCACGGGAGGTGTGCCAGCGATGCGTAAGGGGCTTTGGGCCGCTCTGGCGGCCGGGGTGGTGGTTGTCGGAGCCGGGGCGGGATTCTGGTTCGGGGGCATTGGAAGGGGAGACCGCGAGCCGGCGCCAAGCCAGGCGCCGCCGGCGCCCACGGCGCCGCAGGCGGAGACCCGACCTCCTGCCGCCGCAGCGCCGGCCGCGAGCCAGCCTGTCGCCCGCGAGATGGCATTCGCCGGCGTCCAGGTCGAATATGACGGCGAAACGCCGGAAGCCTGCCTCCGCTTCACCCAGGCGCTGGCCCCCGAGGGGCAGAACTACCGCGATTTCCTCGATCTGAGACAAGGCTTCAACCCGGCGGTCCGGGTCGACGGCGACCGGCTCTGCCTCGCCGGCCTGCAATACGGCACCGAATACCAGGTGACGATCCGGGCGGGCCTCCCGGCTGCATCGGGTGCCCGCACCACGGCGCCGGAGACCGTGCCGCTCAGTCTGGCCGAGCGGCCGCCCTATATCGGCATCGTCGGCTCCGGCTTCGTGCTGCCGCGCGAAGGCAGCAGCGGCCTGCCGGTCGAGACCATCAATCTCGACCGGGTCGAGGTGCAGGTGCTGCGCATCGGCGACCGTGCCCTGCCGACCGAGGCGCGCCAGCTGCTGGCCAACCGCCAGCTCTATCGCTGGACCGTGCAATCGATTGCCGCCCAGCGGGCGACCCTGCTCTGGCAAGGCCAGATGGATGTCGCGCGTCGGCCGAATCAGCGGGTGGTGACCTCATTCCCGATCGCCGAGGCGATCAAGGAGCGCAAGCCCGGCGCCTATCTGGTCGTCGTGAGCAAGCCCGGGGCCGTGCGGCTGGCCGGCGGCGCCGACACCACCGATGACGAGGAATACGAGGAGGACTACGCTGGCACAGCGCCGTTCGCGGCGCGGCTGATCGTCGAGACCGACACCGCGCTGACCACGCTGCAGGGCCAGGACGGCACCTTTGTCTTCGCCCGCTCGATCCTGACCGCCAAGCCGCTCGCCGGCATCGAACTCGCGCTGATCTCGGCCGGCAATGACGAGCTGGCGCGCGGCAAGACCGATGCCGACGGCCGGCTGAAGCTCGATCCCGGATTGCTGCGCGGAGCCGGCGGGGCCGCGGCGTCCATGCTGCTCGCCTTCGGCGGTGGCGGCGATCTGGCCGTGCTGGACCTGCGCCGGCCGGCTTTCGACTTCTCCGACCGCGGCGTGACCGGCCGGCCGTCGCCCGGCCCGCTCGATGCCTACCTCTATGCCGATCGCGGTATCTACCGGCCGGGCGAGACGGTGCATCTTGTGGCGCTGCTCAGGGACGCTGCGGCGCAAGCCGTCGAGGGCCTGCCGCTGACCCTCGCGATCACGCGGCCGAACGGTGTCGAATATCGTCGGCTGGCCCTGGAAGCGAAGCCCGCCGGCGGGTTCCAGCACGATTTCACCCTGCCGGAATCGGCGGCGCGCGGCGTCTGGGCGGTGACCGCGCATGCCGATCCGAAGGGGCCGGCGATCGGCCGGGTCGAAGTGGACGTGCAGGATTTCGTGCCGGAACGGCTGAAGGTCACGGCGGCGACGGCGGCGAAGCGACTGCGTCCGACGGCACCGCTGGAAGTCGAGATCGAGGCCTTGTTCTTGTACGGCGCGCCGGCGGCCGAACTCGATGTGGAGGCGGAGATCAAGCTGCTGCCCGACAAGCAGCCGTTCCCGAACCTGAAAGGCTGGCAGTTCGGCCGCGAAGACGACCGCTTCACCGAGGAGGTGGTGAGCCTCAATGTCGAGGCGACCGACGCCGAGGGCAAGGCAAAGGCGACCGGCGCGCTGAAACAGCTCGCCGAGGTGAGCTGGCCGCTGCAGGCCATGGTGACGGTCGGCGTGTTCGAGCCGTCCGGCCGGGTGGTGCAGGACCGGGTGATGCTGCCCTTCGTCAACCGCGAGGTGCTGCTCGGCATTCGCCCGACCTTCGCCGACCGGCGCGTGCAGGAAGGCAGCGAGGCGGTGCTGGAAGTCGCGGCCTTCGACGCCGACGGTGCCCGGATCGCGCGCGAGCAGGTCCGCTGGCGGCTCTACAAGGAGTGGACCGACTACACCTGGTACCAGGATGGCGGCCGCTGGCTGTATCGCAGCAATACGCGTGACCGGTTGGCACGCGAGGGTCTCGCGAATATCGCCGCCGATACGCCGCTGCAGCTGCGTGAGCCACTCGACTGGGGCCGCTACCGGCTGGTGGTCGACGACGCGGCGAGCGGCGCCTCCTCGTCCTACCGCTTCCGCGTCGGCTGGGCGCCGACCACCGATGCGGCCGACATCCCCGACAAGGTCGAGGTGCTGGTGGAGAAGGAGGCGCATGCGGCCGGCAGCAATGCCCGTGTGCGCATCGTGCCGCCGGGGCCCGGCGAGCTGATGATCGCGGTGGCCGGCGACCGGATCTACGAGACCCGGAGCTTAAGCGTTACCGGCGCGGAAGCGACCATCGAGGTCGCGGTGGACGCGGCCTGGGGGCCGGGCGCCTATGTGCTGGCGAGCTGGTATCGCCCGCTGAACCAGGGCAAGCCGCGCGATCCGCTGCGCGCGGTCGGGCTGGCCTGGATCGGGATCGATACCAGCGACCGCGTGCTGGCGGTCGAGCTCGGCGCGCCGGAAAAGATCACGCCGGAGGCTAGGCTGAGCGTGCCGCTGGTGGTCAAAGGCGTCGCGGCTGGGGAGACCACCTTCGTCACCCTGGCCGCGGTCGACGAGGGCATCCTGCAGCTCACTCGCTTCGTCTCGCCCGATCCGGCGAAGCACTATTTCGGCAAGCGCCGGCTCGGCATCGACTATCGCGACGATTACGGCCGTCTGCTGGACGGCAATGCCGGTCCGGCGGGCCGGCTGCGCTCCGGCGGCGACGGCATCGGCGGCGCCGGTCTCGCGGTGGTGCCGACCAGGTCGGTGGCGCTGTTCTCCGGTCCCATCCAGGTCGATGCCGAGGGCAAGGCGACCGTTGCGCTCGACGTGCCGGATTTCGTCGGCCAGCTCCGCCTGATGGCGGTTGCCTACGGCAAGTCGAAGGTGGGCAAGGGCGAGGGCAAGGTCATCGTCCGCTATCCGCTGGTGGCCGATGCGTCCTTCCCGCGTTTCCTGGCGCCGCGCGACCAGAGCCGGATGACCCTGCTGGTGCACAATGTGGAAGCACCGGCCGGCGAGTATCGGCTGGCGCTGAAGGCGACCGGGGCCGTCGCGCTCGAAGGCAGCACGAACCTCGCCTATCCGCTGGCGGCGAACGAGCGGCGGATCGAGGCGATCGGCCTGGTCGGGCACCATGTCGGCATCGGTACCATCGATCTGGAAGTGACGGGGCCGGGCGACCTGAAGTTCCGTCGGGAATGGCAGATCGCCGTGCGCTCGCCGCATTACCCGATCACCTTGGAGCAGGAAGCGGTCCAGGCGCCGGGCGTCGCCTATACGGTCGACCCCAAACTGCTGGAGCCGTTCGAGCCGGGCTCAGCCTCGGTCGCGGTCAACTACAGCACGGTGCGCGGCATCGACGTCGCCGGGCTGGTGCAGTCGCTCGACCGCTATCCCTATGGCTGCACCGAGCAGATCACCAGCCGGGCCCTGCCGCTCGTGCTGGCGGGCGAACTCGCCGCCCTGGCCGGGCCGACCGACACGCGGCGCGCACCGGAGCGGAAGCGCGAGGTGCAGAAGGCGATCGACACCGTGCTCGACCGGCAGGACGAGAGCGGCTCGGTCGGGCTCTGGCGCTACGGCGACAATGCCGCCTGGCCGTGGGTCGAAGCGATGGCGATCGAGCTGCTGATCCGTGCCAAGGAGGCAGGCTATGTCATCCCCGACAGCGCCGTCCGCCTCGGGCTCGGCCGTCTCGACAGGATCGGCCGGAGCGGCGGCGAGCGCAGCTACGAGATCGATCCCGCCTCCGCGCGGTCGTTGACGCTGGCCGACCGTGCCTATGCACTCGCGGTGCTGTCGCAGCGCGGCGCGGTCGATATCGGCGTGTTGCGCCAGCTGCACGACGTATCGATCACCGGCATGCGCGGCACCATGGGCGCGGCGCTGCTCGGCGCCGCGCTCGCCAATGCCGGCGATCGCGGCCGCGCCGCCAATGCCTTCCGCGAGGCGCGGGCGGGGATGGGTCAGTCGGTGCGCGGCGACTACTACGGCTCGCCGCTGCGCAATGTCGCCGGTGTTCTGGCGCTGGCGGTGGAGAGCAAGGCGGGTCTCGAGTTGCAGCCGATCTTCGACGAGCTGCAGCGGCTGAAGCGGGCACCGGAGAGCATGACGACGCAGGAGAAGCTGTGGCTGACCCGAGCCGCCGCGGCGATGCTGCGCGACGGCGAGCTCGGGCTCGGCGTGACCGGCATCACCCGCGTCACCGCCAAGGGCGCCTACGCGTTCCGCCCGACCCCGGCAGAGATCGCGAGCGGCTTCACGGTCACCAACCTGGTCGATCGCGAGGCCTATCGCACCGTGGTCGTGCATGGTGCGCCGCGCGAGGCGCCGCCGGCGCTCGGGGCCGGATTCACCGTGGAGAAGAAGCTCTTCACCTTGAAGGGTGATCCGGTCGAGGCCGGGCGGGCGATGCAGCACGATCGCATCCTGGTCTCGATCACCGCCAAACCGCGCGACCGCGCCTATCGCCAGGCCGTGCTGGTCGACCTGCTGCCCGCGGGGTGGGAGATCGAGAGCATCGTGCCGCGGGGCGAGGATGGCGGTTCGGCCTATCCGTTCCTGCCCGCCATCTCGCGGGCGCGGCTGCGCGAGGCCCGGGACGACCGGCTGGTCGCGGCCGTCGATGTGGGGCCGCCGCCTTACCGCTACTACTGGGGCGAGGAGGAAGACAGGGGCGACCTCCATGTTGCGTATATCGCGCGCGCCGTCGTGCCCGGCCGCTACACTTTGCCGGGTGCGGTGGTGGAGGACATGTACCGCGCCGGATTCATGGGCCGCACCGCCACGATGACGACCGTGGTCGAAGGAAAATGATCGGCCGCCGCTTGCAGCGCTGGCTGATCGGCGCGGTGGGGGCGCTTGTCGCCCTCGTCGCCGCCGATCGGCTGCTGCCGCCGGATCTCTCCAAGCTCGACGACCTCTCGGTCGTGGTCGCCGACCGGCGGGGCGAGCCGCTCCGCATCTATCTGTCGCGCGACCAGCAATATCGGCTGCCGGTGGCGCTGGAGCAGGTCGACCGCCGCTATGTCGACCTGCTGCTGGCCTACGAGGATGCGCGCTTCGCCACCCATCCCGGCATCGACCCGCTGGCGGTTGCGCGTGCGCTGCGGCAATGGGCGGATAACGGCCGCGTGGTTTCCGGCGCCTCGACCCTGACCATGCAGGTGGCGCGGCTGCTGGAGCCCAGGCCGCGCACATTCGGCGCGAAGATCGTTGAATCGCTCCGCGCGCTGCAGCTCGAATGGCGCTACAGCAAGGACGAGATCCTCGGCATCTATCTCACGCTGGCGCCGTTCGGCGGCAACCTGCAGGGCATCGAAGCGGCGACGCGTGCCTATTTCGGCAAGGGACCGGCTGAGCTGACGCTCGGCGAGGTGGCTCTGCTGATTGCGTTGCCGCAATCGCCGACAGCGCGGCGGCCCGACCTGGCGCCGGAGCGGGCGCGGGCAGCAGCGCATCGGGTGCTGGACCGGCTGGCCGCGGCTGGCGCCATCACGGACGTGGCGGCGCGCGAGGCGAAGCAGGAACGGCTGGCCGATGCGAGGCTGCGCTTTCCGTTCGCCGCGCCGCATCTCGCCGACCGGCTGCGCCGCGGCGGTGCGTCCTTCGTGCACACGACGATCGATGGCGACCTGCAGCGGTCGATGGAAGGGCTTGCCACGCGGGAAGCCGGGGCGATCGCCGACGGCGCCACCATCGCCGTGATCGTGGTGGAGCACGAGGGGCGTCGTGTCGCGGCCTATATCGGCGGGCACGATTATTTCTCGGCGCAAGGCCAGGTCGATGCCGCGCGGGCCGTGCGCTCGCCCGGGTCGACGCTCAAGCCGCTGATCTATGCCTTCGCCTTCGACGACCTGACCCTGCATCCCGAGACCAAGATCGCCGACACGCCGATCCGCTTCGGCAACTGGGCGCCGCGCAATTTCGATCGTGGCTTCCGTGGCGAAGTGACGGTGCGCGAGGCGCTGCAGCAATCGCTCAATCTGCCCGCCGTGGCCGTGCTCGATCGGATCGGGGCGGACCGCTTCCGCGCCGGGCTGCAGCAAGCCGGCATCCGCCTTGACCTGCCGCGCGCCGCGCAGGCGGCGGGCCTGCCGATCGCGCTGGGCGGTGCGGGCACCACGCTCAACGACCTGGTGACGCTCTATGCCGGGCTCGCCAATCATGGCCGCATAGCGCCGTCCCGGCTGCTGATGGACGATGCAGGCGCGGAGCCGGTGCAGCTCGTGAGCGCGAGTGCTGCCTGGTATGTCGCCCGCATCCTCGCCGATGCACCGCGGCCGGACGCCCTGTTCGCCCTGGCGGCCGAAGGCGATCGCCGCCGCGTGGCGTACAAGACCGGCACGTCCTACGGCTTCCGCGATGCCTGGGCGATCGGCTGGTCGGCCAGCCACACGATCGGCGTCTGGGTCGGGCGGCTCGACGGCACGCCCCGGCCGGGGCAGTACGGCCGCAATACTGCGGCGCCGATCCTGTTCAAGGCCTTCGATCTGGTGCCGGGAAATCGCGGCCTGACCGACGACCCGCCGCCGGACGCCGCCATTGCCGGCGCGCCGAACCGCCGGCTGCCGGTCGCGCTGAAGAAGTTCCGGCCCAAGGGCGGCGTCGAGCCGGAACAGGGGGGGGCTCTCCGCATCGCCTTTCCGCCCGATGGCAGCACGATCGAGCGCGACCGCGATGTCAGCGGACTCGTGGATGCGCTGCCCTTCGAGGCGCTGGGCGGCACGCCGCCCTATCGCTGGCTGGTCAATGGCCGCCTACTGGCGCCGAGCGAGCGCTTTGCCGAAGCGCGCTGGACGCCGGACGGGGAAGGCTTCGCCCGTATCGTCGTGGTCGACGCCAAGGGAAGGGCGGCGCATGCCGACATTCGCGTGAAGTGAGGCGTCGCGGCGGCGCTTGACCGCCTTGGCCCGCCTCCTTGAAAGTCGGTGGCAAAGCCAAGGGAGGCTGGGATGGCGGCGGACCGCAAGTACTACAGCGAACTTGAGATGCGCGACCCGGGCGAGCGCGAGGCGGCGCTGATGGCGCAGCTCGCCAAGCAAATCGCACATGCCAAGGCGAACTCGGCGCATTTCGGCGCGGTGCTGAAGGATGTCGATGCCGCCGCCGTGTCGAGCCGCGCGGCGCTGGCCAAGCTGCCGGTCACGCGCAAGGGCGACCTCAAGGATCTGCAGGCGAAGTCGAAGCCGTTCGGCGGGCTGAACGCCTGGCCGCTCGCCCGGATGAGCCATGTGTTCCAGTCGCCCGGTCCGATCTACGAGCCGGGGGCCAAGGGCGAGGACAATTGGGGCTTCGCGCGGGCGCTCTGGGCCGCGGGTGCCCGGCCCGGCATGCTGGTGCACAACACCTTCTCCTACCATCTGGTCCCGGCCGGCCTGATGGTGGAGGGCGGCGCTCGGGCGATCGGCTGCCCGGTCTTCCCCGGCGGCGTCGGCAATACCGAACTGCAGGTACAGGCGATCAACGACCTCAAGCCCGCCGTCTACGCCGGTACGCCGTCCTTCCTGAAGATCCTGCTGGAGAAGGCGCGTGAGCTGAAGTTCGACACGTCGAGCCTTCGGCACGCCTCGGTCGGCGCCGAGGCCTTGCCGCCTTCGCTTCGCGCTGCGATCAAGGAGCTCGGCGTGTTCGCGATCCAGAGCTACGGCACGGCCGATGTCGGCGTGATCGCATACGAGACCGAGGCGCTGGAAGGCATGGTGATCGACGAGAATGTGATCGTCGAGATCGTGCGGCCCGGCACCGGCGAGCCGGTGGCCGAGGGCGATGTCGGCGAGGTGGTGGTGACGACCTTCAACCCGGCCTATCCGCTGATCCGCTTCGGTACCGGCGATCTCTCGGCCGTGCTGCCGGGGCGGAGTCCCTGCGGCCGCACCAATACGCGGATCAAGGGCTGGATGGGCCGGGCCGACCAGACAACCAAGATCCGCGGCATGTTCGTGCATCCGACCCAGGCCGGCGACGTGGCCAAGCGGCATCCCGAAATCGGCAGGATCCGCATCGAGGTGACGACCAGGAACAATCTCGACGACATGGTGGTGAAGTGCGAGGCCAAGGCGTCGGGCGAAGCGCTGGCCGCGGCCATCGCGGATAGCGTCGTCGCGGTCTGCAAGGTGCGCGGCCGGGTCGAGCTGGTGGCGCCCGGCAGCCTGCCCGACGACGGCAAGGTGATCGCCGACCTGCGCAGCTATGCGTGAGTTTCGCGGCCGTGCTATAGAGGTCTAGACAACCTCTGGAACACGCGGCGCGGGATGACGAACGAAGTTCTGGTGCGACCGGCGGTGACCGCCGATATGGCCGCAGTGCAGGCGATCTACGCCCATCACGTTCGGCACGGCCTCGCCTCCTTCGAGGACGATCCGCCCTCGCTCGACGAGGTCATCCGGCGCTGGCGCGACGTCGTCGATCGCGACCTGCCCTATGTGGTCGCCGAGCAGGGCGGCGAGATACTGGGATACGCTTATGCCGGCCCGTATCGCACCCGGCCGGCCTATCGCTACACGCTGGAGAATTCGGTCTATGTGCGCGAAGGCCTGCAGCAGCGCGGCGTCGGCCGGGCCGCGATGCGGGTTGTGCTGTCCGAATGTGCGGCCCGCGGCTACCGGCAGATGATCGCCGTGATCGGCGACAGCGCGAAC
This sequence comes from Desertibaculum subflavum, assembly GCA_003576705.1. GTDB lineage: Bacteria > Pseudomonadota > Alphaproteobacteria > Ferrovibrionales > Ferrovibrionaceae > Desertibaculum > Desertibaculum subflavum. Next base: position 47,503 of record QOZS01000017.1, read on the forward strand.
GAGGGATCGATCCGGCTGCATGAGCGGCTCGGCTTCGCCCGCGTCGGCCTGCTGACCGCCGTCGGCTTCAAGTTCGGTCGATGGGTCGACAGTGTGCTCATGCAGCGCAGCCTCGGTGAAGGGGAAAAATCGCCCCCGCTCCGTTGATCGGTTGAAAAATATCAGCTAAAAGCACTGATTGCGCGCGCCGAACCAATTCGCTCTACAATGTGTAGGAACCACTTGGGCAGTTTCTGCGTCTCGCCAAGTGGAACGGGGCGGCATTGGCGATGCGGGATCCTGCAAGTGACGCTCGATTGCTGCGCGCGGTGGTCGATACCGCCGTCGATGGGGTGATCCTGATCGACGAAGCCGGCATCGTTCAGATGTTCAATCCCGCTTGCGAGCGCTTGTTCGGCTACGCCGCAGCTGACGTGCTCGGCCGCAACGTCAAGATGCTGATGCCGTCACCGTTTCAGGAGGCACATGACGGCTATGTCGCGAACTACCGGCGCACCGGCGAAAAGAAGATCATCGGCATCGGTCGCGAAGTGCTGGGGCGCCGTCGCGACGGCACGACCTTTCCGATGCATCTCTCGGTCGGGGAGGCGAAGCTCGACGAGGGCACTGCTTTCGTCGGCATCATCCACGACCTGACCGAGCGCGAGCGCACCGCCTGGGCGCTGCGCGAAGGGGCCGAGCGGCTGGAAGCGGTGGTGGCCACCGCGGTCGATGGCGTCATCCTGATTGACGAGGCCGGCTCCATCCAGATGTTCAACCCGGCATGCGAGCGCCTGTTCGGCTATCGCGCCGAGGAGGTGGCCGGCCAGAACGTCCGGCTGCTGATGCCGGAGCCGTTTCGCAGCGAGCACGACGCCTACCTTGCCAACTATCGCCGCACCGGCGAGCGCAAGATCATCGGTATCGGCCGCGAGGTGACGGGACGGCGCAAGGACGGGACGACCTTCCCGATGGATCTCTCCGTCGGCGAGGCGCGCCAGCAGGGCGCGCCGGTCTTCGTCGGCGTGATCCACGATCTGACCGAGCGGAAGCGCACCGAGGAACAGCTGGTGCAGGCGCAGAAGATGGAAGCGGTCGGGCAGCTTTCGGGCGGCATCGCGCACGACTTCAACAACCTACTGACCGTCATCATCGGCAATGCCTCGGCACTGAGCGACAAGCTGAGGGCGCGGCCGGACCTGAAGCGGCAGATCGACGACATCGTCGCCGCCGGGGACCGCGGCGCGGAGCTGACGCGCCGGCTGCTCGCCTTCGGCCGGCGGCAGACGCTGATGCCGAAGGAGATCGACTGCAATCGGCTGATCGACGGCATGCAGAAGCTGCTGCGCCGCACCTTGCGGGAGGATATCGAGATCCAAACCGCGACCGATTCCGGGTTGTGGCCTGCCTTCTGCGATCCAAGTCAACTCGAAAGCGCCATCCTCAACCTGGCGCTCAATGCACAGGATGCGATGCCGAAGGGCGGCAACCTCGTCATCACCACGGCCAATATGCCGCTCGACGACGCCTATCGCGACCGCTACCCCGAAGTGCTGGCCGGTCACTATGTGCTGGTCTCGGTCACCGACGACGGCGAAGGCATGCCGCCCGACGTGCTGGAGCGGGTGTTCGAGCCCTTCTTCACCACCAAGGAAGTCGGCAAAGGCAGCGGTTTGGGCTTGAGCATGGTCTATGGCTTCGTCAAACAGTCGGGTGGGCATGTCAGCCTGTACAGCGAGCCCGGCCTTGGCACCACGGTGCGCATGTACCTGCCGGCGAGCGAGACTGTGGCGGCGGCGGCACGAGCGTCGCCGTCGGAGCCGGCGACCGAGGCATCGGTCCCGCCGCGCGGGCGTGAGCGGATCCTGGTGGCGGAGGACGATCCTTTTGTCCGGGCCTTTGCCATCGGCTCGCTCGAGAGTCTGGGCTATGAGGTGATCCCGGCGATGGACGGGCGCGAGGCCTTGGCCCGGCTCAGCCACGAGCAGCATGTCGACCTGCTGTTCACCGACATCGTGATGCCGGGCGGCCTCAACGGCTGGGAACTCGCCGATCGGGCGCGGCTGCTCAAGCCGGAGCTCAAAGTCCTGCTGACCTCCGGTTACGCCGTCGAGACTCTGGCGGAGCGAGGGCGCTTGCGGCCCGGCACCGTGTTCCTGAACAAGCCCTATCGCAAGGCCGACCTTGCCATGCGCGTGCGCGAGGCGCTGGACACGCCGTAGAGGAGACGGTCGCGGAGTATCCAGCGCTTCTCGCGCCTGCCTGCCACCCCGGAAGTGCTAGTTGCTGGCCTTCGGCAGGCGCTGGAGGATCTTCTGGTGCACGTCCGGGTTGTTGCGCGCTTCCTCCATGATCGAGCTGTATTCCTGCAGGGAGAGGCCCTGATCGGTGATCGCCTTTTCGATCCTGGCATTGGCCTCGTCGACGATGCGCTGCTTCTCGGCCGGCGGCGCCGCGGCCAGCTGCTCGCGGTAGTCGCGCGATAGGCTGGCCACCTGCACGGTGGCCGCGGCCGCCTTGTCGAGCTTCTCGTCCGGAATGGTCTCTGCGGGCTTGGTGGGCGCGGTCGAGGGAGGTTGGGTCTGCGCGATCACCGCCGGGGCGGAGAGGAGGCAGGCGGCGCCGACCAAGGTGGCGGCGAGAGTCCGCATCGATGGTCGCATGTCGATCTCCTTCTGTGCTGTGCCAGGGTGACCCGCAGCGCGGGGCCTCATCGCAACGGCAGCTTGGCGAACGCGTTGCCGGCGGGGCTGTGAGATTTGGGCGAGAACGGTAGGACGCGCGCGCAGAGCGGCAGCGCGGCATGAAGACCCTGAACTTCTTGCGTCAGTCGCGCCGTTCCAGGTTGTCGTGGAGACGCCGCTGCAAAGCTGCGATGTCGATCTGATGCAGCGAGCCGGCGCCGGCGAGGTCGAGCGCATGCGCGGCGGCAGCACCCATCGCGATGCAAGGGCCCATGACGCGCACCGAGGCGAGGCCGGCCGGATCGCCGTCGATGCAGCGGCCGGCGGCAATCAAATTGTCGGCCTCCGGCGGCAGCATGCTGCCGAGCGGGATCCAGTGCATGTGGTCGTCGCCGAATTCCTCCCAATGGACGCCATCAGGCCGGTCGTGCAGCTCGATCGGCCAGGAGCAGCGGCCGATCGCGTCAGAGAAACGCACGCCCTGGCGCACCTCGTCGGCGGTCAGGTGGTGCCGTCCCTTGATCCAGCGGGTCTGGCGGATGCCGAGCTGGCCAAAGGTGCGGATGCGTGCCTTGCCGAGCGCTGCCGGATATTCGCTGCGCAGGAAGGCGAGCAGGCGGTCGGCCTGGTCGCGGCCGTCGAGCTGGGCGCGAGCATGGCCGACCGGATCGAGCGGCGTCGCCACATGCGTCATGTTCACCAGGACAGTGTCCTTGTCCGGGGCTGCGAACAGGAATCCGTCATGGCGCCGGATGCCATGCGCATTGCCCTTGGCCTCCAGCCGCTGCTGCAGTTCCTTCCGGTCGAGCTTCGCCAGGGCCGCGGGATCGGCGCCTTCCAGCACGAACATCTGGGTGCCGAAGATCGGCGTCGCCGGTTCGCGGCAGGCAAGGCCGGCTTGCCAGGCCAGCGCCGCGTCGCCCGAGGCGTCGACGAAACTTGCCGCTTTCACCTCGGCCGGACCGAAGCGCGTGGCAAGCTTGAGCCCTGTCAACCGGCGGCCGTCGCGTTCGACCTCGATCAGCTGGGCGCCGAGCAGCAGGTCGATGCCGGGCGTCGCGGCGATGGTGCGCTCCACCCAGCGCGCCAGCGCGGTTTCGCTGTACTGCACGATGATCGTGTTGCGCCGGCCGCGGATGGGGTGCAGCACGCCCTCGGCGCCGAGCTCGCGCAGGATCTCGTCGGCGATGCCATGCGTAACCTGATGGGGGTTTGGCCCGTTGGAGTAGAGCCCGCAAAAGGTGCCGATCACCGCGCCGACCGCCTGGCCGCCCAGCTGCGGCGCGCCATCGATCAGGACGACTTTGCGGCCGAGCCGCGCGGCTTCGAGCGCCGCCGATACGCCGCTGATCCCGGCGCCCAGCACGGCGATGTCGGCGGTGAAGGCGGGTGGCGCACCGGCTTGCCGGGCGACGATGCGGGTCTCGAGATTCAACGCCATCGCAGCAGCCATTTCTCCAGGGCGCCGATGCCGGCAGCCACCAGCAATCCCATGATGGAGAGCAGCACGACACCAGCGATCAGCTTGTCGGTCTGCATTAAATTCCCAGCGCCGAGCACCAGCGCGCCGACGCCGTGCTCGGCGCCGATCATCTCCGCTGCCGTCACCAGAATGAGCGCGATCGAGGCGGCGATGCGGAAGCCGCCGAGGATGCCCGGCATGGCGCCCGGCGCCACGATCTTCAGCACGATGGCGAAGGCCGGCATGCCGAAGCTCTGGGCCATCCGGATCAGGTTGCGCGGCACGCCGTCGACCGCCGTCTTGGTCGCCAGCGCGGTCGGGAAGAAGACGCCGAGCGCGATGGTCGCCACTTTCGAGGGCTCGCCGATGCCAAGCCAGAGGATCAGGAGCGGCAGCAGCGCGATCTTCGGGATCGGGAACAGGGCCGAGACGATCGGCAGGCCGACCGCGCGGGCGAGCGACACGATTCCCATGGCGAAGCCGACGGCAAGTCCTGCCGCAGCACCGATGGCGAAGCCGATCGCGATGCGCTGCACGCTGGCGATCAGGTGCAGTGTGAGCTCGCCGCTCGCCCACATGCGGCCGAGCGCCGTAATCACCGCCTCGGGGCTCGGCATGAACAGGTCCGGCAACAGCCCGGCCGCCGAGGCGATCTGCCAGGCGCCGAGGATGGCCGCCGCCGCGATCCAGGGTGCGGTACGTCCCGGACGCGGCTCGAAGCCTCCCGCGCGGAAGTCGACCGGGCGCGCGGCGGCGTCAGGCGGCATCGACGATCTCGCGGTCGGCCGCCGCCGCTTCCGGCCGGATCGACTGCCAGAGCCGGTCGTGCAGCGCCGTCAGGGCGGCGGCGTGGCCTGGTTCGCCGCGCATCTCGCGCGGCACCGGCACCTCGATCAGGTCCTTGAGCCGCCCCGGCCGGCGCGACAGCACGGCGATGCGGTCGGCGAGGCGGAGCGCCTCCATCAGGTTGTGCGTGACGTAGACCGTCGTGGTGCGTTCGCGGGCCCAGATGGCGAGTAGCTCCTCCTGGAGCAATTCCCGCGTCTGCGCGTCGAGGGCCGAGAGCGGCTCGTCCATCAACAACACTGCCGGCCGCACCACGATGGCACGCGCGATGCCGACCCGCTGGCGCATGCCGCCCGACAGCTGCTTCGGATAGGCGTCCGCGAAGTCGGCGAGCCCGGTGAGGGCGAGTGCATCGGCGATCCGTCGGTGCCGCTCGCCGCGCGACAATGGATGGTGTTCCAGCGCTAGCCCGACATTGCCGGCGACGCTGCGCCACGGGAGCAGAGCGAAGTCCTGGAACACATAGGTGAGCGCGTTGAGGCAGCCTTGGGGCGCATCGCCGACGATCGCCGCGCGGCCGGCGGTCGGGCGGATCAGCCCGCCCAGGATGCCGAGCAGGGTGGACTTGCCACAGCCGCTCGGCCCGATGACGGCGAGGATCTCGCCTTCGCGGACGGAGAGATCGATGCCGTCGAGGACATCGAGCGCGCCATAGCGATGCCCGATGCCCTCGGCTCTCAGTTCCATGAAACGGTCGTCACTTCGGCAGGTCGAGATGGCCCTGGACGAAGCCGAGATCGATCATCGTCTTGGCGTCGGCACCGGCATCGACCATGCCCTGTGCCTTGTACCAGGCGACCTGCTCATAAAGGTTCTTCACCAGAAGCCGCCCCTGCGGGTCGATGAAGGAGACCGACGCCTTCACCTGGTCGGCGCTCGGCTCCGGCTTCACGTATTTCTGCAGGATCGGGATCAGCGCATCGGCCTTGGGCCCGAATACGCGCTTGCCCGCCGCGTCGCGCTGATGGAACGCATCGGCATAGTCAGCGGCGGCCTTGACGTAGGCCTTGACGAAGCGCTGCACCATCGGCCGCTTCTCAGTCGTGTTCTTGGTCGAGGTGAAGAGGGCGCCGAGCTGCCAGGGCGTGTGCTCGTGCACCCAGCCGATGATCTTGCCGGAGCCGTCCTTCTCCAGGCCGAGCGCCTGGTTGGCCGGCAGCAGCACGGAATCGACCTGGCCGCCCTTCAGCGCCGCCACCATGTTGGGCACCGATTGCAACGGCTTGAGCGACACGTCGCCGAGCTTGAAGCCGTACTTATCGGCCAGCATGCCGATGTTGTAGTGGAAGGTGGAGCCGACCTGGGTGATGCCGACCGTCTTTCCCTTGTAGTCCTTGGGCGAGCGGAAGCCCGCCTCGTAGGCCTTGGGCGTCACTACATAGGCGACGAAGTTATAGCCCGGTTCCTCGCGCGATTGCGCCGCGACGATCTTCAGCGCGCCTTTCGCCGCCAGGTTGAAAAAGCCCCCGGTCAAGCCGGTGATACCAAAATCGGCATCGCCGGATGCGACGGCAACCGCAACGGGTTGCGCCGCCTGGAAGAACTTGATCTCGACGTCGAGCCCTTCGGCTTCGAAATAGCCCTTTTCCTTGGCGATGAAGATCGGCGCCGAGGAGACGAAGGCGAGCGCGGCGACCGATGTCTTGTCGAGCGCGTGGGCGGTGCTGGCGGCGAACAGTAATGCGAGCGCGGAGCCGAGTATGGCGCGCATGTGATCCTCCCGGTTGTCGGCGCGACCCTATCGGCGCGATTCTTGCTGGTCAATTCGCGGTAGACTGACGGCCATTTGTCGAGCGGGGAGCAGCACAATGACCGCAAGCGAGATGATCGTCGGGCTCGGCGACCGGCGCTATCGCATGGAGCGCGACTGGGCGCGGCTGCCGCCGACCATGGCCTGGGGCTTCATCAGCCAGCTCGCGGTCGACGGGCTCGGCCGGGTGCATGTGCTGCAGCGAAGCGATCCGCCGGTCCTGGTCTTCGATGCGGATGGCAGCTTCGCCTTCTCCTATGGCAGCGGCCGCATCATCGACGGGCACGGCATTTCGATCGACCGCCGGGAGCGCGTCTTCGTGGTCGACCGCGACGCACACGAGATCGTCGCGTTCGATCGCGACGGCAACGAGCTGTTCGCGCTCGGCGAACGCGGCAATCCCCGTTTCGGCGCGCCGTTCAATCACCCGACCGATGTCGCGGTGGCGCCGGACGGCGAGATCTATGTCAGCGACGGCTATGGCAATGCGCATGTCCATCGCTTCAGCGCCGAGGGCGAGCATATCTCGACCTGGGGCGGGGCCGGCGAAGGGGAGGGGCTGTTCATGACGCCCCACGCTGTCTGGGTGCTGGAGGACGGCCGCGTCCTGGTGGTCGATCGCGAGAACGAGCGCGTGCAGGTTTTCGACCGCGAGGGCAAGTACCTTGCCAGCTGGGGCGGCTTCTTCCACCCGATGGATCTCTATGTCGACGATCGCGGCATGATCTTCGTCACCGACCAGGTGCCGCGCATCGCCATGCTGAAAGACGACGGCGTGCTGGCCGGTCGCTGCCGCGGGGCGATCAACGGTGCGCATGGCTTGTGGGGCGACCGGGCGGGCAACCTGTTTCTGGCCGAGCTCCCGCCGGCCCGGGTTACCAAGCTCGCCCGCCTCGCCGGTTAGCGCCGGTCAGACGGAGAGATCGATCTTGCCGTTCGGGTTGCCGCGCGGGCGGGCCGGCTGACGGTCGCGCTGGGTCGGGCCGGCGGCAGAACGGTCGGCCTTTTGATTCGGCGTCACCGGGCGCGCGGTGACCCGCGGCGCCGCCAGCGGGACCGGATTGGCCGGCGGGACGGACGCAGTCCCGATCGGCAATGGAGTGGATGGTGGCGTCACGTTCATCGACGGCACCTTTCTCAGGCTTCGATAAGCTTCCCCTCGATTCCTTTCCAATTTGCTAACAATCGCGCCGTTGCCGCGACCATTCTACATTCTTCGACCACGCCGATTCAGAACGTGGAGTGGCCCCACTGCGTCTTGGTTAATGTGGTTATTGCTTCGTCATTTGAAGAGAACGGATATTTCTTCGTTTTTCAAGAAATCGACGGATGAGCACGCTGGCGCCAGTGTAAGGATAAGTCGAAATATGGCCGGCGATTGAATTCGGAGGTCCGCTGTTCTAATCTTGACGCAGCCGACCCGGTTGCGGAGCCCAGGCCAGCCCGAGAACAACAGGTCCGAAGACAGGTTCAACAACGAACAGAATCGACAAGGAACTTCCGACAATGTGGTGGGAACGATATGGCGTGAAGCCGGTACGTCCGGACGACGCGGGTCGCAAGAAGTGGTTCGGTGCCGAACTGACGTTGAAGTCGGTGCCGCATCTCGAGAAGACCGTGAAGGCGGCGAGCGAGAAGGGAGCACTTGGCTGGTGGGTCACGCCTTGGCTGCAGACCGAGCGCGGCTCACAGGCGACGATCACCATCTACTTTGCGAAGCAGGGCCAGGCGAAGGCCTTCTCCAGCAGCCCGCCGCCGGCCCCGCGCGCGCGCGCCACGGCACATTGAATCTCCGATCCGCCATCACATACTGATCAGGTCACCGCCCGAGTATCGATAGCCTCTTCGCGGCCAAGGGCAGCGCCGCTATCGTCGCGCTCAATGAATTGCGTGCCGGGGAGATGAGGGCGATGGGCGAGACGATCAAGCTGCAAGCCGCCGATGGGTTCACGCTCGACGCCTACCGCGCGGCACCGCGCGGCACGCCGCGCGGCGCGGTGGTGATCGCGCAAGAGATCTTCGGCGTGAACAGCCATATCAAGGCCGTCTGCGATGGCTATGCCGCCGACGGTTTTCTCGCCATCGCCCCGGCACTTTACGATCGCGTCGAACCGGGCTTCGACGTCGGCTATGCGCCGGCCGACATCGAGCGCGGGCGCGCGTTGCGCGGCAAGCTCGGCTGGCCGGAGGTCATGGCCGACACGGCAGCGGCGGTGCAGGCCGCCCGTGCGGCCGGCCCGGTCGCGGTCATCGGCTATTGTTTCGGCGGCGGCGTCGCGTGGCTCGCCGGCACCCGCATCCCGGGACTGGCGGCGACCATCGGCTATTACGGCGGACCATGGACCGAGTTCAAGGCCGAGGCGCCGAAATGTCCGTCGCTGCTCCATTTCGGCGCCAAGGACGCGATGATTCCGGTCGCCTTGGCGGATGAAATGCGCACGCTGCATCCGGCCATTATCGCCCATGTCTACGAAGCCGATCACGGCTTCAACTGCGATCAGCGCAAAAGCCATGATGCCTTCGCCGCCACGCTGGCGCGAGCGCGTTCGATCGGCTTCCTCACTGCGGTCATGTGACAAGCTAAGGCGTTGACGACGGCCGGTTCTCGGCCGATTATCACAAATGTGAACGAGCTTGGCGCAGTGGACGCCGGGCCGCCGGTTCAGGGAGGCCGGACAATGCCATGCAACGGGTCGATGGGCGACGCGTGCCCGCTTCGGCATGCGGGGTAACCCGATGATGTCGTCTTCAGTGCGCGCGCCGCGCCGGCGGCGCCTCGCTGCGGATGCGCGCGAGGCCGAGATCCTGGCCGCGGCGATCGAGTATTTCTCGCTGGCTGGCCATGCCGGCACGACGCACGAACTGGCGCGCCGCATTGGCATCTCGCAGCCGCTGCTCTACCGCTACTTCCCGACCAAGCAGGTTCTGCTCGATCGGGTCTATGTCGAGCTGCACCGGCAGTGCTGGCGCGCCGATTGGACCGACCTGCTGGCGCGGCCGGCACCCGATTTCCCCGGCCGTCTGGTAGCGTTCTATCGATCCTATGTGGAGACCGTGTACCGGCGGCAATGGCTCCGCATCTTTCTGTTCACCGCTCTCTCGGGAGAGGAGCGCGAGCGCAACCTGAGCTATGTCGACCGCGTCGAACGCGACATCATCGATCCGATCTGTCGCGGCACCCGCCAGCATTTCGGGGGACCGGCGACCGACGACCTGCCGCTGACCCTGGCCGAGCGGGAGGCGGCTTGGAACCTGCACGGCGGGGCTTATTTCACCGGCGTACGGCGCGAGCTCTACGAGGCGGACGGCCCGGTGCCGCTGGAGCGCGCCCTCGAGCTGCTGGTCCGTCGGCATCTGCATGGGTACCGGGCCGCCGTTGCCTCGGTGGAGGCGGTCGCATGAATGAAGCGATCGTCCGCCGACGCCTCACACCGGCCGCGCGCGAGCGCGAGATCGTCGAAGCGGCAGCCGACTTCTTCGCGGAAGTCGGGCTGGACGGCCAGACCCGCGAGCTGGCCGCCCGGCTCGGGGTCACGCAGCCTCTGATCTATCGCTACTTTCCTTCCAAGCAGGCACTCATCGATCGCGTCTACGACGAGGTCTACCTGAACCGGTGGGACACGGCGCGAGAGCAGGCGCTGCACGATCGCTCGTTGCCGATCCGCACCCGCCTGATCGCCTTCTATCATCACTATGTGACCGAGCTTCTGACCGAGCGTTGGCTCAGAATCTACCTGTATGCCGCGCTCGAACATGGCTGCCTCAACCGGCGGCATGTGGAAATGCTGGAGCGGCGCGTGCTGCGCCCGATCTGCGTCGAGATGGCCGCGGCGGCGGGCGACCCTCGCGCCTTGGGCGCAATCCCGATGCAGCCGGCGCCGGCCGAGATCGAGGCCGTCCGGCAATGGCATTCCGGCATCGTGTTCTATGGGGTGCGAAAGTATGTGCACCGCACCGCCTTCGGCGATCACGCCGAAACGGTCGTTCAGGCGGCGGTTGATGCCTTGCTGGGGGGTGTCGGCACCGTATTGCCCGGCCCGGTCACTCGTCGCAGGAATACAGCTCCTTGAAGGCCGACAATACCGCCTTTTCTGCCGGTTCGCGGCCGAGCAGCTCCTGATCCGAGGCGGCCGCCCATTCGATATACGCTTGGCGCAAGTGCTCCGGCCGATAGCCGTTCGGCAGGCAGATCGATTTGTCGTCGCCGCTGGCGAGCGCGATGCGAGTGATGAAGCCGGTGCAGGGCTCGGCAGCCTGGCGACACAGCTGCGCGAGCTCGGCACCATTGGACGGCACTGTCGCGGCGGCCGCGAGGGACCCCGAAATCAGGCAAACTGCGAACGAGCTTCGCCGTATAACAGCTTGTGACCTCATATAGTTTCTGCCTCGAAGGGCTCCTCGCCGAAGCTGCGGACGAGGGCCTTGAATTCGTCCACCGCCCGGTCCAGCTCGGCGCGCTGCACGCCGCGGAACACGATCGTGGTGCCGGGCCGTCCGCCGGGCCGGAAGAACGGGTATGACCCGATGTCGATCCCGGCATAGCGCCGCTGCAGGGCGCCGAGCGGTTCGGCGATCTTGCCCTCCGGCAACGGGCAGCCGACGGCGCGCGACAGCAGCGGGTCGCCCCCGACCAGGCTGGGCCGCAGGCTCTTGAACATCTCGCGGAAGATGACCGGCACGCCGGCCATGACATGCACGTTGCCGATGCGGAATCCCGGGGCTTTGGAAACCGGATTCTCGATCAGCTCGGCCCCGAACGGAACGCGCGCCATGCGCAGGCGGGCCGGGGTTAGCTCGCCGGGCGGATAATGCGCGTCCAGGATGGCATGCGCACGCGGATCGACATCGATGCCGACGCCGAAGGCGCGCGCCACGCTGTCGGCGGTGATGTCGTCGTGGGTCGGGCCGATGCCGCCCGAGGTGAAGACATAATCGTAGGCAGCCCGGAGCTCGTTCACCGCCTTGATGATCGCCGCTTCGATGTCGGGCACGATGCGCGCTTCCATCAGCCGGATGCCGGTCTCGGCCAGCTGCTCGGCGATCCAGGCGAGATTGGCGTCCTTGGTGCGGCCCGACAGGATCTCATTGCCGATCACCAGCATTGCCGCCGTCACGATCCTGGGCGCGTTCTCATTGGCCACGCTTTGCGGCGCCTCCGCCATTCAACTTTCTCCTGCCACCGCGGCGCCGGCGATCATGCCATTCTCCGCGACGGATATACACGCCGTGTAGCATGGGCCGAACCCTTGCGGCGGGTTCATGCGCTCGCTAAAGGACCGGGATGCGGCTTCCCGGCCCATTGATTCCGGCGCGTCTGCTGCGGCGCTACAAGCGGTTCCTGGCCGATGCCCGGCTGGACGACGGGCGCGAGGTCACCGTTCATTGCCCCAATCCGGGCGCGATGACGGGTCTCGCCGAACCCGGTGCGCGCATCTGGCTGGCGGCGAGCACCGCCCCGGCGCGCAAGCTGTCCTATGGCTGGGAGCTGACGGAAACGACGGGCGGCCTGGTCGGCATCCACACGGGCCGGCCGAACGGGCTGGTCGCCGAGGCGCTGGCCGCCGACCGCATCCCCGAACTCACCGGATATGCGCGCATCGAGCGCGAGATCCCCTGGGGCGGCCATTCGCGCATCGATTTTCGCCTCAGCGCGCCCGGGCGGCCGGCCTGCTATGTCGAAGTCAAGAACGTGCATCTGGAGCGGAGCGGGCACCGGTCGGGCCTTGCCGAGTTTCCCGACTGCGTCACTGCGCGCGGCGCCCGCCACATCCGCGCCTTGTCCGAAGTGGTCGCGAGCGGAGGCCGCGGGGTGCTTCTTTTCGTGGTGCAGCGCGAGGATTGCGACCGCATGGCGATCGCCGCGGATATCGACCCTGCCTATGCCACGAGCCTCGCCCGCGGGTTGACTGCCGGGGTCGAGATCCTATGTTACGACTGCTCGATCAGCCGGGAAGATATTGATTTAAGGCGACCTTTACCTCTGGTCGGCCTCTCTGGTCCGGACCGGCTGGCCGCTGCGGAATGAGGATTTCAGCCCGATGAACTACGTCGTTGCCGATGCCGTCGGCCTCCGGCGCACCAATGCCATCAAGCTGCACGGACCGGACGGGTTCGAGGGCATGCGCCGTGCCGGACATCTGGCTGCCGCGACGCTGGATTTCATCGCGCCCCATGTGCTTCCGGGTGCCAGCACGGGCGAGCTCGACCGCCTCTGCCACGATTTCATCGTCGAGCGCGGCGCGGTGCCGGCGCCGCTCGGTTATCGCGGCTATCCGCGATCGATCTGCACCTCGGTCAATCATGTCGTCTGCCACGGCATCCCCGACGACAAGAAGCGCCTGCAGGCGGGCGACATCCTCAATATCGATGTCACCGTGATTCTGGACGGCTGGCACGGCGATACCAGCCGCATGTTCGCGGTCGGCGATGTAGGCGTGAAGGCGCGCCGGCTCTGCGACGTCACCTACGAGGCGATGATGCAGGGCATCGCCCAGGTGAAGCCGGGCGCACGGCTCGGCGATATCGGCCATGCCATCGAGACCATCGCGCGCCAGCAGCGCTGTGCCGTGGTGCGCGACTTCTGCGGCCACGGTCTTGGCCGCGTGTTCCATGACGAGCCGAACGTGCTGCATTACGGCGCCGCCGGCACCGGGCCGGAGCTCAAGCCCGGCATGTTCTTCACCGTGGAGCCGATGATCAATCTCGGCACCTGGGAGGTGCGCCTGCTCGGCGACGGCTGGACCGCGGTGACCCGCGACCGGTCGCTCTCCGCCCAGTTCGAGCACTCGGTCGGCGTGACCGAGACGGGCGTGGAGATCTTCACGCTCTCGCCGGCCGGCCTGCACAAGCCGCCCTACGACCTGCCCGGCACGGCGCCGAAGGCGGCGTGATACCCTGCCGGCGGCGGGTAACCACGATGTGTAAGATTCCGTTCGGCCTGTCCTGCTAGAAGGGCCTTCATGTCGATTCACGCAAGGATGATGTCGGCGCTCGCAGCCGCGGCTGCGGTGCTGGCGGCCGTGGCGCTAGCAAGCCCGGCCGGTGCCGCCAGTTTCGATCCCAAGACCTTCCGCCTCGCCAGTGGGCTGGACATCGTGGTGATCGAGGACCACCGCGCGCCGGTCGTGCATCACATGGTGTGGTACCGGGTCGGTGCTGCCGACGAGCCCCCGGGCAAGTCCGGCATCGCGCATTTCCTCGAACACCTGATGTTCAAGGGCACCAAGCTGATCGGTCCGGGGGAGTTCTCCAAGATCGTCGCCCGCAATGGCGGTCGCGATAACGCGTTCACCTCGCAGGACTACACCGGCTATTTCCAGACCGTGGCGGTCGACAAGCTCGACCTCGTGATGGGGATGGAGGCCGACCGCATGGCCAACCTTGCCATCCCGCCGGACGAGGTCGAGCGCGAGCGCGAGGTGATCCTGGAGGAGCGGCGCAGCCGCACCGACAACAATCCCGGCGCTCTGCTGGCCGAGCAGATGACTGCCGCGCTCTATCTCGCGCATCCCTACCGCATCCCGGTGATCGGCTGGATGCACGAGATGCAGGGCCTGACCCATGCTGATGCCGTCGCCTTTCATCAGGCGCATTACGCGCCCAACAATGCCATCCTCGTGGTGGCCGGCGACGTTCAGCCGGAAGCGGTGCGGGCGCTGGCGGAGAAGCATTTCGGTCCGATCCCGGCGCGCGAGCTGAAGCCGCGGAAACGCCTGCAGGAGCCGCCGCACATCGCCGCCCGCCGGGTCACGCTGGAAGATGCGCGGGTGAAGCAATCCAGCCTGTCGCGATACTACCTGGCGCCGAGCTACAGCACGGCGGAGGGACGGGAAGGGCACGCGCTGACCGTGCTGGCGGAGATCCTGGGCGACGGCCGCACCGGCCGGCTGCACAAGGCGCTGGTGGTGGGCGAGCGGGCGCCGGCGGTCTCGGTCAGCGCCTGGTATCAGGGAACGGCGCTGGATCTCGGCAGCTTCGGCATCGGCGGGCGGCCGCGCAATGGCACCGATCTGGCCGCGCTGGAGACGGCAATCGACAAGGTGATTGCCGAGCTCCTGGAGAACGGCATCACCGAAGAGGAGCTGGCGCGGGCCAAGAGCGGGCTGCTCGCCGGCGCAGTCTTTGCCCGTGACAGCATCTCGACCACGGCGCGCATCTTCGGCAGCGCGTTGACCACCGGCAGCACGGTCGAGGCAGTTGAGGTGTGGCCCGAGCGCATCGAGGCGGTGACGGCGGCAGAGGTGCTGGCCGCCGCGCGCAAGGTGCTGGATCCGCGCCGGTCGGTGACCGGCTATCTGCTGCCCAAACCGACCACGTGAGCCCGATGCCGCATGTAGTCCGCGTTTTCGCAGTTCTTGGCCTGTTGCTTCTTGCGCCACTGGCGGCGGCGGCAGGGCCAAAGATCGAGATGGTGAAGAGCCCGGGCGGGATCGAAGCCTGGCTGGTGCGCGAACCGTCGATCCCGATCATCGCCATGGAAGTCGTCTGGCGCGATGCCGGCGAGAAGCGCGCGCCGGCCAACCAGGCGGGCATCGGCGGGCTCCTGGCCGCCATGCTGGACGAGGGGGCCGGCGATCTCAACTCGCAGGCCTTTGCCGAGCGCCAGCAGGACAACGGCATCTCGGTGAGCTTCAGTGCCGGCCGCGACCACTTCTCGCTCAGCTTGCGCAGCCTGTCGCGCAGCGCCGGCACCGCCTTCGAGCTTGCCGAGCTGGCGCTGACCCGACCCCGTTTCGACGACGAGGCGCTCGAGCGTTTGAAGCGCAGCATCGCGACCCAGCTGATCCGCGACCAGGAGCAGCCGGGCACCATCGCCTCCACCACGCTGTATGCGACAGCCTTTCCGAGCCACCCCTATGGCCGGCCGCAGCGCGGCACGGCAGAAAGTGTGAGCGCGCTCGGCCGGGAGGATCTGAAGGCGTTCCTCGCCAACGAGCTGACGCGCGACCGTCTGGTCATCGGCGTCGTCGGCGACATTACGGCCGAGCAGCTCGGACCGGTGCTCGATCGCTTGTTCGGCTCCCTCAAGGCGAAGGGGGATCCGGTCGCCGTGGCCGAGCAGCCGCCCGCGCTGCGCGAGCGGCCGATCGTGGTCGACCGCGACCTGCCGCAGAGCGTTGTGCAGTTCATGGGCCACGGCGTTCGGCGGGATGACCCCGACTACTACGCCGCCTATGTGATGAACTACATCCTGGGCGGCGGCGGGTTCAATTCGCGGCTGACCGTCGAGGTGCGGGAGAAGCGCGGGCTCGCCTATTCGGTGTACAGCTATCTGATCCCGATGCGGGAAAGCGGCATCTGGCAGGGCGGCGTCGCGACGCGCAACGACCAGGTGGCCGAAAGCCTTCGCGTGATCCGCTCGGAGCTCGACCGCATGCGCAAGAAAGGGCCGGGCGAGAAGGAGCTCGCCGAGGCGAAAACCTTCCTCAACGGGTCCTTCCCGCTGCAGCTCTCCTCGAACAGCGCCATCGCCGGCACGCTGGTCGGCATGCAGCTCGCCGATCTCGGCCCGGACTATATCGACGAGCGGCCGAAGCTGATCAACGCCGTCACGGCCGATGACGTCCGCCGCGTGGCCGAGCGCCTGCTCGATCCGTCGAAGCTGCTGGTCGTGGTTGTCGGTCGCCCGGTCGGCCTCGGCGGCTGAGGCACGTCAACGCTTCAGAGCTTCTTCCTTAGCACGTACCTCTGCATCCTTGGCCGGCGCCACCCACCATGCCTGCAAGTCGACGCCATAGGTTGGGTTCACCTTCGGCTTTTCGAACCGGTTCCAGTAGGCAACCCGGTCGACGGCGACGTGCCATTGCGGCACAACGTAGTGGTTCCACAGCAGCACCCGGTCGAGCGCGCGCGTTGCCGCGGTCAGCTCTTCGCGGCTATGCGCCTTCACAATCTCTTCGATCACCTCGTCAACCACGGGATTGCGGATGCCCGCAAGATTTTGACTTTCGTGCCGGGATGCCGCCGCGCTCCCCCACATGTTGCGCTGCTCATTACCTGGAGAATCCGATTGTCCCCAATTTCCGACCACCATATCGAAGTCGAAAGTGCGAACGCGCTCGGTGTACTGGGAAGAATCCACCGTGCGAATGCGCATGGTGATGCCGAGACGTTCGAGGTTGCGGGCGAAAGGCTGGGCGATGCGTTCGAACAATGGACTGACCAGTAGCAGCTCGAACTCAAGCGCCTGACCCGAGGCGTTGACGAGTTTCCGGTTCTTGATCTTCCATCCGGCGCTTGCAAGCAGCTGCACCGCCTTGCGGAGGTTCTCGCGGTTGTTGCCGGAACCATCCGTCTTCGGTGCATGAAAAGGCTTGGTGAAAACCTCCTCCGGAATCTTGCCTCGGTACTTCGCAAGCAGGGCAAGCTCGGCACCTTGCGGCAGACCGCGGGCAGCGAATTCGGAGTTCGAGAAATAGCTCTCAGTGCGAGTGTATTGCCCATAGAAGAGGTTCTGGTTGGACCATTCGAAATCGAAGGCATAGCTGATCGCCTCGCGCACGCGCGGATCGGTGAACAGCGGGCGACGCGTATTGAACGCGAAGGCCTGCATGCCCGTTGGCCGCTTGTGGGGGACAGCTTCCGTCACGACTAGGCCTGCCTGACGGGCCGGGAAGTCGTATCCGGTTGCCCATTCCTTCGCGGAATTCTCGAGCCGGAAGTCGTACTGGTGCGCTTTGAATGCCTCGAGGGCAACCGTCGCATCGCGGAACATGCTGATTTGGATACGATCGAAGTTGTGGCGGCCGCGGTTGATCGGCAGATCCTTCGCCCACCAATCCTTCACACGTTCAAGCGTCACCGAGCGATTGGCGTCGACCTGCGCCA
Organism: Desertibaculum subflavum; assembly: GCA_003576705.1. Lineage (GTDB taxonomy): Bacteria > Pseudomonadota > Alphaproteobacteria > Ferrovibrionales > Ferrovibrionaceae > Desertibaculum > Desertibaculum subflavum. Next base: position 65,051 of record QOZS01000017.1, read on the forward strand.
TACGATACGGCCCACTGCCGAGTGGCGGCTCCAAGGTGGTGGACTCGAAGTCTCGCGTCGCCCACCAGTGCTTGGGCAGCACCGTCAGCTGGCCAAGGATTTGCGGAAGCTCGCGGTTTGGCGGGCCGGACAGAGTGAACTTGACCCTGTGCGGATCGAGTGCCTCCACCTTGCCCACGTTGGCGTAGTAGAAGCGATAGATCGGACGTCCTTTGGATCTCAGAGTGTCGAAGCTCCAGACCACGTCCTCGGCCGTAATCGGCTTGCCGTCATGCCAGCGCGCGTCCGGCCGGAGGTTGTAGATGACGTAGCTCAGGTCGTCCGGGACCTCGGCGGAGGCGGCAATCGCGCCATACGCGGTCGACATCTCATCAAGCGAGCTCTCCATCAGGCTCTGATAGACAAAACCTAGCCCGGGCGCCGGATCGCCCTTGATGATGAATCCGTTCAGATTGTCGAACCCACCGATGGAATGGAGCCTCAGATCGCCCCCCTTCGGCGCATCCGGATTGACGTAGTCGAGATGCTTGAAGCCTGGCTTGTATTTCGGCTCGCCGACCAGCGACAGCGCCTCGAAGCGCTTGAGCTCCTGGGCGTTTAGCGGGGCTTGGGCCGCGGCGGTCAGCGCCAGCAGGATCAGGGCGGCAAGGCGCAGCATCGTCGGTCTCCCGGCAGTTGCGATCTTTTGCGATATCGACGGCGCGGCGTCGGTGGTCAAGCGGCGAGCAGGCCGATCACCGCACGGTGAAGCGCCGGATCGCCGGAGGCGAGCACGCGGCCGTCGCTCTGCATGCCGAGCGGCTGCCCACGCCAATCGGTGATCAGGCCGCCGGCGCCCTGGACGATCGGGACGAGGGCCGCGAAGTCGTAGAGCTTGAGCGGCGCCTCGATCCAGAAATCGGCGAAGCCGAGCACCATCATGCCGCAGCCGTAGCAATCGGTGCCGTAGCGCAGCAGCCGCGCGGTTTGGCGCAGCCGGTCGAAGCGCTCGGTATCGGCCGGGCCGAACTGTAGGGGCGAGGTGGCAAAGCCGGACGCCTGCGCGATCGAAGCGCAGCCGCGAGTGCGGGTTGGCCGGCCGTTGAAAAGGGTCGGCTGGCCAATGGCCCCGATCCAGCGCTCGCCGCTGATCGGCTGGTCCATCACGCCGAGCACCGGCACGCCGTCGCGCAGCAGGGCGATCAGCGTGCCGAAGATCGGCAGGCCCGAGATGAACGCCTTGGTGCCGTCGATCGGATCGATCACCCAGACATGGCTGGCATCCGATCGGTCGCGGCCGAACTCCTCGCCGATCACGCCATGATCCGGCACTTCGCGGGACAGCAGATCGCGGATCGCCTGTTCGGCACCGCGATCGGCCAGCGTCACCGGCGTCTGGTCGGGTTTGGTCTCGATCGGAATCGGCTGGCGGAAGTGCGGCCGGATGGCGGCGCCGGCGGCGTCCGCCAGCCGGTGTGCGAGCGCGATGTGGCGATCGGCGAGAGCCGGCCCGGTCAGGGCTTACTTCCCCGGCAGCGGCGTCGGGCTGTCATCCTGGGTCCGCAGCCAGGCAATCAGATCGGCCCGCTCGGACGGCTTGCTGATGCCGGCGAACGCCATCTTGGTGCCGGGCACGAACTTCGCTGGCGCATGCAGGAAGGCGCTCAGATCCTCATACGTCCATTCGCCGCCCTTGCCCGTGAGGGCCGACGAATAGGCGAAACCGCCATGCGTGCCCTTCGGGTTGCCGACCACGCCATAGAGGTTCGGACCGACCTTGTTCGCGCCGCCCTTCTCGATGGTGTGACAGGTGACGCACTTCTTGAAGATGGTCGGGCCCTTGCCGGGATCGGCCGAGGCGAGCAGGTCGGCGATCGGTGGCTCGGCCGCGGCCGGCGCGCCGCCGGGCGTGGACGGCGCGGAAGCCTCCTCGACGCCCGGGACCTTGTAGGCGGCTTCGTGCAGCACCTTCGGCGCATAGACGATACCGGCGAGGTTCTGGATGCCGAGCACCAGCAGCAGGCTGAACAGCACCGCGGCGGCGACCTTGTTGAGCTCGAAGGAATCCATCGACCCGACCCCTGCCTCGTATCCTGGCACCAACCCCTGGAATCCGTCGGGGATTCCCCTCGGAAGCGCCCCTTCGTATAAAGCAAAAGACCCTGCGCGCAACCGGCTTGGGGGGCGGCTGCGACCGCGCGTCGCAATGCCCGCCGGCCCGTCCGGTCGGTGCTTTTGCAAGGCAAAACCGCTATCTGGAAGGCATGAGCGCGCCGCGCCGACCCCTGATCGCCATTCCCGCCCGGCTTGCCTCCACGCGGCTGCCGGACAAGCCGCTGGCCGATATCGGGGGCGAGCCGATGATCGTGCATGTCTGGCGCCGCGCCATCGAGGCCGATATCGGGCCGGTCGTCGTGGCGGTGGCGGAAGCGGCGATCGCCGATGCGGTGCGTGCGGCCGGCGGGATCGCCGTGCTGACCGACCCGGCCCACCCCTCCGGCAGCGACCGGGTGCACGAGGCGGTGATGCGGCACGATCCGGATCGGCGCCACGACGCGGTGATCAACCTGCAGGGCGACCTGCCGGCACTGGAACCGGCCGCCATCCGCGCCGTGGTCGCCCCCCTGGCGACGGCCGAGGTCGATATCGCCACATTGGCGACGGTGATTCGCCACGAGGCCGAGCTGGCTGATCCCAACGTCGTCAAGGCGGTGATCGCGCTCCCGCCCGGCGCCACGATCGGCCGGGCGCTCTATTTCAGCCGCGCGCCGGTTCCGGCGGGCGAGGGGCCGCATTGGCACCATATCGGGATCTACGGTTACCGGCGCACCGCGCTGGAGCGCTTTGTGGCGCTGCCGCCCGGCGTGCTGGAACGGCGCGAGCGGCTGGAGCAGTTGCGCGCGCTGGAGGCCGGCATGCGGATCGATGCCGGTCTCGTTGACACCGTACCGCTGGGCGTCGATACTCCCGCGGACCTCGCCCGAATTCGGCAAATTCTCTCCGATGAATCAAAGCGTTAAAGCCGGTCCGGCGGCGCAACCGGCACGCCGCGTCGCGTTCCAGGGCGTGCCAGGCGCCTATTCGCACCTCGCCGCGCGCGAGGTGTATGGCGACGATTTCGAGCCGGTGCCCTGCACCGGCTTCCAGGACGCGTTCGACGCCATTGCCGAGGGCAAGGCCGATCTGGGCATGATCCCGATCGAGAATTCGGTCGCGGGCCGGGTCGCCGACGTCTACCGCCTGCTGCCCGATTCCGGCCTCTACATCGTCGGCGAGCACTTCCTGCGCGTGCGGCATCACCTGCTGGCACCGGCCGGCGCCAGCATGCAGTCGATCAAGCGGGTCTACAGCCATCAGCAGGCCCTGGCGCAGTGCCGCAACCTGACCCGGGACATGGGCTGGCAGGCCGTCGATGCCGGCGATACTGCCGGTGCCGCACGCGACGTTGCGGCCCGCGGCGACAAGGAGGAGGCGGCGATCGCCTCGAGCCTCGCCGGCGAGATCTACGGCCTCAATGCGCTGCGCACCCATATCGAGGACGTGATCGGCAACACCACGCGTTTCGTCGTCATGGCGAGGCGGCCGATCGAGCCGGATCCGCGCGCATCGGACCCCTATCTCACCAGCTTCGTCTTCAACGTGCGCAACGTGCCCGGCGCGCTCTACAAGGCGATGGGCGGCTTCGCCACCAACGGCATCAACATGGTGAAGCTGGAAAGCTACATGACCGATCACAGCTTCACCGCGACATTGTTCTACGCCGAGGCGGAGGGACACCCGGCGCACAAGAACATGGAGCGTGCCTTCGAGGAGCTGCAGTTCTTCTCGACCCGGCTCAAGGTGCTCGGCGTCTACCATCAGTCGCCCGCGCGGCGCAGCTGACCTTCGTCGGCGCCGGCCTGCGCATGGAAGGGGATTTGCCCTCCGCGCGGCCGGCCGCATCGTTAGCAAACACTTCACCATCGCCGCAGAACTATCCGGCGCCACGGAACGCCATTTTGAGTGCCGCATTTTAAGATGGTCGCGATCCAGAAACCGCCGATCGGAACCCTTGCGCTGCCGGACGACCTTCGCTCGCCGGACAGCGCCGTATTCATTCAGGCCTGGAATCGCTGGCGTGGCGATCGCGTGCTGCCAAGCCGCAGCGACTTCGACCTGGGGTCGATCAAGCGATTGCTGCCGCGTGTCATCCTGCTGGAAATCCGCTCGCCGACCGAGGCGACCTTCCGGCTCGCTGGCACCTGGATCACCCGGGTTCTGGGCATCGAACTGACCGGGCGGAACTATCTGGAGCTGGGCGATCCGGCCGATCGACAGGAGCGGGCCGCACTGCTGTTCGCGGAAGTGGCGCAGCCTTGCGGTGCGGTGATGATCTATCCGATGCAATATGCATCGGGGCGGGCGGCGCCGGTGGAGGTGATCTCGGTCCCTGTGGTCGGCGATGCGCCGAGCGGTCCGCCGCTGGTCTTCGCGTTGCTGACGGAGCTTGCACCGACCGGTTTCGCGGAGCCCCTGGCCGCGGAGGTGGCGCGTCAGCTGCCCACCGGACGACAGCTGCGCTTCTTCGATATCGGTGCCGGCACACCGGACATTCCGCCCTATTCGCCGCGCTCCGTCGATTGAGGTCGGTGGCGGCGCCTATGGGCGCATGAAGTTGTAGTCTTCGTCCGGATCGAGATTCTCCAGCGCCGCCTCCAGCTCCCGCCGGATGTCGCCGGCACCGCGCGTGCGCCGGAACAGCTCGATCGACATGCCGAGCAGCGCCCGGCCCACGGTGTCGGCCGGATGGCCGGCCCTGGCGGCATCGGCCATTGCCGCTTCGACATGGGGATGCACGATTGACCAGATATCCGACATCGCGGACCTCGTTGTGCCTGACACGACGGCCAGCCTGCCGAGGGTGTATGTATTGGCATTGCGGTCGATCAATCCGGGAGTGACCGGAGAGGCAGGGGCGTGACGGGAAAGCCCATTCACATGCCGCGGCTCCGATTGGTCGGCCAAGCGGCCGAAATCGGCCCGGCGGTCGATACGGTGCGGCGGTTTGCGCTGGCCGCCGGATTGCCACCGGAATCCTGCGATGCGCTGGCCCTGGCGGTCGACGAGGCGGTCAGCAATATCCTGCGCCACGCCTATGACGCGCCGGTCGATTCCGCGGTGACCATCGACGCCGCGGCGGACGGGGAGGGCATCGAAGTCGTGCTGGCCGACCGGGGCCGGCCGTTCAGCCCGCTCGACCGGTCGCCGCCACGCCTGGAGGGCGGCGCGGCCGACCGCCCGGTCGGCGGGCTGGGAATTCACCTCATGCGCACGCTGGTCGATCGGATCGACTATCGGCGGGAAGGCGACGTCAACCGCCTGACGCTCAGCAAGTATCGAACCGCGGCCCTTGCGGCCGGCGCGCCACGAGGTGAAGATGGCGCCGACGATACGGGGGCTTAGCCGATGGATCAGCGGTCCATAGCGGACGTGACGGTGCTGAGTCCGACCGGCCGCATCGATCTGGATACCACCCCGCCGTTGCAGGACTGCCTGCTGCCGCTGACCCAGGTGGCCAGCGCCAAGGTCGTCGTCGACTTTGCCGGTGTCAGCTACATCTCCAGTTCCGGCCTGCGTGCACTGATGTTGGGGGCGAAGGCGGCCAGGGCGGCGCAGGGTCGCCTTGTCGTCTGCTGCCTTAACCCGGCCGTGGCTGAGATTTTCCGCATCAGCCGATTCCACCTCGTCGTCGAAGTGCAGAACGATCTGGCGGCTGCATTGGCTGCGCTGTCGTCCTCGGCGGCGGCGGCCTATCGCCACGGATGACCGGACGGTGATGCACGTCCGCTTCTGGGGCACCCGGGGATCATTGCCGGCACCGCTCGACGCGGCCGGCGTGCGCGCGAAGCTGAAAACGGTCTTGGCGCGTGCGCGCGGGCACGCGCTGGCCGATGATGCCGCCATCGAAAGCTTCATCGACCAGTCTCTCGGCTTCGCGGAGCGCGCGACCTTCGGCGGCAACACCGCCTGCGTGGAGGTGGATACCGGCGCCGACGAACACCTGATTCTCGATCTCGGTTCCGGCGCGCGCGCGCTCGGCAATTGCATCATGGCCGGTGGTCGCCCGGGCAAGCGCGCGGTCTACAACGTGTTGCTGTCGCATCCCCATTGGGATCACATCATGGGACTGCCATTTTTTGCGCCGGCCTATATTCCGGGGCACAGGATTCGCATTTTTGGCGGCCACACCGATCTCGAACATGCGCTGCGGCGCCAGCATGCCGCGCCGAATTTTCCGGTCGAGTTCGACCAACTCGGTGCGCGCGTGGAGTTCGTAGCGCTGGATCCGGCGCGCAGCCACCGGATCGCCGGTGCCGATATTGGCCTGATGCGGCAGCATCATTCCGGTGATTCCTACGGCTACCGGATCACGCAGAACGGTCGCTCGCTGATCTACTCGACGGATTCCGAACACAAGATCGAAGCGGCGGCCGATGCCTATCCCTTTGTTGATTTCTTCCGCGGCGCCGATCTCGTGATCTTCGACGCGATGTACTCGCTCGCCGAGGCCTACACGATCAAGGAGGATTGGGGACATTCGAGCAACCTCGTCGCGGTGGAGCTCTGCCACCGCGCCGGCGCCAGGCGGCTCTGTCTCTTCCATCATGACCCCAATGCGGACGATGGGGCCATCGAAGCGCTGTTGAGCGACACGGTGAAGTACGAAGCGCTGAGCCGGGACAGCGCGGCACCGCTGGAGGTCGTGGCCGCCTATGACGGCCTCGAACTCGACCTGTAGCGGCGCATGAGCGAGGCGATCGCGCCGCGTCTCGGATGGCGGCGGCCCTGGTCCGGCGTGCCGGCGGCCGTCCTGCTCGCGGTGCTCTGCGCGCTGTTCCGCTACGGCGATCTCGCGCCGATCGAGGCCTTGCGGCTGGCCGGATTCGACGTCTTTCAGCGCGTCCTTCCACGGCAGTTTCCCGAACACCCGCCGGCATTGATCGTCGACATCGACGAAGAGAGCCTGGCGGAGCTGGGGCAGTGGCCCTGGCCGCGCTGGCGTGTCGCGGCGCTGGTCGAGCGGATCCTGGCGGCCGAGCCAGCCGCCCTGGCGATCGATGTGCTGTTCGCCGAGCCCGACCGCCTGTCGCCCGAGCGGGTCGCGACCGAGATGCCGGGCCTGCCCACGGCGGCCCGGGAAATGCTGTTCACGCTGCCGTCGAACGACGAGCAGCTGGGCCGGGCGATCGCGAAGGGGCCGGTCACCCTGGCGGTGGCCGGCACCGATCTCGCCGGTTCCACACCTCTCTCATTTCGTACGCCGACCCGTCTGATCGGTGCCGTTCCGGACGCATCGGCGTCAGGCTTCCCCGGCCGCATTGGCAGCCAGCAGGCTATCCGTAGGGCTGCGCGCGGCGAAGGCGCCGTGAATGTGCGGCCGGAACGGGACAACATCGTGCGTCGCGTGCCCGCCGTCGTCTGGATCGGCGCGCATCCAGTCCCTCTGCTGGCGGTCGATGCGCTGCGCCTCGCCGCCGGGGCCGGCGCGCTCGGCATCGTCGGGGACGAGGCCGGAATCGTTGCGGTTCGCTTTGCCGATTTCGTGATGCCCACTCTGCCGGATGGGCGCGTATGGCCGCGGCTGACGCCGCACCGGCCGGAGCGCTTCGTTTCGGCGCTCGCGATCTTCCAGGCCACGAGGGCGCTGCCGGCGCTGGCCGGGCGCGTCGTCATCCTCGGCAGCACCGCGACGGCGCTGGGAGATTTTCATGCGACGGCGATCGCGCCGCGAATGTCCGGTCCGGAGATCCAGGCACAGGTGATCGAGGCGGCGCTGGAGGGTGAGCTGCTGCGCCGCCCACCGCGCGAGCATCTGGTGGAGGCGGCGGTCGTCGGGCTGTTCGCGGCTCTGGTGGCGCTGGCGCTGCCGTATCGGCGCCCCGTGCTTGCGGCCGCCATGCTGGCGGGCGCGGTGGGTGCGCTGCTGGCGATGAGTTTCGCGGCTTTCGCCGGCCTCCGCCTGCTGGTCGACGGTCTGACACCGGCCGCCGCCGGATTTGTCGTGTTCGGCCAGATGCTGTCGGCGCAGCTCGTCACCACCGATCGCGAGCGGCGCCGCATGGCGGAAGCCTTGCAGCGTGAGCGCGAGCTGGCGGCGCGCCACGAGGGCGAGCTGGCGGCGGCGCGACAGATCCAGATGGGGATGCTGCCGCAATCCTTCCCCGTCCGCCCGGAGATCGAGATCCACGCCAGGCTGGAGCCGGCCAAGGCGGTCGGCGGCGATTTCTACGACGTGGCGGCGTTGCCCGATGGGCGTATCTACTTTGCCGTCGGCGACGTCTCCGGCAAGGGCGTTCCGGCCGCGCTGTTCATGGCCTTGGCCAAAGCATTGGCGCGCGCCGGCGCGCGCCGGGCCGTCCCGGTCGATGTCATGGTCACCGCTGCGAACGCGGAGCTCGCGGCGGAGAACCCGGCGATGATGTTCGTGACCCTGCTGGCCGGTATCGTCGATCCCGTCAGCGGCGAAATTGCCATGGTCAGTGCCGGGCATGAGGCGCCGCTTTGCCTGCTGCCGGGACGGGAGCCGTCACCCATCGACGATACGGGCGGTCCGCCGCTCTGCGCCGACGAGACCTTTGCTTACCCGTCGGTGACTTTCCGGCTGCAGCCCGGCGCGACGCTGCTGGTGGTGACCGACGGGGTTGCCGATGCCCGTTCGAAGGCCGATGAGTTCTACGGCAGCGAACGCTTGCTGCATGTCGCGCGAAGCTTGGCAGGACAGCCGGCACGAACAGCGGTCGACGCCGTTTTTGACGATGTGCATCGCTTCGCCGCCGGGGCGGAGCCGCATGACGACATCAGCGTGCTGGCGATCCGCTGGCTGGGCGCGGCTAGCGGACGGTGATCTCGACCCGTCGGTTGCGCGGCTCGTCGATGTTGTCGGCGGTCGGCATCAGCGGATCGACCTCGCCGCGTCCGGTGGCGATGATCCGGTCGCCATCGAGGCCGCGATCGATCAAGGTCTGTCGCATCGCCCAGGCGCGCTGCAAGGATAGGCGCGCATTGTAGTCGTCGGCGCCCTGCCGGTCGGTATGGCCGACGACCTCCACGTCGTAATGTCCCCGCTCGCGGATATCGGCGAACACGGCCTCGAACTCGGCCCGCGACGCCGCCGTCAGAAGTTCGGAATCGAACACGAAATAGAGCCGGAATTGCCGTGGCGGCCGGGGCCGGGCGGCAAGGGCAGCGCCGAAAATCTTCTCCACGTCGCTCGGTTCGACCGTCACGGCTTCCGTGGCACCGCGGGGATTGCGATGCGCGGCCATGCGGGTTTCGTCGAGAACGAGCTCTCCCGAAGCCGATTGCACGACGATCGAACCGACTTTGCCGGTGCTGTCGGGCTGCAGCACAAACAGCTCCTGGCGGTACTTGTCGCAGGCGCCGAGCAGTGCCAATCCGACGAGCGCGAGGACGCGCAGCAGGGACCGGCTCATTCCTCGACCCGCACGAGAAAGGTCGTCCCGCGCACGGCCAGCACCGCGGTCGGCGTGCGGACCCGCATGGCGCCGGGCGTGCCGCGGGCGATATCGCCGCTGGTGGCGCTGAGTGTGCCCTTGCGCAGGGTGGCGAGCGAGCTGCCCTGCAGTTGGGCCGAATCGTAGATGAACTCGTCGAGCGCAAGCTCGCTGCCCGGACCGGCCGACAGCAGCGAGTTGTCGGCGAGGGTCACGCCGGCAGTGCCGTCGTGACCGGTGGCGATGATGTCGCCGCGGGCGAGAGCCATGCCGACCGAGGCCGGCAGCGCCGTCGCGCCGCGTCGCACGGTGACACTGCCCTGCACGGTCTTCATCCAGCCGATCGCGTCCGCCGGCACCGCATCCTGCGCCTGCGCGACCGACGGCGCCAGCAGCAGTGCCAGCCCCACTCCCAGCGATGCGAGCCGCATGTGGATTCCTTCCCTCGGCGTGGACCGTCCCGCGACAGGGTAGGCCCGTACAGGCATCGCCGTCCATTGACGGCCGTCACGCCGGCAGCAGCAGCACCGCGCGCAGGCCGGGTTCGTTGTCGCGCAGTTCGAGCCGGCCGCCATGCTGGCGGGCGACCGCCGCGGCCAGTGACAAGCCAAGGCCGCTGCCGGGGCGCGACCGGCTGCGCTCGCCGCGGTAGAAGCGCTCGGTCACGCGGCCCCGTTCGGGCACGGGAATGCCGGGGCCGCGATCGGCGACTGTGACAACACCATGCTCGCCTTCGCGCGCGACGCCGACCGTGACCACCTTGCCGTCCCTGGCGTATTTGATGGCGTTGTCGATCAGGTTGCCTATGGCCTGGGCCAATAGCTGGCCATCGCCCCGCACCCGGGTTTCGGAAGGCGGCTGCAACGTGAGCTCGACACCGTCTTCCTCCGCGACGGCCCGGTAGAGGTCCACGACATCCTCGAGCACGGTGGCCAGGTCCAGGGTCTCGAACGTCTTGCGCCTGACACCGGCATCGACCTCGGCGATGCGCAGCAGCGCGTTGAACGTCCGCAACAGCTCGTCGATATCGTCGAGCACCGGATCGAACGGGGTCGTGTCGGATTCTGATGGGGCGGAGACGCGCGCCATCTCTTCCAGCCGGCCGCGAATGCGGGCGAGGGGGGTGCGCAGGTCATGGGCGATGGCGTTGGACACATCGCGCACGCCGTCCATCAGCCGCTCGATCCGGTTGAGCATGTCGTTGATGGTTTCGGCCAGAAGATCGAATTCGTCCGGCGTGTCACGATGGGCGAGGCGCCGCGACATGTCGCCGGCGACGATGGCTTCGGTCGTTCGGCGGATCGCGTCGACGCGACGCAGCACCATGCGGCGCAGCAGCCAGCCGCCGGCGACGGCGAGAAGGGTGGTCAGAATGAGGCTGGTCAGCAATGTCTCGTTGATCAGCTTGCGCAGCTCGATCCGCTCCTCCGCGTCGCGCCCGACCAACAAGCGGAAGCCACCGGGCAGCGCATAGAGGCGCAGCCGGATCACGCTGCGATGGCCGTTGCGCGCCACCGGGAACTCCAGGAAGCCGTCGTCGCTCGCCTGTACCGGCGGGAAGCTCGACAGGTTGCCGGCGAGGATCTCGCCCGACGGGTCGGCCACCGCGTAGACGGCGCCGATCCGTTCGTTGTCGCGCACCCGGGCACGAATCAGGAGCACCAGGCCCGGCAGGCCCTCGCTCCGGTAGCGCTCGGCCAGGCTGTCGACATCGGCGCGGACCGCCGCGTCGGTGGCCCGCGTCAGGCTTTCGGTCGTGGCGAAGCGGATGTAGCCGATCACGACGAGCGAGGAGATCGCCAGCAATGCGGCAAACAGCGCGGCAAGCCGGAAGCCTGTCGAGCGGATCAGCGCGAGGCCGGGATGGTGGCGAAGTTGCGCCGGCGCATCGTCGATAGCGGCAGCCTCCGCGCGGTCGGGCAGGGCGTCGGTCACGCCTGGATCATATAGCCGGCGTTGCGCACGGTGTGGATCAGCGGCTTGTCGAAGCCCTTGTCGATCTTGCTCCGGAGCCGGCTCATATGCACGTCGATCACGTTGGTCTGCGGATCGAAATGATAGTCCCAGACCGCCTCCAGCAGCATGGTGCGGGTCACCACCTGGCCGGCATGGCGCATCAGGTATTCCAGGATGCGGAACTCGCGCGCCTTGAGGTCGATGGGCTGGCCGGCGCGTGCCGCCTTCTGGGCGAGCAGGTCGAGTTCGAGATCGCCAACGCGGAGCACCGTCTCGCGTGTGCTCTGCGAGGCGCGGCGGCCCAGCGCCTCGACCCGCGCCAGCAGCTCGGCGAAGGCGAAGGGCTTGGTCAGGTAGTCGTCGCCGCCCGACTTGAAGCCGCGCACCCGCTCGTCGATATCGGCGAGCGCGGTGAGGAACAGCACAGGCACGCGGCTGCCGCTCTCGCGCAAGGCCCGCACGATGCCGAGGCCGTCGATGCCGCCCGGCAGCATGCGGTCGACCACGACCACGTCATAGGGCTCGCCGGCAGCGAGGAACAGGCCGTCCCGCCCGGTGCCGGCATGGTCCACCGCATGGCCCGCCTCGGTCAGGCCCTTGCGGACGAACTGGGCGACCTCTTTGTCGTCCTCGATCAGCAGGATGCGCATGTGTCGAGCTTAGTCAGAGTCGAGGGGGCCGGGGAGCCCGTAGGCCTCCCGGCCCCGTGTGTCCACGGATATGCTTGGCTCACGCATCGTCGAGGGGCAAGGCGACGTACTGGGAGACGCCCCTCCGCAGCACCAGCAGGGCGATTGCCTTGTTGTCGGATTTCTTATGCTGCTGCACCGCGTCGGCCACGTCGGAGGGCGACGCGACGGCGGTCGACCCGACCTTCGTGATGACGTCACCGGGCCGCAGGCCGGCCTCCGCGGCAGGGCTGTCGTCTTTGATGCCCGTGATGACCGCCCCCTTCACGTCATCCTGCAGGCCGAACCGTGCCCTGGCGGAGCTGTCGAGCGGTGCCAGGGCGAGGCCGAGGGTTGCGCCGGATTGCTCGGCGCCGCTTTCGCCGCCGGCACTTGCCTGCTGTTGCCTGGACGCTTGGCCGGGACGCACTTCGAGTGTCGTTCTCTCGCCTTCCCTCTGGACCACCACCTTGGCCGGCTTGCCGATCGGCGCTTCGGCGACGGCGCGTGCCAGGTCGCGGGGCTCCCCGATCTTGTGGCCGGCAAACTCGACGATGACATCGCCTTGCCTAAGGTTGCCCTTGGCGGCCGGCGAATCCGGATCGACGCCGGCAATCAAGGCCCCTTCCGCTTGGCTCAGCTTCATGGCCTTGGCGAGTTCATCGGTCAGCGGCTGCATGCGCACGCCAAGCCAGCCGCGCTCGACCACGCCCTTGGTCTTCAGCTGCTCGATCACGGGCTTGGCGAGCGAGGCGGGAACGGCGAACCCGATTCCGACATTGCCGCCGCTCGGGCTGAAGATCGCGGTGTTGACGCCGATCACCCGACCTTGCAGGTCGAAAGTGGGGCCGCCGGAATTGCCACGATTGATCGGAGCGTCGATCTGCAGGAAGTCGTCGTACGGCCCGGCGCCGATATTGCGGCCGCGCGCCGACAAAACGCCCACTGTCACCGTGCCCGACAGTCCGAACGGATTGCCGACCGCCATTACCCAGTCGCCGACGCGGATCTGGTCGTCGCCGCCGAAGGTGACGTAGGGCAGCTCGCCGCGTGGCTCGACCTTGAGCAAGGCGAGATCGGTCTTGTCGTCCCGTCCGATCAGCTTGGCGTCATAGCTCTGCCCGTTGGTGAGGCTGACTTTGACCTCGTCGGAGTTTCCGACCACGTGATTGTTGGTCACGATGTAGCCCGCCGGGTCGACGATGAAGCCCGAGCCCAGGCTGTGCCCGCGCCGGGTCGAAGGCCCCTGGGGCGCGCCGAACCGTCGGAAGAATTCCTCGAAAGGCGTGCCTCGCAATTCGGGCGGTACCGGATTGCTCTCGGCCTTCTCGACCTGGGTCGCGACGATCTGCACCACAGCCGGTTCGACGCGCTCCACCAGATCCGCGAACGAGGCCGGCATCGCCCTGTTGCCGCCCTGGATCTCCGAGGAGATCGAGGGGGCGGCAAAAGCGGGGGACACGAAGGGATTGTCCGGTCGCGCCCCGCCGCCCAGATAGTAGCCGCCCATGCCGGCGAGCACGGTCGTGGTGGCGAGGCCCAGCGCGAGGCGCCGGTGCCAGCTCGGTTGGCGGCGGGGCGTGGGATTCTCGGCGTTCATGGTGCTTGCTCCGTTGCGTCTGAAGGTCGCAATGTTCGGGAATGATGTAGGCGAGCGGCGGTTCCGCCGGCCTTGCCGGTGAATGAAATTCCCTTCATCTGCCGGGTCGGATGTGCCGGAGGCCGAACAGGACGCGATGCGGATCGGGATCGACCTCGGCGGCAGCAAGATCGAAGCCGTGGCGTTGGACACTGGCGGGGCCGAGCTTGCCCGCCGCCGCGTGCCGACGCCGCAGGGGGACTACGAGGGCACGGTCCGGGCCGTCGCGGCCCTGGTCGCGGCGATCGAGGCTGGAATCGGCCGCCGCGGCCGGGTCGGCATCGGGACGCCCGGGGCGATCTCGCCGGCCACCGGCCTGATCAAGAACGCCAACAGCACCTGCCTCAATGGCCGTCCGCTCCACCGCGACCTGGAGGCGGCGCTCGGCCGCCCGGTCCGGCTTGCCAACGACGCCAATTGCTTCGCCCTGTCGGAGGCCGCCGACGGCGCCGCGGCCGGTGCCGACGTGGTGTTCGGCGTCATCCTCGGCACCGGCGTTGGCGGCGGGGTCGTCGTCGGCGGGCAGGTTCTGACCGGGCCGAACGCCATTGCCGGCGAGTGGGGCCACAACCCGCTGCCCTGGCCCGACGCCGAGGAGCGGCCGGGTCCGGCCTGCTATTGCGGCAAGCAGGGTTGCATCGAGACCTTCCTCAGCGGTCCCGGCCTTGCCGCCGATCATGCGCGGTCAGGCGCCGGGCGGAAGAGTGCCGAAGTCATTGTCGCGGCGGCCAGCAACGAGGCGGCCGCCGAAGCCACGCTCCGGCGTTACGAACGGCGGCTCGCCAAGGCGCTGGCGCATGTGATCAACCTGCTCGATCCCGAGGTGATCGTGCTGGGCGGCGGCCTGTCGCGCATCGAGCGCCTCTATGCCGACGTGCCGGCGATCTGGGGCGAGTACGTGTTCTCCGATGCGGTGGCGACGCGCCTGGTGCCGCCGCTTCATGGCGATAGCTCGGGTGTGCGCGGCGCCGCCTGGCTGTGGCCCGAGGAGGCCGGGGGGTGAGCGGTTTCTGCCGCGAGTGCTTCGCACCGGGCGAAGCGGCCCGATGCGGCGCCTGTGGATCGCCGCGCATGTTGCGCCATGCCGAGCTCGACCGGCTCAGCATCGCGCATATCGACTGCGATGCCTTCTATGCGGCGGTCGAGAAGCGCGACGATCCGAGCCTGCGCGACAAGCCGGTCATCGTCGGCGGCGGCCGGCGCGGCGTCGTTTCGACCTGCTGCTACGTCGCCCGGCTCTATGGCGTGCGCTCGGCCATGCCGATGTTCAAGGCGCTGCGCGCCTGCCCGCAGGCGGTGGTGATCCGCCCCCGCATGTCGATCTATGCCGGCGTCGCCCGCGAGGTGCGGGAGATGATGCGGTCGCTGACGCCGCTGGTCGAGCCGGTCTCGCTCGACGAGGCCTATCTCGACCTCTCCGGCACCGAACGCCTGATGCATGCAAGCCCGGCGCTGACGCTGGCGCGCCTTGCCGCGCGGATCGAACGCGAGATCGGCATCACCGTTTCGGTCGGCCTCTCGTTCAACAAGTTCCTGGCCAAGCAGGCTTCCGAACTGGACAAGCCGCGCGGCTTCGCGGTGATCGGCCGCGCCGGCATCCGTGAGTTCCTGGCGCCGCGGCCGGTTGCCACCATCCTCGGCGTCGGCAAGGCGATGCAGGCGAAGCTGGCCGATGCCGGGCTGCAGACCATCGGCGACCTGCAGCGCGAGGCGCCGGAGGATCTGATGCGCCGTTTCGGCGCCATGGGCGCGCGGCTGGCGCGGCTTGCGGTCGGCGACGACGACCGCCCGGTCGATCCGGAAGGCGAGACCAAGAGCGTTTCTGCCGAGACGACGTTCAACGAGGATCTGCGCCGGCTGGACGAGCTGGAGCACGAGCTCTGGCCGCTCTGCGAAAAGGTCTCGCGCCGCCTCAAGGCGGCCGGGCTGGCCGGACGCACGGTGACGCTCAAATTGAAGACCGACGACTTTCACATCCGGACGCGGGCCGAAAGCCTGCCGCACCCGACCCAGCTCGCCGAGGTGATCTACCGCGATGCCCGCGAGCTGCTGGCCCGGGAGGCCGATGGCACCGCCTTCCGCCTGATCGGCGTCGGCCTGTCGCATTTCGATCCGCCGGAGCTCGCCGATCCGCCCGACCTGCTGGACCGCCGGCCCGGCCAGGTCCGCGCCATCGAAACGGCTATCGACAAGGTGCGGGCCAAGTTCGGCGAGGCATCGATCGGGAAGGGCCGCGGCCTCGAGCTGGGTCCGCCGGTCAGCAGCCGCCCGGCAACATCTCCAGCCGAACCAGCTCGCCCTTCAGCGCATACGAGGAATAGTCCAGCACGAGATCGGCGCTGACGCCGTTTTCGTACATGCGGAAACCGATCTCATATTGCGGCTCCTCCGCCTTGGTCAGCAGCGGGAAGAAGGCGACGCGGAACGGCCAGGAGCGCAGTCCCTTGAGCGGCGCCAGGATCGGGCCGCTGCCCTCTTCCGGCGGCAGGGCCTTGCCGATGCTGCCGCCGGTCTCGAACAGCCCATCCTCGCCGGAGCCGTCGAACACGCGGATGGACACGAAACGGTCGCCGGCGATGGCGTGCCGGATCAGCTCGATCAGATGATGATTGGGAAATACGGTGCCTTCGGGCAGTTCCATCGTGGCGGTCGCCGGCTTGCTCATCTCGATGGCGCCGGTGCCGTCCGGCCTTCGCTCCGCCGTGCCGGTATATTCCTCGATCGTCTCGCCATCGACTTCGTTGCGCATCTGGAAGCGGAAGCGCTTGCCGTCCTTGGATTCCCAGGAACTCAAGCTGAAGTCGCTGATCGAGGTGGTGCCCTCGGCGTTCTGCATCTCGGTCCAGAACCGCTGGTTGGTGGTGTGCCCTTCGCAGGTGTCTTGCACCTCGATGGCCAGGCGGCCGCGCACCGCGACGGCGGCACTGGCATCGCCGCGGCTCTGCGTCAGCTCATAGACGGCACGATGCGGCGCCAGCACGATTTGGGAATCCGCCGCACGCGACACGGCGGCCGGCAGCGATATCAGGGCAAGCACGAACGCAACGCGTAACCGGATGGGCATCGACTGAACGGGCTCCTGGAGTGCGCATGACTGCGCCGGCCGATGCTACACGAGCCGTGACGCGGCCGGGAGGTTGCCGGCAATTCCTGCCGCACAGGGCAGGAATTGCCGATGCCATTGCCGATAATTATCAGATAAATCAGTGGTTTAACGATTGGCGCGTGAATTGCTGAGGAGCCGTCCAGATCCCCCGAAGCGGGTGGGCAGGACGGACATGGCACACGCGGCATTGGCACAACAGCAGCCTGCATTGGCCGGAGCGGAGGCCAGTGCGCTTCTCAACACCATCGCCAGCGGCTTGCGGCGGCGGTTCACCGGCCGGGCGCTCGATCGCGAGAGCGCGAGCCTGCTGGCCCGTCTTCTCACCCTCGCCGCCGAGGCCGAACAGACCATTGCGGATCAGAAGCGGCGCATTGCCGAGCTCGAGGAGCTGTCGGCCACCGACGAGTTGACCGGACTGCCGAACCGCCGCGCCTTCGTCGACGCCATCCGCCGCTCGGTCGCCGAGGCCGGGCGCTATGGCGATGCCGGCGTGGTGGTGTTCGTCGATCTGGACGGATTGAAGGGGATCAACGACGCGCATGGCCACGCCGCCGGCAATGCCGCCATCGAAGCGGTCGCGCGGGCGCTGCAGGCGACGGTGCGTACGACCGATCTGGTGGCGCGCCTGCATGGCGACGAGTTCGCGGTGCTGCTGGCCCGCTCCGATCCGCGCCGCATCAGCCAGCTGGTCGCGCGGCTGCGCGCCCAGCTCGACAGCGTGAGCTTCCGCCACGGCAACCGGCGCCTCAAGGTTTCGGCGAGCCTCGGTGCAACCTGCTATGGCAGCGGCGTCACCGTGGAAGACATCCTCGCCAGCGCCGACCACGCCATGTACGAGGCCAAGCAGGTCCGCCGCGAGGCGCGGCCGGCAACGCTCAAGACCGCCTGACCGGCAGCATCGCCGCTCAGGACAGGGTGTAGATCTCGCGCAAGCCGCTATGGCCCGGGAGGGCATGCCGGCCGAGCGAGCGGAGCGCCATGCCGTCGCCGTGCAGCAGATCGGCGACCGCGCGCGAGATGGTGATCGGAACGCCGACCGCCTTGCACAGCAGCTCCATCCGCGCCGCTTCGTTGACCGCCGGTCCGATCACGGTGAAGTCGAGCCGGGCGCCGCTGCCGACATTGCCGTACAGCACGTCGCCGAGATGCACGGCGATGTCGATCGGCAGCACCGGGCCGCTCTCCGATAAAAGGGCGGCGATTCGTGCCAGCGCCTCGCGCGCCGCCGCGATCGCCTTGCGGCAGGCATCGCGTTCGCCGAAGCGCTCGGTCGGAAAGGTGGCGAGCAATCCGTCGCCGAGGAACTTCAGCACCTGGCCGCCGCCGGCTTCCACCGGCTCCACCACGCATTCGAGATGGCGGTCGAGCGCTTCGACCAGGCGTTCCGGCGGCAAGGTCTCCGAAAGGCCGGAGAAGCCGCGCAGGTCGGCGTAGAGGAGCACGGCGCGGATGCTGGTGACGTCGCCGCGCAGGATCGATCCGCGCAGCACGCGGCTGGCGGCGTCCGTGCCGAGATAGGTGCCGAGCAGACCCTGAGCCAGGCTGGCGAACAGCCGGCCCTGCACGGCATTGGCGAGCATGGGCAGGAGCGAGTCCAGTGCCGCGTGCTCCGCCGCGGTCCAGGGGGCCGGCGCGTCGGAACAGAGCGAGGCGACGAAGCCCAGAGTGTCACCGGGCTGCTCGTCGGGCAGCACGCGAAACCCGATCAGGCAGGCCTTCCATTCGGTGTAGCCGCGCCGGGCGAATTCGGCGAGCACCGGAAAGTCGAGCTGGGCCTCCGGCCCTTGCAGATAGCGATGCATGCGCAGCGCCTGATGCTCGACCATGTAGCTGAACGGGCTGGCGCGGAACACTTCCGGCGCATCCGGGGCATGGGCGAAGCGCTCGGCGATGGTCCGGTCGGTGCGCCGCTCGTAAATCCAGTTCTCGGCGCGGATCAGAGGATTGAGCACGCGCGTCGCGATGTTGATCCGCCCGACATGCAGGTCGAGGGCGTTAAGCTGGCGGGCGAGGCCGGTCACTAGCTCCTCGATCGGCAGCCCGCTCAGACTGGTGGCGATGAGCCAGTCGCGGATCGGTCCCAGGCGGTCGATGTCGGTCAGTGGCATCCCCGGCATATAGCGCCGCTCTGCCTCGTTCGGCCAGAGCGGCGGAAAAAGAAAGGGCCGCGCAAGGCGGCCCTTCCCCGGGGTAACGCGATGGACGGATCAGAAGTCCATGTCGCCCATGCCGCCGCCCGGCGGCATGGCCGGCATCGCGGCCTTCTTCTCCGGCTTCTCGGCAACCATCGCCTCGGTGGTGATCAGGAGACCGGCGACGGATGCGGCATCCTGCAGCGCGCTGCGCACCACCTTGGTCGGGTCGATGATGCCGGCCTTCACCAGGTCGGTGTACTCGCCGGCCTGGGCATCGAAGCCCCAGGTCGTCGACTTGGAATCGGCGAGCTTGCCGATCACGACCGAGCCGTCGGTGCCGGCATTCTCGGCGATCTGCCGCGCCGGGGCTTGCAGGGCCTTGCGCACGATATCGATGCCGACCTGCTGGTCGTGGTTGTCGCCCTTGAGGTTGGCGAGCGCGCGGGTCGCGTAGTAGAGCGCGGCGCCGCCGCCCGGCAGCAGGCCTTCCTCGACCGCGGCGCGGGTCGCGTGGAGCGCGTCGTCGACGCGGTCCTTGCGCTCCTTCACCTCGACCTCGGTGGCGCCGCCGACCTTGATCACCGCCACGCCGCCGGCGAGCTTCGCCAGCCGCTCCTGCAGCTTCTCGCGGTCGTAGTCCGACGTCGTCTCCTCGATCTGCTGGCGGATCTGCCCGCAGCGCGCCTCGATGTCCTTCTTCTTGCCGACGCCGTCGACGATGGTGGTGTTCTCCTTGTCGATGGTGACCTTCTTGGCGCGACCGAGCATCTGCAGGCTGACGTTCTCGAGCTTGATGCCGAGATCTTCGGAGATCACCTGGCCGGCGGTGAGCGTGGCGATGTCTTCCAGCATCGCCTTGCGGCGATCACCGAAGCCCGGCGCCTTCACCGCCGCGACCTTCAGGCCGCCGCGCAGCTTGTTCACCACCAGGGTCGCCAGCGCCTCGCCCTCGATATCCTCGGCGATGATCAGCAGCGGCTTGCCGGTCTGCACGACGGATTCCAGCAGCGGCAGCATCGGCTGCAGCCCGGAGAGCTTCTTCTCGTGGATCAGGATGTAGGGATCCTCGAGCTCGGTCCGCATCTTGTCGACATTGGTGACGAAGTAGGGGGAGATATAGCCGCGGTCGAACTGCATGCCCTCGACGATGTCGAGCTCGGTCTCCAGGCTCTTCGCCTCCTCGACCGTGATCACGCCCTCGTTGCCGACCTTCTGCATCGCCTTGGCGATCATGGCGCCGATCTCGCTCTCGCCGTTGGCCGAGATGGTGCCGACCTGGGCGATTTCGTCGTTCGACGTCACCTTCTTCGAGCGCTTCTTGAGGTCCTCGACGATGACCTCCACGGCCTTGTCGACGCCGCGCTTCAGGTCCATCGGGTTCATGCCGGCGGCCACCGCCTTGGCGCCCTCGCGCACGATCGCCTGGGCGAGAACCGTGGCCGTCGTGGTGCCGTCACCGGCGGTGTCGTTGGTCTTCGAGGCCACTTCGCGCACCATCTGGGCGCCCATGTTCTCGAACTTGTCGGCGAGCTCGATCTCCTTGGCGACCGTCACGCCGTCCTTGGTGATGCGCGGCGCGCCGAACGACTTGTCGAGCACCACGTTGCGGCCCTTCGGGCCCAGGGTCACCTTCACCGCGTCGGCCAGGATGTCGACGCCGCGCAGCATGCGCTGGCGGGCATCGGCGCTGAAGCGGACTTCCTTCGCAGCCATATCTACGACCTCCGAATTCTGCTGTCTGGGTTTGATGGGTTAGGCGGCCTTCCGCGTCACCGCGGCGTCCTCAATGACGCCCATGATGTCGGATTCCTTCATGATCACGAGCTCCTGCCCGTCGATCTTCACTTCCGTGCTGGACCACTTGCCGAACAGGATCCGATCGCCGACCCGGACATCGAGCGCGATGCGCTTTCCGGTCTTTTCGTCCACCGCGCCGGGGCCGGCCGCGATCACTTCGCCCTGCATCGGCTTCTCCTTGGCGGTGTCGGGGATGATGATCCCGCCCCTGGTCTTCTCTTCCTCCTCCAGGCGGCGGACCAGCACGCGGTCATGCAATGGCTTGAACCTCATGGTCTTCCTCCAAGCTGTCCATCTTCGTTCGACGGGCCGGCAGGAAGCCTTCTCCGCTGCCGGCGGTAGCCCGGGAGCGGCGATACGGCGCGCGACGCCGCCCCCCGAAACCGCCCGCGATGTGGGAAGGCAAAAGGGGGAGTTCAAGAGGTGTGGCAGCACTCGCTGCTTGTGAGTGCTAACAGTCTGATTTCATTGACTTTTAAGGAGCCAACGGCAAGCTCGAATAGTTACCTGAGTCGCCAGTGCATGCGTGGAGCCTGTCCATGGAGCTTGTGCGTCAACTCAAGAGCTACCGCCTGACCACGGCGGAGATCCTGTATCACATGCCCGATCATCCCCAGCTGCTGCAGAGCTACATCTGGCAGGATCTTGACCTGTCACCCGAATTCCCGGTGCTGCGGAAGTTCCTGGATTTCTGGCACAGCAGCCTGGAGGGGCGCCTGCATTCGGTCCGGGTGGCGAGCTGCGGCATCGTCCATCCCGGCAATGTCCGGACGCCGACGGAGCTCCGGCTGCACTGAGCCGAGATGGCGCTGAGCCGAGATGGCGCCGAAAGCCGCGTGTTCGGCCCGCCTCAGGCGAGCCATAAGACGGCGAGGCCGACCAGGCCAGCGAACCACAGGCTCAGTCCACCCAAGGCCGACACCGCCGACAGGTGCTGCGGTGCATAATCCGGATGTTCGTATTGGTATTCGGCCTCACGTGTCATAGCCCTCTCCGTGCTCACTCCGTATTGCCATATAACGGACGAGAATATGTCATAGGGGCGTTAGCACGTCAACAACGTAAATGCCGGCGGGTGGCCTGATTCCGGTGACCCTCGTCACAAAACCGTGCGGAATTGGCGCCGCGGATCGCCGATGGCAGGGATGACCGTGCTCCGCTACAAACCTGCGCCGAAGGCATGGCAGGAAAAGCGGAGTGGAATCATGGCCATCAGTTCTCGGGTCGGGGTCCGGATCCAGCAACGGGATGACGGAGAGGTTGCGTGGCTCACCATTCAGCGGCCGGAGAAGCTGAATGCCATGGACCCCGAGGCGATCGCTGCCCTGACCGAGGCCGCCGGCGGTCTGCGCGACCAGGCCGGGCTGCGCGCCGTGGTGCTGACGGGGGCCGGGCCCAAGGCCTTCATTGGCGGGGCCGATATCAAGGTCATGGCCGGGCTCGACCCGACGGCAGCGGAAGCCTTCATCACCTCGATCCACCGGGCGATTGCGGCGCTCAGGGCGCTGCCGGTCCCAGTGATCGCACGGGTGAACGGCTATTGCCTGGGCGCCGGCCTGGAAGTGGCCGCCGGCTGTGACCTGCGCATCGCGTCGGCCAATGCGGTGTTCGGCATGCCGGAAGTGAAGATCGGCATGCCTTCGGTGATCGAAGCGGCACTGCTGCCGCGGCTGATCGGCTGGGGCCGGGCGAGCGAGATGCTGCTGCTGGGCGAGAATATCGACGCTGCCGAAGCCCACCGGATCGGACTTGTTGAGAAAGTGGTGGCGCCGGAAGCGCTCGACGCCGCGGTCGAGGCATGGCTTGGCTCGATTCTCGCGGCCGGGCCGGAAGCGGTGCGGTTGCAGAAATCGCTGATGCGGCAATGGGAGACGTTGACCCTGGACCAGGCGGTCCGGGCGGGAATCGGCGCATTCCGGGCCTCCTTCGCGACCGGCGAACCGAACCGGATGGCGGCGCCTTTCGCCGCCGGCCGCCGGCATTAGGCGCCGCCCACCGGCTCGGCTACACTTGCGAAACTTCGAAGGGTGCCAAGGGAGGCGCGGCATGCCGAAATGCGGTCGATCGTTGCCGGTCTTCGGCTTGGCTGCGGCTGCGCTGCTGGCGGCCTGCGCTGCGGAGGAGGATGCCGCGGCCGGGAGCGAGATCGCGCCTGCGGCCGGTCCGGTTGCCGCCATGCCGCCGCCGGTCACGATGCCAAAGCAGGAGCCGAAGCCGGCGCCGGTGGTGGCCCATGTCGCCTCTTACGGCAGGCTTGCCGATGCGATGCGCGGCTGGGCCAAGCTCCGGCTGCAATACAAGGACATGTTCGCCAAGCTGGAGCCGCGGACCAGCGAGACGCAGGTGAACGGACGCACCTATACCCGGCTGCTCGCCGCCGGCTTCGACAGCGACGACGAAGCGCGGCGGTTCTGCGACTGGGCAAAGTCGGTGAAGCTTTATTGCGTGCTGCTCCCGCTGCAGGGTGCGCCGCTGAAGACGATCTGACGCCGTGTCCGACGCGGGCGGCTGCTACCGGCTGATCGGCATCAACTCATCGCCCTATTCCGTGAAGGTAAGGGCAATGCTGCGCTATCGCCGCATCCCGTTTCTGTGGGTGCGGCGCGACGCGGCGGCAAGCCGTGAGATCGCCCATATCCGGCCCGCCGTCATCCCGGTGCTGCAGACGCCGGATGGGGAATACCTGGTGGACTCGACGCCGATGGCGCTCGAGCTCGAGCGGCGGGTCGTGAACGACCGGTCGATCCTGCCCGAAGATCCCGCGCAGGCCTTCCTCGCGCTGCTGATCGAGGATTTTGCCGACGAATGGGTCACCAAGGCGATGTTCCATTATCGCTGGTGGTACGAGGCGGATCGACGCTTTGCCGCCGGCTGGGTGATCGGCGACCGTCTGCTCGGCGCCCCCAGGGCCGAGCGCGAAGCGGCGGGCGCGGCCTTCAACGATCGCCAGGTCGGGCGGATGGCCCTGGTCGGCTGCACCGCCGGCAACCGGCCGCTGATCGAGGCTGGCTATCGCCAGCTGCTGGCGGTGCTGGAGCGCGGCTTCGAGGATCAGCCGTTCCTGTTCGGGACCCGGCCATCGATTGCCGATTTCGCCCTGTATGGTCAGCTGATGATCCTGGCGACCGATCCGACCCCGGCGGCGGTCATGCGAGCCGAGGCGCCGTCGCTGCTTCCGTGGCTGCTCAGGCTCGACGATCTTTCGGGCCATGACGGCGCGTGGCTGCCGACGCCGTCGCGGGCGACCACCGATCTGTTGGATCTCGTCGGCCGCTGCTATCTGCCGTTCCTGGCGGCCAATGCGGCGGCCTTCGCGGAAGGACGCGAGGCGTTCGAGGTCGAGCTGGACGGACATCCGTATCGGCAGGGCACTTTCCGCTACCAGGTGAAGTGTCTCGACACGCTGCGGCATTGTTTCGCTGCGCTTCCCACCGACGCGCGCCGGCGGCTGGAACCGCTGCTTTCGGCCGCCGGCTGTCTGAATTTACTCTCCAAACCGCTGCATCAGGGCGCTGCCGCATGACCGACACCTACCGCATATTCGGCTCCGAGCTTTCGCCCTATTCGGTGAAGGTGCGGTCCTGGTTCCGCTACAAGCGGCTGCCGCATGAATGGATCGTGCGGGGACCTGCCAACGAGGCGGAATTCGCCAAGTACGCCAAGCTGCCGCTGATCCCGCTTGTCGTCGCGCCCGACGGCACCGCGCTGCAGGATTCCACGCCGATCATCGAGGCCCTGGAGGCGCGGCACCCGGATCCTTCGATCCACCCGTCCGATCCGACGGCGGCGTTTGCCTCGGCGCTGCTGGAGGAATACGGCGACGAGTGGGTCAACAAGCCGATGTTCCACTACCGCTGGACCTATGAGGCAGACCAGGTCTCGGCCGCGACCCGCATCGCCAGGAGCCGCTTCGCCGCCGAAGGGCCAGCGCTGAAGAAGGCGGCAGCAGCCGTGCGTGAGCGGATGGTGCCGCGGCTCGGCTTTGTCGGCTCCGGTCCGGAGACGCGCGGTGCCATCGAGGCGTCCTTCGCCCGGCTGCTCGATCATCTGAACGCGCATCTGGCGAGCCGGCCGTTCCTGTTCGGCGCGCGTCCGGCCTTCGGCGATTTCGGCCTGTTCGCGCAAGTCTACGAGGCTTCGACCGATCCCACGCCCGGCGCGCTGATTCGCTTCCGCGCGCCGCGCGTGCTCGCCTGGTGCGAGCGCATGCTGGCGCCGAGCGCCGACGGCTCGTTCGAGACCTGGAAGAGCCTTGCCCCGACGCTCGAGCCGCTGATCGCCGACGAGGTGGCGGAGGTGTTCCTGCCCTGGAGCTCCGCCAATGCACGGGCGATCGAGGGCGGCGGCGAGCGCTTCGAGGTGCTGCTGCGCGGCGAGCCCTTTGCGCAGGTGCCGCAGAAGTACCACGCCCGCTCGCTCGCGGCGCTCAGACAGCGCTACGCCGCCGCCGACCCGGCTGCGCGCGGGCTGGCGGAGCGAACGGGTTGCCACAGCTGGCTCGCGGGGTAGCAAGCGATGCGGTTCGTCGTCCGGATTGTCGGCCTGCTGCTGGTGGCGGCCGCCGTGATCGTTGCCGGCATCGAGATGGCGCGCAGCTTCGGGGCCGGCAAGTGGGCGGTGATTCCGCTCGGCAAGCTCTGGTACGACCTGAGCCCCGGCAGCCTCAACCTGACCCAGGCACTGATCCAGCGCTATCTCGCGCCGCAGATCTGGGAGCCGGGCGTGGTTACCGTGCTGACCTGGCCCGCCTGGGGGGTACTCGGCGGACTCGGCCTCGTGCTGCTGATCCTCGCAGGCCTCACTGCTCGCCGATCTTGAGGGCGGCCAAGAAGGCTTCCTGCGGGATCTCGACATTGCCGACCTGGCGCATGCGCTTCTTGCCGGCCTTCTGCTTGTCGAGCAGCTTGCGCTTGCGGCTGACATCGCCGCCATAGCACTTGGCCAGCACGTCCTTGCGCAGCGCGCTGATCGTCTCGCGCGCGATCACCTTGGCGCCGATCGCCGCCTGGACGGCGATCTTGAACAGCTGGCGCGGGATCAGGTCCTTCAACCGCTCGCAGAGCTGGCGCCCGCGCTGCTCGGCCCGGCTCTTGTGCACGATCATGGCGAGCGCATCGACCGGGTCGCCGTTGACCAGGATCGACATCTTCACCAGGTCGCCCTCGCGGTACTCCTCGATCTGGTAGTCGAACGAGGCATAGCCGCGGCTGACCGATTTCAGCCGGTCGTAGAAGTCGAACACCACCTCGTTGAGCGGCAGGTGGTAGACCACCATGGCACGGTTACCGGCATAGGTGAGGTCGACCTGCTGCCCTCGCTTCTCCTCGCAGAGCTTGAGGATCGAGCCGAGATGCTCGTCCGGCACCATGATGGTGGCCTTGATCCAGGGCTCCTCGATCTTCTCGATGCGCGAGGCATCCGGCATGTCGGCCGGGTTGTGCAGCTCGATCACCTCGCCGCTCGACATGTGCACCTTGTAGATCACCGACGGCGCCGTGGTGATCAGGTCCAGGTTGAACTCGCGCTCCAGCCGCTCCTGGATGATCTCCAGATGCAGCAGGCCGAGGAAGCCGCAGCGGAAGCCGAAGCCGAGCGCGGCCGAGCTCTCGGTCTCGAACTGGAAGCTGGCGTCGTTCAGGCGGAGCTTGGCCAGGCTCTCGCGCAGCTCGATGAAATTCGCCGCGTCGGTCGGGAACAGGCCGCAGAACACGACCGGCACCGAGGGCTTGAAGCCGGGCAGCGCAGCCTCGGCCGGCTTTCTGTCGTCGGTGATGGTGTCGCCGACCTTGGTATCGGCCACCTCCTTGATGGAGGCGGTCATGAAGCCGATCTCGCCGGGGCCGAGCTCGTCGACCATAACCCCCTTCGGCGTGAACACGCCGAGCCGCTCCACCACATAGGGCGCCTTGGTCGACATGAAGCGGATCTTCTGACCCCGCTTCATGCTGCCGTCCATGATGCGGAACAGCACGACGACGCCGAGATAGGCGTCGTACCAGCTGTCGATCAGCAGCGCCTTGAGCGGCGCTTCGGCATCGCCTTTGGGCGCCGGCAGGCGCGTCACCAGCGCCTCCAGCACCTCGTCGATGCCGAGACCCGTCTTGGCCGAGATCAGCACCGCGTTGGAGGCGTCGATGCCGATCACCTCCTCGATCTGCGCCCGGATGCGCTCGGGCTCCGCCGCCGGCAGGTCGATCTTGTTGAGGACCGGCACGACCTCGTGGTTGTTGTCGATCGCCTGGTAGACGTTGGCGAGGGTCTGCGCCTCGACGCCCTGGCTGGCGTCCACCACCAGCAGCGAGCCCTCGCAGGCGGCGAGCGAGCGGCTCACCTCGTAGGCGAAATCGACATGGCCCGGGGTGTCGATCATGTTCAGCACATAGGTCTCGCCGTCGCGCGCCTTGTATTCGAGGCGGACCGTCTGGGCCTTGATGGTGATGCCGCGCTCGCGCTCGATATCCATGCTGTCGAGCACCTGGGCCTGCATCTCGCGCTTTTCCAGCCCGCCGCAGCGCTCGATCAGGCGGTCGGCGAGCGTCGACTTGCCGTGATCGATATGGGCAATGATCGAAAAGTTGCGGAGGCGCGAAAGCGGCGTCATGGCGGGGGCTTCTACACGCCTGCGGCTGGAGTTGAAAGCCTGCGGCTCATGCGAAAAGCGCCCGGATGTCGAAACGCGGGTCCGGCTCGCCCCTGATCTGGAAGATGCCGTTGGCGCGCACCACGGGGTTTCCGTCGGCGCTGATCAGCGCATGGGCGAAGACCAGGGTGCGGGCCTGCCGGGCAATCTCGGCCCGGCCCTCGACCCAGCTGCCGAGCGGCGCGGGGGCGAGAAAGTCCGAGGTCAGCGACACGGTCGGCAGGAAGCGCTTGAGGTCGCCGGCGAAATTGGCGCCGATCGCAAGCTGCATGTCAGCGAAGGTCATCAGCATGCCGCCATGGCAGCTCTGGGCCGGGTTGCAATGGCGCTGCTCGACCCGGAATCCGAGTGCCAGCTGGTTGCCGTCCCGGCGGGCATAGAGCGGGCCGTTGACGGCAAGGAAGTCTTCGGTCACCGGGAGTTCCCGGAAACCGGGGGGAAGGGTGGTCATGGCGGGGTCAGAGCCGGGCGAGGTTGCGGAGCGGCTCGCCGGCGCGGAAGCGGGCGAGGTTGTCGAGGAATAGCCGATCGCCGCGGGCGATGAAACCGTCGCCGCGCGCCGCGGCATGCGCGGTGACGGTGACCCCGGGATGCGCCCAGAACGGGCTCTCCTGCGGCAGCGGCTCGTCCACGAAGACATCGAGCACGGCATGGGCCGGCCGGCCCCGGTCGAGTGCGGCCAGCAGCGCTGCCTCGTCCACGACCTTGCCGCGAGCGATATTGACCAGCACGGCACCCGGTTTCAGGCGGTCGAGAAAGGCAGCATCGACGAGGTGCGCGGTGGCCTCGGTCAGCGGCGTCGCGATCACCACCACATCGGCGCGCGGCAGGAAGCGGGGCAGGGCGTCCATGCCGGCGACCTCGTCGGCCATGCCGCCTTTCGCCGGATCCTGCCGGATGCCGAGCACCGTAGCCTCGAAGGCCTTGGCACGCTTCGCCACCGCATTGCCGATGGCGCCGAGGCCGACGATCAGCCAGGTCGTGCCGGCGATCTCGCGGAAGGCGAGGCGGTCCCAGCGGTGCTCGGCCTGCGCCTTGCGGCGGGCCGCCTGGTTCTGGAACACCGACAGCACCTCGGCGAACACGTATTCGGCGATCGGGACCGAGGCCGCGTCGTTTGCCGTGATGGCGACGCCCTTCGCCGCGACACGCTGGAACGCCGCGTCGTCGAGGCCGGCGGCGCCGGATTGCAGCCAGCGCACCGTCGACGATTTCAGCACCGCCCGGAAGAAGCCGCGCGCGGCTTCGGGGATGCGGAAGATGTCGGGGCTGGCATAGGCGGCATCGAGGCTGAGTGCTTCGGCCTCGACCGCCGTGCCGTCGCGGACGAGGCGCCCGTCCGACTGCACGCGCACCAGCCTGACGTCTCCGAGCAGGCTGCCGATGCGCCGATGGGCGTTCTCGTAGATCAGCAATTCCATTTCTGAACTCTCAACTGACTTCCACGCATGTCAGGCGCTCCGGACAATCCTGAGCGGGGCGCCGCGGCCTCTCACTTCCGCTTCCTCGAACTCGGCGGCGGCGATCACGCGATCGAGCGCGGCGCGGAGCTCCTTGGCCGTTGCGAGCGTCATCTCGATTCCGGCCCGGGCCCCGGGGTCGAGAGCGGCGTTGATGAAGTCCAGCGTGACGACGTCGCCGTGCGGGGCATGGCGGGCATGGTCATAAGCGACCACCGCCTGCGACAGCGGGAACCAGGCATCGCCGCGCTTCGCCATGCCCTCGGCGGGCGCGATCTCGATGATCGAGGTGCACATGCGCTTGCCTCCTACTTCGCGAGATGCTTGCCGAAGAAAGCGAACACCTTGCTCCAGCCGTCCATCGCCTGCTCGGGCCGATAGAGCGGCCGGTGCCAGTAGAAGAAACCGTGGCCGGCGCCGTCATAGCGATGGAACTCATAAGCCTTGCCGTGCTTCTTCAGCTCGGCTTCGTGCTGGTTCACCTGCTCGGGGCTCGGCGCGCGATCGTCGTTGCCGAACAGGCCGAGCAGCGGGCAGGAGAGATCCTTGGTCATCGTGATCGGGGCAGCGGGCGTCTTGGCATTGAGCTCCTCCGGGCCCATCACCACGCGGCCGCCCCAGAGGTCGACGCAGGCATCGACGTCGTTCCGCTGGCAGGCGTAGATGACGGCGTGCCGGCCGCCGGAGCAGGAGCCGAACAGGCCGACCTTGCCGTTGTGGTTCGGCTGCGCGCGCATCCATCTCACCGCCGCCTCGGTATCGCCGACCATCTGGGCATCCGCGATGCCGCCCTCGGCCCGCACCTTGGCGGCGACGTCGTCGGGATTGGCCTGGCCGCCCTCGCGCTCATAGAGATTGGCGCAGATCGCCATATAGCCGTGATGCGCGAAGCGCCGCGTCGTCTCGATGTAGAGCTCGCTCCAGCCGGGCAGATGGTGGATCAGCACGACGCCGGGAAAAGGGCCGGCGCCGGACGGCCTGGCCACATAGGCGGTGATCGGGGTTCCCTTGTCGCCCTTGATGGTCACGTTCTCGCAAGTCATATCGCGATAGAAAGGCATCGGTCATCCTCCATGTGGCGGGGGCATCAGATCAACCCCATCGACTTCAAGCTGGCGTGCCTGCCGCGGCCGACGATGACATGGTCGTGCAGGTTGATGCCGAGCGCCTTGGCGGCGTCGCGCACCTGTTTGGTCATCTCGATATCGGCGCGGGAGGGCTTCACGTCGCCGCTCGGATGGTTGTGGACCAGGATCAGCGCGGAGGCGCCGAGCTCCAGCGCGCGCTTCACCACCTCGCGCGGGAAGACCGGCGTCTGGTCGATGGTGCCTTGCTGCTGCAGCTCGTCCTTGAGCAGGGCGTTCTTGCGATCGAGGAAGAGCACGCGGAACTGCTCGACCGGCGCTTCGCCCTGGGCCACCTGGACGTAGTCGAGCAGCGCCTGCCAGTTGGACAGGATCGGCTTCTCCGCCAGGTCGGCGCGCGTGAGACGTGTCGCCGCCTCGCGTGCCAGCACGATCGGCCCGATCTGCGCTTCCGTGAGCCCGGCCGCGCGCAACGCCGCGCGGTCGGCATTGAGCAGGCGCGCGAAGCTGTTGCCGAACAGGCCGAGCAGGCGCTTTGCCTCCGTCTTCATGTCGCCGCGCGGATTGGCGGCGAACAGCATCATCTCCAGGATCTCGTAGTCCGGCACGGCGCTCGGCGCCTCCAGGAAGCGCGCGCGCAGACGGGCCCGGTGGCCCGTGTGGTGCGGCTTCTCCGGCGGCGCCGCGTCGTTCATGCCACGCGTCGGATCAAGTCGGCCGCCTTCTCCGCGATCATGATGGTGGGCGCGTTGGTGTTGCCGGAGACCACGGCCGGCATGATCGAGGCGTCGACCACGCGCAGCCCCTCCAGCCCACGTACTCTCAACGTCGGATCGACCACGGCCATGGCGTCGACGCCCATTTTGCAGGTGCCGACCGGGTGATAGATCGTCTCCGCGCAGCCGCGCACGAAGTCGCCGATTTCGGCGTCGCTGCGAGGGTTGCTCGCCGGCGTGTACTCGGCGCCGACATAAGGCTTGAGCGGGCTCGAGGCGAAGATCTCGCGCGCCATCTTGAAGCCTTCGACCAGCGGCTTGAGGTCGGCGGGGTCCGAGAGATAACGCGGATCGATATGCGGCGCCGCCGCCGGATCGGCGGAGGCGAGCCTGATCTCGCCGGTCGATCGCGGGCGGAGCAGGCAGGTATCGAGCGTCAGGCCGTGCCCCTCCATCTTGGTCCGTGCATGATCGACCACATAGGCCGGGATGAAATGGAACTGCAGGTCCGGCGTCGCCGCGGCGGCATCCGATTTCCAGAAGCCGCCGGCCTCGGCGACATTGGTCGTTCCTGGGCCCTTCTTGAACAGCAGGTATTGCAGGCCGACCTTGATCGAGGGCAGGGGCTTGTCGAGACCGTCATAGGTGATCGGCTGCGTGCATTTCGTGATGAGATTGATGTTGAGGTGGTCCTGCAGGTTCTTGCCGACGCCGGGCAGATCGTGCGTCACGCGGACGCCGGCCTGGCGCAGCTCGTCGGCCGGGCCGATGCCGGAGAGCAGCAGGATCTGCGGCGAGTTGACGGCGCCGCCGCACAGGATCACCTCGCGCGCCGCCTCGGCCGTCACGGTCTCGCTGCCCTTGCGGTACTCCACCGCGCGGGCGCGGCCACTCTCGACGATGACGCGGTTGGTATAGGCATCGGTGACGATGGTGAGGTTGGGCCGCCTCATGGCCGGCTTCAGATAGGCGGTCGCGGCGCTCCAGCGCTTGCCCCCGCGCTGCGTCACCTGGTAGAGGCCGAAGCCTTCCTGGGCCGGGCCGTTGAAGTCGCGATTGTCGCCGAGCCCGGTCGCCTGCTTGGCCGCTTCGACGAACAGCTTCGACAGCGGATTGGCCGAGATCAGGTCGGCGACGTTGAGCGGGCCGCCCGCGCCGTGCAGCGCATCGGCGCCGCGTTCGTTGGCTTCCGCCTTTTTGAAATAGGGCAGCAGGTCGTCGAAGCCCCAGCCCGTATTGCCGAGCTGGCGCCAGTGGTCGTAATCCTGCGGCACGCCGCGGATATAGATCATGGCGTTGATCGAGCTGGACCCGCCGAGCGTCCTGCCGCGCGGCCAGTAGAGCCGGCGGTTGTTCAGCGCCGCCTGCGGCGCCGTCTCGAACTGCCACGTAACGCCGATATCGCGGAGCTTGGTGATGCCGGCCGGCATGTGGATGAAGGGCGACTTGTCGGGCGGGCCGGCCTCGATCAACAGCACCTTGGCGGCCGCGTCCGCGCTCAGCCGGTTGGCCAGAACACAGCCCGCCGACCCCGCGCCGACGATCACGTAGTCATAGCCTGGCATTCAGCTTCCCCCATGCTGTGTTCTCTTCCTTACTGCGAAGGGCGCAAAGAGCGCCAAGGCGCGCCAAGGATTTCTTTCTTCGCTTCGCGTTCCTTCGCGCTCTTTGCGTTCTTGGCGGTGAGTCCGACGTTGGCCTCAGGTGAAGGCTTTGAAGGTGATCAGGGTGAAGGTGTCCTTCACGCCGGGGATGGTCTGCAGCTTGCTCACCACGAAATGGCCGATGTCCTGGCCGTCGTTGAGATAGCATTTCATCAGAAGGTCATACTGGCCGGAGGTCGAGTGCACCTCGGAGACCTGCTCCATGGTCTCGACCGCCTCGGCGGCCACATCGTAGGCCTTGCCGAGATCGCACTTCACCATCACGAAAATCGTCTGCATCGCCGCTCCCCGAGGGCCGTTTGGCGGCGGAGGATGCGGCGTTTCGGGCACGGAAGCAAACCGCCGCGGCGCCTGTTTGCGGCCTATGGCTGCCTATGGCTGCCTATGGCGTCCTATGGGGGCCTATGATTGCCAATGGGAGCCTATGGGAGCCAATGATTGCCTATGGAATCCTATGGCATCCTATGGCGCGCCGGGCCCGCTCAGCGGAAATCCTTTTTGGTGAAACCAGATAGCCGTGCATAGGCCGCTTCGGGGCGCGTTTCGGCCTCGCCGATTCGGTTGCGGGCGAGTTCGGCGATTTGCCGGGCGATGAGCTCCAGCGTCTTCGGGTCGCGGCCCTCGGCCTTGTCGGCGAGGCTTGCTGCCGCGCGGAGGCGGAGCCAGGCGGCGTGCCGTGCCGCATCGGCCTCGACCGCGGCCTCGGCTTCGCGGATCCATTGCCGAAACCGGGCCGACCGGCGCAGATTGCGCAGGATCTGGCTTTCGCAGACGCCGTATTCATAGGAGATCTCGGTGACGCCGACGCCGCGGGCGATCATGACAGCGGCGTGCCGCCATTTCACATCGCGCCGGCGGATGCGCGGCGTGCCGCGCCGGGTGATGCCGGCCGGGGCGGGCGGTGCTTTGGGATCTGCCGAAATATTTGTATCAAGCGCTAGGACCGTAGGCTGTCGTGCGGCCTCGGCGGCGACTTCCGCGGCGAGGGCGGCTTCGAGGTGACGTGTCAGCTCGGCCTCCGTCATCATGGCGAGGTCTGGCCGCCGGCTGGCGGCTTCGAGCCTGCCGTCTTCGGCTTCGGCCGGGCCGGTATCGCCTGTGTGGGCGTTTCCGGTGGTGTTGAGAAGGGTCATCGCGACATCCCTTGATGAAAGTCTTCTAGTTTAGCGCAAATCAGCAAAAATTGCAATGCTCGCAAATTGCGAGCGCTTCCCCTGGGCGCGCGACTTCGGCATGAAGGAGCGGCGGCGGAGCAGGGCGTGTCTGGATTGGGGGAAATCGGCGAGGGGTTCTGGCTGGCGGCCGGCGCGGTGGGTCTGGCCGGGCTGGTGCGCGGCTTCGCCGGCTTCGGATCGGCGATGATCATGATCCCGGCTTTGGCCGTCCTCTATGGTCCGACGCGGGCGGTGCCGCTCGGCCTGCTGCTGGAGATCGTGCTGTCCTTGCCCTTCGTGCCGGCGGTACGCCACCAGGTGGATTGGCGGCGCATGGCGCTGCTCTCCGTGGCCGGTCTCGCGGCCCTGCCGCTCGGCGTCGCGGCGCTGCTGCTGGTGCCGCCGCTGCCGATCCGCATCGCCATGTCGGCGTTGATACTGAGTTTCGTCGCCGTGCTGGCCTTCGGCTGGCGCTATACCGGCAAGCCGACCGATCTGGCGACGGCAGGCACCGGCCTGCTCTCCGGCTTCCTCAACGGCGTGGTCGGCATGGCGGGGCCGCCGGTCGTGTTCTTTCTGCTGTCCGGTCCCTATGCGGCGGCGGAAGTGCGGGCGAGCACGGTCGTGTTCTTCGCCATCGTCGATGCCGGCGCGTTGATTGCGCTGGGCATTGCCGGCGCGATGGGCTGGGACCTCGCCTACGACGTGCTGGTGCTGGCGCCGATCTATCTGCTTGCCGCCTGGCTCGGTGCGCGCGCCTTCGGGCATGCGCATGACGCGCTCTATCGGAAGGTGGCGCTCGGCATCCTGGTGGCGGTGGCGATCGGCAGCCTGCTCGGCTGACGCGGAATGCGCGGCGGCTCAGCCGGCCGCGCGCACCGGGCGGAGCAGGAAGGCCGGCACGTGGTCGCCGAGGCCGACGACACGCGGCTCGCGGGCCTCGTCGCGGCGGCTGCGATGCTCGGGGCGAGCGTCCGGCTGGTTCTGGCGCGGGCGGAGCGGAATCGGCTCGGCCCCTTGCTGCGGCGGATGCTGGCGGATCGGTTCCGGCGCGGCGGCGGCCGGCTCGCGGTGCTCCTTGCGCGGCCGTTCGCGGCGCGGACGTTCGCTGCGCGGCGCAGCCTCGACGACGGCCGGCGGCGGCGGCGCTTCGACCTGCTCGGGCT
>QOZS01000018.1 GCA_003576705.1 Desertibaculum subflavum
GCAGGCGCGGCGGCCGGCGCCGCAGCCGCGGGCCTCGGCGCCGCTTTGGGCGCCCCGCCGGCCAGCGCCGCGTCGATATCGGCCTTGACGATGCGGCCGTTCGGGCCGGATCCGGCAAGCGCCGCGAGGTCGATGCCGGCCTGCTCCGCCATCCGCTTCGCGAGCGGCGAGACGAAGATGCGGCCGCCGTCACGCGCCGCTGCGGCCGCCGGCGCCGCTTGCGCGGCGGCAGGCTTCGCCGCCGGCGGCGGTGCTTTAATATCGGCTGGCTTCTCTTCGGCGACTTTCGCCGGCGGAGCCTTCGCCTGCGAGGCCTTGGCCGCGGCGCCGACATCCTCGCCCTCTTCCGCCAGCATGGCGATCGGCGCGTTGACGGCGACGCCCTCGGTGCCTTCGGCGACCAGGATCCTGGCGACGGTGCCTTCGTCGACCGCCTCGACCTCCATGGTCGCCTTGTCGGTCTCGATCTCGGCGATGATGTCGCCGGGGCTCACCTTGTCGCCTTCCTTGACCATCCACTTGGCGAGCTTGCCCTCGGTCATGGTCGGCGAGAGGGCGGGCATGGTGATGGTGATCGACATCGCTGTTCTCCCCCGCCTTACGCCCGGTAGCAGACCTGTTTCGCCGCGGCGACGATGTCCTCCACCTGCGGCAGCGCGAGCTTCTCGAGATTGGCCGCATAGGGCATCGGCACATCGGCGCCGGCGACGCGGGCCGGCGGCGCGTCGAGCCAATCGAAGGCCTCGGCCGTCACCGCGGCGGCGATCTCGGCGCCGATGCCGGCATAGGCCCAGCCCTCCTCCGCCGTGACGATGCGGTTGGTCTTCTTCACCGAGGCGATGATCGTCGCGGTGTCGAGCGGGCGGAGCGTGCGGAGGTTGATCACCTCTGCCTCGATGCCTTCCTTCGCCAGGGCTTCCGCCGCTTCCATCGCCTTGCCCACCATGATGGAGAAGGCGACGATTGTGACGTCGCTGCCCGGCCGTTCGATCTTCGCCTTGCCGATCGGCAGCACGAAATCATCGATCTCCGGCACCTCGAAAGTGCGCCCGTACAGCACCTCGTTCTCGAGGAAGATCACCGGGTTGGGATCGCGGATCGCCGCCTTCAGCAGGCCCTTGGCATCCGCCGCCGACCACGGCGCGATCACCTTCAGGCCGGGGATATGCGCGTACCACGAGGCGTAGCATTGCGAATGCTGCGCCGCGACGCGGGCGGCGGCGCCGTTCGGGCCGCGGAACACGATCGGGCTCGATTGCTGGCCGCCCGACATGTAGAGCGTCTTCGCCGCCGAGTTCACCAGCTGGTCGATCGCCTGCATGGAGAAGTTGAAGGTCATGAACTCGACGATCGGCCGCAAGCCGGCATAGGCCGCGCCGACACCGAGACCGGCGAAGCCCTGTTCGGTGATCGGCGTGTCGATCACCCGCCGCGGCCCGAACTCCTCGAGCAGGCCCTGGCTCACCTTGTAGGCGCCCTGATATTCGGCGACCTCTTCGCCGATCAGGAAGACTTTCGCGTCGCGCCGCATCTCCTCGGCCATGGCGTCGCGCAGTGCCTCGCGCACCGTGATGGTGCGGGTCTTGGTTCCTTCCGGATAGTCCGGCGCGCCCATCGGCAGGTCGACCGTGGCGGGCTTTGCCTTCAGCGCAGCGGCCGGCTTCGCCGCGGGCTCGGCTGGCGGCTGCTTCGGCGCCTCAGCCTTCGGCGCCGGCGCCTTGGCGGCGGCACCGGCATCCTCGCCTTCCCCGGCCAGTGTCGCGATCGGCGTGTTGACCGCGATGCCCTCGGCGCCCTCCTCGACCAGCAGCCTGGCGACGGTGCCTTCGTCCACCGCCTCCACTTCCATCGTAGCCTTGTCGGTCTCGATCTCGGCGATGATGTCGCCCGGCTTGACCTGGTCGCCCTCCTTGACCATCCACTTGGCGAGCTTGCCCTCGGTCATGGTCGGCGACAGCGCCGGCATCAGAATCTCGATCGGCATCCCCGCCCCCTCAGGCCTCTATGTAGACGTCGGTCCAGAGCTCGGAGGGATCCGGCTCCGGACTCTCCTGCGCAAAGTCGGCGGCATCGGTCACGACAGCGCGCACCTCCTTGTCGATCTCTTTCAGCGCGTCCTCGGTTGCCGCGCCGCCCTCCAGGATGCGGCGGCGGATCTGGTCGATCGGGTCGTGCTCGGCCCGCATGCGCTGCACTTCGTCCTTGGCGCGGTATTTCTGCGGGTCGGACATCGAGTGGCCGCGATAGCGATAGGTCTTCATCTCCAGGATCATCGGCCCCTTGCCGGCGCGGCAATGCGCCACCGCCTCGTCCGCGGCCGCGCGCACCGCCAGCACGTCCATGCCGTCCACCGGCCTGCCGGGCAGGTTGAAGCTTTCGCCGCGGCGATAGAACTCCGCCTGCGCGCTGGAACGCTTCACCGAGGTGCCCATGGCGTACTGGTTGTTCTCGATGATGTAGATCACCGGCAGCTTCCAGAGCTCGGCCATGTTGAAGCTCTCGTAGACCTGGCCCTGGTTGGCCGAGCCGTCGCCGAAATAGCAGCAGGTGACGCGGTCGGTGCCGTCGTATTTCTGCGCGAAGGCGAGCCCGGTGCCGAGCGGCACCTGGGCGCCGACGATGCCGTGGCCGCCGAAGAACTGCTTCTCGCGGCTGAACATGTGCATCGAGCCGCCCTTGCCCTTGGAATAGCCGCCGATCCGCCCGGTGAGTTCGGCCAGCACTCCGCGGGCGCTCATGCCGGTCGCCAGCATGTGGCCGTGATCGCGGTAGCTGGTGATGACCCGGTCGCCCGGCTCCAGCGCGGCCTGCACGCCGACGACGACCGCTTCCTGCCCGATATAGAGGTGGCAGAAGCCGCCGATCAGGCCCATGCCGTACATCTGGCCGGCCTTCTCCTCGAACCGGCGGATGAGCAGCATGTCCCTGTAATATTTGAGCAAAAGCTCCTTCTCGGCGGCCGGCGCGACTTCGGTCGCTTCGGCCTTCCTGGCGGCACGAGCCATGGGACCGGAACCTCCTCCCTAGCGCTTCACGCCCTTGATCCGGGGCGGCCTTGCTCAATGCGGGCGCGGCGGTGTCAGTTCACCCTGAACCGCCGGGGGAAGGCAAGTTGCTTGAATTAACTGAAATCGAGTTAATCAGCGCCGATCGACGATGACCACCTCGTCGGGGCCGATCAGGTCGAGGACGCGGCGGGACTGCTCGTCCAGCATGTCGAGGTCGAGCGAGGTGCTGCGCAAGAGCTTGACCCGGCGCTCGAGCTTGAGCCGCTCCTCCGAGACGGAGGCATAGGCGGTTTCCGCCCGGCCGATCTCCGCCGACAGCCGGGCATAG
This sequence comes from Desertibaculum subflavum, assembly GCA_003576705.1. Lineage (GTDB taxonomy): Bacteria > Pseudomonadota > Alphaproteobacteria > Ferrovibrionales > Ferrovibrionaceae > Desertibaculum > Desertibaculum subflavum. The sequence continues at coordinate 3,337 of QOZS01000018.1, forward strand.
GCTTTCAGGCCGCGATCGCCCTCGACCATATGGTAGCCGAAATAGCCGATCATCCCGGCGCACAGCACCGGGACAATGACGCCGCGCAGCCGGCGGCGGATCTCATGGATGATCAGCATGCGACTCGAATGAATCACGGTCGATTCGCCGGGTCAACATCGCCTGCGTAAGATTGCGGGATCTTTTTGGGAGAAGCCTCAGATGCCGCGCCACATCGTCTGCCTGTCGTTCGATTTCGACGCGCTGTCGCTGCCGATCGCGCGCGGCACGGTGACGCCGACGGCGATGTCGCGCGGCGAGTTCGGCACCGTCGCGGCGCCGCGCCTGGTCGATCTGCTGGGTGCCCACGGCATCCGCGGCAGCTGGTTCGTGCCCGGCCATACGCTCGAGACCTTCCCGGAGATCTGCCGCGCCATCCACCAGGCGGGGCACGAGATCGGCCATCACGGCTGGCGGCATATCGCGCCGGCGAGCCTGGACCGGGCCGGCGAGGAGGCCGAGCTCACGCGCGCCAACGAGGCGATCCGGAAGCTGACCGGGCGGTTCGCGCGCGGCTACCGCTCGCCGGCCTGGGATCTGAGCCCGCATACGGTCGAGCTCCTGCTCGCGCACGGCTTCGACTACGACAGCAGCATGATGGGGCACGACTACCTGCCCTATTTCGCCCGTGAGGGCGACCAGTACCCGGCGGATCAGCCGGCGGTGCTGGGCCGGCCGACCAACCTGCTCGAAATGCCGATCAGCTGGAGCCTCGACGACTACCCGCATTTCGAGTTCCAGATTTTCAAGCGCGGCGTGCTGCCGGGCCTGCAGACGGCCGACGGCGTGCTGCGCAACTGGTCGGACGACTTCGACTACCTGACCGAGATCCTCGACTGGGGCATCCTGACCTACACCTTCCATCCCTTCGTCATCGGCCGCGGCCACCGCATGAAGATGCTGGACCGCCTGATCCGGCACCTGAAAGCAAGGGGCGCCGTCTTCCTCACCATGGAGGAAGCCGCGGTGGAGGCGCGCGGCCGGTTGGAGGGTCGTCGCGCCGCCGCGGAGTGAGCCGGCACAAATATCCGTGAGAGGCGGTCCCGGCGGAAGAGACGCGCCTGGCCGGCGTTAGTGTCGGCTGGGGCTATGCGTCTCGACCAAGGAGGACTTCACGCATGGATGCGGATCTGTTGAGCTTGCGGCCGCTGGCCGCGCCGAACCGACGCGGTTTTCTCACCACGACGCTGATCGCGGGCTTCACCGTCGCCGCCGGGCCGGTGCAGGCGCAGACGGCGATCTCGACGCCCGCCACCGGCCTGACCGCCGGCGAGGTGGAGATTCCGGTCGCCGGCGGCAAGCTGCCGGCCTACCGCGCCATGCCGGCCAGCGGCGGGCCCTTCCCCGTCGTGCTGGTGGTGCAGGAGATTTTCGGCGTCCACGAATACATCAAGGACACCTGCCGCCGCTTCGCCAAGGAAGGCTATATGGCGATCGCGCCGGAGCTCTACGCCCGCCATGCCGATGTAAAGGCGCTGAACAGCATGGATGCCGCCCGCGCCGCCATGGGCAAGGTGCCGGACCAAGAGGTGATGGCCGATCTCGACAGCGCCGTCGCCTGGGCCAAGTCGACCGGCAGCGGCAATACCGACAAGCTCGCCATCACCGGCTTCTGCTGGGGCGGGCGCATCGTCTGGCTCTACACCGCGCACAACCCGAACGTCGATGCCGGCGTCGCCTGGTATGGCCGGCTCGAAGGCACGCCGAGCCCGATCAACCCGACGCATCCGATCGATCAGGTGGCGAAGATGCGCGGCGCGGTGCTCGGCCTTTATGGCGAGGCCGATGCGGGCATCCCGATGGCCAGCGTCGAGAAGATGCGGGCCGCGCTGAAGGCGGCCGGCAAGGCGGACGAGATCGTCACCTACAAGGACGCGCCGCACGCCTTCCACGCGGACTATCGCCCGAGCTACCGCAAGGAGCCGGCCGAGGACGGCTGGAAGCGCGCACTCGCCTGGTTCAAGAAGCACGGCGTCGCCTGAGCCACGCACCGTTGCTAGGGTGAGGGCGGCCCATTCGGGCCGCCCTTTTTCTATGTCCGCCGTGATCCTGCTCCTCGAATTCCTCGGCCGGCACGCGACGCGCTTCATGTTCGGCAGCGTGCTGCTGGCGCTGGCGCTGCCGGGGCTCGCCGCGCTGGCCCGGCCGTGGCTGATCCCGGGGCTGGTCATCCCGCTGGTGATCGCGCTGATGCGGCTCGATCTCGGCGCCGCGGTGCGCTACGGGCGGCGGGTCGGGCTGGTGGCGGCGCTGACCGCCTGGTTCGTCGTCATCTCGCCGGTGCTGGTGGCACTCGCCACCGCGCCGCTCGGCCTGCCGGAGGGGCTGCGCGCCGGGATCGTGCTGATGGCGGCGGCGCCGCCCTTGGTCTCCGCGCCGGCGCTCGCCTTCATCCTCGGGCTCGACGCGGCGCTCGCCGTCGTGGTCGTGGTGGTCGGGACCCTGGTCGTGCCGCTGACCCTGCCGCCGCTGGCGCTCGGCCTGCTCGGACTGGAGGTGAACCTGCCGGCAGCCGAGCTGATGGGCCGGCTCGGGCTCTTGGTCGGCGCGCCGTTCGCGCTAGCGCTGCTGCTCCGCCGGCTGATCCCGCAGGCCTGGATCCAGCGCAACGGCAAGCGGTTCGACGGCATCGCCGTCCTGTCGCTGATGGGCTTCGCGCTCGGCATCATGGCCGGCGTCACCGAGACGATAGCCGCCCGGCCGGGCTTCGCCGCGCTGACCATCGCCTGCGCCTTCGCGGCGAACCTGATCCTGCAGGCGGTCGGCGCGGTGGCGACGCTCTGGCTCGGAACGCAGCCGGCGCTGACCATCGGGCTCGCCACCGGCAACCGCAATATGGGCCTGGTGCTGGTGGCGCTGGCCGACCGCGGCGACCCGGCGATCCTGTTCTACTTCGCCATGGCGCAGTTCCCGATGTACATGCTGCCGGCGCTGCTGGCGCCGCTGTACCGCCGGCTCAGTGCTGCAGGCGGCGGCGGACCGAGCGGATCAGCCAGCCGATGAGCGGCAGCCGGGCGTAGAACTGGGCGCCGGAATCCCAGTGGTCGAGATGCACGGCGACCTTGCCCTCGGCCGTCAGGTGCACCTCGCTGACGCCCTCGACCCGCCAATCCGCCGCGCCGCCGAAGCGCCGGGGCCGGAAATGCATGCGCCAGAGGATGAAGCCGCGCGGGCCGCGCCGGGCGAGGTCGATCACCTCGAACCGCATCGACCTCGTGTCCTCGAAGCCCGACTGGAACACCTCGATCATGCGGTCGATCCCGGCGACGTCGTTGAACGGGTCGCGGAAATGAACGTCCGGGTCGCAGAGGCCGCGCAGGCCGTCGAGCGTCGCGGGGGTCAGGCCGAGGAAGAAGGCCGCGTAAGCCCGGAGCGCCGCGTCGAGCCGGCGGGCCCGAGCCCCGTCCTCCGCCGGATGATCGGGAAGTAGAGGCGGTAGGGCAGGATCCGCAGGCACTTGAGCACCCAGGTGAAGCGTCGGGGGAAGCTGATCTCGAAGCCCGAGCCGTCGAGGCCGCGGCAGATCCGGTCGGCGGCGGCCTCGGCCGAAATGAGGAACGGCATCGGGAAGCGGTTCTTGGCAGTGAGCGGCGTTTCGACGAAGCCGGGATTGACCAGGCGGAGGTCGATGCCGAGCGCCGCGAGCTCCGGCCGCAGCGCCTCGGCCATATTGATCAGCGCCGCCTTGCTGGCGCCATAGGCCGCGGCGGTGGGCAGGCCGCGCCAGCCGGCGACCGAGGCGACCACGGCGATCTGGCCGCGCCCCCGGCCCTGCATCGGCGGGATCAGCGCCTCGAGCCCGTGCACGGTGCCGATCACGTTGGTCTGCAAGAGCGCCTTGAACGGCGCCGCGCTGAACCGGTCGGCGGTGACCGGCTTGTGGGTGCCGGCATTGAGCACGGCGCGGTCGATCGGGCCGAGCGCGCGCTCGATCTCCGCCACGACGGCATGCAGGGCCGGCCCGTCGGTGACGTCGAGCGGATAGGCCGCGACGGTGCCGCGCGGCGCCTCGGCGGCGAGCCCGGCGAGGGCGTCGGCACCCCGGGCGCTGGCCGCGACCCGCCAGCCTTCGCGGGCCAGTTGCAGCGCCACGGCGCGGCCGATGCCGGAACTGGCCCCGGTGACCCAGGCGACGCGAGCGGGAGCCGTCGCCATGCCGAAACTAGAATCGGATGAAGGGGTTGAGCAGCCGGCCGAAAGTGCCAGTCAACTTGAGCGGCGCGTCGGTGACGGCGAGCGCGATGCAATCGGCATGCGCCCCGGCGACCGGCTGGTGGTCGACCGTATCGTCGGTCAGGGCGAGGTCGCCGGCGCCGTAATGGCCGGTCTTGTCGTCGAAATCGCCGCGCAGCACGAGCGTCATCTCATGGCCGCGATGGGTGTGCTGGGGCATCGCCTTGCCGGGGATGATGCGGAGCAGGCTGGCCATGCCCTGGTGGCCGGGCAGGTCGAGCTTGTACTCGTAGAGGCCGGCGATGACCTTGCGCCAGGGCAGGTTCTCCGCGTCGGCCGGCAGATAGGCGCGGAGCGGGCCGGGGATGTCGCGGTCGCGGGAGCCGGCGGTGAGCCGCTCCTCCGCCGGCGGGGCCGGCTGGTCGAGCCGGGCAAGCAGCCGGTCCAGCGCGCCGGCCTGCATGGCGACCGGCGGGGTCGCCTCGACCAGCGCGCCGCCGATGGCCTGGGCCCGGGCGAGCTCGGCCCGGCAGGACGGGCAGAGGGTGAGATGCGCCGCGGCGACCAGCGCCACCGCCTCGCTCAGCCCGCCGGTGGCATAGGCGAGCAGCAGCTCCTCGGAGAGGTGGTGCGCCGGCTGGCCGCCGGGCCGGAATTGTGGGATTGCTGCTGCCACCATGGAGAAGGCTCGTCACTCGCTCGAAGGGGCCGAAGCCCCAGGGTTACACAGCCTTACGCCCGGATGGGCGGATTGGATCACTGCGGCGGCGCATCTGTTCCTCTTCTCCCTCCCAAGCGCCGGAGCCGGCCGGGGCGGCGCTTCTGTTCCCCTCGCCCACCCGTCCGGCGGCGCATCTGTTCCGCGGCGCATCTGTTCCGCGGCGCATCTGTTCCGCGGCGTATCTGTTCCCTCTCGGCCGCCCGGCTCAGATCGCCTTCTCCGGCGAGGCGACCAGGGAGCAGCCGTTGATGCGCCAGGTGCCGTCGGCCTGGCGCTCCATGGTGTAGAGGGCGATCTGGGCCCGGCCGTCGGGCCCGACCACCAGCACCTGTTGCACCACGATCTCCGCCACGGTGACGAGCGCGCGGAACTCGACCTCGCGCGGGCGGTAGACCGCGGCGTATCCGTTCCGCACCATGCCGAGGAAGTTCTCCGGCGTGCCGAACATCTCGCGGATCGCCGGCGCGGCGAAGGCGAAGGCGGCGGCGGCATCGTCGCGCCCGAAGGCCTCGATCTGGCCGCGGATGGTGCGCTCGATGGCGGCACGGTCCGCCCCGGAGAGCTCGGCCTCGGCGGCGAAAGCGGCGGGCAGGCCGGCCGCCACCGTCAAGGCGCCGGCGGCCCCGGCGGCGAGCGACAGAAAAGCGAGCGCCGCCAGCGCGGCCTTGAACTTGCGCCTGACCAGCTTGCGCATGACCCACCCCCTTCGGGCGACCTTCGATCTCATTATACGCCGGCGCGGCGCGGCCGGATGCGGCGCGGACAGGGCCGGCGGGTTTGCATCTTGCGCCTATGGCTGCCTATGGCGGCCAATGAAAGCCTGTGGCGGCCTATGGGAGCCTATGATTGCCTATGGCGTCCTATGATTGCCTATGGGAGCCAATGGAATCCTATGATGGGGGGCGCACCCTTCAGATAAGTATCTGATTGAATAGGAAAATAATTTTCGGAGTGATCCCCGGGGTCAGTACGCGCGCCATCTGCGCCTGCCCGACTGAGTTTCGGACTGTCTGCGGACTCTCTGCACACATCAAAAGAGCGGGTCCGGGATCGGACGAACCGCGGATTATATATTGTACATAGAGGTAAATCAAGGGCGCGTGGCATGCCGGCTGTTCTGAAGCTTGGCCAGCGAGGTTGCGATCGATGGCCGGCCTATGCCAGTAGGCGCGCGCCCGCGATGGTTGCTACTGTTCTGGGCGGGGGCGCCAAAGACGAAGGGGGCCACTGTCCGAAGCAGTGCGAGCCGGAACACGGCAGCACGGCCTCTGCTTCGGCATCACTCATGAACCGACAGAACCGGGGATCACGTGCTAAGCGAACGGCATAAGGAAATAGCCGGCAAGATCTGGGAAATTGCGAACCGTCTTCGGGGACCCTATCGCCCGCCGCAGTACCGGCTCGTCATGTTGCCAATGGTGGTTCTGCGCCGCTTCGACTGCGTTCTCGAACCCACCAAGGACGCGGTTCTGGATGAACACAAGCGGCTTGTCGCGGCGAAGACGGCCGAGAACGCGCTGCCCCGCCTCCTGACCAAGGTGGTCGACGCGAAGCGCAAGCAGCCGCTCTACAACACCAGCCCCTATACCTTCGGAAAGCTGCTCGGCGACAGCGAGAACATCGCGCCCAACCTCGTCGCCTACATCAACGGCTACTCCGACACCGCGCGGCGCATCTTCGAGAAGTTCAAGTTCGGCGAGCAGATCGAAAAGCTCGATGCCAGCAACCGCCTCTTCAACATCGTCAAGGCGATGTCGGAGATCGACCTGCACCCCAACCGGATCAGCAATCTGGAAATGGGTTACGTCTTCGAGCACCTCGTCATGCGCTTCAACGAACAAGCCAACGAGGAAGCGGGAGACCACTTCACGCCGCGCGAGGTCATCCGCCTGATGACGCACCTCGTCTACACGGGCGAGGAAGATGTCTACAGGCCCGGCGTCTACCGCGAGATCTACGATCCCGCCTGCGGCACGGGCGGCATGCTCTCCGTCTCGGAGGAGACGATCCGCGCGGGCAACCAGGCCGCGAACCTAGGTCTCTATGGCCAGGAATACAACGACGAGTCCTGGGCGATCTGTTGCTCGGACATGCTCATTAAGGACGAAGAGACAGATCACATCGTCCTGGGCGACACGCTGGGCGATGGCAAGACGTTTGACGGCTTCCAGGGCCGGCAGTTCCACTTCATGTTCGCCAACCCGCCCTTCGGCGTGGAATGGAAGGACCAGCAAAAGGTCGTCACCAAGGAGCATGAGGAGCTCGGCTTCGGCGGACGCTTCGGCGCGGGCCTGCCGGCCATCAATGACGGCTCGCTGCTTTTCCTTCAGCACATGATCTCGAAGATGCACCCCTCGCCCGAAAACGGCGGGGACGGCTCGAAGATCGCGATCATCTTCAACGGCTCGCCGCTCTTCAGCGGCGATGCGGGCTCCGGCCCCTCGAACATCCGGCGTTGGATCATCGAGAACGATTGGTTGGACGCCATCGTCGCACTACCGGACCAGCTTTTCTACAACACCGGCATTTTCACTTACGTCTGGCTAGTGACAAACCGCAAGAAGCCCGAGCGCCGCGGCAAGGTTCAGCTCATCGACGGCACGCGCTTCTTCCAGAAGATGAAGAAGAGCCTCAACAACAAGCGGAACGAACTCTCCGAAGCGCATATCGACCGCCTGACGGAAATCTACGGCAACTTCCGGGATGGCGAAAAGGAGCGCGTCCAGATCAACGGTGAGCGGGAGGAGCGCGTTGTCTCGCGCATCTTCGAGAACCCCGAGTTCGGCTTTCTCAAAGTGACGGTCGAGCGCCCCTTGCGCCAAAATTTCGAAGCGACGCCGGAGCGCATCGCGCGCCTGGACGACCAAACGGCCTTCGCCAATCTCGCCGTATCGAAGAAGCGCAAGGACGCCGAGGCCGCCGCTGCCGAAGAGAAGGCAGGTCAGGAAGAGCAAGACGCCATTCGCGTCATGCTCGCCACGCTGGCGAAGGGCGGACGCTACATGGACCGTGAAGCGTTCGAGGCCGATCTCGATAGGGCGGCCAAGCGTGCCGGCCGGAAACTCCCGACGCCTATGAAGAAGGCTATCTTCGCGGCGCTGGGTGAGCGCGATCCGAAAGCGGAAATGTGCCGTGACAGCAAGGGCGCGCCAGAGCCAGACAGCGAATTGCGCGACACCGAGAACATCCCGCTGCCGCGCGGAACGAAGCTGCCTCTGCCCATGCAATTCGGGCCGGACATGCCGAATGATGAACTGCTCGCAGCGATGAAGCCCGCCATCGACGCCTACATCGAAGCGGAGGTGCTGCCGCACGTGCCCGACGCCTGGGTGGATTATTCCAAGACCAGGGTGGGCTACGAGATCCCGATCAATCGGCACTTCTACGTCTACAAACCACCGCGCCCACTCGCCGATATCGAGAAGGACATCATCACACTCGAAGGCGAGATCGCGGAGTTGCTCAAGGGGCTGACGTGATGAGCGTCCGTTCTGGTTCCCTTCGATACTTCGCGAAGATTAAGAATGGGAGCACGCCCGCTAGCGGCGAGCCGGCCTATTGGGACGGAGACATCGCGTGGGCTACTCCAGACGACCTGGGCAGACTCGCCGGAAATTTTATCTCGGAGACCAAGCGCAGCATCACGCCATTGGCCGTGGCGGAGAACAATCTGAACGTGGTGCCCCCTGATACGATTCTCTTATCTACCCGTGCTCCCATCGGTCACATGGCGATTGCGACTTCGCCGATGGCGTTCAATCAGGGCTGCCGAGCGCTTATTCCCCAGGCCGAAACCCACGGCCCATACCTCTTTTATCTGTTGAGATCGCGAGTGCCGGAACTCAACGCCTCCGCGAATGGGACGACTTTCGTCGAACTCTCGAGAGATGACCTAGCCTGCGTTCGAATCTCTCTTCCTTCTCTCGACATCCAAAAGCGCATTTCGGCTTTTTTGGATGAGAGAACGGCGCGGATCGATGCACTGATTGCGAAGAAGCAAGCGCTGCTCGCGCGATTGACCGAGAAGCGTCAGGCGATCGCCACGCGGGCGATCACGAAGGGTCTCGACCCTGCCGTCCCAATGAAGGACAGCGGCCTCGCCTGGCTTGGCCAAATCCCCGCGCATTGGGAGGTGCGTTCGCTGCGCTACGCCGTCGAGAATCTAAACAGGATGCGCGTCCCGATTGCTGCGGAGCTTCGAAAAGGCGTTGAGCGCCTTTATCCCTATTATGGCGCATCAGGTATCATCGATTATGTAGACGAGTTTCTTTTTGACTTTCCGACCGTGCTCGTCGCGGAAGATGGCGCCAATCTTCTGTCTCGTTCAACGCCGCTCGCCTTCTCCGCGTCGGGACAATACTGGGTGAACAACCACGCGCATATATTGCGCCCCATCGATCTGACTATCTGGTTCTGCACGTCGCAATTGGCGCTGTATCCTCTCGATCCTTACATCTCAGGATCAGCCCAACCAAAGCTGACCAAAGACAACCTTATGTCACTGCCGGTTTGGATTCCGCCGCTGGAGGAGCAGGTTCAGATCCAGGCGAACGTCGGCACGCACCTCGACGCGCTTGATCTAGTAGTGGAGAACTGCAGGATCAGTGTAGAGCGCCTAGTCGAATATCGTTCCGCGCTCATCACCGCCGCCGTCATGGGGCAGATCGAGGCGTAACGATGCCCCTCGATGCCACCAGCTATTTCGATCATCTCCGCGCCTACATCGCGCCTGCATACGTTGTGGACGACGGAACCACTGGAGCAGTCTCGCTGGTCGAGAAGTACTATCCGGAGGGATCGACGAAGAAGGCTACCCGCAAAGTCATACTGCCGTTTCAGGGTAGAGCCTTCGCCATCAAATTAGATGGCCGCAAAGAATCGCTGTTTCACTTCTTGGATGACAACGGCAAGCAGTGGTCCAAGCGGTGCGATTTTGTCGTTTTCCAATGCTTCCACCGCCATGTCAACGCCTTTCTGTTCGAGTTCAAGTCGCGCAGCCTTGAAGCACAATCGATCATCGATCAACTCAAAGCGGGTGTTAGCTGGTGCGCCAGTCTGCGACGCGTAATCTGTCAGTATACGGGGGATGATCGCGGTATTCGTGTTCGCAAGTTTGTGGTTACCGAGAACGAAAATCCGAGTCCGTATCTTGACGGAGCGGGGAAATACCTCGCCCGCGATCCATCCATTCGTCACTATCACTATGACCAGTTGAAAGGGCTGACGCTCGATACGTTAGAGAACGGCTCAGTACGGACCGTTTAAGGGGGATGCATGCCTGGCCACACAGAGCTCATTTTCGAGAGGGCGATTGAGGTGGGCCTCACCTCGACCGGCGGCTATCGAACGAGCAGCCCCAAGGCTTTCGACGCCGCCGTCGCGCTCTTCCCGGATGAAGTCCTCGCGTTCATCCGCGCCAGCCAAGCGGCGCGCTGGTCGGAACTCGAAGCCATGCTCAAGGACCGCACCGAGGCGACGGTTCTCGACAGCCTGACCAAGGAACTTACCACCAAGGGCGCACTCGGTGTCCTGCGGCACGGGTTCAAATGCTATGGCAAGCAATTCCGGCTCGCTTATTTCCGTCCCAACACCGGCATGAATCCTGAGGCACAGGCGCGCTACGCTGCCAACCGCTTCACGATCACGCGCCAGGTCGGGTTCCTCTCCGAGGTGCTGAAGCGCCCGGACGGTGGCAAGCGCAAATGCATCATCGATGTCGTGCTTTCCGTGAACGGATTGCCGGTGGTCACCGCGGAACTGAAGAATCCGCTCACCGGCCAGCGGGCGGAGGACGCCTGTGCCCAGTACAAGAACGACCGCGACGGGCGCGACCCGCTGTTTCGCTTCAAGGAACGCACGCTCGTTCACTTTGCGGTCGATCCCGACGAAATCTGGATGACAACGCAGTTAAAGGGGAGCGAAACGGTTTTCCTGCCTTTCAACCGTGGCCATAACAACGGCGCAGGCAATCCGCCTGTCGAGGGCGATTGGAAGACCCACTATCTGTGGGACGAGGTGCTGCAATCCGACAGCCTGCTCGACATCCTGCAGCGCTTCATGCACCTCGAAGTCACCGAGCGAACGATTCCGACCTCGACGGGCATGCGGACGATCCGCAAGGAAGCGATGATCTTCCCGCGCTATCATCAGCTCGACGCCGTGCGGAAACTTGTGGCCCATACCGGGAAGCATGGAGCGGGACGCAACTATCTCGTCCAGCACTCCGCGGGCTCCGGCAAGTCCAACACCATCGCCTGGCTCTCGCACCGGCTGGCATCGCTGCACGACGACAAGGATGAGAAGGTTTTTCACGCGGTCATCGTCATCACCGACCGGCGCGTGCTCGACCAGCAGCTTCAGAACACGATCTACCAATTCGAGCACAAGATGGGCGTCGTCGAGAAGATCGACGAAGACACGCAGCAGCTCGCCAAGGCGCTGGCCAATGGCACGCCCATCATCATCTCGACGATCCAGAAGTTCCCCTTCATTCGCCAGGCGATCCGAACGCTGGAGGCCAAAGGCGAAGGTGTGTCCATCGAGACGCGCGACAGGCGGTTCGCCGTGATCGTGGATGAGGCGCATAGCTCCCAGTCCGGCGAGACCGTCTCGGCGCTCAAAGGCATCCTGAACAAGGATGGCATTGCCGACGCCATCGCGAGCCAGGCCGGCGAGGAAGAGGACGACGATCTTTCCGAGGAGACGAAAGCCCGCATTCGGAAAGAGATGATGCAGCGGGCACGTCAGCCGAATCTGAGCTTCTTCGCCTTCACCGCAACGCCCAAATACAAGACCAAGGTCGTGTTCGATGAGCCCGGCCCGACCGGCGCATCGCCGTTTCACGAGTACACGATGAAACAGGCGATCGACGAGGGCTTCATCCTCGACGTGCTGGCGAACTACGTCACCTACAAGCGCTTCTTCGGGCTGGTGAAGCAGATCGAGGCTGACCCCGAAGTGCCGAAGCGGGAAGCGGCCAAGGCCCTGGGGCGATTTCTCGAACTGCATCCTGTGAATATCGAGCAGGTGATTACCGTCATCATCGAGCACTTTCGGCTGAAGGTGATGCGCGAACTCGGCGGCCGGGCCAAGGCGATGGTCGTGACCGGCTCGCGCCTGTCGGCGGTGAAGTACAAGAAGGCGTTCGATCGCTACATCCGCGACAAGGGTTATCAAGGCATCCGCGCGCTTGTTGCCTTCTCCGGAAGCGTCGAGGACGATGATGTGCCGGGTTCGTCCTATACCGAAGTCGGCATGAACGACGGGCTTCCGGAACGGGAACTGCCGGAGCGTTTTGCGAGCGACGAGTACCGGGTTCTCATCGTGGCCGAAAAATACCAGACCGGCTTCGATCAGCCCTTGCTCCAGACGATGTATGTCGTGAAGAAGCTGGCGGGGGTGCAGGCGGTTCAGACCCTCTCGCGACTCAACCGGACGGCGCCCGGCAAGTCGCGGGTCTTCGTGCTCGATTTCCAGAACGAGGAAGCCGAGATCTACAAGGCGTTCAAGCCGTACTATGAAGCGACGCCGATCGGCGACCTGATCGATCCGCACAAGCTGAATGAGCTGAGCCACAAACTCCTGCAGGCGGCGGTCTTCACGCCCGACGATATGCGCGAATTCTCCGCCGTCTGGTTCAGCGGCAAGCGCGACCATAGCGGGCGGGATCACAAGATCATGAACGCCGTGCTCGATCGCTGCGTCGAACGCTTTAAGGAGCTCGAGGAAGCCGCTCAGGAGGAGTTCCGCGGGCACCTTTCGGCCTTTCGGAACCTCTATGCGTTTCTCTCGCAGGTCATGCCCTATCACGACGAAGGCCTTGAGAAGACCTATGCCTTCGTCCGCAACCTCGCGGCCAAGTTGCCGTTGCCGGGCGATGGCAGGAAATTCACGCTGGATGACGATGTCGCCCTGAAATACTTCCGGCTGCAGGAAGCCGGTGAGAGGTGGATCGATCTCGGCGTCGGCGAGGCCGATCCGCTGAAGGGACCGACCGATGTTGGCACGGCGAGCAGCAAAGACGTTACCGTCGCCCTTTCGACCCTGGTCGACAGCCTGAACGAGCGCTTCGGTACGTCGTTCACCGAAGCGGATCAGTTGTTCTTCGATCAGGTGCGCGCCACGGCGGAGCACAATGAGAAGGTCGTCGAAGCTGCGCAGGCCAACAATCTGACGAACTTCTCGGCGTTCTTCGGGCGCATCCTCGACGACCTCTTTATCCAGCGCATGGAAGGGAACGACGAAATCTTCAACCGGGTCATGAGCGATCCGGCTTTCAGGAAGGCCGCGCAGGAGTATCTCGCGAAGGATGTCTATGAACGGCTGCGCCGGGGTGCAGAGAATTCTGAGTGAAGATCGGCCGTCGCGAGACGCGCTGATTCAGGATGTTCCCCCACTCCACCTCCCCGCCACCCGCCCCAGCGCCGTAAACCCGTCATAGATCAGCACCGCCAGCACGGCGACGATCAAGCCGCCCTGCAGCACGAAGGCGAGGTTGTTGGAGAGCAGGCCGGCGATGATCACCTCGCCCACCGTCTTCGCCGCCACCGTCGAGCCGATGGTCGCGGTGGCGAGGCCGATCACCACCGAGAGGCGGATGCCGGCGAGGATGACCGGCGCCGCCAGCGGCAGCTCCACGCGGGCGAGGCGCTGCGTCGCCGTCATGCCGGTGCCCTTCGCCGCCTCCACCACCGCGGGGCTGAGCGTGGTGAGCCCGGTCAGCGTGTTTTCGAAGATCGGCAGCAGGCCATAGAGGAACAGCGCGATCAGGGTCGGCGTCGCGCCGAAGCCCACCGCCGGCACGGCGAGCGCCAGCACGGCGACCGGCGGAAAGGTCTGGCCGATATTTACGAGGGCCCGCGAGAGCGGCAGGAACTCGGCCCCGAACGGCCGCGTCACCAGGATGGCGAGCGCCACGGCGAGCGCCGTCGCGCCGGCGGTGGCGAGCGCCACGAGGCCGAGATGGGCGAGCGTGAGGCCGAGCAGGCTGCCCTGGTTGTAGATCGCCGGCGCGCCGTTCTCGGTCAGCGGGCGGAACACCGGCTCGAACCAGTCGGGGCGCATGAGGAAGGCCGCGAGCAGGGCCAGCGCGGCGAGGCGGGCGAGCGTCGGCAGCGCGCGCATCACTCCGGCCGCGCCGCGCGCTTGCTGAGGCCCGCGACCGTCACCTTGCCGATGATGACGCCCTCCGCGCTCTGCACCGGCAGCGCCGGGCGGCCGGACCAGAGCAGAGCGGCGAGCGCGTCGCGCTGGGTCGCGCTCGCGGCGATCGGCTCGCCCTCCACGATGCCTTGCTCCACCGCCTCCGCCACGGGCTTGAGCGAGAGCAGCTTGAACGGCCGCTCGCCGGTGCCGACCAGCGCCTCGACGAAGGGTGTCGCCGGGCGGGCCAGGATCTCCGAGGGCGGCGCGTATTGCAGCACGCGGCCGGCATCCATCACGGCGATGCGGTGGCCGAGCAGCACCGCCTCCTCGATATCGTGGGTGACCAGGATGATGGTGGTGCCGAGCCGGGCCTGGAGGCTAAGCAGATCCGCCTGCGCCTTGGCGCGGATGATCGGGTCGAGCGCGCCGAACGGCTCGTCCATCAACAGCAGGTTGGGCCCGGCGGCGAGGGCGCGGGCGACGCCGACGCGCTGCTGCTGGCCGCCGGAAAGCTCGTGCGGATAGCGGGCCGCGAATTCGGCGGGGTCGAGCTGGAACAGGGTCAGAAGCTCGTCGACGCGGGCTTTGGTCTTGGCCCTAGGCCAGCCGAGCAGGGCCGGCACGGTGGCGATGTTCTGCGCCACGGTGCGGTGCGGGAACAGGCCGTGGCCCTGGATGACATAGCCGATGCGGCGGCGCAGCTCGTGCGGCGGGACGCTGCGGTGGTCGACGCCGTCGAGCTTGATCGTGCCGGCGCTCGGCTCGACCAGGCGGTTGATCATGCGGAGCAGGGTCGTCTTGCCGGAGCCGGAGGTGCCGACGATGGCGGCGATGCTGCGCGGCGGCACGGTGAGGGTGACGTCGCTCACCACCTCGGTCTCGCCGTAGCGCTTGCTGACGTGCTCCAGCTCGATCACACGCGGCTCCCCGGCGCGGCGGTGAGCTCGACCGCGGCGTCGAGCAGGATGGCGGCGGCGAAGGCGAGCGCGACCGTCGGCACCGCGCCGAGCAGCACCAGGTCCATCGCCGTCTGGCCCAGGCCCTGGAACACGAAGACGCCGAAGCCGCCGCCGCCGATCAGCGCCGCGATGGTGGCAAGCCCGATATTCTGCACCAGCACGATGCGGATGCCGGCGAGGATCACCGGCAGCGCGAGCGGCAGCTCGATCCGGGTGAGTCTTTGGCGCGCGGTCATGCCCATGCCGCGCGCGGCGTCGTTGGCGGCGGCGGGGACTTGCGCGAGGCCGACCACCGTGTTCGCCACCATCGGCAGCAGGGAATAGAGGAACAGCGCGAGCGCGGCCGGCGCGGCGCCGATGCCGCGGATGCCGATGACGGAGGCTCCCGGCAGGTTGGCGGCGATCCAGCCGAGCGGCGCGATCAACAGGCCGAACAGCGCGATCGAGGGGATGGTCTGGATCATGTTGAGCAGGTTCAGCACCGCGTCGCGCAAGCCGCTGACGCGGTGGCAGAGGATGCCGAGCGGGATGCCGGCGACGATTGCCGCGGCGAGCGAGCCGAGCGCGAGCGCCAGGTGGCGCGCGCCCTCGGCCCAGAAGCGGTCGGCACGGTTCGCGTATTCCTTCAGCAGCGAGAGCCCGTCCCAGGCGCCGAGCGCGAGCAAGAGCCAGATCGCGGCGGCCACCGCAGCGAGCGCCGCGATCCGTGCCGTGGCCGAGAGCTGGAGCCGGGTCAGCGCGTCGGCGGCGAGCAGCGCGAAGGCGAAGCCGAGCAGCCAGAAGCCCGAAGCCGGCGCCACGCGGGCATAGGCGTTGTCCGGCGGGGTCAGGTGATGCGCGGCGGTGCCGATCAGCAGGGCGAGCGTGGCGAGCGCCGCGAGCGCGGCGGCGAGCCGCGCGGGCGCCGGACTGCGCAGCATGGCGACCAGCGCGGCACCGGCCACGACCAGCAGCAGCGCCGTCGCCCACCCGGCCGGCAGCGCCTCCCAGATCGCCCGCCCCTCGCCCGGCACGATGCGGTTGGCGCGGAAAGTCGCGAACGGCGCCCCCGCCGCCGCCGCGGCGACGATGCCGATCACCAGGCCGAGCTTGTCGAAGGACGGCCTCGGCCGGTCCGGCGTTGCCACGGCTATTTGAAGAACGCGTTCTTCTTCAGGAAGTCCGCCGCCACCGCCTTGGCCGGCTCGCCGCCGACCTGCACGCGGCCGTTGAGCTGTTGCAGGGTGACGAGGTCGAGCTTGGCGAAGACCGGCTTCAGCCAGTCGGCGATCGCGGGATGCGCCTTCAGCACCGCCTCGCGGATGATCGGCGCCGGCTGGTAGACCGGCTGCACATGCTTGTCGTCCTGCAGCACGACCAGGCCGGAGGCGGCGATGCCGCCATCGGTGCCGTAGACCATGGCGGCATTGGCGCCGCTGGTCTGGTTGGCCGCCGCGGCGATGGTGGCCGCGGTGTCGCCGCCGGCCAAGGTGATCAGCTGGTCCGGCTTCAGCTTGAAGCCGTAGGCCGCCTGGAAGGCCGGCAGCGCCGCCGCGGAGTTCACGAACTCGGCCGAGGCGGCGAGCTTCACCTGGCCGCCGCCCGCGATGTATTTGCCGAAATCGGAGAGGGTGGCGAGCTTGTTCCCCTGCGCGAGATCCTTGCGCAGCGCGATGCCCCAGGTGTTGTCGGCCGGCGCCGGGGTCAGCCAGACGATCTTGTTGGCGTCGTAGTCGAGCTTTTTCGCCGTCGCATAGGCCTTGCCCGCATCCTTCCACAGCGGGTCGTCCGCCTTGTTGAAGAAGAAGGCGGCGTTGCCGGTATATTCCGGATAGATGTCGATCTCACCCGCGGCGATGGCCTTGCGCACGACAGGCGTGCCGCCGAGCTGGATGCGGCTGGTGGTCTTGACGCCGTTGCCCTCCAGCACCTGCGCGATGATATGGCCGAGCACGCCGCCCTCAGTGTCGATCTTGGACGCGACGACGACCTGCGCCTGCGCGGAGGTGCCGAGGACGAGCGCCAGGGCGGCGCCGAGCAGGATGGTTCGAAGGGTCATGCGGGCTCTCCTTCCTCGCTTCAGTGCACCGCCACCACCGACAACACCGCCGGCAGCCCCGCGGCGGCTTGCTTCCATTCGGCGCGGTCGCTGACGCGCCAGACCTCGCCGGTATCGGTGCCGATAATCACGCCGCCGGCTTCGGCCGGATCCGGCGCGAGGCCGTGGATGTTGGCGGCCGAAGGCGAATGCGCGCCGTCGCAGAGCGAGCGCCAGCTCTGGCCGCCGTCTTCGGAGCGATACAGCATGCAGTGGGCGCCGCCCTCGTCCTTGAAGCTGGAGAAGGCGGTCGGCGCGCTCGCCACCGTCAGGCCGTGGGGCGTGCGCGGGTCGATGCACATCGGGCGCGAATAGCGCGGCGTCACGCCGGCCCAGGCATAGCGCCACGTGTGGCCGCGATCGTCGGAGCGGAACACGCCGGCATTGCCCTCCACCATCGGCGCCACGCCGTTCAGCCGGCCATAGCCGGTGGAGGCGAACAGCGTCGCCGGCCGCGCCGGATGGGCGCACATCATGTGCAGGTCGGGATTGTCGCCGGGCAGCACCAGGCGCCAGCTTTCGCCTTCATCGTCGCTCGCCATCACGCCGCCGACCTCGACGCCGACGCGGATTCGGCGCGGGTCCTCGGCATCGATCACCAGGGCGCGGGCGCGGCCGGGCAGGCGCGGCTTGACCGGCACGCACCATTCCTGTGCTTCCGGCGTGCGCGCGAAGGATTTCACTTCCGTCCAGGTGGTGCCGCGGTCGGCGCTGCGGAACAAAGCGGCCGGCTGCGTGCCCGCGTAGAGCACTCCCTTGCCGGCGCCGCGCACCTGCCAGACCTCGTACTCGGCCATGCCGGCGAGCGACCAGCTCGCCCCGCCATCGTCGGAGCGATAGAGCCCGGCGCCGGTGGCGGCGAAGAGGCGGCCCTCCAGCGCCTGCAGGTCGCGCACGCCGCGACTTTCCAGCACGCAGGCCGCCTGGCCGCCTTCGGTGAGCTTGAACACGCCCTTGCTGGTACCTGCCAGGATGGTCATGGCGCCCTCCCCTGCTGCGGACAGGTTACGGAGCCTCGCCGCCGGGCCCAAGCGATTTCCTCGCCCGCCCGCTCAGTGGTCGTAATGCAGGGTCATCTCGGCGCCGTCGGCGGTGCGGCGGCCCTGGATGCGGTCGGCGCTCTGGCGCAGCAGATAGCCGGCGAGCAGGCGCTCCCCGTCCTCGCTCGCCACGATCTCGCGGGGGCTCGGCTTGCGGTCGGGAACGGTCAGCGGCGCGCCGGCATAGCGGATCCGGATGTCGAGGTTGAACTCGTCGAAGCTCGCCTCGATCTCGACGCCGCCGGGCGGGGCGCCGATGACTTCCAGCACCTGCACCGCGCCAAACACCGCGCGGCGGATCACGTCGCGCCGCGCCGCCCACCGGGCGCCGGCCTGGGTCAGGAACTGCTCGACCGCCTCGAAGCCGATGCGGCCCGGCTCGAGCCGCATGGACACGCGCTGGCGCACGCCGATGCGCATCACGAGATTGAGCGCCACGGCGCAGACGGTGCCGAGCACCAGCGAGTTGCCGAAGATCGGCCGCAGCACGAAAGGCACGCCCATCAGCGCCTCGTGATAGACGTCCGCCACCACCGCCATGGCGAAGGAAAAGCCGATGACGATGTTCTTGCGCGCGTCCAGCATGCGCGCGGTGATCATCTGCAGGCCGCTGGTGAAGACGAAGGCGGCGGTGAAGAACAGCGCCGCGCCCATCACCGGCAGCGGCATCGCCGCCAGAACCACCGCCGCCGGCGGCAGGAAGGCGAGCACGGCGAAGCCGATGCCGACGGCATAGCCGATGCTGCGGCTGGTCACGCCGGTCGCGCCGGAGAGGCCGATCGAGGAACTGTAGGTGTTGACGCCGCAGCTGCCGATCAGGCCGCAGAAGACGACGGCGATGCCGTTGGCGGAGACGCCGCCGGCGAGCGAGGCGAATTTCGGGCGGACCCAGTCGGCATCGTTGATCCGCTGGGCGTTCGACACGTCGCCCATCGCGCGCAGCGTCGCCGCGAGCGAAGCCACCGCGAAGGGCACGACCAGCAGCGGATCGAACGACCAGCCGACATGGTCGAGCCTGGGCAGGCGGAAGATGCTGATTCCGCCCGGAGGCATGGCCTTGGAAAATTCGAGCAGGCCGAGCGCGGCGCTCAGGCCATAGCCGACGATCATGCCGATCAGCACGCAGAACATCCGGCCATAGCCGCGGGACCAGACGTTTAGCACGATCATGGTGGCGAGCGAGAGACCGGCGACGATCACGTAATCAGGGTCGATCCGCTGCCGGTCGTTGAGGCCGAGGCTGTAGCGGGCGCCGAGGCCGGCAAGCGTCAGGCCGACCACGGCGATGACCAGCCCCGCGATCTCCGGCGGCAACAGCGCGCGCAGCCGCCGGAGCAGCGGCGCGATGGCGATCTGCATCAGCCCGCCGACCACCGTCATGCCGAAGACCAGCGCCAGCCCGCCCTGGCGCAGCGCGAACAGCGAGGGGCCGAGATAGATCGCCGTGAAGGCGGCCGGGCAGAGGAAGCCCGAGCCCGCATAGGGCGAGGCGAGGCAGAACACGACCGTGGCGGCGCCGAGGCCGAGCATCGAGAGCGAGACGAGGTCGAGGAACTGGTTGCCGACCAGCCCGGCCTCGCGCGCGAGGATGATCGGAAAGACCAGGGTGACGGCCATCAGCGCGATGTGCTGCGCCGCGGAGCCGACGACGATCGGCAACGGCGGTCGCTCGTCGACCCCGTAGATCAGCTCGGGCGGGCGGGTCATGAGGGGGCGCGGGACACGTTCAGCCGAGCTGCCGCAGCGCATCCTCGCGCGATTCGTGAATGGCGAAGACCTCGGTCAGGCCCCCCATCTCGAACAGCTCGCGCACATGGCCGGCAAGGCTGCAGAGCGCGAATCGCGCCGCCTGGCGCTCGGCCTCGTCGGTCGCCACCAGAAGCGCGCGGAAAGCGGCGCTGGTGAGGTAAAGCACAGCGCCGAGATCGACCAGGATCGACTTCTCGCC
The DNA here is from genome assembly GCA_003576705.1 of Desertibaculum subflavum. Classification (GTDB taxonomy): domain Bacteria; phylum Pseudomonadota; class Alphaproteobacteria; order Ferrovibrionales; family Ferrovibrionaceae; genus Desertibaculum; species Desertibaculum subflavum. The sequence goes on from QOZS01000018.1 coordinate 23,438, forward strand.
CGCCGTGATCAGGCGCGTGAGGGCGGCCATCACGTCGTTCGCATTGCTGCTGTCGATCCGGCCCGCAAGCGTCACCACGCACACGCTGCCGGCGCGCGTCTCGCCGATGCTGAGGGCGCTGTTGTTCATTCTTCCTTCCTCCCGCCGATGGCGCCTACCGCGCACGACTTGACGAGCCGGGTGTGGTTGCGCCCGGCGATGCGCTCGTAAGCGAACTGGTCCACCAGCTGCTTCACCATGTGAATGCCGAGCCCCCCCGGCCGTGGCCGTTTCCCGGCCGGCGGCGGCTCGGGAGCAGGCGCCGCGAGCGGGTCGAAGGCCCGGCCGTCATCGACGATCTCGAGCTCGACCTGGTCCGCGCCCGCGCGGATCCGCACCAGAATTTCATGCCGCCCCCCGTCATCCCAGGCGTATTTGATCAGATTGCTGACGACCTCGTCGAGCGCAACCTGAAGCTGCATCAAGGGACGCATTCCGATGCCGAGCTCGGCGGCGAGCGCGTCCAGCGCATCGCGCAGGGTGCCGATCTCCGCCATCTCGCTGCCGATACGGAGCTCGACCTCGCGCATCATGATGCCTCGCTCACGTGGCGGGGCCGGCCCAGGCGATCGGCGGCACGTCGCCCGCCGCCCCGGCGGGCCGCCAGCGCAGGGCGAGCGCGGTGACGTCGTCGGCCCGGGGCGCGCTGCCGGTAAAGACGTCGACCGCGTCCTTGACCGCGCGCACCATGTCGAGCGGCTCCGCCGCATTGGCCTCGCGCAGGAGTCGGCCCAGCCGCTCAATCGAGAACAGGTCGCCCTTGTCGTTCAGTGCCTCGAACACACCGTCGGAGCAGACGAACAGCGCATCGCCCGGCTGGATCGCCAATGTGCGGGTCTGATAGGCGGCCTGGCGGCGCACGCCCAGCGGCATGGCGGGCTTCGCGTCGATCTGCCGGGTTTCGCCGGTGGCGGAGACGAGGTGCGGCGGGGGGTGGCCGGCATTGACGAAGGAAACGAGGCCCGTACGGGTGTCGATCAGGCCCAGGAACAGGGTGACGAACATGCGGTCGTCGTTGTTCTGGCAGAGCTCGCGGTTCACCGCCTCGGCGACGAGGCCCGGATCGATCTCGTCGGCGCGCCATTCACGCCACAGATTGACCGAGATGCGGACCAGGCTCCGCGCGCGCGCCATGAACATCGCCGCCGAGGCGCCCTTGCCGGACACGTCGCCGACCAGGAAACAGAAGGCGTGCTCGCCGGCATAGAAGCAGTCGTACAGGTCCCCGCCGACCTCGCGCGCCGGCTGCATGACCGCATGCACGGCGACCGGGTGCGACGGCGAGCAGGCCGGAAACTGGTTCGGCAGCATGGCAAGCTGCAGCGCGCGGGCGGCATCCAGCTCCTGCTCCAGCCGGGCGAGATTGCGGCGCACCTCGTCGCGCAGGCGCTTCTTCTCCAGCGAGGCGCCGACCCGGGCCCGGAGCAATGTGGGATTGAACGGCTTGGTGAGATAGTCCTCGGCGCCGAGCTCGATGCAGCGGATGACGCTGTCCAGCTCGTCCAGCGCCGAGATCATGATGATCGGGATGTCGCGCAGCGCCGGCGTCGCCTTGACCTGTTCCAGCACCTCGTAGCCGTTCAGGTCCGGCATCATGATGTCGAGCAGGACGAGGTCGAAGCGCTCCGCGTTCAGCTTGTCGAGCGCCTCCCGCCCGTTGGCGGCGGTGGCAAGGTTGGTATAGCCCTCGCGGGTGAGCCGGCGGGTCAGCGTGTAGCGGTTGTCCTCGTTGTCGTCCACGACGAGGAGAGCGGGGTCGCCCACGGTCATGGCGCGCCGCCGCGGCCCAGTAGCGCCTGGATCTTGCCGAGCAGCCGCTCGATATCCACGGGCTTGGTATCGAAATCGTCGCAGCCGGCGGCGAGCGCCTTCTCCCTGTCGCCGGTCATGGCATGCGCGGTGAGGGCAATGACGGGGATATGCCGCGTCGCCGCGCCCGCCTTGATGCGCCGCGTCGCTTCCCAGCCGTCGAGCACCGGCAGGCTCAGATCCATGAGGATGATCTCCGGCCGTTCCGCCGCCGCCATCGCCACGCCCTGGGCGCCGTCGGACGCGACGATGACGGTATGGCCCTTGCGCGTCAGCCGGCCCTTCAGCACATAGACGTTGTCGTCGTTGTCCTCGACGTAAAGGATCCGGCTCATGCCACGGCCGCCCTTTCCCCGCGGCCGCGCCGGACGCAGCGGCCGAGGACATCGCGGACCTCGCGCAGAATCTCCTCGCGTCCGGTCTTCTGGATCACCCGCTCGACCCGGCCGTTGAGGCGGGCCCGGTCGTCCGCGGACAGGTCGCGGGCCGTGATCACGATGACCGGGAGGTCGCGCCACTCCGCCCTGCCCCGCACGGCTTCCAGGAACTCGAAACCATCCATCTGCGGCATCATCAGGTCGAGCAGCACGGCGTCGGGCAGCGCCTCCTCGAGCCGGGCGATGGCCACCTGGCCGTTATCGGCCTCGGCGGTGCGCCAACCCACATCCTCGAGCGCGACCTTCAGCCGGTGACGGCCGATCTCGTCGTCGTCGACGATCAGGATATGGCCGTCCGCAGCCTGGCCGACCTGGCGCAGGACGCGGATCAGGGTGTCGCGGTCGACCGGCTTGACCAGATAGTCGGTCGCGCCGAGCGAGAAACCGCGGTTCTTCTCGTCGACGATCGTCACCAGCACGACCGGGATATGCGCGAGCGCCGGATCGCCCTTGATGGCGGCGAGCACGGTCCAGCCGTCCAGATCCGGCATGTCGACGTCCAGCGTGATCGCCGCCGGGTCGAGCGCGCGCGCCAGCCTGAGGCCCTCCTGCCCGCCTTCCGCCGCGGCGACGTCGAAGCCCTCGCGCTCGAGGAAGCGACCGACCACGTCGCGCACGGTCTGATCGTCGTCGATCACCAGGATCAGCGGGCGGTCGGATGGCGGCGCGGCGCGCGGCGGTGCCGGCGCCGTCGATGGGGCCGGTGCGGCAGGCTCATGTTCGGCGACTTCGATCGGCAGCAGGATGGTGAACCGCGAGCCCTTGCCGGGCTCGCTCTCGACGGAGATGTCGCCGCCCATCATCTGGCAGAAGCGCCGGCTGATGGCGAGGCCGAGCCCGGTGCCACCGAACTTTCGCGTGGTGGAGGAATCGGCCTGGGAGAATTCCTGGAACAGCTTGCCAAGCTGTTCGGACGTCATGCCGATACCGGTATCCTCGACCGCAATCTCGATGCGGCTGCCGCCGCCGTCGTCATGTCTTGCCGACGATATGGTGACGGTGCCGTTCGAAGTGAACTTGCCGGCATTGCTCACCAGGTTGAGCAGCGCCTGCCTGACCCGCATCTGGTCGGCATAGATCGATCCGATCGGCCCGTGCCGGACGATCATCTTGTTGCCGTTCTTCACCGCCATCGGCTCGACCGTCTTGGCGACATCCTCGATCAGGGCGGCGACGGGGAAGGATTCCAGATGGATGTCCATCTTTCCGGCCTCGATCTTGGATAGATCGAGGATGTCGTTGATCAGCGCCAGCAGGTGACGCGCGGCCCGCAACACGCGGTCGAGCGGCTCGAACTCGTCCTCGCGCTTCAGGTCGCGGGCGTCCTCCTGCAGCATCTCGGTGACGCCGATGATGGCGTTGAGCGGCGTGCGCAGCTCGTGGCTCATATTGGCGAGGAAGGCCGACTTGGTCCGGCTCGCCTCCTGCGCCGCATCGCGGGCAACTTCGAGCTCGTGCACGAGATGCGCGAGCTCCGCCTCGCGCTGTTTCAGCTCCGTGATGTCGCTGTAGGTCGCGACCACGCCGCCATTCGCCGTGCGCTGCTCGCTGATCCTGATCCAGCGACCGTCGCTTCGCCGCTGAATGTGGGCGCCAGGGTTGCGATGAGCGTCGAGACGATCCTGCACCCACGCATCGACACGACCGGATGCCTCTGCGATCAGTCCGAGTTCGGCGGCGTGGCGGATGATGGTCTCGAACGGCGTACCGGCATTCATCACGCCGTCCTGCATCGGAAACAGATCCGTATAGCGCGAGTTGGACACGACCAGCCGGTCGTCGGCGTCATAGAGCGACAGCCCGTCCGAAATGGCCTCGATCGCCTCCGTCAGGCGGCGGCGGGCCTCGGTGATCTCGCGGAGGTTGGTCTCCTCCATCTGGATTGCCGTCGCGCGAAACACGGCGAGCGACATTGCCATCTGACCGATCTCGTCGCTGCCGCCCGGCGGGAGCGGAGAGCGGAGATCGCCTTCAGCCAAAGCGAGCATCCGATGGCTGAGCGAGGTCAGGCGCGCAATCAGGTTACGGCCGACGTAGAACCATACGATCAGCACCGAGCTCAGAAGGCTGAGCACGACCGCAATGATAACCACCCAGGCGCTGAAATTGACGACCGACGCAGCCTCGGCATTGGCATTGCGGATGTCCGTCGTCGCCTCCGCCACAAGCCGGTCGACGGTCCCGGTCAGCCGTTGGGACAGCTTGGCATTCTCGGTCAGGAGACGCGATGCTGTCTCGGTCAGGGTCAGCTCACGCTCGCGCAAGGCAAAGATGCTGAGATCACCGACCACGAAGGAGCGCAGCCGGTCGATCGACTCCTTGACGAGCGACCTGAGCCTTTGATCGAGCACCGGCAGCATGCGCTCGAGCTCGTTCAGCGATTGCTGCAATCGGAAGCGGCCGACATTCAGCGCCGACTGCGCCTCGGCAGTGGTGGCGCGCTGGAACTGGTCGCTGATCGACGAGGCAAGGACCTGCGACGTCTGCAGCGCGCGGAACCAAGCGAGCGCCTGCTCGAATTCGCGATCGGCGGCGACCCGCCGCTCCACCGGCACGCTGGAATCGATAGCCACGCGGCGCCACTGCGCGATCCGCCCGTCCATGACCGCGACCCAGGGCGTGAAGAGCTGCTGCAACCCGCCCGCGGCTGCCAGGGATTGCCGCAGGATCTCGCGCCGCTGCTCCACGGCGGCCAGCCTTTCGTCGACGAGGGAGTCGAGCTCGGCGAGATTGCTCTGCAGCTGCTGGATCTCGGTTTCGAGGGAGCGCAGTGCCGCGCTCTCCATACCCCCGGCTTTGAGTTCCGTGAGCAGCTTGTTGAGCGAGACGACCTCGCGCGAAATCTCCGCGGCCCATTCGAGCTTGTCGCTTTGGCTCGCCACATTCAGCAGGGCCGGCGCGGCGGCAACGATGCGCTCCGCATGGCGCGACACGGCCTGGGAGTTCAGAGCAACCGGGATCCGCTGCTGCGTGATCCGTTCCATCACGTCGCGGATCTCGCGGAACGAGTACAGCGCAGCGGTGGCGCCCAGGATGGCAAACGCACTGATGCCGAAGAACGCCAGCAGCAATCTGCCGCGCACGCCGATCCGGTCCCACACCCCAGTGGCGGGCGGCACCGCAGGCGCGGAAGCCGGACCGTTCACGGTTGGCCCTTGGTCGACCCGGAAAGCGCAATGTGGCGTGCATTGAGGAAACCGCGCTCCGCCAGTTCGGCCCAGCGTGCGGTGCGATTGCGGAACGCGCTGAAGCTGTCGTAGATGCGGCGCGTCATCGCATCCTTCTGTCCGATCTCCGCGACGATGTCCCGGCTCGCCTTGCCGAGCGCCATCAGCAGCGAATCATCGAATTTGCGGATCTCGACCGACTTGTCGTTGGTGATCTGCTCAAGCGCCTTGGCGTTGTTCGCGTTGAACTCGGCAAGCGAGGTCGTGTACTCGGCCGCCGCCACCATCGTGATCAAGTTCCGGTCCTCGCCGGTCAGCGAATCCCAGAGCTTCTTGTTGATTCCCGTCGAGAGCACTGTGCCCGGCTCGTGGAAGCCGGGGTAGTAGTAGTACTTGGACACCTTGTGCAGTCCCAGCACGAGGTCGTTCCAGGGACCGACCCATTCGCCGGCATCGATGGCGCCGGACTGCAGCGCCGGAATGATTTCGCCGCCGGGCAAGGCAACAACGACCGAACCCAGGCGGCGCAGCACCTCACCGCCCAATCCCGGCATGCGATAGCGCAGGCCCCGGTAGCTCTCAGGCCCCTGCACTTCCTTGGTGAACCACCCGCCCATCTGTACGCCGGTATTTGTCGAGAGCAGACCCTTGACGCCGTAGGAGGCGCTGAGCTCATCCCACAACGCCTGGCCGCCGCCGAAATGAATCCAGGCCGCCATCTCGTCGGCGGTCAGGCCGAAGGGAACCGCGGCAAAGAAGCTGAAGCCGGGCGACTTGGCTTCCCAGTAGTACTCGGCGGAGTGGTACATGTCGGCGACACCGGCGGCCACGGCGTCGAATGCCTCGAAGGCGCTGACCATCTCGCCGGCACCGAAAACCTTCACCTGCAGACGATTGCCGGATGCGGCGGCGATCGTCCGACCGATGCGTTCGGCACTGGTGCCGAGACCCGGCAGGCCCTTGGGCCAGCTGGTGACGAGCTTCAACTCGCGGATGCCCTGGGCAATTGCCGGTGCGGGAAACGCCGCCGCCGCGCCGGCGGCCAGCCCGCCGCGGACCAGGAACTTGCGACGATCGACAGATTTTTCAGCTCTTCCGGCAGAGCCGGACGCCACCACCATGCGAACGGACACGGTACCCCCCATTATTTTCTTTTTTGGCCCCTAGAACCGGACATTTAATCTACAAGCGCAGCACGTTGCAAACACCGATACCTGCTCTGGTGTTGGCAGCGCGGCCTTCTAGCTGCTCTCCGACGCTGCAATGTCGTTCGCAGACCACCGCGCCCTGATCCGAGCCGCCGCTGCGGCGAGGCGGCCCTCGCCGATGGCTTCCCTGATCTCGATCATCAGGTCCTGGAAATAGGTGAGGTTGTGCCAAGTGAGGAGCATCGGCGAGAGGATCTCCTTCGCCTTCTCCAGATGGTGCAGATAGGCGCGGCTGTAATGCCGGCAGGCCGGGCAGCGGCAGGCGGGATCGAGCGGGCCCGGATCCTCGGCATGGCGCGCATTGCGGATGTTGAGCGTGCCCGAGCGCGTGAAGGCCTGGCCGGTGCGGCCGGAGCGCGTCGGCAGCACGCAGTCGAACATGTCGATGCCGCGCTCGACCGCGCCGAGGATGTCGTCCGGCATGCCGACGCCCATCAGGTAGCGCGGCCGGTCGGCGGGGAGGTGCGGCACGGTGGCATCGAGCGTCGCCAGCATTGCCGCCTGGCCCTCGCCCACCGCGAGCCCGCCGACGGCATAGCCGTCGAAGCCGGTCCGGACGAGGCCGAGGGCGCTTTCGGCACGAAGCTCGGGATTGATGCCACCCTGCACGATGCCGAACAAGGCGTGGCCCGCGCGCTCCTGGAACGCCGCCTTGCAGCGCTCGGCCCAGCGGAGCGAGAGACGCATGGCGCGAGCCACTTCCGCGTCGGTCGCCGGCAGCTGGACCAGCTCATCGAGCTGCATGGTGATGGTGGCGCCGAGCAGGTGCTGGATCTCGACCGAGCGCTCGGGCGAGAGGTGCTGCTTCGAGCCGTCGAGATGCGAGCGGAAGGTGACGCCGTTCTCGTCGACCTTCCTGAGCTCCGACAGCGACATCACCTGGAAGCCGCCGGAATCGGTGAGGATCGGGCCGTCCCAGTGCATGAAGCGGCGCAAGCCGCCGAGCCGCGCCACCCGTTCCGCGCCGGGGCGCAGCATCAGGTGATAGGTGTTGCCGAGGATGATGTCGGCGCCGGTCTCGCGCACCGCTTCCGGCGTCATCGCCTTGACCGTGCCGGCGGTGCCGACCGGCATGAAGGCCGGCGTGCGGATCTCGCCATGCGCGGTGTGCAGCCGGCCCTGGCGCGCGGCACCGTCGGTGGCGAGGCACTCGTAGCGGAACTGCGTCATGCGGCGGCCCGCGTCAGCAGGCAGGCATCGCCGTAGGAATAGAAGCGGTAACCGTTGGCGATGGCATGCGTGTAAGCCGCGCGGGCGCGGTCGAGCCCGATGAAGGCGGCGACCAGCATGAAGAGGGTCGAGCGCGGCAGGTGGAAGTTGGTCATCATGAGGTCCACCACCTTGAACCGGTAGCCCGGCGTGATGAAGAGGTCGATATCGCCGTGGAAGGCCGCGCCGCCCGAGGCTTCCAGCACGCGCAAGGAGGTGGTGCCGATGGCGACCACGCGGCCGCCTTTCGCCTTCGCTTCCGCAATCGCCGCCGCCGTGGCGGCATCGAGCGTGCCCTGCTCCGCGTGCATCCGGTGATCGGCGGTGTCGTCGCTCTTCACCGGCAGGAAGGTGCCGGCGCCGACATGCAGGGTGACGAAGCGATGGGCGATCCCGCGAGCGTCCAGCGCATGCCAGAGTTCGGGCGTGAAATGCAGGCCGGCGGTCGGCGCGGCGACGCTGCCGGAGGCCTCGGCGTGCAGGGTCTGGTAGTCGGCGCGGTCCTGCGCATCGACCGGCCGGCGGCTCGCGATATAGGGCGGCAACGGCGGCACACCCCCGGCCTCGATGGCGCGGTCCAGCGCCTCGCCCGCGCGATCGAAGGCGAGCGTCACCTCGCCGCCGTCGCTCTTCGCCTCGACGGTGGCTGTCAGCTCGACGAATTCGACACGGTCGCCGACATGCAGCCGCTTGCCCGGCCGGGCGAAGGCGGCCCAGCGTGAGGCATCGAGCCGCTTGTGCAGGGTCGCCTCGATGCGCACCTCGCCGCGACGGCCGGCCAGGCGCGCCGGGATGACGCGCGTATCGTTGGCGATGACGAGGTCACCCGGGCGGAGCAGCGCCGGCAGGTCGCGCACAATCCGGTCCTCCAGCCGCGCGCCATCGACCACGAGCAGCCGCGCCGCATCACGCGGGCTCACGGGCCTGAGCGCGATCCGCTCCGGCGGCAGGTCGAAATCGAACTCGGCGACGCGCATGGATCAGCTCTATCCGCTGGCCCCCAAATCGTCATGCCCGGGCTTGACCCGGGCATCCACGGCTCTCGGCTGCGCTGAGACCACCGCGTGGATGGCCGGGTCAAGCCCGGCCATGACCCAGATTTGCGGGCACCCGCGCGATCACTTCCCCTTCGCGTCGGCGGCGACCTGCATCTTCACGATCTTGTCGGGATCGGTGACGGCGCCCGACTGGCCGGCGCCCTTCTTGATCAGGTCGACGAACTGCATGCCGTCGGTCACCTCGCCCCAGATCGTGTACTGGCCGTCGAGGAAGCTGGCATCGTCGAAGCAGATGAAGAACTGGCTATCGGCACTGTCCGGGCTCTGCGCGCGGGCCATGGAGACGGTGCCGCGCAGATGCCGGGCATTGGAGAATTCCGCCTTCAGCTTCTGGCCGGAGCCGCCGGTGCCGGTGCCGGTCGGGTCGCCGGTCTGCGCCATGAAGCCGCGGATCACGCGGTGGAACACGATGCCGTCGTAGAAGCCCTTCCGCGTCAGCTCCTTGATGCGCTTGACGTGGTTGGGTGCGAGGTCGGGGCGCAGCCGGATCACCACGCGGCCGTCCTTCAGGTCGAGATAGATGGTGTCTTCCAAATTCTGGCTCCAGGCAGAGGGTGATGAGAGCGCGGCGACGCCCGCCGCCATCGTTCCCAGAAAAGCGCGACGTTGCATTCCAACGCTCATTCCGCGACTCCTGCGTTGCGCCGGAGCTCGGCGCAGCGCGCGATCAGCTGCTCCGCCACGCGCGGCGAGACGAAGGAGCGGATGTCGCCGCCCAGCATGGCGATCTCCTTGACCAGGCGGGAGGCGATGAACTGGTGGTTGTCGGAGGCCATCAAGAACACGGTCTCGATCTCCGAGTTGAGCCGCCGGTTCATGCCGACCATCTGGAACTCGTACTCGAAGTCGGACACGGCGCGGAGCCCCCGGACGATGACCGAGGCGCCGATCTCCACCGCGGCATGCATCAGCAGGTTGTCGTAGCCGCGCACGTCGATGTCGCGGCCGGTCAGCTGCTTCGCTTCCTCGCGCACCATGGCGACGCGTTCCTCGACCGAGAACATCGGCCCCTTGCCGATATTGATGGCGACGCCGATCACCAGCTTGTCGACGATCTTCGCGGCGCGGGCGATGATGTCGTAATGGCCCTTGGTGATCGGGTCGAAGGTGCCGGGATAAAGGCCGATCCGCGTGCCCATGCCTGACTATGCTCCTTCTTCGGAGGCCGACGTTTCCTCGCCGCCGTTGCCATCTTCTCCGTTCGTGGCGTCGGCAAGCCTGGCCACCGAGACGACGCGCTCGCCCTCGGCAACCTTCAGCAAGGTTACCCCGGCGCTGCCGCGGCGGGCAATTCGGATATCGTCGACCGGGCAGCGGATCAGCTGGCCGCCGTCGGACATCATGACGATCTCGTCCTGGTCCTCGACCGGGAACACGGCCACCACCTTGTCGCCGCGCTTGCGGGTGTCGATGTTGGTGATCCCCTGCCCGCCCCGGCCGGTCAGCCGGTACTCATAGGCGGTGGTGCGGATGCCGAAGCCGTTCTGCGTCGCGGTGAGGATGAACTGCTCGGCGGCGCCGAGCTCGGCCAGACGCTCCTGGGGCAGCGAGACCTCGGCGACGCCCTGCTCCTCGTCCTCGGCCGCGCCGGCCTCCACTTCCGGGGCCTCGCCGGAAACCAGGCGGCGCTGCTGCGCGGCGTAGCGGAGATAGGCCTGGCGCTCCTCGGTGGTGGTTTCGATCGAGCGCAGGATCGCCATCGAGATGACCTCGTCGCCCTCGGCGAGCTTCATGCCGCGCACGCCGGTCGAGGAGCGCGACTGGAACTCGCGCACATCGGTGACACGGAAGCGGATCGACTTGCCGTCGCGCGAATTGAGCAGCACGTCGTCGGTATCCGAACAGGGCAGCACTTCGATCAGCTTGTCGTCGGCGTCGTCGCCCTCGAACTTCATGGCGATCTTGCCGTTCTGGTTGATCACCACGAAGTCGTCGAGCGCGTTGCGGCGGACATAGCCATGCGCCGTCGCGAACATGACCGAGAGCTTGCCCCAGGTCTCCTCGTCCTCCGGCAGCGGCATCACGGTGCGCACCTGCTCGCCTTCGGAGAGCGGCAGCAGGTTCACCATTGCCTTGCCGCGCGCCTGCGGCTCGGCCATCGGCAGGCGGTAGACCTTGAGCTTGTAGACCTTGCCGATATTGGTGAAGAACAGCACCGGCGCATGGGTCGAGGCGACGAAGACGCGCGTCGCGAAATCCTCGTCCCGCATCGACATGCCGGTACGGCCCTTGCCGCCGCGGCGCTGCGAACGATAGGCCGAGACCGGCACGCGCTTGACATAGCCCGCCTGCGTCACCGTGACGACCATGTCCTCGCGCTGGATCAGGTCCTCGATGTCGTGCTCGAATTCCTGCGCCTCGATGGTGGTGCGGCGCGGCGTGGCGAAGCGGTCGCGCACCTCGACCAGCTCTTGGCGCACGATGTCCATCAGGCGCGGCCGGCTCGCCAGCACCTCGAGATGATCGGCGATCTCGGCGCCGATCTTCTTCAGCTCGTCGGCGATCTCGTCGCGGCCGAGCGCGGTCAGCCGGTGCAGGCGGAGCTCGAGGATGGCGCGGGCCTGCTCCTCCGACAGCTTGTAGGTGCCGTCGACCACGCGGTGGCGCGGGTCGTCGATCAGCGCGATCAGCGGCGCGATGTCTTCCGCCGGCCAGTCGCGCGCCATCAGCCGCTCGCGCGCCGAGGTGGCGTCCGGCGCGGTGCGGATCAGGTGGATCACCTCGTCGATATTGGCGACCGCGATGGCGAGACCGACCAGCACATGGGCGCGGTCGCGCGCCTTGGTCAGCAGGAAGCGGATGCGGCGGACGACGACTTCCTCGCGGAACTCGACGAAGCAGGCGATCAGCTGCTTCAGGCTCAGCAGCTCCGGCCGGCCCCGATTCAGCGCCAGCATGTTGACGCCGAAGGTCGTCTGCAGCGGGGTGAAGCGATAGAGCTGGTTCAGCACCACATCGGCGATGGCGTCGCGCTTGACCTCGACGACGACGCGCACGCCCTCGCGGTCGCTCTCGTCGCGCACCTCGGCGATGCCCTCGATGCGCTTGGAGCGCACCGCGTCCGAGATCTTCTCCACCATCGAGGCCTTGTTCACCTGATAGGGGATCTCGGTGACGATGATGGCGTCGCGGTCTTTGCGGATCTCCTCGATCTTGACCCGGCCGCGCAGCACGACGGAGCCGCGCCCGGTGACATGCCCGGCGCGGATGCCGGCCTGGCCCAGGATCACGCCGCCGGTCGGGAAATCCGGGCCCGGCACGATCTCCATCAGCCGGTGGATCGTCACTTCCGGATCGTCGAGATAGGCGAGGCAGGCGTCGATCACCTCGCCGAGGTTGTGCGGCGGGATGTTGGTCGCCATGCCGACGGCGATGCCGCCGGAGCCGTTGACCAGCAGGTTCGGGAAGCGGGCCGGGAGGACCTTGGGCTCCTCGGTCGATTCGTCGTAATTCGGCTGGAAATCGACCGTGTTCTTGTCGATATCCTCGAGCAGGGCCTCGCCCGCCTTGGCCATGCGGATCTCGGTGTAGCGCATGGCCGCCGGCGGGTCGTCGTCCATCGAGCCGAAATTGCCCTGCCCGTCCAGCAGGGTGAGGCGCATGGAGAAATCCTGCGCCATGCGCACCATGGCGTCGTAGATCGCCTGGTCGCCATGCGGGTGATAGCGGCCCATCACGTCGCCGACGATGCGGGCCGACTTGCGGTAGGGCTTGTCCGACGTATAGCCGGAATCGTGCATCGCATAGAGGATGCGGCGGTGCACCGGCTTCAGGCCGTCGCGGGCATCGGGAAGGGCGCGGGCCACGATCACGCTCATCGCGTAACCGAGGTAGGACCGCCGCATCTCCTCCTCGATCGTGACCGGCTGCACGTCGCGGGCGGTAGGCGTCTCGTCAGACAATGAAATCAGCTCATCGATTGTTGGGGGAGCGCGACTCCGAAGGCCGCGTCAAGGGCTGCCAGCAACCTAGCAAAGATGCCGCGCTGCAGCAATCAGCGGTGCGCGATCCAGATCCCTATCACGACGGCCGCGAGCCCGGCCAGAGAGGCTCCGGTGACCGCCTCGGACAGCAGCAAAGCCCCCAGAAAGGAGGCGGTTACCGGGCTCAGCGACAGGAAGACCGTGACCCGGGTCGGGCTCGCATGCCGGAGCGCATAGAGCCAGAGGAAATAGCCGACCCCGCTGTTCAGCCCGATGAAGATGACGGCCCCCCAGCCCGGCGCCGTGATGGCGGGCCAGGCCGCGAAGAACCCCTCACCCGCCGCCACCACAGCGAGAAAGCCGACCGAGGCGAGCATGGCGAAGGAGCTGACCGCGATGGTCGGATAACGCTGCAGATAGGGCCGGTAGAGCACGCTGCAGAGCGCGCCGCAGATCGCGCTGCCCAGCACCGCGAGCTCGCCCCACCAGACGCCCGCGCCGGGCGCGAGCGCCTTCTCGCCGAGGGTGACGCCGACGCCCAGGATGGTCAGAGCCACGCCGATCGTCTTCGGCGCCGTGAGCGGCTCGCGCCCCAGCGCCGCCCCGATCAGCATGGTGATTAGCGGCATGGCGGCGAAAATCAGCGCCCCGCGCGCCGAAGGAATGAAGCGCAGGCCGAAATTGAGCAGGGCGATCAGGATGCCGAACTGGGTGATGCCGAGGATGGCGATCGGCACCACATCGGCCCGCGCGAAGCGCATGGCCTGGCCGGTTGCCAGCATGGCCGGGGCGAGGCACAGGAAGCCGATGGCATAGCGCATCAGGGCGAGCGAGCCGGGCCCGGTCTGGTCGACCACATAGCGGGTCGCCACCATGGCGGAGCCGACCAGCACGCCGCTCGCCGCCGCAGCGGCCACGGCGAGGCGCTGGCTCACGTGAGCTTCAGCTCCCAGGTCTCGCTGACCAGGTCCTGGCCGAAGGCGTGGTTCTGTTCCGACGCCACCATCTGGAACCCCGCCTGATCGTAGATATGGCGCGCCGCGGTCAGGATGCTCTGGGTCCAGAGCGTGATCTTCTTGTAGCCCCGCTCGCGCGCGAAGCGGATGCATTCGGCGACCAGGCGGTTGCCGATGCCGAGACCCCGCGCCCGCGGATCGACGATCAGCAGCCGCAGCTTGGCGACCGTCTTCGATTTGCGCACCAGGAAGACGGAGCCGACCGGCTCGCCGTCCTTCTCGGCGATCCAGCAGCGTTCGCAAGCCGGATCGAACTCGTTGATGAACTTCGCGGTGATCTCCGCCACCAGCGCCTCGAAGGTCTGCTCGAAGCCGTATTCGCGGGCATAGAGCGCGCCATGCGCCTGCACCACCCAGCCCATATCGCCCGGCTGGTGCGGCCGCAGGATGTAGGGCGCGCGGCGGTCCGGCGTAGTGCCGAGGGCGCCTTCGATCAGCCGCATCGCCGCCACCACGCGAACCTGGTCGGCCTCGCTGAGCTCGCGCAGCATGGCGCCGACCCCTTCCTGCGAGTGCGCGTTGACCGGCTCGAATGCCCTGCGGCCGGCATCGGTGAGGATCAGCTGCATCTGCCGGCCGTCATGCGGTGCGGCCACCTTCTTCAGCAGGCCGCGCCGCTCGAATCCGCGCAGGATGCGGCTGAGATAGCCGGGATCGATGCCGAGATCGCGCACCAGCTCGCTCGCCGTCGGCCGCTCGCGATTGGCGAGCTCGTACAGCACGCGGCCTTCGGCGAGGGAGAACGGCGTATCTAGATAGGCCTCGTCCAGCGCGCCGATGCGCGGTGTGTAAAATCGGGTGAAGCGGCGCACCGCCGCGATCCGCTGGTCGAACGTGCTCACGTAGCCCCCGACGGCCTAGCTGGCGATCAGTTGCTCCAGGCTACTTATTTACTTGCTTTTGTCAACTATCTCCGAGACCGAGAGCCTAGGTCCGCCGACGCTCTGCCGGATCGGCTCAGGTGAGTTCCAGTTCCCAGGTTTCGTCGCTGACCGGCTCCTTGCCGAAGCCACTGGCATCCTCCGCCGCCACCAGCTGGAAGCCGGCTTGGGCGTAGACCCGCCGCGCTGCGATCAGGATGCTCTGGGTCCAGAGTGTTACCCTCTGGTAGCCGCACGCGCGCGCGAAACGGACGCATTCGGCGACCAGCTCCTTGCCGACGCCGAGTCCGCGTGCCTGCGGGTCGACAAGCAGAAGCCGCAACTGAGCTACCGTTGCAGAATGCCGGACCAGGAAGACGGAGCCGATCGGCTTGCCGTCCATCTCGGCAATCCAGCAGCGCTCCCCGGCCGGGTCGAAGTTGTTGATGAATTTGGCGGCGATCTCCGCCACCAGCGCCTCGAAGCTCTGGTCGAAGCCGTATTCGCGCGCATAGACCGAACCGTGCGCCCGCACCACCCAGCCCATATCGCCTGGCCGGTGGGTCCTTAGTTGATAGCGCGGCTCTTCCGGCCTGGCGCCGAGCAGCGTCTCGATGATGCGCATGGCCTCGACCACCCGGCCCTGGTCCGGCCCGGACAGCCCGCGCAGCATGGCGCCCATGGCTTCGCGCGCCTGGGCGTTGAGCGGCGCGAAGGCGTCGCGGCCGGCATCGGTGATCCGAACCTGCACCTCCTGCGCGTCGGCCGGCGACGGCGCCCTGCTGACCAGGCCCTTGGCCTCGAAGGCGTGCAGGATGCGGTTCAGACAGCCGGCATCGATTCCCAGATCCCCGACCAGCTCCTCCGCCGTGGCGCGGCCGCGCTGGGCGAGCTCATAGAGCACGCGCCCCTCACCGAGTGAGAACGGTGTCTGCAGACAGCCATCGTCCAGCACGCCGATCCGGGCCGTATAGAATCGCGAGAAGCGGCGCATCGCCGCCACTTGCTGATCGAAAACCGACATGGCTACCTCCTGATGCTTGCTGAAGGCTAGCGAATCATTTGACTGAATCAACTAACTCACCGAGACGTGACGCCCACTCAGCCCGCCGTTACCATCGCCCGGTCTCTCACTGGTGAGTCGCGATGAACGCGCCGTTCCGCAAGCCCGAGGTGAAGCTGGGCTATTCCGCCTGCCCGCATGATTGCCCGTCGACCTGCGCCCTCGAAGTAGAGCTCAAGGACGAGCGCACCATCGGCCGCATCCACGGGGCCGCGGACAACCGCTACACCGCCGGCGTGATCTGCGCCAAGGTCGCCCGCTACGAGGAACGCGTGCACCATCCCGACCGCCTGCGCGTGCCGCTGCAGCGGATCGGCGAGAAGGGCGAAGGCCGGTTCCGCGAGATCGGTTGGGAACAGGCGCTGGATGAGGTCGCCGAGGCGTTCCAGCGCAAGACGGCGCAATACGGCTCCGAGACGGTCTGGCCCTACTACTACGCCGGCACCATGGGCTTGGTGCAGCGTGACGGCATCCATCGCCTGCGCCATGCCATGCGCTATTCCGGCTTCCTCTCCACCATCTGCGTCAACCTCGCCTGGGGCGGCTTCATCGCCGGCACCGGCAAGCTCGCCGGCGCCGACCCGCGCGAGATGGCGGATGCCGATGTCGTCGTGATCTGGGGCACCAACGCGGTCAACACCCAGGTCAACGTGATGACCCACGCGACCCGCGCCCGCAAGGAGCGCGGCGCAAAGATCGTGGTGATCGACACCTACCGCAACAGCACGGCGGAAGCCGCCGACATGCATATCTGCGTGCGGCCGGGCACCGACGGGGCGCTCGCCTGCGCCGTGATGCACGTGCTGTTCCGCGACGGCTATGCCGACCGGGACTACCTGCGCCAATACACAGACTGCCCGGACGAATTGGAGGCGCATCTGCAGCCGCGCGGGCCCGAATGGGCCTCCGCCATCTCCGGTGTGCCGGTGGCCGAGATCGAGGCTTTCGCGAAGCTGGTCGGCGAGAACAAGAAGACCTATCTCCGCCTCGGCTACGGCTTCTCGCGCCAGAGGAACGGCGCGGCGAACATGCACGCCGCGTCCTGCATCGCCGCGGTCACCGGCTCATGGAAATACAAGGGCGGCGGCGCCTTCCACAACAACGGCGCGATCTACCACTGGGACCGCTCGCTGATCGAAGGCCACAGCAAGCGCGATCCCAAGATCCGCATGCTGGACCAGTCGCGCTTCGGGCCGGTGATGGTGAGCGACAAGACAGATATCGGTGACGGCCCGCCGGTGACGGCGCTGCTGATCCAGAACACCAACCCGGCCCAGGTGACGCCGGAAGTCGACAAGGCGCAGCGCGGCATGCGCCGCGCCGATGTCTTCGCCTGCGTGCACGAGCAGTTCATGACCGACACGGCGAAGCTCGCCGATATCGTGCTGCCGGCCACGACCTTCCTCGAGCACGACGACATCTATCAGGGCGGCGGCCACCAATATATCCAGGCCGGGCCGAAGCTGATCGAGCCCTATGCGGAGGCGCGCGAGAATCACTACGTGATCTGCGAGCTTGCCCGGCGCCTCGGCGCCGAGCATGAGGGCTTCCACATGACCGCCGCCGAGATCGCCGACTGGACGCTCAAGGCCTCGGGCTGGCCCGGCTGGGAGGAGCTCAAGGCCGCGCGCTGGCACGATTGCCAGCCGGATTTCGAGACCGCGCATTACCTCAACGGCTTCGCCTATCCGGACGGCAAGTTCCACTTCGCGCCGGACTGGTCGATGATCGGACCGAACCACAAGGTGATGCCGCGCCTGCCGGACCATTTCGCGGTGATCGAGACGGCGACCGACGAGTGCCCGTTCCGCATGGTGACGGCGCCGTCGCGCAGCTTCCTCAATTCCAGCTTCAACGAGACGCCATCCTCGGTGAAGCGCGAGAAGCGGCCGAGCCTGAAGGTGCATCCCGACGATCTCGCGAAGCTCGGCCTCAACGCCGGCCAGCGCATCCGCATCGGCAACCAGCGCGGCAGCGTGGTGCTGCACGCGGAGGCCTTCGACGGCGTGCAGCGCGGCGTCGTCATCCACGAAGGCATCTGGCCGAACGGCGCCTTCGAGGAAGGCATGGGGATCAACATCCTGGTTGGCGCCGATGCCTGCCCGCCCAATGGCGGCGCCGCCTTCCACGACAACGCGATCTGGATCAAGGCGGCCTAGCGACAGCCCTCGCCGTTCCCTGGGGAGGGAACGCCTGAATGAACATATTCGTGCCGCTGAAGCGGCCGCGCATCGCGTCGATCTGGGCCGGGCTTCTGGTCTCCGCCACCGGCGATCAGTTTTACCAGATCGCCCTGGTCTGGATCGCGGCGAGCCTGGTCGGCAGCGAGGCCGGCTATCTCACCGCGACGCAGGCGCTGGCGGTCTGCGGCGTCGGGCTGCTCAGCGGCGTGCTGGTCGACCGCTGGGACAACCGGCGCACCATGATGGGCGCCGAGCTGGTGCGGATGCTGGCCCTGCTCTCGGTGCCGCTCGCCTTCGCAGCTGGCTGGCTCGGCATCGCGCAGCTCTACCTCGTCGCCATCGTCACCGCCTCGGCCCGCGCCTTCTATCAGCCGGCGCTGCAGGCCTCGCTGCCCGTGCTGGTCCCGGACACGGATGTGCGGCTCGCCACCAACAGCCTGCTGGACGCGACGCGTCGCTTCGCGCGCATCCTCGGCGCCGGCATGATCGGCACCGTCGCGCTGGTGCTGCCGCCCGAGCATTTCTTCGTTGTCGCCGCGGCGACCTGCCTGGTGCCGGTGCTGACCTTGGCGCCGCTCCGCGCCGCTTTCGGCCTGACGCCGCAGGCGATCCGCGGCGTCGGGGGCTTGCGCGGCTTCGGCATCGAGTTCGTCGAGGTGTTCCGCCAGATCGCCCGGCACGGTCCACTGCTCTGGTCGCTCGCCGGGTCGACCCTCGGCAACGGCGCCTGGAACATCGTCTTCGTGCTGGGCCTGGTGCTGCACGTGCAGAACGTGCTGCCGGGCGAGATCGGCGCCTATGGCTATGTCATGGCGGCCTATGGCGTCGGCAATGTCGCGGCGACGCTGGTGGTCGGCAGCCTGCGGCGCGTGTCGCTCGAGCGCATCATGCTGGCGAGCCGCATCTTCTATGGCGGCGGCATCGTGGCGCTGGCCCTGGCGCCGAATGTCGCAACCCTGAGCCTTGCCGCCGCCATCGCCTCGTTCGGCGGGCCGATGAACGACATTCCCTTCCTCGCCCTGATGCAGCGCCATTTCGCGGCGCGCCAGATCGGCCGCGTCTACGCCTTCCGCCTGGTGGTGGACAGCGTCGGCCTGCTGGCGGGATCCGTCATCGCGGCGCTGGCCTTCGCCGCTTTTCCGATACCCTGGGTGATCGGCGCGACCGGCATGGCGATGATCGCCTTCGGCCTGCTCGCGTCATGGCGCGGCGCCGAGGGCAAGGCGCTCAGTTGAAGCGGAAGCTGTCCATCGCCAGCGCGCCGTACATCACGCCTTGATGCAGGCGCTCGGCCTTCGCGCCCGGGGTCGCGGCGCCGAGCGCGAAATAGAGCGGCAGCAGGTGCTCGTCGGTCGGGTGGTTCTCGCGGGCGAAGGGCGCCTTGGCCCGGTAGTCGAGCAGGTCTTCGGTGCGGCCCTCGTCCATGGCCTGCACCATCCAGTCGATGAAGCCTTGCGCCCAGGGCGCGACCGGTACCTCGCCCGGTGTCCGCGTCAGCCCGCCGAGATTGTGGGTGAACGAGCCGGAGCCGAGCAGCAGCACGCCCTCCTCCCGCAGCGGCCGGAGCGCGGCGCCGATGGCGAAGTGGTGGCGCGGATCGGCCTTGGGCTGGACCGCGACCTGCGCCACCGGGATGTCGGCGGCCGGCCAGGCGAGCTTGAGCGGCGCCCAGGCGCCGTGGTCGAGGCCCCAATCGGTAACCCGCGCGGTGGCGATGCCGGCCAGATCGAGCAGCGCCGCGGCGCGCTCCGCCACATCCGGGGCGCCCGGTGCGGGATATTGCTGGCGGTAGAGCTCGGGCGGGAAGCCGTAGAAATCGTGGATCGTCTCCGGCTGCGGATTGACCGAGACCGCCGGCACGCGCGTATTCCAATGCGCCGACATGACAAGCACGGCTTTCGGCGCCGGGATCAGGTTGCCGAGCCCGGCCAGAAAGCGCCGCGCCGGTACGTCCTCCAGGATCAGCATCGGCGAGCCGTGCGAGACGAAGAGCGAAGGCAGCGCGGTCATGCCGGGGCGTAGGCGAGCGGCGGCCGGCGCCGCTGCAGCAACAACCCGCCGATCAAAAGCAGGTTGAAGGCGTTGAAGGCGACGCCGACCAGGAAGGCCGGCCGGTAGCTCGCCGTCAGGTCGAAGACGAGGCCGCCGAGCCAGCCGCCCAGCGCCATGCCGATAGTGCCGAACAGGATGACGACGCCGATGCGCCAGCCGGCCTCGGCCACGGGAAACAGCTCGCGAACCACCAGGGGATAACAGGGCACGATGCCGCCGAAGGCAAGGCCGAACGCGGCCGACACCACGTAGAGGCTGACCAGGCCGTCGACCAGGCTAAACAATGCCAGCACGCTCGCCTGCGCCGCGGAGCCGATCAGGATGGTGGTCAGGCCGCCGAGCTTGTCGGCGAGCCGGCCCCAGAAGACGCGGGCGGCAAAGGCCGAGGCGAGCAGCAGCGACAGCATCTCCGCGCCGCGCGCCGACTGGTAGCCGAGATCGCTGCAATAGGCGACCAGATGCACCATCGGCATGGCCATGGCGACGCAGCAGCCGATGATGGCGATCGACAGCACGCCCAGAACCACATTCGCCGGGAGGCCGAGCACGCGGGCGCCCTTCACCGGATCCGCCGCGACCTGGGAGGGCAGCGGCGCCGGCGGCGGCCGGCGCAGGATCAGCGCCAGCGGCGTGATGGTCAGAGCCGCGAAGACGCCGAAGGCGACGAGCGTCGTCCGCCAGCCATAGGCGGCAATGGCATAGGTGAAGATGGTGGGGAAAAGGGCGCCGGCGATGCTCTGTCCGCTGGTGACGATGGAGACCGCGACGCCACGCCGCTTGTCGAACCAGCGGGTGATGTTGGCGACCAGCGGCGTGAAGGTCGCGCCGTTGCCGAGAAAGCCGACGAAGAAGCCGAAGCCCAGGATCAGCTGCACCGCGCTGTCGCTGCTGGCGGCAACGATGGTGCCGATCAGGATCATGATTCCGGCCAGCGCCGCCGGCTTCCAGGCGCCGTAGCGGTCGGCGAACCAGCCCATCAGGATGCCGCCGAGCCCAGCACCGATCATGCCGGCGCCGATGGCGAGCGAGGGGATCCAGCGCGGCCAGTCATGCTCGGCCGCGATGGTCTTGAGGCCGACGGTCACCACATAGGGCGCGCCGAAGCCGACCGACATGATGGCGAGCGAGGCCGAGGCGATGGTCCAGCCCTGCGGCGTCTCTATCGTGTCCCTGGCAGCGGCCCTCGCCGCGGTGCCGACCGCCGAATCGTTCATCCAGGCGCCTCCCTTTGCGGCCATGCTAGCCGGCAATCCCGCCTTGTTCGACCGGCCCGGTTTGGCGGCAGACCCCTGGTTTCGGCATGGCCCTGGCGGCCCCGGACCCGCATAATCGGGTCATGGAAACCACGCAGATTCCTCACGAATCCGTGTTCGCCGGGACGAGCCTCCGGCGTTTCGCGCCGGCCGCCGTGATTGCCGCCAGCGTCGCCATGCTCGCCGGCGCCTTCTACTTTCAATACGTGATGGGTCTGGCCCCCTGCCCGCTCTGCATCTGGCAGCGCTGGGCCTATGCGCCGCCGATCCTGATCGGTCTTGCCGGCATTCTGCTGCCGCAGCATGCACGGCCGCTGGTGCTGCTGGCCGGCCTCGCCTTCCTGGCCGGCGCCGGCATCGCGGGCTTCCATACCGGGGTCGAGCTCGGCTGGTGGCAGGGGCTTGCGGAATGCAGCGGCACGACCGGCGGCGCCACCTCGCTGGAAGATCTGCGCAAGCAGCTGATGGCGGCGCCGCTGGTGCGCTGCGACGAGGTACCGTGGTCGTTCATCGGCATCAGCATGGCGGGCTGGAACATGATCGCCCAGGTCGGCTTCGCCGCCGCCTGCCTGTGGGCCGCGCGGAGGATGCCATGAGCGCGCCTCGCCGCTACGACCATCTCGGGCGCCAGCCGGGCGATCCCACGGCCGAGGAGGCGCGGGCGCGCATGATCCGCGTCGACCATGCCGGCGAGTACGGCGCCAAGCGCATCTATGCCGGCCAGCTCGCCGTGCTCGGCGACCATGCCTCGATCCGGCACATGGCGGTGCAGGAACAGAAGCATCTCGAAGCCTTCGAGAAGCTGATGGGCGAGAGCCGCGTGCGGCCGACCGTGCTGACGCCGCTCTGGCATGTCGCCGGCTTCGCGCTCGGCGCGGCGACGGCGCTGCTCGGCGAGAAGGCCGCCATGGCCTGCACGGAGGCGGTCGAGAGCGTGATCGACGAGCATTACCAGCGCCAGGCCGAGGCGCTGGAGCCGGGCGATGCGGCGCTCAAATCCACCATCGAGCAGTTCCGCGCCGAGGAAATCGAGCACAAGGAGACCGCGATCGCCGCGGGCGCGCACGAGGCGCCGGCCTATCCGGTGCTGACCGGCGCGATCAAGCAGGCTTCGCGGCTGGCGATCTGGCTGTCGGAGCGCATCTGAGGGAGGATCGTATGGCCGCCACCTATCCGGTCGAGAAGCGCGAGATGGTGGCGGAGACGCCGGATCTGCGCATGGTGATCCTGACGCTCGGACCCGGCCAGGAAGTGCCCTGGCACTGGCATACCAGCATCACCGACACGTTCTTCTGCCTCGAGGGTCCGATGGTGATCGAGACCCGCGCGCCGCGGGAGCGCTTCGAGCTGATGCCGGGCGGCACCTGCGCCGTGCCGGCCAAGCGGGCCCATCGCGTCAGCCCGAAAGAGGCGGGCGGCCGCTGCCGCTTTGCCATCCTGCAGGGTGTCGGGACCTATGACTTCAATCCGGTCGGCGGTTAGCCGCCGCTGATCAGCTCGCTGCCGCGGAAAGCCCAGCGGGTCATGCGGCGCTCGAAGGCGGCGCAGATGGCATAGAGCGCGACGCCCATCGCCGCCACCACCACCAGGCCGGCGAAGACCAGCGGCACGTCGAAGCGCGAGGAAGCGGTCAGCATCAGATGGCCGATGCCGTCGTTGGCCGCCACGGTCTCGGAGATTACCGAGCCGACGAAGGCGAGGGTGATGGCGATCTTCAGCGAGGCGAAGAGATAGGGCAGCGAGCGCGGGATGCCGGCCTTGGTCAACACTTCGAGCTTGGAGGCGCCGAGCGAGCGCAGCACGTCGCGCATCTCCGGCTCGATGGTGGCAAGCCCGGTCGCCACGTTCACCAGGATGGGGAAGAAGGAGATGATGAAAGCGGTCAGGATCGCCGGCACGGTGCCGATGCCGAACCAGATGACGAAGACCGGCACCAGCGCGACCTTGGGGATCGAGTTGAAGGCGATCAGCAGCGGATAGAGGCCGTTATAGACCAGCGTCGAGGCACCGACCGCGAGCCCGAGCAACAGCCCCGCCGCGATCGCCAGCACGAAGCCGATCACCGTGGTGAACAGCGTCTGCAGCGCATTCTGCATGATCGGGACCGGATACTCGCTCATGGCGCCGATGATCTTCGACGGCGCCGGCAGAATGAACTGCGGCACATTGAACAGCCGACAGGCCACTTCCCAGACCAGGAACATCGCCACGGTCACCAGCCAGGGCATCAGGATCTGCATCTGCCGGTTGCTGGCGTTCATGACAGGCGCACCTCGACGATCATTTCGCGGAGCTCGTGCACGATCTCGACGAAGCCGGGCTCGAACGTCATCTCGAGCGTGCGCGGCCGCGGCAAATCCACCTGCTTGCGCAGGATCACCCGGCCCGGCCGCTTGCTCATCACATAGACGGTATCGGCGAGATACACCGCCTCGCGCAGGTCGTGCGTCACCAGGACGGCGGTGAAGCGCTTGTCCAGCCAGAGCTGCTGCATGATCGCCCACAGCTCCTCGCGGGTGAAGGCGTCGAGCGCGCCGAACGGCTCGTCCAGCATCAGCAGGCCGGGCTCGTGGATGATCGAGCGGCACAGATTGGCGCGCTGTTGCATGCCGCCGGAGAGCTGCCAGGGGAACCGTGCGCCGAAACCGCCGAGGCCGACGGAAGCCAGGAGCTGCTCCGCTCTCGCGATATATTTCGCGCGCTCTCGGCGCAGCTCGCGCTTGTACGGCTCGACGATCTCGAGCGGCAGCATCACGTTGTCGAGCGTGGTGCGCCAGGGCATCAGGATCGAATTCTGGAACGCCATGCCGACGCCGCGGATCGGCTTGCTCACTCGGTCGCCACCGACGAAGACCGCACCGGCGGAGGGCGGCAAGAGGCCGGTGACCAGCTTCATCAGGGTGGATTTGCCGCAGCCGGACGGCCCGACCACCGCCACGAACTCACCCTTGGCGATCTGGATGTCGAGACTTTCGACCGCCAGGATCTGCTCGTCACCCTGGCCGTAGACGAGGCTGACGCCCCTCAGATCGACGAAAGGCTGCGCCGCCTCCCCCATGCCCTGAATACCCCTGCCGCGAACTTTCGTTGTGCTGTCCGGCACCATGCCGGTTTCGGGCCGCGCGGCCAAGCCGGCCGCTCGGTCAGGCAGGAACCGCCAAGCGGCGCGCTTCCAGCGCCTTCTTGTAGGCGGCGAGCTTCGCCTCCACCCGGCCGAAGGCCTGGCCGCGCTTGCGGTCGACGATCGAGCCGAAGGCCGGCAGAGTCTCGGCGAAATGGCAGGCGGCGGCGTGACCGGGGCCGAGCTGGCGCAGCGCCGGCTCTTCCTGGCGGCAGCGCTCCTCGGCATAAGGGCAGCGGGTGTGGAAGCGGCAGCCCGGTGGGGGGTTCATCGGGCTCGGCACGTCGCCCTGCAGCATGACGCGGCCGCGCTCGACCGCCGGATCGGGCACCGGGATCGCGGTCAGCAGCGCCTGGGTATAGGGATGCCGCGGCACGGCGAAAAGCGAGTGCTTGTCGGCGATCTCGACGATCTTGCCGAGATACATCACCGCCACCCGGTCGGCGACATGCTTCACCACCGCCAGATCATGCGCGATGAAGATATAGGCGAGGCCGAAACGCGCCTGCAGGTCGCGCAGCAGGTTGACCACCTGGGCCTGGATCGAGACGTCAAGGGCGGAGACCGGCTCGTCGCAGACGATCAGCGCCGGATTGAGCGCCAGCGCCCGCGCCACGCCGATGCGCTGGCGCTGGCCGCCGGAGAATTCATGCGGATAGCGCACCGCGTGCCACGGCGACAGGCCGACGACGCTTAACAGCTCCTCGACCTTGGCCTTGCGCTCGTTCGCGCTGCCGACGCCGTGCACTTTCAGCGGCTCGGCCAGCACCTCGCCTACCGTCATGCGCGGGTTGAGCGAGGCGAAGGGGTCCTGGAACACGATCTGCAACCGGCGGCGCATGCTGCGCATCTGGGCGGCCGGCAGGATGGTGAGCTCCTTGCCCTCGAAGCGGATCGAGCCCGAGGTCGGCTCGATCAGCCGGAGCACCATGCGCCCGGTGGTCGACTTGCCGCAGCCGCTCTCGCCCACCAGCGCCAGGGTCTCGCCCGGCATCAGGCTGAAGCTGACATCGTCGACCGCCTTCACCGCGCCGACCTGCTTCTGGAAGATGATCCCCTCGTGCACCGGGAAGTGCTTCACGAGGTTGATCACTTCGAGCAGCGGGGCGCTCACAGCACATGCTCCTCGAGCGGGGCGCGCCAGCAGGCGGAACGGTGGCCGGGCCGCACCTCGCGGAGCGGCGGTGCCTCCACGCGGCAGCGTTCGATGGCGAAAGGACAGCGCGGGTTGAAGCGGCAGCCCGTCGGCATCGAATAGGGATTCGGTACCGTGCCCTCGATGGTGGCGAGGCGCTCCTCCTCCACATGCAGCTTGGGGATCGAGCCCAGCAGGCCGAGCGTGTAGGGGTGCTGCGGGTCGTTGAACAGGTCGGCGACGCTCGCTTCCTCCGCCACGCGGCCCGAATACATCACCACGACCCGATGCGCGAGCTCGGCGATCACGCCGAGATCGTGGGTGATCATCATGATCGCCGTGCCGGTGCGGTCGCGCAGGTCGCGCATCAGTTCCAGGATCTGTGCCTGGATGGTGACGTCGAGCGCGGTGGTCGGCTCGTCGGCGATCAGCAGGCGGGGCTGGCAGGCGAGTGCAATGGCGATCATCACCCGCTGGCGCATGCCGCCGGAAAGCTGGTGCGGATAGTCGTCGATGCGCCGTTCCGGCGCCGGAATGCGGACCAGCTTCAGCATCTCGACGGCACGCATCCGCGCCTCCGCCTTGCCGACCTTCTGATGCAGCATGATGCCTTCGGCGATCTGGTCGCCGACGGTGTGCACCGGGTTCAGGCTGGTCATCGGCTCCTGGAAGATCATCGAGATCCGGTTGCCGCGGATCTGGCGCAGCTCGGAAGCCGACTTCCTGGCCAGGTCCTCGCCCTCGAACAGGATCTGCCCGGCAGCGATCTCCCCGGGCGGGCGCGGGATCAGGCCCATCACCGCCAGCGCCGTCACCGACTTGCCGCAACCGGATTCACCCACGATGCCGAGGGTCTCGCCCTTCCGGATGGTCAAGCTGACTCCGTCGACGGCCTTGAAGGTGCCTTCGGCGGAATGGAAATGGACGGCGAGGTCGCGGACCTCGAGAAGGCCGGTGGAATCGGTCATGTCACCGGCCGGATCATAGCGCGCCTCCCCGCCCTGTCGCGGCGGGGAGGCGATGTCGAAGGTCATTTGAATTCCAGCCCCAGGCCTTTGTAGAAGGCGCAGCCATAATTGCCATGCGCCTTCACCGGCTTGAGCTTGGCGCCGACGATGGCATAGAGCGGCTCGTGGTAGAGCGGGATCCACACCGCCGCATCGGCCACCTTCTCCTGCACCTTGGCATAGTTCTCGTACCGGACCTTCTCGGAGAGCGCGGCGGAGCCGGCCTTGAGCAGCTCGTCGGTCTCCGGATCCTTCCAGTTCATCCGGTTCGGCGTCGGCGTGTTGGCGGAGCGGAAGTAGAGATTGAGCGCATCGCCCGCCGAGACATAGGGGAAGCTCATGCCGAAGGCGTCGAATTCCTGGGTGGCGAGCTTGCCCCAGGCGACGGTGGCGTCGAACAGCTGGATCTGCATGTCGATGCCGACCTTGCGCAGGTCGCCCTGCACCGCCTCGGCGATCTCCTTCCAGGAGCCGGTAAAGCCGTACATCAGCGGCGAGAGCTTCTTGCCGTCCTTGTAGCGGAAGCCGTCGGCCCCCTTCTTCCAGCCGGCCTCGTCGAGCAGCTGGTTGGCCTTGGCGACATCCTCGCCGTAATCCTTGGTGTTGGCCGTCTTGGCGAAATCGAGCACGCCGGGCGAGATGTAGGTATTGGCCGGCTCGCCATAGCCGAAGGTCACGGCATCGGTGATCGCCTTCTGGTCGACCGCCAGGTTCATTGCCTTGCGCACGCGCGCGTCGCTGACAGATTCCTTGTCGACCTTGAAGCCGATGAAGAAGGTCCAGAAGTAGAAGTCGGCCTTCTGCACCGCGAATTTCTTGTCGGCCTGGAACTCCTGCAGCGACCAATAGGGCAGATAGCCGGACTGGCTGGCATCCGACTGGCCGGTCTTCATGCCGGCGACGCGGGTGTTCTCCTCGGGGATCACCTTCCAAACGATCTTGTCCACCTGCGGCGAAGTGCTCTTGTAGAAGCTCGGACCCCACTTGTAGCCCGCATGCTTGACCAGCACGGTCTGGTCGCGCGGCGTCCAGCTTTCGAAGCAATAGGGCCCGGTGCCGTTGAAGCCCTTGACGCCGAAATCGGCGCCCAGCGCCTTGACCTGATCGATATCGATGATGGTGTGGAAGGCCTGGGTCATCTGGTAGAGCAGCTCGGAGAAGGGCTGCTTCAGCTTGTAGTCGACGGTGTGGTCGTCGACCGCGACCACCTGATCCAGCTCGCCGGCGCGCCATTTCACCACGCCCTTGGTCTCCGGCGCCATCCAGCGCTCGTAGGTCGCCACCACATCCTTGGCGGTGAACTTCTTGCCGTTGCAGAAGGTGACGTCGTCGCGCAGCTTGAAGGTATAGACCTTGCCGTCCTCGGAGACCTTCCAGCTCTTGGCCAGCCCCGGCACCACGGTCTTCATGTCGTAGTCCAGATTGACCAGGGTGTCGCCGGCCATGAACAGCACTTCCGAGGTGGAGCGCGCGGTCGACCGGTGCGGATCGTAGCGATCGGTATCGATCTCGCGCACGATGGTGACCGTTTTCTGGGCGAATGCCGGCGCGGCGAGCGCCACGGCAAGGCCAAGCCCCAGAAGCGGAAGCGACAGGCGTCTGAACATGAGATTCTCAACTCCTCAAGGTGATGCGGGCGTTGAACGGGTCCTAAGCAAGGTTCGTGCTAATGGCGGAGCTTGGGGTCGAAAGCGTCGCGCAACGCGTCGCCCAGCACGTTGAAGGCGAGCACGATCAGGAAGATCGCCGCGCTGGGCACGGTGGCCGCATGCGGCGCGAAGGAGAGATAGCGCCGGCCCTCCGCCGCCATGCTGCCGAGCTCCGCCGCCGGCGGCTGGGCGCCCAGCCCGAGGAAGCTGAGCGCGGCGCCGAGCAGGATGGTCTGGCCGAGCTGCAGGGTCAGGTAGACCAGTACGGTCGAGATGCAGTTCCGAGCGAGATAGCGAGTGATCAGGGCGAAGTCGCTGAGCCCGATCGCCCTGCCCGCTTCCATGAAATCCTGCTGCATCACCTGCGTCGCGGCGCCGCGGCTGATCCGCGCCACGGTCGGCACCGCGGCGACGCTGAGCGCGGCGACCAGGCTGTCGAGGCCCGGACCGAGTACCGCCGCCAGGGCGAGGCCGAACAGGATCGACGGGAAGGAGAGCAGCACGTCGACCACGCGCATGATCACGTTGTCGAGCCGGCGGTAGAAGGCGGCGAGGATGCCGAGCGTCGCGCCGACGAAGCCGCCCATCGCCACCGCCGTCAGCCCGATCACCAGGGTGGCGCGGAGGCCGAACAGCATGCGGGTGATCATGCTGCGGCCCTGGCTGTCGGTGCCCAGCAGGAAATCGCCGCCGGGCGGCTTCAGGCGCAGCCGCATGTTGTTGGCGTAAGGGTCGGTCGGCGCGATCCAGGGCGCCAGGATCGCCGCCGCCACGACCAGCAGCAGGAAGGCGGCCGCCAGCACGGCCGGCTTGTCGCGCAGCAGCCGGCGCCAGGGCGAGTTGGCTCTCGGACCGCGCGTGACGGCGGGCGCGACGGCGGCTTCGGCGATTGCCGTCATCGCCGCGCGATGCGGGGGTCGAGCATGGCGTAGAGCACGTCGACCAGGATGTTGATGGCGATGAACGAGACCGCAAGGATCAGGATGGCGCCCTGGGCAAGCGGAAAATCCGCCGAGGTGATGGCGCCGACCGCCATGCGGCCGACACCGGGCCAGGCGAACATCGTCTCGGTCACCACGGCACCGCCGAGCAGGAAGCCGATCTGCAACCCGACCAGGGTGACGATCGGGATCATCGCGTTGCGCAGCGCGTGGTGCATGACCACGCTCCCCTCGGCGACGCCCTTGGCCCGCGCGGTGCGGACGTAGTCGGCGCCCAGCACGTCGAGCAGCGCGGTGCGGGTCATGCGCGCCACCGGCCCGACGAAGACGCCGCCCAGGGTCACCGCCGGCAGCACGATGTGGCGCAAGCCGTCCAGGCTCCAGAGCGGCCCGCCGCGGCCCTGGAACGGCAACAGCTCCAACGCCGTGCCGACATACTGGATCAGGATCAGGCCGAACCAGAAGATCGGCATCGACACGCCGGCGACCGAAAACGCCATGATCACGCGGTCGAGCAGCTGGCCGCGGCGCACCGCCGCGAGCGTGCCGAGCAGGATGCCGAGCGGCACCGCCCAGACCAGGCTCGCCAGCATCAGCTCGATGGTCGGGCCGATGGTGTTGCCGATTTCCTCGATCACGGCGGTGTTGGAGATCATCGACCGGCCGAGATCGAATTGCAGGACCCGACCGAGGTAGAGGACGAATTGCAGCCAGACCGGCTTGTCGAGACCCATGGATTCGCGTAGCGCCTGCACTTCGGCCGGGGTCGCGGTCGGCCCGGCGAGAACGGTCGCCGGATCGGTCGGCACCACCTGCAGCAGCAGGAAGCCGATCAGCAGCACGCCCAGCAGAACCGGCGCGGAAATCAGCAGTCGATGGGCAATATGACGAGACAAGAGCGCGGCACGGTTGTCGCTTCAACTGCCCGCAGCGAAAGCAACAACAGTGCCAACGGGTGGATTTTCAGCGGGAGGCAGCTATGCGCGGGAGCAGTCTCTCTCTTATGACCGCGCTACAACTTTCCATCGTCGTGCCCGGGCTTGTCCCGGGCATCCACGGCTTCCCGCCGCACCGTCGCCACCGCGTGGATGGCCGGGCCAAGCCCGGCCACGACGGCCTACGCAGACCTCCTCAAATGCGCCGTCACTCCGCCGCCACGGCCATCTTGGTTTCGCCGGCTTCCGCGAGCTTGCGGTCGAGGCGGGCGATCAGCTGGTCCAGTTCCTTCATGTCGTCGGCGTCGAGGCTGGCGCCGGGGGCGCGGACATGGGCGGAGGCGATCACGCCGCGCCGGCGCAGCACTTCCTTGCGGACGGCGAGGCCGATGCCGGGTTGCTGCTCGTGGCGGACCAGCGGCAGATAGAGGTCGTAGAGATCTTCCGCCGCCTCCGCGTCGCCGGCGAAGAAGCGGTTGCAGCATTCGACCAGCATTTCCGGGAAGGCGAAGCCGGTATTGGCGCCGTCGGCGCCGCGGCGCAACTCCTGCGGCAGGTAGAGCGCCGAATTGCCGACCAGGATGGAGACGCGGCGCTTCCGCTCGCCCGAAGCCTCGGCGGCACGCAGCTTGGTCAGCTTGCGGTGGCCCGGGCAGTCCTCGTGCTTGAAGATCTTGATCGACGGGAACTTGTCCAGCAGGCGGTTCACCAGGGGCGAGGACATGTAGACGCCGGTCAACTGCGGGTAGTCCTGCAGCACGATCGGCACCTGCTCGCCCAATGTGCGCACGACGCTCGCAAAATAGCCTTCCACCGCCTCGTCGGTGCGGAGACCGGTCATCGGCGAGACCATCACGCCGGCGGCGCCCAGGCCCATGACCCGGTCGACCAGCGACTTCATCAGGCCGAGCGCCGGCAAGGAGGCACCGACGATCACCGGCACCTTGCCGGCGACCCGCTTCAGCACCCGGTCGGTGAAGGCGACCGATTCCTCGAAGGAGAGCTTCGGCGCCTCGCCCAGCACGCCCAGGATGGTCATGCCGGTGACGCCGCAGCGCAGGTAGAAGTCGACCATGCGGTCGGCGCTCTCCAGGTCGAGCGCACCGCTATCGGCGAACGGCGTGGCGGCGATGATGTAGACGCCCTTGGCGCTCTCATCGATCAGCTTGGTCATCTGGGCGGCCCCGAATTTGCTTTCGCTTGGCCCTGTTCTAGCGAAAATGGGCCCGACCGGGGCCAGAAATTTGCGCCGGCAAGGTATGCAGAGGTGCGGCGATGGCGGGTTACGAGCTGGTGATCAAGGGCGGCAAGGTGGCCACGGCCGCCGATACGTTCATGGCCGATATCGGCATCCGGGGCGGCAAGATAGCCGCGCTCGGCGACGACCTGGCGGGCGACCGGGTGATCGACGCGCGCGGGAAGCTGGTCCTGCCCGGCGGCATCGACAGCCATGTCCACGTGGCGCAGCGCTCCGGCATGGGCGTCGACACCGCCGACGATTTCGCCTCCGGCAGCACCTCGGCCGCCTGCGGCGGCACCACCACCATCATTTCCTTCGCGGCGCAGCAGCGCGGCCAGTCGTTGCGCCAGGTGGTGAAGGATTATCACGCCAAGGCCGAAGGCCAGGCGCTGATCGACTATGCCTTCCACCTGATCATCTCCGATCCCACCGAGCAGGTGATGGGCCAGGAGCTGCCCGGCCTGATCCGCGACGGCTATACGTCGTTCAAGATCTACACGACCTACGACGCGCTGAAGCTGACCGATCGCCAGGTGCTCGACGTGCTGTCGCTGGCCCGCCGCGAGGGAGCCATGGTGATGGTGCATGCGGAGAACCACGACATCATCGCCTGGCTCTCCGACAAGCTGGTCCAGGCCGGCCGCATGGGCCCGCCCAGCCACGGCATCGCCCATGCCGCGATCGCCGAGCGCGAGGCGACGGGGCGGGTGATCTCGATGGGCGAGCTGCTCGACGTGCCGCTCCTCATCGTGCACGTTTCCGGCTGCGAGGCGATCGAGGAGATCCGCAAGGCGAAGGCGCGCGGCCTCAAGATCTACGGTGAGACCTGCCCGCAATATCTCTTCCTCTCCGCCGAGGATCTGGAGAAGGAAGGCTTCGACGGCGCCATGTGCATGTGCTCGCCGCCGCCGCGCGAAGCCGCCAATCAGGAGAGCGTCTGGACCGGGCTCACCACCGGCGTGTTCGACGTGTTCTCCTCCGACCATGCGCCCTATCGCTTCGAGGGGCCAGGCGGCAAGGTCGCCGGCATGAAGGCCGGTGGCTTCAAGAAGGTGCCGAACGGCGTGCCGGGCATCGAGATCCGCGTGCCGATGCTGTTCTCCGAGGGCGTGCTGAAGGGGCGGATCGACCTCAACCAGTTCGTCGCGCTCACCTCGACCAACCACGCCAAGCTCTATGGCCTGCATCCGCGCAAGGGCACCATCGCCGTGGGTGCGGATGCCGATATCGCGATCTGGGATCCGGCGATCGAGCGCACCATCACGCACTCGATGCTGCACGACGCCATGGACTACACGCCCTATGAGGGCCGCAAGGTGACCGGCTGGCCGATGACGGTGCTGTCGCGCGGCGAGGTCGTGGTCGACCAAGGCGAGCCGGTGGCGAAGATCGGCCGCGGCCAGTTCCTGTCCTGCGACAAGCCCGACGCCGCCCGCCCGCGCGGCCACCTCCCCTTCACCCCCGAAATCGCCAAGTCGATCCTGTTCTGAGGAGCCTTCGCATGCCCGCATTCAAGCTGACGCCGCGCCTCGTCACCGTCGGTGGGGCGCAGCTCGGACCGATCCAGCGCGCCGAGAAGCGCGAGGCGGTGGTGGAGCGGCTGATCGCACTGCTGCGCGAGGGCCATCGCAAGGGCTGCCGGATCGTGGTGTTCCCCGAACTCGCGTTGACGACTTTCTTCCCGCGCTGGTTCATGCCGGACTGGAAGGAGGTCGAGACCTTCTTCGAGCGCGAGATGCCGAACAAGGCGGTGCAGCCGCTATTCGACGAGGCGAAGCGGCTGAAGATCGGCTTTTATCTCGGCTATGCCGAGCTCACCGCGGACGGACATCACTTCAACACCGCGATCCTGGTCGACGACACCGGCAAGATCGTCGGCAAGTACCGCAAGGTGCATCTTCCCGGCCATTCTGAGAACGAGCCGGAGCGGCCGTTCCAGCATCTGGAGAAGCGGTATTTCGAGCCGGGCGATCTCGGCTTCCCGGTCTGGCGCTCGATGGGCGGCATCATGGGCATGTGCATCTGCAACGACCGCCGCTGGCCGGAGACCTATCGCGTCATGGGCCTGCAGGGCGTCGAGCTGCTGATGCTCGGCTACAACACGCCGGCCATCAACGCCTGGGCGATGGTGCATTCGGCGCCGGAGCCGGAGCATCTGCGCCAGTTCCACAACCACGTCGTCATGCAGGCCGGCGCCTATCAGAACTCGACCTGGGTGGTCGCCGTCGCCAAGGCCGGCATCGAGGAGGACTGCTCGCTGATCGGCGGCTCCTGCATCATAGCGCCGACCGGCGAGATGGTGGCACTGGCCCGCGGCGTCGACGACGAGCTGATCGTCGCCGATTGCGACCTGGCGCTCTGCAAATACGGCAAGGACACGATCTTCAACTTCGACAAGCATCGGCGGATCGAGCATTACGGCCTGATCTCGAGCCAGACCGGTGTTATCGAGCCGCCGATGTAGCGACCGGCGCTATGGCCTGTGCAGCATCGGCGACCGCCGGGTGAAGCTGCGCCGACCGCGCTTCAGCCCGAACAGCGGCTGCGCCAGCTCGGCCACCGCCATGGCCGGATCGCGGCAATCGAGCACGACGAGATCGGCCGGGTTGCCGACGGCGATGCCGTAATCGTCGAGGTTCATCAGTTTCGCCGGCAGGCGGGTCACCATGTCGAGGCAATCCGCGAGCTCCGCCGGCCGGCCGGCCTGCGCGATATTGGCGTAGAGATTCGCCATGCGGATCAGCGAGCAATCGCCGAACGGGGTGAACGGGTTCATCACGTTGTTGGTCGAGAGCGAGCAGGTGACGCCGTGCGCCAGCAGCTTGTGCGCCGGCGTGACGCCGCGCGGCACGTCGTGATCGTGGCCGCGGCCCATCAGGAAGAGATCGGTCGAGGGCAGCACGGTGACCGCAACCCCGGCATCGGCGAGGCGGCGCGCCTTGGCGGCCAGCGCCTCGGCCGGCAGCGACGACAGCTTGGTGACATGGCCGACGGCGACGCGGCCGCCCCATTTCTGCGCCTCGGCCTGGCGGCAGACCTCGTCGAGGTCCATGCGGGCGGGATCGAGGTCGAAATCGAGGTGGAAGTCGATGTCGAGGTCGAAGCGCCGCGCGATGGCGAAGATGCGGGCGATCTGCTCGTTCGGATCGGTATCCGTATAGGGACAGCCCCCGATCACGTCGGCACCCGCCGCGCAGGCCTCGACCAGCAACTCCTCAGTGCCGGGATCGTTGGTCAGGCCCTCCTGCGGGAAGACGCAGAGCTCGAGATCCACCGCCCAGGCATAGTCGCGCTTGAGGCGCTGCAGCGCGCCGAAGCTGCGCAACCCGATGCGGGGATCAATCTCCACATGGGTGCGGATGCGGGTCGTGCCCTGCAGGATCGCCTTTTCCAGCACGCCGCTCGCCCGGGCATAGACATCCGCCTCGGTGAAGCCGCGCTTCGCCGCCGCCACCTCGGCGATCGCCTCGGCAAGCGTTCCCTCCGTTCGGCAGCGGTCGAGGATGCAAGCCTTGTCCAGGTGGATATGCGTCTCGACGAAGCCCGGCACGACCAGCCGGCCGTCAAGCCGCTCCTCCGGTGCGGTCGCGGCGATGTTCGGTGCGACGGCCGCGATCCGTCCGCCCCGGATGCCGATATCGACGGGCGCGGCATCGCCGCCCGCGATGCGGGCCTGGCGCAGGATCAGATCGAAGGACGTGGTTCCGGTCACCACCCGGCTAAAGCAACTTGCGTGCCGCCAGGTTCTTCATCAGCGCCGCCGTGCCGATGATCCAGGGCTCGACCTTGTCGCAGGTATTGACCCGGTTGGTCAGCGCACCGAGCCGGGGCGAGGCGATGGTGACGATGTCGCCGACCTGGTGGGTGAAGCCGCGGCCCGGCGCGCCGCGATCCTTGGTCGGCGCGAACATGGTGCCGGTATAGAGCATGGCGCCGTCGGGATATTGATGCGTGGCGCAGACGAGCTGGCCGGCGAGATCGGTGATGTCGCGGCTGATCCGGCCG
Organism: Desertibaculum subflavum; assembly: GCA_003576705.1. Lineage (GTDB taxonomy): Bacteria > Pseudomonadota > Alphaproteobacteria > Ferrovibrionales > Ferrovibrionaceae > Desertibaculum > Desertibaculum subflavum. The sequence continues at coordinate 58,748 of QOZS01000018.1, forward strand.
AGCGAGCTCTTGCCCTCGAGCACGAACTGGTCGAGCCCCTCCACCCGCATCAGCACCTCGACCTGGCGCAGGTCGTCGAGCGTGAACTTGTCGTCGATCAGGCGGATGAACGGGCCGATGGCGCTGGAGGCCGCGTTGTCCTTGGCCTTGCCGAGCAGCAGCGCGCTCCGCCCCTCCACATCGCGCAGGTTGACGTCGTTGCCGAGCGTCGCGCCGACGATGCGCCCCTCGGCATTGATCGCCAGCACGACCTCGGGCTCCGGATTGTTCCAGGACGAGGCCGGGTGGATGCCGATCTCGGCGCCGATGCCGACCGAGGACATCGGCTGCGCCTTGGTGAAGATCTCGGCATCCGGCCCGATGCCGACTTCGAGATATTGCGACCAGGCGCCGCGTTCGATCAGCACCTGCTTCAGCCGTGCCGCCTCCGGCGAGCCCGGCTTCAGCGTCGCGAGATCGCCGCCGATGCTGGCCAGGATCGAGGCGCGCACGCTGTCGGCCTGGCTCGCATCGCCCCGCACCTGCTCCTCGATCACCCGCTCCAGCATGCTGGTGACGAAGGTGACGCCGGCCGCCTTCACCGCCTGCAGGTCACAGGGCGCCAGGAACCAGGGCTGCTTCGGGTCGCAGGTGTCGTGCGCGCTGTTGGCCAGGATCGCGGCCACCTCGCCCACCGGCTCGCCGTCGAAGCGGCGCAGCGCCGCAACTGGATCGGGCAGGTTGAGCAGGTCGGCCATGGTGGGCGCGAGGCCGGTGATGTCGAACACGCCGCCGGGACGCACGGCAACGACGGAGGGGCCGATATCGGGGCGCCAGACACGGCCGAGCAAGATCGCGGCGGCGGCATCGATCGGCAGGATGGCACGGATCGAGAGGTCCATGGCCGCAATCTACACGGCCGGAGGACGTTTCGCCTACTGCTCCGCCTCTATTCCGCAGCTTCCGCCAGCGACTTGCGGGCGATGGTGCGGAGCACGTTGGCGACCACGTTCGGACCGACATCGCCCGACGCGGTCATGATCGATTCCGGGTGGAACTGCACCGCCGCCACCGGCTCACTCGCATGCTCGATCGCCATGATCACACCATCGTCCGATCGCGCCGTCACGCGGAAGGCCGCCGGGAGCTTTTCCGGCACGGCATAGAGCGAGTGATAGCGGCCGGCGGTGAAGCGCGCCGGCAGGTCGGTGAAGAGGCGTGTCTCGCCCTCCACCACCTCGATGCCGCTCGGCTTGCCGTGGCGCGGGATGTCGAGCTGGCCGAGCGTACCGCCATAGTGCTCGACCAGGCCCTGCAGCCCGAGGCAGACGCCGAAGATCGGCAGGTTGCGGGCACGGATCTTGGCGATCATCGCCGGGATGGCGAAATCGGTCGGGTTGCCCGGCCCGGGCGACAGCACGACCATCGACCAGTCCTGCTCCAGTGCGGCTTCCGCGTGGTTGTGGCGGATGGTCACGACTTCCGCGCCCTGGCGGCGGAAGCAATCGCCCAGCATGTGGACGAAGCTGTCCTCGTAGTCGATCAGCAGGAGGCGCATGCCGCGCCCGGCCGGCGGCGGCGGCGCGATGCCGGCCGGCGCACGGCCCGACATCGCCTCCTCGGCGCGTTTCAGGGTCTCCAGCAGCGCCGCGATCTTGACGCGGCATTCCTGCTCTTCGGCATCCGGGTCGGAATCGACCAGCAGGGTCGCACCGGCGCGCATCTCGGCGATGCCGTGCGCGAGGCGGATGGTGCGCAAGGTCAGGCCGGTATCACATTCGCCGTCGAAGGTGAGCCGGCCGACCGCGCCGCCATACCAGCGCCGCGTGGTCTTCTCGCGCTGCTCGATGAAGCGCGCGGCCCAGGGCTTCGGCGCACCGGTTACCGTCACCGCCCAGCAATGCGAGAGGAAGGCGTCGATCGAATCTCGCTCCGGCTTCAGCCGGCCCTCGACATGGTCCACCGTGTGGATCAGGTGGCTGTACATCTCGATCTGGCGGCGGCCGATCACCTTCACCGTGCCGGGATCGCAGATGCGCGCCTTGTCGTTGCGGTCGACATCCGTGCACATGGTCAGCTCGCACTCGTCCTTGACCGAGTTGAGCAGCTCCTTGATGCGGTCGGCATCCTCCAGCGCGTCGCGGCCGCGGCGGATGGTGCCGCTGATCGGGCAGGTTTCGACCCGGCGGCCGGTGACCCGCACGAACATCTCGGGCGAGGCACCGATCAGGTGTTCGCCGCCCAGATTGACCAGGAAGCCGAACGGGCTCGGGTTGACGGCGGAGAGCGTGCGGTAGAGCTCGCAGGGCCGCGCCGCCGTCTTGCGATAGGACGAGAAGGACGGCACCACCTCGAACAGCTCGCCCTTGGCGAAGAACGGCATCGCCTCGCGCACGATGGCGGCATAGCCGCCGGGCGGCAGGTCGGCCTCCACCGCCGGCGTCGCCTGCGCGTTCGGGGTGATGGTCGCCGTGCGGCGATCCAACGCCACGGTGGAGCCGGAGGCCGTCTCGAACTCGTAGTCGAAGCGCTGCAGGCGGTCGCTGCCCTTCTCGATCACATAGATGCGGTCGGGCAGGTGCAGCACCACGTCGCGCTGGTCGGAGGGACGCTCCTTGGCCAGCGGGATCGGCTCGAACTGGTGCAGCACGTCATAGCCGAAGGCGCCGTACAGGCCGAGATGGCGGTCCTCGTCGGAGCGGAACAGGTCAAGCACCGAACGGACGACGCTGAACACCGAAGGCTGGCGGCTCCGCTCCTCCTCGGTGAAGCTCTCACTCGACGGAATCACTTGGCCGGTCAGGCATTCGTCGTCCTGGGATTCGACCGCGAGATGCGCATTGCCGCGCAGCGCCGCCGCGACGGCGCCGATCAGCACCTTGCCGCGGCCGTTGAGCGCCAGCACTTCGAAGCGGTAGCCGCGGGCCGAGATCTCGAGCGGCGGATCGACATAGGCGACGGTCCAGCGGGCGTAGCGGCCGGGATAGTCGACGGCGCAGCGGAAGATCGCGCCACGGCGGCCATCCAGGGAATCCGTCAGCGTCAGCAGGCTCGCCTGATCGGTCAGCTCGTAGGCGTGCCGGGTGACGCGGATTCCGCCTTCGGTGAGATATCGGCTAACGGCGGTCATGGAAGATCTCGGTCAGTCGGAGGGGACGGTGCCGCACGGCTCAACGCGCGGCAAGGGTCACGCGCGGCTCAGTTGCCGCGGCGCCATCGCCAAGTCCACCAGAGTGCGACCGGTTTCATAGCCCGGCAGTATGCGGGGGCCGGCGGTGCTGTCAACCTCGGGCCCGGGTAACCATGAGGCTCAGCCGGTAACACCCGGATCCTGCTCGGAATAATCGGGCCGGGCGCGGCGGAAGGCATCCAGCGGAACGCCGCGGGCGATGCGGACCCGCTCGCCGGCGGAGTTGCGGTGCAGCGTGTAAAGCTTCACGCCGCCCGCTTGGCCGACCAGCCGAGCCTGAGGCGGCCGATCGCCATGCTGACCGCGGCCTGGCTCGGCTCCACCACCGGTAGCCCGATTTCGGCCTCCAGCCGGTCGCGATAGCGCGCCATGCCGGCGCAGCCCATCACCAGCACGTCGGCGCCGCGCTCGTCGCGCAGCCGCTTGCCCACATCGACCATGCGACCGAAGGTGCGGCCCTCATCGGCAAGCTCGACCACGCCGAGATCAATCGCCATGTCGCCGGCCAGCCGGTCGTTCAGGCCCATGGCGCCGACATAGCGCAGGTGCCGCTTCACCGAGGCCGACTTGATGGCGATGACGCCGAAGCGCTCGCCCAAGGTCAGCGCCGTCAGGATGCCGCATTCGGCGATGCCGAGGACGGGCTTGCGCGTCACCTCGCGGCAGAGCTGCATGCCGGGATCGCTGAAGCAGGCGATGACGAAGCAGCCGGTATCGTTGTCGCGCGCCTCGACCATCCGGGCCAGCGGCTGCACCACGCTCTCGACATGCGCCTGGGTTTCGACGCCGGGCGGCCCCTCCTTCAGGGTCACGCATTCGATCTCCGGCCCGCCGGAAAAGCGCAAGGGCGCCATCGCCGCGTCGATGCCGCGGGTCACCGCCTCGGTCGAATTCGGGTTGATGACCAGGATGCGGTCGGTCATGCGCGCTCACTCCATTGCCGGCGCCAGCTTGGGCAGCTCGCGACATCGTTGCAAGCGGCAGTGGATACCCGCGCAAATCGCTTGGATGCCGCCCGCGTTTGAACCACACTAGCAGTAGTGGAGAAATCGGAGTCCTGAAGCCGATGCCGACCGACGTCACCGCGTTCTTCGACCCGGCGACCAGCACCCTCACCTATCTTGTCGCCGATCCGGCCACCGGCGCCAGCGCAGTGATCGATTCCGTGCGCGACTTCGACCAGAAGTCCGGCCGCACCGGCACCGCTTCCGCCGACAAGGTCGTCGCCGCCATTCGCGACCGCGGCCTGCACCTCGAGTGGATCCTGGAGACGCATGTGCATGCCGACCACCTGTCGGCGGCGCCCTATCTGAAGCAGCAGCTTGGCGGCCGCACCGGCATCGGCGCGCGGGTCACCGAGGTGCAGTCGGTGTTCCGCGAGCTGTTCGAGATGGGCGCGATCTGTGCCGCGGATGGCCGCGAGTTCGACCATCTGTTCGCCGACGGCGAAACGTTCCGGATCGGCGGCCTCGACGGCCGGGTCATTGCATCGCCGGGCCACACGCCGGCCTGCGTCGCCTATCTGATCGGCGATGCGCTGTTCGTCGGCGACACCCTGTTCATGCCGGATTACGGCACCGCGCGCTGCGACTTCCCGGGCGGCGACGCACGCCAGCTCTATCGCTCGATCCGCCGCCTGCTGAACCTGCCGCCGGCGACGCGCGTCTTCACCGGCCACGACTACCAGCCGAACGGCCGCCCGCTCGCCTTCGAGGCCAGCGTGGCCGAGCAGCGGGCGAAGAATATCCATATCCGCGACGGCATCGGCGAGGACGAGTTCGCCGGCATGCGCGAGACGCGCGACCGCACGCTATCGCTGCCCAACCTGATCCTGCCCTCGGTGCAGGTGAATATCCGCGCCGGCGAACTGCCGCCGGCGGAGCCTGGCGGCCACCGCTATCTCAAGATCCCGCTGGACGCGATGTAACGGCTGACGCGACGCGCTCACTCGGAGCGCAGCAGCTTCCACGCGCCATTGGACCCGCGACAGGCCGACGCCAGAGCCTCCAGCGCCTTGCCGGCCACGGTCGCGCTGGCGAGATATTCGCGGCAGTAGAGGCCGTTCGGATTCTGGAAGGTACGGACCGGGACGATCGCATAGGCGAGGTTTTTCACCTCGTTCTTCCAGCGGACGCTGTGGCGATCCGGCGCATATTCAAGCGTACGGCCGATGCAGTGATGATCCACCTCGTCCATCATGCGGCCGATGCGCGGACCCACCAGCGGCCCCGATGCCGCACCCGCCACCGCATAGGGCGCCTTGCTCGGACCGGCGGCGGCAACCGCCTCGCCGCCCAGGCCGCCGCCGGCAAGACCGACCACGCCGCCGAAGGCGTCGCTGGCAAGGCGAAGCCGGTCGCACACGCCGCGTTCGATACCGTACGGCACCAGGAAAATGTCGCTTGGGCCGGCATCGGCGCGGCTCGCCCGCTCGGCACGCGGATCGATCAACGGCTCGCTGCGCATAACGGACGAGGGTTCCACTCCCCCATCGGCCGGCACCGGCGCCGGTGTCAGCATGGCGGAATCGGCGCTCGCCGGTGTCAACCGGACCGTCGCGAGCACGGCCAGTGCGACCAGCCCTAATAGGGCCGGCAGATGAGGTTGCGTGACAGAAAGCACTGGCATCGGTTTATCCGTGGCGTTTCCCGGCGCGCCTCCCGCGCGTTCCGAAATGTCGCCCGGCCGGGCCACGGGGAGGAGCTATCGTGGCCCGGCCGGGGCCGTCGCTACGCCGGGAAGGGCGCAGCCGTCCGACAAATCCCGAGTATCATCATGCCCCCTTCGTCCCACCTTGCCCGTTGCCTCAGCCACAACGCCGCCACGCTCTCGCCAGCCAGTCTCCGGCCATCCGCCGGGATGCGCCGACTCGCATCTTCTTGCCGCAGCGAGGCCTTCTCTCGTATAGCCACGCAACGGTCGCGTCGAGATCGTCGGCACCGGGCTTTCGCCGCGCCGAATGTGAGGGCCCTCCAGGAACTTGGCCAAGCCTTCATCGACGCCCATTACACCGCATTGGTTTGGAGAATTGTCAGCAGAACCGCAAGAGACACCACAGTGATATTCTGAATTCTCATGAATCATCACCTGTATATCACAGAAATATCACAACAATTATTAGCTTAAGTTTCCAGAATTAAGAAATGATTCAGAGCAAAAACAGCGAAAGACAGATAATCGCCATTGACCTGCGCGACACGCTGTTCTCAAGGAGCGGAGCTTGGTAAGAAATGATGACGGATCGCGCACGGGACGGATTGCATGTATTGCCTGACCCCGCACCAGCGGCTCCGCGCCGCAATTGCGCTGATGACTCTGTTGCTCGCCGCCGCCTGCAGCGAGATCCGATTTGATGACCAGTCCGACGACCGGACGCTTGTCGTGCCGCTGGCCGATCCGCCGCCCGACCCCGCCAGTTCCTCGCCGCTTGCCGAATTGTCGGTAACGCCGCCGCCCGGTCCGCTGGTCAAGCCGCCGCCGCCGCCCGGACCGGCAGCGCCCCAGATGGCCGCGGTCGACCCGGCCCCGCCGCCGGCATTGCCGCCGCCCCGGGCTCTGGCCGGGCTCTCCATGTCGGAGACCGAATCGGAACTGGGCCGGCCGGCGGCGGAAGCCGATCGGGCGCCGGCCAAGGTCTGGCAATATCGGGCCGGCGAATGCTCGGTCGATGTTTATTTCTATCTCGACATGGCCCGGAACGGCTTCTACGCGTTACATCACGAGGCCCGACGCGGGGCCATTTTGGACGAAACCTGCATTCGCACCATTCAGGAGGCCGGCCGTGTCCGATAACTTGGAAACCGCCCTTCCGGTCATCGTGGTCGACGACGATCCGCTTCTGGTTCGCACGCTGGCCGGCAATCTCGAAGATGCCGGCATCCGCACCCGCACCTTCACCGAGGGCAGCGCCGCCGTGGACTGGTTCAATCACGGCGGCCGGGCCGCCGCGGTGATGCTGGACTGGCACATGCCGGCACTGGACGGCATGGCCGTGCTGCGCCGGCTGCGCACCGCGGGGATCGAATCTCCAATCCTGTTCCTGACCGGCCATAGCCAGCCGATCTATGAAGAGGCCGCCCTGGGTGGCGGCGCGGTCGACTTCATCGACAAGTCGAAGAGCTTCTCCATCATCCTGCAGCGCCTGCGCCTGGCCTTGGGCCGCGGCGGTGCCGCGGCAATCACTGTGATGTCGGAGCCGGCCCCGGTCGGCGACCAGGCCTTGACGCTCGACGTCGCCAGTGCCCGCGCCTTCTGGTGCGGCCGCCAGGTCGACCTGACGATCGGCGAGTTCCGTGTCGTACGCTTGCTGGCCGAGCGCGCCGGACGGGACGTCTCCTATCGCGAGATCTATGATTCGGTGCGCGGCGAAGGGTTCCTTGCCGGCAGCGGCGAGGAAGGCTACCGCGCCAACGTGCGGGCGATGGTGAAGCGCATTCGGCAGAAATTCCGCGGGGTGGATGAGAAGTTTGACGCACTCGCCAACTATCCCGGCTTCGGCTACCGCTGGCTGGAGAATGCCGACGGCTGAGCCGTCGGTCCGGCTGGCGCGGCTCAGGGCGGCCTTCGCATGGCGGCGCTCGCTGCTGGTACGACTCATCGTGCTGGCGGCGATCTTCATCGCCGTGCCGGTCGCGCTGTACCGCGAGTTCGAGAGCGCCGATGCTGCCCGGCGTGAGCTGCTGCTCGCCTCGATCCGCGCCCAGGGCACGGCGCTGGCGCAGGCGCTGAAGCCGACCCTCGCGCGCGCCGACTTCATTCCCTATTTCCGCCTGAACGAAGAACTCGCCGCCATGCGCACCGGCGATACGGCGCTGAAGCTGCTGTTCCGCCCTGCGAGCCCCGGCGACCGCGGTTTCTTCTACGTCGCCGCCGCGCCGGCGGTCGAGGTCGAGGCTCTGGAAGAGGAGCGCTGGCGGCTCGCCGATGCCGGCGTGCTCGACCGGTTGACGCAATCCTGCGACGGCGACATGCCGGTCGCGATCCGGATCGACCGGCCCCAGGGCGGCATCGATCTGCTGACCTCGATCGTGCCGGTGAAGACCAGCGGCGGCTGCTGGGTGCTGGTCGTCGCGAGCGACCTGAAGGACGAGGCAATTGGCGCGCTGGGCCGGCCCTACTGGCGCTCGCCCGAAGTGGTGCTGGCCGGGCTGATCTACCTTGCGCTGGCCGCTTTCGTCCTGGTGCTGCTGTTTGATCTGTGGCGCGGCCTGGCGGGCTTCGGCCGGCTGGCCCGCGAAGTACGGGCCGGTGCCGAGGAAGGCCGGTTCGCCGATCGCAACGCGATCCCCGAATTGGCCCCGGTGGCGGACGAACTCGACCGGCTGGTGGAATCGCTGAAAGGCGCGGCGGACAGCATGCGCCACGCGGCGGAAGAGAACGTGCACGCTTTCAAGACGCCGCTCGCGACCATCCGCCAGGCGCTGGAACCGCTGCGCCGGCGGATCGATCCGAGCGATGCGCGCGCCTACCAGGCGGCGGAGGCGATCGAGATGGCGCTGCAGCGGCTGGACGGGATGATCGTCGCGGCGCGCGACCTGGATCGTGCCACCGCCGACACGCTCGACCCGCCGCGCGAACCGGTGGCGCTCGACCGGCTGCTGACCGGTATTGCCGAGGGCTTCCGCCGTTCGCTGCCGGCCGACGGCCCGCATCTGACCGCCGAGATCGCGCGGGGCATCACGGTCCAGGGCAGCGAGGAGATCATCGAAACGGCGGTCGAAAACCTGGTCGAGAACGCGATCAGCTTCTCGCCGCCGCGAGGCGAGATCCGCTTGCGGCTGGTCGCCCGGCGGGGACGCGCGCTGCTCGAGGTCGAGGACCAGGGGCCCGGCGTGCCGCCGGACCGGTTGGAGCGCATCTTCGAGCGCTACTACTCCGACCGGCCGAAGATCGATGCCGAGCCGCATTTCGGCCTCGGCCTGTGGCTGGTGCGCCGCAATGTCGAGGCGCTCGGCGGTCGCGTCACCGCGGAGAACCGCCGCGGCGGCGGCTTCAAGGTGACGATCGACCTGCCGATTGCCTGACTGTCCTTGCCTCAGTAGCCGTAGGCGGTCGTCCGCACGACCACGTGGTTGTGCACGCTACGCACGCCGGGCAGCCCCTCGGCGGCGACCTGCAACGCCTTGCGCTGCTCGTCCGAGCTGACGCAGCCGCCAAGCTCGACGACGCCGCCATCGACGCTGACATTCAGCAATGCCGTGTCCACCCAGGGTTCATGCGCCAGCACGCCGTCGAGACGGCGCCGGATCTCCACGTCCGACAGCGCATGGACCGGCTGTGCTGCGGCCTGCAGATAGGCCTTGACCAGATCGGCGCGGCTGACGATTCCAACCAGCCGGCCGTCGCGCACGATCGGCACGCGCTTGACCCGATGACGGTCCATCAGCGCCGCGATCTGCCCGAGCTCGGTATCCTCGCCGGCGCTGATCACGCGCTTGGTCATCACATCGCCGACCTTGCGCGCATGGCTCTGCACGTAGTCGCGCGCCAGCTCCTCGGCACCGGCGAGCGCCTCGAGCCACCACGAGCGCCGCCGCTCGGTGCCGGTCTCCGCCCGGTGGATCAGGTCGCCCTCGCTGACGATGCCCGTCACCCGGCCCTCCGCGTCCACCACCGGCAGGCCGCTCACGCGGTGATCGACCATCATGCGGGCCGCTTCGCGCACCGGGGTGGTCGCGCTGACGGCGACGACATCCCGAACCATCACATCCTTTGCCTTCATGGCCGGCTCCTGGGCATTGCCCGGCACGATCCGCCGGGATGCCGGCACTCTCGCGCCGCCCCGGCCGGCCGGCATTGACGCCGATCAATCAGCGCCGGATGCGCTTCAGGACGACCGTGAGCAGCCAGATCGGCAGGACGACGACGGCACCGAGCGCCACGTATTTCCAGGCCCATTCGGCGGCATCGACCCCGACCTGCCAGATATTGCGCACCGTGCGCCAGAAATTGGTCAGCAGGTCCTTTGGCGTGATGTCGAAAAAGGTCAACAGCAGGCCGACCACGAGGCAGATCACGGCCAGCTTGATGATGGTCGGCAGAAGGCGGGCAGGCATGCGCGGTCCGGCTTGGTCCATGACCTAGAATAGCCTGTCGCGGCCGGATCGGAATACGGCCCGGAGATTGCAAGACTGAACGCCGCGACCCGCCATGGAATCAGTCCGCTACCGCAACGTGAAACTCGACGCCGTGCCGCTTGCCGTAATCGACCTCGTGGGTCAGCGCCGGCAGGCTGCCGTCCCGCGCCTGGCGCTCGATCTCGGCCTGGGTCGCCGCCCCGGTCAGCAGCACGACGTCGACATGCGGCGCGCCGATCGGGAACCGGCGCAGCGCGTGCCAGGTGCCGCGCCACAGCACGACGCCCTGCCCGCCATCCATACGGAAGGCACGCAGGCTCTCCGGCCGCGGCGCCGCATCGCCCTCCGTGCCCTCGGTGGGTGGGGCCACGACCATGGCGCAGGCAATGCCGCCGAGCGGCAGGAAGGCCTGGGTGACGGCCAGATGCCGCTCCAGGCTGGTGAACACCATCGGCTGACGCAAATAGCGGCAGACCGTCATCTCCATTGGGCCGTCGACCTCGAACGGCGCCTTCCAGGTCTGCATGGTGTCGAAGCTCACCGCAGGCGGCGCATCCAGCGCGCCGACCACGGCGCCGAACGGCGCGAAGGCGGCCTCGGTCAAGGGTTCCAGGGGTATCTCGACGACGCGCATCGCGCGATGATAGCGCCGGGTTGAGGAAAGCAGGAGGGGATCATGGAAATCGAGTGGCGCAAGCTCAGGGCCGATCAGCTGCGCGACAAGGCGCGCCAGGGGGCCATGGTGATCTGCCCGTTCGGCTCGGTCGAGCAGCACGGGCCGCACCTGCCGGTCGAGGTCGACAGCCAGCTGGGCGAGGCGGTGGCGCTGCGCACCGCGCGGCTGGTGGCGCAGAAGGAGCCGGTCCTGGTGCTGCCGATGTTCTGGGCCGGCATCGCCGAGCACCACATGTCGTTCGGCGGCACTGTCACGCTCGATTTCGCCACCTATCTCGCGGTGGCGCGCTGCCTCTGCGAGAGCATCGTGCGGCACGGCTTCAAGCGCATCGTCCTGCTCAACGGCCATGGCGGCAACGACAACGCACTCCGCGTCATCGCCGACGAGCTGACGCCGAAACTGAAAGTGCCGATCCTGCAGATGACCTACTGGTACGCCGCGGCTACGGCCGTGGCAAAGAACCTCGATACCCAGAAGGAGCTGCTGCATGCCTGCGAGGCGGAGACTTCGATGATGATGGCGCTGCGGCCCGATCTCGTGGCGCGCGACCGCATCGCGCTGGCCCGCGCCAACACCACGCCGCAGGTGAAGGATCTGGTCGGCCCCGGCATCTACAGCTGGCGGGCGCTCGGCGCCTCCTCCGCCTCCGGCGTGTGGGGCAATCCGGAGGCCGCCTCGCCCGAGAAGGGCGAGCGGCTGCTCAACGCCATCGCCGAGGAGATCGCCGGCAAGCTGACCAACAAGGAGCTGTGGTCGCTGCCGATCCTGGCCGACAAGGTGGAGCCCTGAGCCATGGCGATTCCGAACAGCCCCTCGATCGACGGCCAACGCCTGATCGCCGATCTCAAGCGGATCGCCGAGTTCGGCCGCTACAAGACCGGCGTGCACCGGCCCTGCCTGTCGCCGCAGGACATGCAATCGCGGCATTGGCTGATGGAGCGCATGAAGGACGCCGGCCTCGAGCCGGTCATCGACGGCATCGGCAACGTGATCGGCCGCTCCAGCGCGCCGGGCCCGAAGCTCCTGCTCGGCTCCCATACCGACACCCAGCCTCAGGGCGGCTGGCTCGACGGCGTGATGGGCGTGATCTACGGCCTGGAAGTCGCGCGGGCGCTGAAGGAGGCCGGCGTGCCGTTCGGCGTCGACGTCGCCTCCTGGGCCGACGAGGAAGGCCATTTCGGCGCCTTCACCGGCAGCCGCTCCTTCGTCGGCGAGCTGAGCGATGCCGAGATCGCCGCGGCGAAGCACCGCGAGGACGGCACGCCGCTGACCGAGGCGCTGCAGCAGGCCGGCCTCGCCGGCAAGCCCCGCCTCGCCATCGAGCCGGAGCGCTACCGGGGCTATGTCGAAGCGCATATCGAGCAGGGTGGCTATCTGGAGCAGGAGAAGAAACGGATCGGCGTGGTCACGGCGATCGTCGGCATCTTCCAGTACCGCATCAGCTTCGCGGGCCAGCAGAACCACGCCGGCACCACGCCGATGCACCTGCGCAAGGATGCGGCGCAGGCGCTGTTCCGCTTGTGCACGGCGATCAACGACGCCTTCCCTGCTGTCGCCGGGCCGCGCTCGGTCTGGACCGTCGGCCGTGTGCAGATTCACCCCGGCGCGCCGGCCATCGTGCCCGGCGCGGCCGAGATGATCCTGCAGTTCCGCGACGAGCAGCGCGAGGTGATGGAGCGGATGGAGGCGGCGCTGATGCATCTCGTCGCCGCGGCGCAGGCCGACGGCCCGTGCGGCATCGAGATCGAGACGCTGTCGCGCACCTTCCCGACCGTGATGGACGGCGCCTTCCAGGACGCGATCGAGGCGGCCGCGCGCCTGCGCGCGCCGGATACCTGGATGCGCATGCCCTCGGCGGCCGGACACGATGCCCAGATCATCGCCCACAAATTGCCGGCGGCGATGCTGTTCGTGCCGTCGATCGGCGGTATCAGCCACCATTACAGCGAGGACACGTCGGAGGCCGATATCTTGCTCGGCTGCCAGGTGCTGGCCGATGCGGTGGCGGCGATCCTGAAGGGCTAGATCATGATCCCGACCACCGCCGCCGACATGCAGGTGGCGAGCGTGCCGGACACGATCGTCTTCAGGCCGAGCGACACGATCTCCGGCCGGCGCTCCGGCACCATCGCGGTCAGGCCGCCGATCATGATGCCGAGGCTGGCGAAGTTGGCGAAGCCGCAGAGCCCGTACAGCATGATCAGGCGCGAGCGCGGGCTGAGCGCCTCCGGCGGCAGCCTGGACAGCTCCAGATAGGCGATGAACTCGTTCAGCACCGTCTTGGTGCCCATCAGGGCGCCGGCGGTGGTGGCCTCCGCCCAGGGTATGCCCATCAGCCAGCAGATCGGCGCCATGACCAGGCCGAGGATGCGCTGCAAGGTGATCGGCGCGCCGGCGACATCCGGCAGCAGGCCGAGGATCGCATTGGCGAGCCAGACCAGCGCCACCAGCACGATCAGCATGGCGATGATGTTGAGGAACAGTTCGAGGCCGGCGAGGGTGCCCTTGGTGACCGCGTCCATGGCGCTGAACGACGGCGGCTCCGGCGATTGCAGCTCGGCGCCGGTCGGCGGCGCCTCGTCCGGCACCATCAGCAGCGCGACCACGATCGCCGCCGGCGCGGTCAGCACCGAGCAGAGCAGGATGTGGCCGATGGCATCGGGAATCGTCGCCGCCATGAAATTGGCATAGATCACCATCACGGTGCCGGCGACGCCCGCCATGCCGCCGGTCATGATGACGAACAGCTCGCTGCGGCTCACCTGCTTGAGATACGGCCGGATGAAGACCGGCGCCTCGACCATGCCGACGAAGATGTTGGCGGCGGTGGAGAGGCCGACCGCGCCGCCGACCCCCATGGTGCGCTCCAGCGCCCAGGCGGCGCCTTTTACGATCAGCGGCAGAATGCGCCAGTAGAACAGCAGGCTGGACAGGGCGCTGATCACCAGCACCAGCGGCAGGGCCTGGAAGGCCAGCACGAAGCTCGCGCCCGGGAAGCTCTCCTGGAACGGCAGCGGCCCGCCGCCGAGATAGCCGAACACGAAGCCGGTGCCGGCCCGCGTTGCCTCCGACAGCCCGTTGACGGCGCGGTTGAGCGAGGCAAGTCCCGCCTGCAGCACCGGCACGTTGAGGAACAGAGCCGCCAGCGCGAGCTGCAGCCCAAGGCCGACGCCGACGGCCCGCCAATGAACGCGGCTGCGCCGCTCGCTCATTGCCCAGGCGAGCGCCGTCAGGACGAGGAGCCCGAACAGACTTTGCAGCACGTTCTGCCCCCTTCCCCCTCCTGCCTCGCGGAAGGGGTAGCACGTTTCATGCCGCTTTGTTCGCCTTCGCCCCCTCGATCGCGCGCCAGATGGCGGCCGGGGTCGCCGGCATGTCGATATGCTTGATGCCATAGGCACGGTACAGCGCATCGACGATGGCGTTGATCACCGCCGGCGGCGCGCCGATCGCGCCGGCCTCGCCCGCACCCTTGATGCCGAGCGGATTGGTCGGGCAGGGCTGGTTCCGCATGTCGAACTCGATCAGCGGCACGTCGTCGGCGCGCGGCAGGGTGTAGTCCATGAACGAGCCGGACAGAAGCTGGCCGCTCTCGGCATCGTAGACGGTGCGCTCCGTCATCGCCTGGCCGACGCCCTGGCCGATGCCGCCATGCACCTGGCCCATCAGCAAGAGCGGGTTGATCGCCTTGCCGAAATCGTCGACCACCGTGTAGCGGGCGATCTCGGTGACACCGGTATCGGGATCGATCTCCAGCTCGCAGATATGGCAGCCGTTCGGGAAGGTCTGCTGCTCCGGCGTGCGAGTGTACTCGTCATCGAGCGTCGCCGCCTCCCCCGCCGGCGCGAACTTGGCGTCCTTCGCCTTCTTCGCCACCTCGAAGAGGCCGAGGCTGCGATCGGTGCCGGCGACGCGGAAGCTTCCATCGGCATATTCGATATCGGCGACCGCCGCCTCCAGCGCCGCCGCCGCGACCTTCCGGCCCTTGTCGATGATCTTGTCGGCGGCGCCGACCACCGCCGCGCCGCCGACCGGCGCCGCACGCGAGCCGCCGGTCAGGCCCGCCGGCACCAGGTCGCTGTCGCCCTGGATGATGCGGATCTTGTCGCCGTCGATGCCGAGCTTGGCCGAGAAGATCTGGGTGTAGAGCGTCTCGTGGCCCTGGCCATTGGTCTGGTTGCCGATGATGACGTTGACCGTGTCGTCGTCGTTGAACTTGACCACCGCCGTCTCCGGATTGCCGCCGGAACAACGCTCGACATAGGTGGCGAGCCCGCGGCCGCGCAGCTTCCCCTTGCGCTTGCTTTCGGCTTCGCGCCCGCCGAAGCCGGCCCAATCCGCCTTTTGCATGCAGGTCCGCATCAGGTTGGCGAAGTCGCCGGAATCGTAGATATCGTCGAGCGCTGTCTTGTAGGGAATCGCCTCCGGCGGGATCAGGTTGCGCGCGCGGATCTCGTCCGGCGTCAGACCGACTTCGCGCGCCACATGGTCGACCAGTCGCTCGACCAGGTATGACGCCTCCGGCCGCCCGGCGCCGCGATAGGCGTCGGTCGGCACCGTGTTGGTCATCACACCGTAGACGTTCACGTAGATCGCCGGCGTGGTGTAGAGGCCGTTCAGCATGGTGCTGCCGGCCAAGGTCGGGATGAACGGCGCGAAGTTGGAAAGATAGCCGCCGAGCGCTGCGTAGGTGGTGACGCGGAGGCCCAGGAACTTGCTGTCCTTGTCGAGCGCCATCTCGGCGATCGAGACATGGTCGCGGCCCTGCAGGTCGCTGACGAAGCCTTCCTGCCGGTCGGCGGTCCAGGCGACGGGACGCTTGATCTTGCGGCTCGCCCAGGTCACCAGGCACTGCTCCGGATAGAGAAAGATCTTCATGCCGAAGCCGCCGCCGACATCGCCGCTGACCACCCGCAGCTTCGGCCCGCCGATCTTCAGGATCATGTCGGCGATCTGCGGATGCACGATGTGCACGCCCTGGGTCGGCGTGTAGAGCGTTGAGCGGTCGGTCTTCGCATCGTAGTCGGCGATGGCGGCGCGCGGCTCCATCGAATTGACCACGATGCGGTTGTTGACGATCTCGAGCTTGACCGTCTTCGCCGCCTTGGCGAAGGCGGCGTCTACGCCGGCCTTGTCGCCGAGCTCCCAGTCGAAACAGATGTTGCTCTTGATGTTGTCCCAAATCAGCGGTGCGCCCGGCTTGATCGCGTCCATCGAGTTGACCACGGCCTTGAGCGGCTCGTAGTCGATCTCGATCAACTCCGCGGCATCCTTGGCCTGCTCCAGCGTCTCGGCGACGATCAGCGCTACCGGATCGCCGACATGGCGCACCTTGCCGTTGGCCAGGATCGGCCTCGCGGTGTCGCCCCGGTCGCTGCCGTCGCGGTTCTGCAGCGGCACCATGCAGGGCATGTCACCGAGACCGTCGGCCTTCACATCGGCATAGGTCAGGACGGTCAGCACGCCCGGCGCCTTGCTCGCCGCGCCGATGTCGATCTTGCGGATCACGGCATGCGCATGCGGGGAGCGCAGCACGTAAGCGCGCGTTGGCCTGGCGGAGAGCTTGACGTCGTCGGCATAGCGGCCGCCGCCGGTGAGCAGGCGCGGATCCTCGACGCGGGCATAGGGCTGGCCAAGCGCGAACTTCATCTGGCTTTCTCCCGGGTTCGACACATCGACGTTACCGCCCGGGCAGGCCGCGCGACAAGCACCGCCACGGCTCTATGATGGGAGATCATGCGGAGGTTTCGATGACGGTGGTGCTGACGGAAACCGACGAGACCGAGGTCGCCGCGACCGGCGGGCTGTGGCTGACGGCAGCCGAGGCGGAGCGGGCCACGGGCTGGACCCTCAAGCCGGAAGGCATGTGCCGCGGCGAGGTCTGCGTGCCCCTTCCTGCCGGCATGGCGAAGGGCGGACGGATTGATCTCGCCGCCTTCTGGCGCCATATGGGCCACCCCGTGGTGTCGGACGATGCCGGCGAGACATGGGTGCTCGGTACCGGCGCGGCGACGCGGAGCGAGATGCTGGCCGGCCTCGAAGCACCTGACTTCACCTTGCCCGACCTCGATGGCAAGCCGCACCGGCTCTCCGATCTCCGTGGCCGTAAAGTCTTTCTCACCACTTGGGCCAGTTGGTGAGGCTGCCGTTTCGACCTGCCCGTGTGGCAGGTGCTCTACCAGGACCTTGAGCAGCTGGGCTTCATGGTGGTGGCGGTCGCCGAGGAGAGCCGCGGGCCTGACAGCGCGCGGCCGTGGATCGAGCAGGCCAAGCCGGATTATTGGTCGCTGATCGATCCGGATCACTTGGTGGCGCGGCTCTACGGCATGACCAACGTGCCGCAAAGCGTCTGGATCGACGAGCAGGGCCGCGTCGTGCGCCCCGCCGAAACGGCGGGCTCGACCGATCACTTCCGCCGCATGGACCTGAAGACCCGCACTATGGCGCCGGAGGACCAGGCGGCCCGGCAGGCGGCGCGTGACGCCTATTTCGCCGCCGTGCGCGAATGGGCGCGGACCGGCGAGCATGCGCTGCCCGCCGACGCCGCGCGCGCGAAGCAGCCGAAGGTCACGCCTGAGATCGCAGCGGCGCATGCGCATTTCCGCCTCGGCACCTGGCTCCGCGCGCATGGCAGGCAGGCAGAAGGCGACCGGCATCTGAAAGAGGCGAGCCGCCTGCATCCGGATTCCTGGAACATCTGGCGCCAGGCGGCCGATCTCGACGAGGTCGGCAAGGCGAGCGGGCCGGAATTCTGGGCGCGGGTGCAGGCGCTCGGCGACCGGCCCTACTATCCGCCGCCCGACCTGCCCGGCTTTCCCCGTTAGGCGACCTGCTCGTTCGCGTTGAGCCGGATCAGCCAGGCGCAAGCCGCGTCCAGGCCGGCCCGCGCCGCCCGGCAATACGACATGGCACGCAGGTAGCCGTGGATCAGCCCGGCGCCGCGCTCCAAGGTGACCGGCACACCGGCAGCGCTGAGCGCCTCGGCATAGGCAAGGCCGTCGTCGCGCAGCGGATCATGCTCCGCCACGGCAATGAAGGCCGGCGGCAGGCCGGCATGGTCCGGCGCCAGGAGCGGCGCGACCAGGGGCGTGCGAAGTTGGGCGGGATCCGGGCAATAGGCGGCCATCGTCGCGGCCATGTTCGCCGTCTTGATGATCGGCCCGTCGGCATTCTCCCGGAACGAGGGTCGGCTGTGCGACACGTCGACCGCGGGATAGAACAGCACCTGGCCCTTCAACCGCACGGGCGAGCCGCGGAACAGCAGGGTCAGCGCCGCGGCAAGGTTGCCGCCGGCGCTGTCGCCGCCGACGCTGATCGCATCCGCGCGGATGCCGAGCCGCGCCGCCTCGGCATGCGCCCAGGCCACCACCGCCTCGCATTGGCGGAGCGCGATCGGGAATGGATGCTCCGGCGCCAGCGCGTAGTCGACGCTGATGACGGTGTGCCGGGTCTGCCGCGCGATCTCGACCGTCGCATCCTCATGCGTCTCGGGGCTGCCCTGCATCCAGGCGCCGCCATGCAGGTAGATCAGGCAAGGCGCGACCCCGGCGCCTTTGTAGCGATGGATGCGAACCCGCACCGGCATGTCGCGCCAGGGCACGTGCTCGGTCGCGTCGTCGATCTCGGGCGGCATCGGCGGGCGCAGCTCGGCCGCCAGCTTCTCGATCAGCGCGCGGCGCTGCGGCGGCGTCGCGTTCGGCGGCAGAACCGACCATGCCTTGTCCCACATGGCGAGGAAGGGCAGCAATTCCGGATCGATCATGCGGCGGGTTCTCCCTGTCTCAATGGCTCGCCGCTTCGTTCGGCGACTTCGTGCTCGAGGAGATCGAGCAATCGCTCGATCCAACTGCGCGGAATACCCCTGGTGATGAAGACGAGCCGCGACCGGCGGTCGGCCGAAGGCCAGCGGTCGAGCCAGGCGGGCGGATGGAAAACGTGCTGCACGCCGTGGATCACTGCCGGGCGCTCCGGGCTCTCGACGATGTTGAGGATACCCTTCACCCGCAGCAGATCGGCGCCGGCATGCTCCGCCAGCGTCTCCAGGAACAGCGCCAGCGCCACGGCGTGGATCGGCGCCTCGCGGTACACGCAGAAGCTGACGATGTCTTCGTGATGGTCATGCGCAGCGTGGCCATGCCCATGCGCCTCCGCCGCCAGCCAGCGGGCGACATCGGGTGCCTTCGAGCCGGCATCGTAGAGACCGCTGTCGAGGATCAATTCCGGCGCCGCGGCGCCGTGGACCACCGGCACGAGTGGCGCGGCAGGATTGAGCCGGCACAGTTCCGCCTTCAGCTCGGCCGGCTCCCCTTCCACGAGGTCGCCCTTGGTGAGCACCAGGCGGTCCGCCATGGCGACCTGCTTCACCGCCGCCGGATGCCGCGCCAGCGTGTCGAAGGCATGAAAAGCGTCGACGGTGGTCACGACGCCCGCCAGGGCGAGGCGATCGGACAGCACAGGATCGGTCATCAGCGCATGCAGGATCGGCGCCGGGTCGGCCAGGCCGGTCGTCTCGATCACCACGCGCTCGAACGGCGCGATGCTGCCTGCGTCGCGCCGGGACAGCAGCTCGCCCAGGGTCCGCACCAAGTCGCCGCGCACTGTGCAGCAGAGGCAGCCCGTCGTCAGCTCGACGAAGCTCTCGTCGCTGGTCTCGATCAGGTCGTGGTCGAGGCCGATCTCGCCGAACTCGTTGATGATGACGGCGGTGCGTGCGAGGGCCGGATGGCGCAGCAGGTGCGCGAGCAGCGTGGTCTTGCCGCTGCCGAGGAAACCGGTCAGCACCGATACCGGGATCATGGCGGAAGGACGCCCCGCGGCGCCAGCCGCAGCCGAACGCCGCCATGCTCGGGGTCGAGCGCATTGCGCACGGTCCGAAGCAGGGCCGCAACCGAAGCCACGCCGCGACTCTTCTCCGCCGTCCGCACCAGCCAGGGGAACAGGACATCGCCCGGTGCCGCGACGATGTGCAGCCGGCGACCGGCTGCAGCGACCTCGATCTCCTGCGCGTCTAGGCGCACTTCACCTTCAAGGTGCCAGACAGCCAGCGTCTCGCGCAGCAGCGCCCCGAGCTCTTCCATCGAGGCGGCGGCCATCGCCGGCGGCTACAAGGCCGGCCCGGCGATGATCTCCGGCGCCACCTTGCGCTTGAGATAGCGTCCGTCGGCCGGCGAGCCGAGGAACTTGCCGTCCTCCACCACGACCTTGCCGCGCAGGATGGTCATCGCCGGCCAGGCATGGATCTCGTGGCCTTCCCAGGGGCTGTAATCGGTCTCGTGCAGATCCTCCTTCATGAGCTTGCGCGCAGGCCCCCGCGCCAGGATGGCGATATCGGCATCGCTGCCCGGCGCGATGGCGCCCTTCTTCGGATAGAGCCCCATGATTCTGGCTGCGTTGGTCGAGACCAGATCTGCATATTTGCTGAGCGAGTAGCCGCGCTTCGCCACCATCTCGGTGAACATCACGCCGAGCCTCGGCTCCGCGCCGGCATTGCCGCCGGTCACGTCGTCGATCCGGCTGCCCACCGTCTTCACCTTCAAGGTGCAGCATATCTCGTCGGTCGCGACCGTGTTGATCGCGCCCGTCAGCGTGCCGTCCCACAGCGCCTTCTGGTCGGCCGGCGTCTTCAGCGAGGGATAGGTGTGATAGATCTGGCCGTTCGGCCTTTTGTAATCCTCGGCGTTGTAAAGCATGTACTGATGCAGGGTCTCGCCGTAGATCGGCAGGCCCTTGGCGCGTGCCTCGGCAATGGCGGCGACGCCGGTGCCGGCGCTGACATGCATCATGTAGAGCGCGGTGCCGGGCACGCTTTCAGCGAGCCGCAGCACGCGGCGGAACGACAGATCCTCGGACAGCTGGTTATGCACCTCCGCCATGTTGTGGAAGATGGTGCGGTCCTCGCGGATCAGCTTGTCGTACATGTGCATGACGATGTCGTTGTCCTCGGCATGGATGACACCGAGCCCGCCCTGCTTCGCCAGCACCTTGAACACTTCCCAGATATCGCCGAAATCGACCATGCGGCCGCGGCGCGACGGCGTGATGTCGGTCGTGAAGATCTTGACCGTGGGATAGCCCGCCTGGATCGCCTCGGCGAGCTCGCCCAGCAGTCCCGGCGGCAGGTCGCCGCGCAGCATGATGTGGTAGGACCAGTCGCAGCAGCAATTGCCGACCCAGTCCTTGTCGCGCGCCTCGATCGTCTTCTGCACGTTGGTGTCGTGCGTCCAGGCGGCGAAGTCGATCATCGTGGTGGTGCCGCCATGCAGCGCGGCGCGGCTGACCTGCGCCGGCCCGTCGGTCAGCATCGCCGTGCCGTCGGGCAGCGGCAGGTGCCACAGGCAATGCACATGCGGGTCGATGCCGCCCGGCATCACGATGCGGCCCTTGGCATCGATCACCCGCCTGGCGCTGCCGGCCGCGAAAGTGCCCGGCGCCGCCACCGCCGCGATCGTCTCGCCCGCGATCGCCACGTCGCAGATTGCCGTGCCTTGGGGCGTCACCACTTCGCCGCCCGCGATGATCAGATCGAACATGCCGCGCTCCCGTGCAACCCGCCGCATCTTGGCGCCGTAAGCGACACTGCAGCAATAGGCCCGACTCGGCTTAGCATCCCCGCCATGGCCAGCCCCGAGCGAACCGCGCTACCCGAAACCGCCCTATACGCGCCGGTGAAGGCCTTCCTCGCCGCCCAGGGCTATGAGGTGAAGGGCGAAATCAAGGGCTGTGATCTAGTCGCCGTGCGTGGCCTGGAACCGCCGGTGGTGGTGGAGCTGAAGCGCAGCTTCGGTCTTGGCCTGGTGCTGCAGGGTATCGACCGGCTGGCGATGACGGACGCGGTCTATCTCGCGGTCGGTGCCTGGCCGAACCGGCCCGGCGAGGTGAAGAAGCTGTGCCGCCGGATCGGCCTCGGCCTGATGGTCGTGGCGCAGGGCCGGGTCGAAGTGCTGCTCGATCCCCTGCCCTATCAGCCGCGCAAGAGCCGCCGCCGCATCGGCCGCCTGCTGGGCGAGCATGCCCGCCGGGTCGGCGATCCCAACAATGGCGGCTCGACCCGCCAGCCGATCATGACCGCCTATCGGCAGGAGGCTCTGCGCTGTGCGGCCCTGCTGGCGGCGCAGGGACCGCTCCAGGTAAAGACGCTGCGCGCGGCCGGCGATGCGCCCAATGCGGCCGGGATCCTGCAACGCAATGTCTACGGCTGGTTCGAGCGCGTCGAGCGCGGCACCTACGCGCTGACCCCGCAGGGCCATCGGGGTCTGGCCCGCTTCGGCTGGTCGAGCGAAGGCGTCGCCGCACCGGACCGGTAGAGCTGCCGCCGAAGCGGAACCACAAGGTCGCGTCGCCGTTTCCAACCGAAACGGGGTCACCAATGGCAGCCAGGCAGAATTCCCGTCGATGGTCGGGCCGGGTCACGCGCGAGAGCGATGCCCTCGACCTGGAGAAGGACATCTTCAAGGCACGCAGCGCGGAGAAGATCGCGCAATCGCTGATGCGGTCCGCAGAGCGGAGCCGGCGGCGCAAATCCGACCCCTACCGCTCCGCCATGTCGATGCTGACCTTCTACATCAACCGCGCCGGCAAGAACCTGTCGCCGAGCCGGCGCAAGGTGCTGAACAACGCGAAGAACAAGCTGCGCGTGGCTTTCGGGCGCGAGCCGGCCTGAGCGCGCCATCTCGCCGCGGCGGAACGATTGCGCGCAACATCCGTTGTCCCGTGAGGCGAATAGTCAGGAAGGCTCCCCGATGGCGGGCGTTGGACGTGCTGTGCTGATGACACTGGCGATCGCTTGCGTGGCGGGCTGCGGGCCGGCCGAGGGCCAGCGGGCCGGCGACGCGGGGCTCCCCGGCCGCCGGGACGCGCCGGCGACCTCCCCGCTTGCCGCCAACGAATATCTGCGTCGGGCCGCCGCCATCGATCAGTTCGAAATCCAATCCGGCCGAATGGCCCTGCAGAAGTCGGATCGCGAGGACATCCGGGCGCTGGGCCGCCTGCTGATCGACGACCACATCCGCGCCACCGCGAGGCTGCGCGAGGCCACCGACATGACCGCCGAGGCAGCGCCGGCGCCGCTGGACAGCGCACAGCAGGCCAGGCTGCGGGAGCTGCAGACAACTCAAACGCCGGAATTCAACCGTCTCTTCCTCGACATCCAGCGCGCGGCGCACGAACAGGCGCTGGCCTTGCATCGCGGCTATGCGAGTGGCGGGGATGACGTTGCGCTCAGGATCGCGGCGGGGGAGTTCGCCGCCCTGGTGCAGAAGCATCTCGAAGAGCTGGAGCGGATCCGTGGCACGCGCAGCGCACCGCCGCCACGGGGATGAGATCGCCGCCCCGGCGCGGCCCTCGTCCCGGCAGGTTGACGCGCTGGCTGCAAAGGCAAAGGGATGCACGCGGTGCCCGCTCTATCGCAATGCCACACAGACGGTGTTCGGCGAGGGGCCCACGGGCGCCACGCTGATGCTGGTCGGCGAGCAGCCGGGCGACCAGGAAGACCGCGCCGGCCGTCCCTTCGTGGGTCCGGCTGGAAAGCTGCTTGACCGTGCCCTCGTCGCGGCGGGCATCGATCGCTTAGACGTGTACGTCACCAATGTGGTGAAGCACTTCAAGCATGAGCGTCGCGGCAAGCGCCGCCTGCACAAGCGGCCCAATCGCGAAGAGATCGACATCTGCCGGTGGTGGCTCGACCTGGAACTGCAGACGGTCCGGCCGCGCCTCGTCATCGCCTTGGGCGTGACGGCGGCGAGCGCGCTGGCCGGACGCGCCATCGTGCTCTCCCGAGTGCGTCGCAAGACGATGGATTTCACCGGGCTGAAAGGCATGGCGATTCAGCACCCTTCGGCGCTGCTTCGCATCCCCGATTCGGAAGCCAGACACCGGGCCTTCGACACGTTCGTCGCCGATCTCCAATACGCCGCCGCATCCGTCAGCTGACGCCGCGGTCGAGCGTATAGAGGTGCTGCGGCGCCGCGACGCCGCGGAGCGCATATCGCCCGGCGGAAACCAGCCGCGCCCGATCGGCGGCGCGCGCCGCCGCCGCGAAGGCGGACGACATCAGGATGTCGGCTTCGGCAGAGCGGCACATGGCGGCAATCCGGCTGACTTCGTTGACCGCCGGCCCGACCACGGTGAAATCGAGCCGGTCGCGGCTGCCGACATTGCCGTAGAACACGGCGCCGATATGCAGACCTAGATAAACCTCGGTAATCGGCATGTTTTCCGCCGCGCGGCGTGCATTCAGCGCATCGATGCGCTGCCGCGCCAGCGCCTCGGCGGCAAGCGCCGCATGGCAAGCCTCGCCGGGATCGGCAGCGGCAAAGATGGCGAGCGTGCCGTCGCCGATCAGCTTCAGAACGTCGCCGCCATGTTCGTGGACGGACGAGATGATCGCCTCCGCGTAGTCGTTCAGCAGCGGGATGACCTGTTCCGGCGGCGCCGCGTCCGTGATGCGGGTGAAGCCGCGCAGGTCGCTGTACCAGAGCACGGCCTCGATACGGTCGGCGACGCCGCGGGCGATGCGGCCGCTCAGCACGCGCCGGCCGGCATCGCGGCCGAGATAGGTCTCGACCAGGGTCTCGGCGATCCGGCCGAGCGACGTGCACTTGATGGCGAGGGCGAGGGCCGGCACCAATTCGGCAAGCACGGCGATGTGCCGCTCGTCGAATCCGTCCTGATGCTCGGTCGTCCACGACGAATAGACGCAATCCATTTCGCCGATCGCGCCCTCCGACGCGAAACGCTGGATCATCGCCACGTAGTCGGTCTGCCGCTCGGCACGGAACTCCCCCAGGACCGGAAAGTCGTCCACGCGGTCGCGCAGCAGGTGCCGTCGGAGCATCGCGTCGCCGGTCTGCAGCAGATGATAGAACGGGCTGCGCCGCCAGCTGTCCGCCATCGCGGCATCGTCCTCGGTCCGGCCGTATTCGTGCACCAGCCGGGCTTCGAGCTGGTCGTGCCGCCAGCGGAATACGCGGCCCTCATAAACCGGGTGCAGGGTGTCGATGATCACCGCGGCGCGGGACAGCGGCAGGCCGGCCACGGCGAGGCGATCGCAGAATCCCTTGAGCAGATCCGGCTCGCCGGCGCCGGCGAGCCCCGCCTCGATCACCCAGCTCCGAACGGCGGCAATTCCTGCAAGATCCATGGCGGCCGCATTTGAGCGCCCGCCACCGCGGACCACAAGTGCGATCGCGGCGACCTATCCCCGCAGGTGGCAGGCCACCCAATGGCCGTCGGTCGCCTGCTTCAGCTCCGGCCGCTCGGTGCTGCAGAGCGGCAGCTGGCGGATCGGACAGCGGGTGTGGAAATGGCAGCCCGAGGGCGGCCGGATCGGGCTCGGCACGTCGCCCTGCAGCATGATGCGCTGGCGCTTCACCTCCGGGTCGGGGATCGGCACCGCGGAGAGTAGCGCCTCCGTATAGGGGTGTAGCGGATTGGTGTAGAGGTCGCGCGACGAGGCGATCTCGACGATGCGGCCGAGATACATCACGGCGACGCGGTTGGAGATGTGCTCCACCACCGAGAGATCGTGGGCGATGAAGATGTAGGTCAGGCTGAACTTGGCCTGCAGGTCCTCCAGCAGGTTGATCACCTGTGCCTGGATCGACACGTCGAGCGCCGAGACCGGCTCGTCGCAGACGATCAGCTTGGGCGAGACGGCGAGCGCGCGGGCGATGCCGATGCGCTGGCGCTGGCCGCCGGAGAATTCGTGCGGGAAGCGGCGCATGTGATCGGCGTGCAGCCCGACCGTCTCCAGCAGCTCGACGATGCGGTCTTCGAACTCGCGCCGCGACTTGGTCAGCTTATGGATGGTCAGCGCCTCGCCGATGATGGCGCCGACCGTCATGCGCGGGTTCAGCGAGGCGTACGGGTCCTGGAAGATGATCTGCATGTCGCGCGCGAGCGCGCGCAGCTCGTTCGAGCCCAGGCCGGTGACATTCTTGCCTTCGAACCACACCTCGCCGGCGGTCGGCTCGATCAGGCGCAGGATGCAGCGGCCGGTGGTCGACTTGCCGCAACCGGATTCGCCGACGAGGCCCATCGTCTCACCGGCGGCAAGGTCGAAGCTGACGCCGTCGACGGCATGCACCTTGTCGACCTCGCGCGCCAGCAGGCCGCCCCTGACCGAGAAGTTCTTGACCAGATTGTTGACGCGCAGCAGCGGCTCGTTCATCGGTCGGTTCCTCAGGCGAGCACGCAGGCGACTTTGTGGCCGGGCGCGACTTCGCGCAGCTCCGGCGTCGCCTCGCTGCAGATTCCCTTGGCGAACCGGCAGCGGGCGGCGAAGCGGCAGCCCGGCGCCGGGTCGATCAGGCGCGGCACCACGCCGCCGATCGCTTCCAGCCGGGTCTTCTTCACCGCCGCCAGATCGATGCGGGGGATCGAGCGGATCAAGCCCTGGGTATAGGGGTGCCGCGGATTGCGGAACAGCTCGCGCACCGGCGCCTCCTCCACCACCTTGCCGGCATACATCACCACGACGCGCTGGCAGGTCTCCGCCACCACGCCCATGGCATGGGTGATCAGCATCACCGCCATGCCGAGCTTCGACTTCATCTCGGCCAGCAGCTCCAGGATCTGGGCCTGGATGGTGACGTCGAGCGCGGTCGTCGGCTCGTCGGCGATCAGCAGCTTGGGATTGCAGCTGAGCGCCATGGCGATCATGACGCGCTGGCGCATGCCGCCGGAGAACTGGTGCGGATAGTCGTTCACCCGCCGCTCCGGGTTGGGGATATGCACCAGGCGCAGCATCTCGATGGTGCGGTCCAGCGTCTGCTTCTTGTTCAGCCCCTCGTGCTGGCGGATCACTTCGCCAATCTGATCGCCCACGGTGTAGACCGGGTTCAGCGACGTCATCGGCTCCTGGAAGACGATGGCGATCTCCTTGGCGCGGATCGAGCGCATCTCGTCCGACGTCAACGGCACGATGTCGCGGCCGCGCCACAGGATCTGGCCGGCGACGATCCTGCCCGGCGGCATCGGGATCAGCTTGAGCGTCGACATGGCGGTAATGGTCTTGCCGCAGCCGCTCTCGCCGACCACGCCGAGCGTCTCGCCGGCATCGAGCGCGATGTCGACACCGTCGACCGCATGGACCCAGCCATCATCGGTCTTGAAATGCGTCTTCAGGCCCCTGATGTCGAGCAGGCGCTCCCCCGTCCCCGTTGCGCTCATAGGACCTTCCGGGGATCGAGGGCGTCGCGCAATCCGTCGCCGATGAAGTTGATGGTCAGCACGGCCAGAAAGATCGCCGCGCCCGGAATCAGGGCCCAGTGCGGCGCGAAATCGAGATAGTCCTTGGCGTCGAACAAGAGCCGGCCCCAGGTCGGGATATCGGGCGGAAAGCCGAGGCCGAGGAAGGACAGCGTCGATTCGGCGATGATGGCGGCGGCGACGTCGATCGTGCCGGCGACGATCACCGGCCCCAGCGAGTTCGGCAGGATGTGGCGCACCACCTGGCGCGAGGTCGAGGCGCCGAGCGCCCGCGCCGCCTCTACGAACTCCTTCTCCCGAAGCGAGAAGAACTGCGCACGCACCAGGCGGGCCACCGGCATCCAGCGGAAGCCGGCGATGACGACGACGATCAGGATGAAGACGCCCATTTCGGGACCGACCAGCTCCTTCAGCGAATCGCGGAACAGGTAGATGATCAGCAGCAGCAGCGGCAGCTGCGGCAGGGCCAGGAACAGGTCGGTCAGCCACATCAGGCCCGCATCGACGCTGCCGCGCGAAATGCCGGCGATCGCGCCGATGACCACGCCGACGAAGATGGCGGCCGCCATGGCAGCCAGGCCCACCGCGAGCGAGATGCGCCCGCCATAGAGCATGCGGGCGAGCAGGTCCTGGCCGAGATCGTCGGTGCCGAGCGGATGGGCGAGCGAGGGGCCGGCGAGCCGGGCGGTGAAGTCGATCTCGTTGATCGGCACCTGCCAGACCAACGGCCCGACCGCGACCGCCAGGATCATGAAGCCCAGGATGAAGACGCTGGCCACGGCCAGCCGGTGCCGGCGGAAGCGGCGCCAGGCCTCCAGGCCGGGCGAGATCCGCTTGGCCCGGACAACGGTCGCCGCGCCGGCGCTAACGGTAGGAGATGCGAGGGTCGAGCCAGCCATAGAGCACGTCGGCTATCAGGTTGAACAGGATGACGAGAATGGCGAAGACGAAGGTGACGCCCATGATCACCGGCGTGTCGTTGGCCAGGATGGCGCTGATCAGGAGCGAGCCGATGCCCGGAACGCGGAAGATCTGCTCGGTAACGATGGCGCCGCCGAACACGGCCGGCATCTGCAGCGCGACCAGCGTCACCACCGGGATCAGCGAGTTGCGCACCACATGCTTGACGATAACCACGCGCTCGCGCAGCCCCTTCGAGCGCGCCGTCGTCACGTAGTCGAGCCGGATCACGTCGAGCGTGGCCGAGCGCACATAGCGCGTCATCGAGGCGCCCTGGAACAGGCCGAGCACGAGGACAGGCATGATCGCCTGCTTGATGTGCTCCCACAGCCAGGGCCAGCCGCTGCCCGGCACGTCGGCGCGGTACACGAAGGGGAGCCAGTCGAGATAGATGCTGAACACCAGGATCAGCAGCAGGCCGGTGAAGAAAGTCGGCAGCGAGAAGCCGATGAAGGCCAGCGTGTTGGCGATCTGGTCGAAGATCGAATAGGGCCGGGTCGCGGCGATCACGCCGACCGGCAGCGCCACCAGCAGGGCCAGAAGCTGCGAGGAGCCGATCACGATCAGCGTCGTCGGCACGCGCCCGAGGATCAGCTCGTCGACATCGACACGGCTGGCGAAGGAGAAGCCCCAATCCCCCTGCAGCATGGCGGTGAGCCAGCGGAAGTACCGGGTCCAGACCGGATCATCGAGGCCGAACTTGACGCGCAGAGCCTCGCGCACTTCCGGCGGAATGGCCGGATTGGTCGCCAGCTCCTCGAAGGGATCGCCTGGCGCCAGGGCCAGGATCGTGAACAGGACGACGCTGATCCCGAGCAGGCTCGGGAGCGCGATCAGCAATCGCCTCAGCAGATATTGGCTCACGGTGTGACGACCCGGAATGGCTGCCCCGGCTGCCGGCCTGCAAGATCAGGACCGGCAGCCGGGGCAATGCCTCTTACGCTTCGCGGTACCAGTCCCTCAGGCTCCAGAAGTCGTTGTCCCAGCCGCTGAGCGGCGCCTGGAGCTTCAGCGATGCCGCGGCCACGCGCGGCCGGTAGACCACCGGGATCACGACCTGATTGTTCACCACGAGGTCGTTCATCTTGATGAAGAGCGCCGCCCGCTTGACCGGGTCGAGCTCGCCCTGGGCCGCCTGGAAGGCCTTGTCATACTCATCGCTCTTCCACCGCGTGATGTTGCGGCCCTGCCACTTGTTCTCCTTGGTCGCGACCTCCCACGACGTAAACTGGTTCATGAACAGCTCCGGATCGGGCTGCGT
Organism: Desertibaculum subflavum; assembly: GCA_003576705.1. Lineage (GTDB taxonomy): Bacteria > Pseudomonadota > Alphaproteobacteria > Ferrovibrionales > Ferrovibrionaceae > Desertibaculum > Desertibaculum subflavum. The sequence continues at coordinate 88,096 of QOZS01000018.1, forward strand.
CATGGTCGTGGTGTACATCTGAATGTCGCAATAGAACTTCGTGTAGGTGTCCGGGTTCGCCACGTCCGAAGAGAAGAAGACCGAGGCCGTCACCGACTTCAGCTCGATCTCGATGCCGGCCTTCTGCGCCGCCTGCTTCACGATCGCCTGATTCTTCTGGCGCGGCTGGTTGATCGAGGTCTGATAGACCAGCTTCAGCTTCTTGCCGTCCTTGGCGCGGACGCCATCGGAGCCCTTCTTCCAGCCGGCCGCCTCGAGGACCTGGTTCGCCTTCTCGACGTTGAACTCGAACTTGGTGTTCTTCGACGTGAAGCGCGGCGGGTTGTTGAGGAAGTTCGCCGTTGCGATGCCGGTGCGGCCGTAGATGTGGTCCTGCACCGACTTCCGGTCGACCAGCAGCGCCAGCGCCTGACGCACGGCGGGATCGCTGAGCAGCGGATGCTTGGTCTTGGCGCTCGACCGCTCGCCGTCGACCTCGGTCCAGGGATCGGTGCTGTTCAGCTGGATGTGTTCGATATTGGCGCCGGGCGTGATGATCGCCTTGCCCTTCCCGCCCTTCTCCAGCCGCAGCAGGATCTCGTCCTCGACCTGCATGTTCCAGGCGTAATCGTATTCGCCGGTCTGGATCACGGCACGCGCCGCCGAAATGGCGTCGCCGCCGCCCTTCATCTCGATGGTGTCGAAATAGGGGCGGTTCGGCATGTGGTAGTCCGGATTGAGCTCGCCGCGGACCATGTCGCCCGGCTTGAAATCGACGAACTTGTACGGGCCGGTGCCCACCGGCTTCAGGTTGTTCGGCGCGTCGCGCGACTTGTCGCCCTTGTACTCGGCGAACAGGTGCTTGGGGATCAGCATGCCGCGGGTGCCAACGAAGGCATCGGCCCAGAACGGCGTCGGCTTCTCGAACATGACCCGGACCGAGAGATCGTCGACCTTCTCGACCTTGACATCCTTGTAGCTGGCGATGGTGACCGAGGCGGTCGCCGGATCGCGGGCGTATTCCCAGTTGAAGATCAGGTCGTCGGCGGTGACGGGCTTACCGTCGTGCCACTTCACACCCTTCTTCAGCTTCCAGACCACCGACTTGCCGTCCTTGGCCAGCGTGCCGTTCTCCACGTTGGGGATCTCGGCGGCGAGCATCGGCACCAGGTTGCCTTCGGCGTCCCAGCCGGCCATCGGCTCGTAGAAGATGCGGCTGCCTTCCTGATCCTTGGTGCCGACCGCGAAATGCGGATTCAGCAGGGTGGCGCCCTGCCACCACAGAACCTTCAGCGCGCCGCCGCCGCCCCGCTTGGTCGGCTTGTAGGCGAACTTGGTCTGCGCCTGCGCCGACACGCCGCCGAGCGCCAGGATTTGCGTCGCCATCGGCGCGGTCAGACCGACCGCCGCGACGCGGCGCACGAAGGCGCGGCGGGACATTGCCCCATCCTTCACCCGGGCGATGAGATTCTTGAGCTCACGATGATCCATTGCCTGTCTCCCCATAGGCCTGTCGGGCACCGGCACTGCAGCCTCCGTGCCAAGCGCCCTGCTCCCAGTTGCCGCATGTTAGCCCAGGCTTGTCGGGAGAATCACGTGCCTTTTTGTTGGGCATCGGCCGGCTCTTTCGCCTCCCCTAAAGACCCTCCGCAGCCCGAAGGCCGCCGGAACCCGCGCTTCGCCTCGCCGACCTCACCCCCTACGACTGAAGCCCTCGCGAGCGGCTCGCGCCGAAGTGAACCCGCCGGTCAGCTGGCTCTGGTCGGCATCCGCAAAACTGGCGACGTGGTGCAGCGCGTTGGCAGTAGCGTTTATCGCTTCCTTCATTAGCCGCACGGTCACCGCGGGCATCGGCTCCACCCTGCGGGCCATGGCGAGCGCGGCTTCGACGGTCTGACCATCCTCCGCGATCTCGTCGACCAGGCCCCAATCGCAGGCGGTCGCCGCATCCATCTTCTCGCACATCAGCGTGATGCGCTTCGCCTTGGCCGGCCCGACCAGCGTGATGAGGCGGGGCAGCGCGCCCCATTGCAGGTTCAGGCCGATCTTCACCTCCGGCACGTAGAGATAGGCGGAGCGGCCGAGCACCCGCCAGTCGCAGGCGAGCGCGATGGCGATGCCGGCCCCGACGGCGAGACGCTCCATCGCCGCGATGGTGATCTGCGGCATCTCCTCCCAGGCCTTGCACAACCGGACGCCGCCATAAAAGCGCTGTCTGCGCTCGAGATCCGTTCTGTCGTCAAGCTTCCAGGAAGCGCTGTCCTTGAGATCGGCACCGGCGGAGAAGGCGCTCGCGGCCCCCGCCAGCACCACGTAGTGCACCTCGAGATCGTCGTGGAAGCTGCGCGCCACCTCCGTCAACTCGGTCACGAGCTGACGGTTGAACGCGTTCAGGCTGCCCCGCCGATCGAAGCGGACCACTGCGAAAGGCGGACTGCGCTCTATCGTCACATATTCCCACGCCATCGTTTCCCATCCCTTGTCGATTGTCATTGTCCTGCGGCCAGCCTGCCAGCCGTTCCGGGCGCTGGCGAGGCGACACCACCGCGCAGCCGGCAACGCCGCTTTCCGCCGCAATCTCGCCGCGAAATGCGGTAATATGGTGCATTCCTCCAAGACACGCTCACATTCGCCGCGATGACATTGCCAGCCGCCGCCCCCTTTCCCCCGCGCCGCAGCCGCGCCGAGCTGATCGCCGACGATTCCGTCCATGTGATAGGCCTGATTGCCGGCACCTCTGCTGCCCTGGCCTTGCTGATAATCGTCACCATGCGGGGCCGTCCGATCGAGATCACGGCCACGGCCGTCTATGCGGCGGGGCTACTTGCGATGCTGGGCTGTTCCGCCGCCTACAACATGGCGCGCAACAGCCGCTGGCGCGGCTGGCTGCGGCGCTTCGACCACGCCGCGATCTTCGCCATGATCGCGGGCACCTACACGCCCTTCACCCTGCTCAGGCTCGACACCGCCTGGGCGACCGGGCTGATGACGACGGTATGGTCGGTCGCCGGCATCGGCATTCTCGGCAAGCTCGTCAAGCCGGCCTGGCTCGAACGGCTGTCGATCCCGCTCTATCTGGCGCTCGGCTGGACGGTGGTGGTTGCCATCGAGCCGCTGCGGGCCGCGCTCGGCCCGGTCACGCTCGCGCTGCTCGCCGGCGGCGGAATTCTCTACACCGTCGGCGTGGCGTTCCATGTCTGGGAGCGGCTGCCGTTCCAGAACGCGCTGTGGCACGGGTTCGTGCTGGCCGCCGCCGGCACGCACTACGCCGCGGTGATCACCGGGGTGATCCTGTCGCCGGCCGCGTGAGACGGCGGTTTCCCGACACCTACCGGTCCAGGCCGCACAGAAATTCCAGCAGCAGCGTCGCTACAGCTTCGGGCTGCTCCTGCTGCACCCAGTGCCCGGCGCCCGGCACGAGATGGCAGCCGCGCAAATCGGTGCAGGCGGCCGCCTGCATGCGCTCGAACGCGCCCGGCGCCTGGTAGATGCCCCAGTCGCTGGCCCCGGCGATGTAGAGCGAGGGAACATCGATGGCTCGCCCGGCGAAGAGCTGCAGCTCGGCGATGAACCGCTCACCGGTCATGCAGCGGTACCATTGCAGCCCGCCCTGGAAGCCCGTTCGGCCGAACTCCGTGCTGTAGACGGCGAGCTCGTCCTCCGTCAGCCAGCGGCAGGCGGCGATCTCCGTCGGCGACGGCATCTCGGATGCGACGGTCGCCGCCATGCCCAGGTCGAGATCCATGACGTAGTAGGTCGGCAGCCGGGCCAGCTCCTCGGCGCTCCAGCCGGCCAGCCGAAAGGGCTTGTTCTCCGCCCGGTCCGCACTCTTCACGTGGTAGTAGGCACGCAAGAAGGCGTGGATGCCCTGCGGGCACCGGCACATATCGGCATCGGCCTCGCGGCCCGAATAATACCACTGGTAATGCTTGCGCGGCCGCTGCAGCGCGGCCAGAGCCTGGTGAATTGAAGCGGCGGCCTTGCCGCCGCTCTGCGGCAGCGGCGGCGGGCCGCCGAACGGTGCGCTCATCAGCGCCGCGGCCCGGAACACATCGGGCCGCACCAGCGCGCACCACGCCGCGACCGGAGAGCCGAAATCGTGGCCGATCACCGCCGTCACGCTGCGATAGCCCAGGGCGGCGACGAGGCCGAAGGCATCACGGGCCAGGTTCAGCATGCGGTACGAGGCGAGATCGCCATCGTAATCGCCGTCCCAGCCGGTGGTGCGGCCATAGCCGCGCTGGTCGGGCGCGACAACGTGGTAGCCGGCCGCGGCGAGCGGCAGCATCACCTTGCGCCAGCTAAAGGCAAGCTCCGGGAAGCCATGCAGCAGCAGCAGGCAGGGCCGGCCCGGCGTCTCGAACCCTGCCTCGAGGATGTGCATATCCAGTCCGTTGATGTCCGGCAGGAATCGCGCGCGGATGCCATCCGGCAGAGTTGCAGTGGCCAATGGAGCAATCGGCGGCATTCGCGAATGATCCCCCTGTGAACGGCCCGGCTGGAACAAAACCGCACCGGATGGCTTAGCACAGCATATCCATCGCCAAGTCGGAGAGGAGGCAGCATGTTCGGCCGCCGCATTGCCGTGGGAACCCTGCTGGGCTTCGAGATCCGGTTCGACTTGACCTGGCTGATCCTGGTCGCCCTGATCGTCTGGACCTTGAGCGTGGGCTATTTCCCCGGCGCACTGCAGGACCTCTCGACGTGGACCTATATCTGGATGGGCCTGCTCGGCGCGTTCGGCCTGTTCGCCTCCATCATCCTGCACGAGCTCGCCCATTCCGTGGTCGGCCGGCGTCTCGGCATGGACCTGAAGGGCATCACCCTGTTCGCTTTCGGCGGCGCCGCGGAAATGGCGGAGGAGCCGCGCACACCACGGACCGAGTTCCTGATGACGATTGCCGGGCCAGCAACCAGCGCCGTTCTGGCCGCACTTCTATACCTTGCCAGTATGGGCCTATGGGCAGCGGGCGCGCCGCTACCGGCCGTCGCGGTGACCAGCTATCTCGCGGCCGCCAACCTCATCATTGCCATCTTCAACCTGATCCCGGCCTTCCCGCTCGACGGCGGGCGCATCCTGCGCGCCGGGCTGTGGGCCTGGCGCGGCGACCTGACCTGGGCAACCAGGATCGCAACTGCTGTCGGCGGCGGCCTCGGCCTGCTCCTCATCGTGCTCGGCGTTATCAACGCCTTCTATGGCAACCTCATCGGCGGCATGTGGTGGTTCCTGATCGGCCTGTTCATCCGCGCCGCCGCCAGCGCCTCCTACCAGCGCGTGCTCACCCAGGGCCTGCTGGAAGGCGTTCCGGTGCACCGGCTGATGCGATCGGACCCCGTCAGCGTGTCGCCGCAGCTGCCGATATCGCAGCTGATAGAGGACTATCTGCTCGGTCGCGGCCTGGACGAGATCCCGGTCGTCGCCGACGATCGTCTCATCGGCAGCGTCGGTGTCGGCCAGGTGAAGAGCATCGCGCCTGCGGATCGCGAAAGCCGCATCGTCGGCGAGATCGCGGTGCCGGCGGGCGAGATCAGCGTGAGCCCCGACGCGCCCGCGGCGGAAGCGCTCGAGCAGATGCAGCGCGCCGGGCGCGACAGGCTGCTCGTCGTTCAGCACGGCGAGCTGATCGGCCTGATTGCCCTGCGCGACCTGCTGGGCTATCTGAGCGCCCGCTCTGCGCTGCGACCCGAACGCGCGACGAAGGCGCCCAGCCAGGAGCTCGGCAGTCCCGCCTGAGAGCGCTACAGCGCCCGCGCCCGCTCTCGCAGCGTGTATTTCTGCACCTTGCCGGTGGCCGTGGTCGGCAGCGGGCCGATCACCACGGTGCGCGGCACGCAGTAGCGCGGCAGGTTGGCGCGGGCATGCTGGATCAGCTCCGCCTCGCTCGCCTCTTCGCCGGGGCGCAGCTGCACGAAGGCGCAGACCGTCTCGCCCCATTTCTCGTCCGGCCGGGCGACGCAGGCGGCGAGCGCCACCGCGGGATGCTTCGACAGCGCGATTTCGACTTCGATGGACGAGATGTTTTCCCCGCCGGAGATGATGATGTCCTTGGCCCGGTCCTTGATCTCGATATAGCCGTCGGGATGCTCGACCGCGAGATCGCCGGTATGCATCCAGCCGCCGCGGAAGGCCTCGCGCGTCGCCTTCGGGTTCTTCAGGTAGCCGAGCATCACCGTGTTGCCCTGGATCAGCACCTCGCCGATCGTGCGGCCGTCGCGCTTGACCGGCTTGCAAGTCTTCGGGTCGCCGACCCGCTGCGCCGCCACCACCGGATAGCGCACGCCCTGATGGGCGTGCCGCGCCGCCGCCTCGTCCGGGGCCAGGCTCGCCCAATCGTCCTGCGCCTCGCATAGGGTCGATGGCCCCTGCAGTTCGGTCATGCCATAGATATGCGTGACCTGGAAGCCGAGCTCGGTCATGGCGCGGATCACCTTGGCCGGCGGCGAGGCGCCGCCGGTCTGGATCGCGACCTTGTGCGGCCAGCTGCGCTTCTGCTCCGCCGGCGCGTTGATCAGCATGCCGAGCACGGTCGGCGCGCCGCACATATGCGTGACGCCCTCCTCCGCGATCAGCTTGAAGATCAGCGCCGGATCGACCCGGCGCAGGCAGACATGCGTGCCGCCCATCGCCGTCACCGACCAGGGAAAGCACCAGCCGTTGCAGTGGAACAGCGGCAGGGTCCAGAGATAGACCGGCCTCGGCGGCAGCGGCCAGGCCATGATGTTGCCGACCGATTCCAGGAAGCAGCCGCGATGGTGATAGACCACGCCCTTCGGGTTGCCGGTCGTGCCCGAAGTGTAGTTGAGCGCGATCGGCCGGTCCTCGCGGTCGAGCGGCGCGGGCTCGAATTCCGGATCGCCCTTGGCAATGAAGCTCTCGTATTCGAGCTTGCCGAGCCGCTCGCCCGGTCCGTCATAAAGGGGATCGTCGACGTCGATCACGACGGGACGCTGCTTCAGCGACGCCAGCGCCGGCCCGACCTGGCTGGCGAACTCGCGGTCGGTAATCAGCACCCTGGCCTCGCCGTGGCCGAGGATGTAGCCGACGGTGCGCGCATCCAGCCGCGTGTTGATGGTGTTGAGCACCGCGCCCAGCATCGGCACGGCGAAATGCGCCTCCAGCATCGCCGGCACGTTGGGCAGCATGGCGGCGACCACGTCGCCGCGCTTTACGCCCAACCCCTTCAGCGCCGAGGCCAGCCGCCGCGTGCGGGCCAGGAACTCGGCATAGCTGAAGCGCGTTGAGCCATGAACCACGGCGGTACGCCGCGGATGGATCGCGGCCGTACGCCACAGGAAATCCAGCGGCGATAGCGGCGCATGGTTGGGCTTGCCGAAGCCGAGATCCGCAAAAAGGCCGCCGGCCTGCCGGGTCGGGGGGCGTACCGCGCGCCGCGGCGTCCGTTGCTTGCCGCGGAGCGTCGCCCGCTTGCCTGTGGTCGCTCTGGCCATATGTCCGCCTCCCCTCCGGCCGCTTGTCGCCTGGCCTTGACGGGCAGACTAGGCATGGCGGCCAGGGGCAGCAACCGCGCGGAAAGCGCGATGCAACGGATCGCCTCGGCCATTCGTTCTAAGACTATGGCTAACGGATCCTCAATCTCCGTGGCCTAGAGAAGAGGCACATTCATTCGAGCCCTGTTGGATCATGACTGATTCCGCCACCCTCGAACTCATCCGCGCCGCCGCATCGGCGCCCGCGGCCACCCCGCTGATCGCGCGGCTGCAGACCATGCTGCTGGACCTGCTGCCCCTGCACGAGCAGGCGCAATCGGCGAGCGCCGGCACGACCGCATCCGAAGACAGCGCCTACGAGCCGAGCCGGGAAGAGATCAACGCCTTCCGCGACGCGGTCGACACGGCGCAGCGCTACGGTTACGGCCAAGACGACATCCGCTGCATCGCCGAGGGGCTAAAGGCGGTCCGCAAGCTGCAGGCATAGCCTGGCGCGGCAGCTCGGGCATCTGAGGCGCGCATGCGCAGCGCTCGAACAGCCCAAAGCCGGCCTCAAGCAAACAGCCGGTTCAGCAGTTCATCGCGCGAGATTTCAAGATGGGACGCCACCTCGGCCAGAATAGCGGCGAGGGTGCCCACCCTTAGGCTTTGATGTGCGGGAATAGTCACGTGATGCTGTTCAAGCACGGCGTTCGTCAGCCGGATATGGCTACCGGTCTGGCGCGTGACACGATATCCGACCCGAGAAAGCGCGTGCGCCAAGTCAGTGCCACTGACGTCGCGCGGGAGCTTCATGCTGTCAGGACTTCGTCTCGTACGAAATGCAGCCGGATCAGCTGTGGCCCGTCCGTGTCAAAATGACACCCAACAGCCTCGCGTACGGCCGCCCGTAGCTCTGCGAGACTGTCGGCCTCCGTAAAAATCGCGGCGCCGACGGCACGGGCAGTAAACCCGCCCTCAGGAGCCTCCTCGACGACAAATATGATCTCACGCATCGCTGCGTCCTTACCGAAGCAGGATGGTGCCCAGGGGCGGAATCGAACCACCGACACGGGGATTTTCAGTCCCCTGCTCTACCAACTGAGCTACCTGGGCAGGCGCCGGGTCAGGCGAGGGCGGCCTTATACGAAAGGCATCCTGCCCTGTCCAGCCATCGCGGCAGGACCGGAACAGGGGGTTCCGGCGCCCTATTTCCGCACAGCCACCATGAACAGCCGGCGGAACGGGAAGAAGTTGGTGCCATCCGCGCGCTTCGGATAGGCCGCCGCCATCCGGGCCCGATACTCGGCCAGGAACTGGCCCAGTTCCGGCTCCGCCAGCGCGTCGATGACCGGTCGCAGGCTGGTCGACCGGGTCCATTGGACCACCGGGTCGTCGCCCTGCACCACCTGCCCGTAGATGGTCTCCCAGATGTCGATGCTGGCGGCCTGCGGCGCCAGCAGGTCGTAATAGACTTCGGGCGCCGCCACCGGGCTCGGGCGCAGCACCGGCCCGAGCTTGGCCGCCCAGGGACCGTTCGCGGCGATGGCGTTCATCTCGGCATGCGACGGCGCCGCGTGATTGCGCGGCATCTGCACGGCCAGGATGCCGCCCGGCCGCACCGCCTGGAGCAGGCGCGGGAACAGCGCCTCGTGGCCGTCGAGCCATTGCAGCGCCGCGTTGGAATAGAGGATGTCGACCGGCCGCGCCGGCGCAAAGGCACCGATATCGCCTTCGCGCCAGGTCACGGTCGACGGCGTCTCCGCCGCCTTGGCCAGCATCGCAGCCGAAGAATCGATGCCGATCACCTCGGCATGCGGGAACTTGCGTGCAATCAGGCGGGTGACGTTGCCGGGGCCGCAGCCGAGATCGACCACCGTGCCGGCGCCTTCGAGCTCGACCCGCGCCAGCAGGTCGAGCGCCGGCCGCAGCCTCAGATCGGCGAAGCGGAGATATTGTCCCGGGTCCCAGCTCATGCCGGAACCCGGCGGCAGTTCAGCGCGCGGTCGGCTGGGGCTCGGTGGTGGCGACCAGCGGCGCGACCGTCACCGGCTTGACCGGCGCGGGCGGCGGCGCGGCGGCGGTCGGGGCCGGCTCCTCGGCCTGCGCCGGCGGCG
>QOZS01000019.1 GCA_003576705.1 Desertibaculum subflavum
CGTGGCCGCCGAGGCCGGCCGCCACCTCGCCCGCGCGATCGCGCGCGCTCCGGCCGGGCGCTGGTCGATCGCGGCGGCGCCGGACGTCGCGGCGCTGCTGGAGCCGGCCGCGCTGGCGGGCCGATTCGAGCTGCCGGTACAGGTGATCGTCGAGCCCGGGCGGCGGCGCGCTTCCTACGACATCGCCTCGACATGAGCGCCGCGACGCCGATCCGCCCGCCCCGGCCCTGCCCGGTCTGCCGCAAGCCGGCCGACCCCGCCTACCGACCGTTCTGCTCCAAGCGCTGCTCGGATATCGACCTGCACCGCTGGCTCACCGACCGGTACAAGATCGAGACGGACGAGCCGCCGGAGCCGGACGAGAGCGAGCGGGGCTGAAGCACCGGCGGCAGCTATGCCGCGGGCTTCGCCTCGGCGCCGTTGTTGGCGGCGGTGGCCGCCGCGGCCGCCAGGGCGCCGCCTGGCCCCTCCACAACCACGCGCGGATAGGCGAAGGCGATGCCGTTGTCGTCGAATGCCTGCTTGATGCGCTGGTGCACGATGCGGCGCAGCACGAACTGCTCGCGCGGCTTGCACTTGAACTTGACGCGCACGTTCAGCGCGGAATTGCCGAAGGCGACGACGCCCTGGCTCTTCAACGGCTCGAGGAACTTCCTCCCGTGCTCCGGATCCTTCAGGAGATCGAGGCCGGTGTTCTTGACCAGCTTGCGCACCTTGTCGATATCGGTGTCGTAGGGCACGCCGAACTCCATCTTGAAGATGGCCCAGTCGCGGTTGTAGTTGGTGATCGACTTCAGCTCGCCGAACGGCACCACATGGATGGCGCCGCGATGATGGCGCAGGATCAGCGAGCGGATCGAGATCTTCTCCACCTCGCCGCGGATATTGCCGAACTCGATGTACTCGCCGACGCGGATCGCGTCGTCGATCAGGAAAAAGATGCCGGCGACGATGTCGCGCACCAGGGTCTGGGCGCCGAAGCCGATGGCGAGGCCGACCACGCCGGCACCGGCGAGCAGCGGTCCGATATCCACGCCGAGATTGGAAAGCGCCGTCATGCCGACGATGGCGACCAGCGCGAACCATAGGAAAGTGCGCACCAGCGGCAGCAGGGTCTCGGCGCGGGTCGCCACCACGCCGCCGGCTTCCTCGGCGTCGCGCGTCGAATCCTGGACCGCGCGGATGCCGATCTTGCGGTCGATGGCGATGGTGATCGCCTGCCAGATCACCGTCGCCACCAGAAGCGTGGTGCCGACCGAGAGGCCGACATCCACCAGGCGCTGGCCGAACACCGCGCTGGCATTGGCACCGAGGCCGTCGACGACGAGCGACAGCACGGTCAGCGCCGCCACCAGGCGCAGCGAGATCACCATCCAGCGGTCGGAGCTGCGCGCGGCCGGGATCGCCGCCGATGCCTGCGGATCGAGCCCGGCCACGACGCCGCGCAGCAACCGCTCCACCGTCGGCAATACAATGAGGATGGCGGCCGCCAGCGCCATGTCGCGGGCGGCGTGGCTCCAGCCGATCAGCACGTCGACCGCCCAGGCGAGGAAGCCGACCACCAGCAGGCCGGCCAGCAGCACCGGCGCGACATGGGCGCGCGAAGTGCTTTCCTCGACCAGGAAGTCGCCGATGAAGGCGGCAACCAGCGCCACCATCACCATGGCGCCGGCCACCACGATGAACAGCTGGATCAGGACATCCGGCACGCCGATCAGGGCGAGGAAGCCCTGCATGACGACGATCACGGCGGCGCCGCCACCGAAGGCGACGAGGTGCTGCCTGAGCTCGGCGGCGGCCCGGTCGTCGGCGAAGGCAAGGCGCCGGGCCGGCGCGGCCGGCGCCAGCGCCGCATCGGCGAGCAGCGCCACGGCCCGCCACGCCACCACGATCAGCGCGAAGGCGACCACCATCTCGCGCAGCGGATCGAACCGGTCCAGGAAGACCAGCGACGCCGCATAGGCGACGATGGCAAAGGTCAGCAGCCGCAGCGTGCCGCCGGCGAGATGGAGGCCGGCGGCGGAAAGTCGCGCGCCATAACGCCCCTCCCCCGCGGCGGGCCGCGCGCCCCGCGCCAGCAGGCGAGCCACGCCATACTCGGCGCCGGCGCCGACAAGGAGCGTCGCGACCAGCACCAGCACGCCGCGCCCGAAGGCCGGCCAGCCCTGCAGGTCGGTCAGATTGTCGAAGGCATCGCCGAGCGTTTGCGGCGCGTCCGCGAGGGCGGCGATGATCTCGTCCTTGCGGTCGCGCAGCGCCTGCGAGGCATCGCGCAGCCGGCGCAGCATGGAGGTCGCCATGCCGTCGCCGGCCTGGGCGGGACGCGATGCGGCGTCCTGCTTCAGGCGGTCGATCAGGAGATCGCGCGCCTGGGCATCGGTCAGCGGCGCGACGAAGCCTTCCACGCCGGCCGGCGTCAGGCCCGAGGGAAGCGCCGGCGGCTTCGCCTCCTGCGCCGCCGCGCCGGCGGCCAGGACGAACAGCGCCACCACGCAACCGAGCGCGCGAGTCAGGTACGCCATGCTCCCCACCCGTCCAGGCAATCGGCGCGATTCTACCAGAGCCGCCGATACAGGAAGAGAGGGGCCAAAAGAAAAGCGCCCGCCGGTTGCCCGGCGGGCGCCTGTCACTTGACGACCGAAGGGGCCGATCAGGCGCCTTCAAGGCCGACGATGGCGACCGAGCAGACGTTCATGTTCGGCGCCCCGCCCAGGTTGTGGGTCATGCCGAAGACCGGCTGCTCCTTGCGCTGGCGGGCGCCGGCGCGGCCCTGCATCTGCAGGTACATCTCGTAGAGCATGCGCAGACCCGACGAGCCGATCGGATGGCCGAAGCACTTCAGCCCGCCGTCGATCTGGCACGGCAGCTTGCCGTCGTGATCGTAGAAGCCGTCGAGCACGTCCTTGATCGCGCCGCCTTCCGGCGAGATGTAGAGGTCTTCCATGGTGACCAGCTCGGTCACCGAGAAGCAGTCATGCACTTCCATCAGCGAGATCTGCTCGCGCGGGTTCTTGATCCCCGCTTCCTCGTAGGCGCGCTTGGCGGCGACGCGGGCGGTCATGAAATAGCTGCCGTCCCAGGAATTGTGCTGCGCCTCGATGCCGTTCGACACCGAGAGCTGCAGTGCCTTCACGGTGACGATGTTCTTCTTGCCCATCGACTTGGCGATCTCGGGCGTGGTGACGATGGCGCAGGCGGCGCCATCCGACACGCCGCAGCAATCGAACAGGCCGAGCGGCTCCGCCACCATCGGCGCGTTGAGCACCTGCTCCTCGGTGATCTTCGACTGCAGATGCGCCTTCGGGTTGCGCGAGCCGTTGTCGTGGCTCTTGACCGAGATATGCGCCATGGCGCGCTTCATGTCCTCGCGGCTGACGCCGTGCTTGGCACGATAGGCGGCGGCGAGCTGGGCGAAGTTGCCCGGCGCCGAGCCATTGGCGTTGACCATCGAGTTGAGCACGCCGCGGCCGCGCTGCGGCAGGCCGCCATAGCCGGTGTCCTTCAGCTTCTCGACGCCGAGCGCGAGCGCGATGTCAGCTGCGCCGGAGGCGACGGCATAGACCGCGCCGCGGAAGGCTTCCGAGCCGGAGGCGCAGTAGTTCTCGACCCGGGTCACCGGGATGTAGGGCAGGCGGAGTGCGACCGCGAGCGGCACGCCCGACTTGCCGACATGCACATCCTCGATCGCGGTCGAGAGCCAGGCGGCGTTGATCTGGTTCTTGTCGACGCCAGCGTCGGCGAGGCCTTCCTCGAACGCCTCGACCATCAGGTCTTCGGCTTCGCAATCCCACCGCTCGCCGAATTTCGAGCAGCCCATCCCGAGGATGGCAACTTTATCTCTGATGCCTTTGGCCATTTGGTTTTCCTCCTCGTCAGCCCGCCGATGCGCCGGCGGCCGGGGTTGCCTTCCAGAAATACTTGGTGAACCCGCGCGCCGGGTCGTATTCCTTCACCCGGAACACCATCCGCATCGGCATGCCCGCATCGACCTTGCCGACGTCCACATCGGTGAAGTCGGCCATCAGGCGGCCGCCATCCTCAAACTGGACCATGCCGTAATGCTGCGGCGGATCGGGGCTATAGGTCAACAGGTCAGCGGTATACGAAAGGATGCGGGCTGGCATGTCGGCGAAGGGCTGGTCTTCCTGGCTGTGCATGGCATTGCAGTTCGGGTTAACGCAGATCTTCGACTTCGGATACTGCAAGGTCCCGCACTTGGTGCACTTGCCGCCGAGCAGGCCGGTCAGCATGCCGCTCTTCCGGTAGAGGGTGGTGAGCGCGGTCTGCTTGTCGAGCTCGGCCCGCATGCCCTTTTCCTGGTCCACCACCTGGTTCCAGGCGATGAACTTGTTGTAGTTGGTCTCCGGCTTGCGGCGGGCCAGGAAGCCCTTGATGCCGAGCCGGGGCGCGAGCTTGGCGATCTCCGGCTTCACCTCGAACAGCAGGGCGTCGCAGCCCTGGCCGAAGCTCGCCACCACGATCTTGTCGCCGGGCTTGGCGTCCTGCAGCGTGTGCACCAGCATGACCAGCGGATGCGCCGTGCCGGCCTCGCCCATGGCCGAGGCCAAGTTGTCGCGCACCGCGCTGTCCGGCATGCCGAGCTTCTTGGCGATGCCGGCGGCGACGCGGGCGATGGTGCAGGGCAGGATGAAATGGGTGACGTCGGCGCCCTTCACCTTGGCCTTGTCGAGCAGCGCCTTGACGACGGGCGGCACGATCTTGTTGTAGCCCTCGTCGCGGATCCAGCGCTCTTCCCAGGTGTAGTCGTAGGGCCGGCCGTCGCCGCGGTAATGGTCGACGAAATCGACCGCCTTGCTCTCATGCGCGACCAGTTCGGCGATGCCCGGACCCTTGTCGAGCAGCAGCGCCGCGCCGCCGTCGCCGTAGGACAGTTCCTGCGGGCTCGCCGCCCGGGTGCGCCGCTTCTCGGCGGTGAGGAAGAGGAGCGGCCCGCCGCCCGCCGCCGCGGTGCGCGCCGCCGCGATCAGGCCGGAAGTGCCGGCGCGCTGCGACGAGGTGATGTCGAGCGTCTCCAGGTTGTCGCCGAGGTTGAGCGCCTCGGCGGCGACGCCGGAATTCAGGCGGTCCTGGAACGGCAGGGTGGTCGAGGCGAGGTAGACCGCCTTGAGCTGGCCGCGCTCGGCCGGCTGCAGGCAGTCGCGCGCGGCCTCGACGGCCATGGTGAGCGCGTCCTCGTCCCAGTTGCAGATCGCCCGTTCATCCTTGCCGCCGCCTTTCAGGGCGGCATTGGACCAGGCATTGGCTTCGACGATGGCCTTGCGGGCCAGGCGAAGACGGGGCACGTAGCCGCCGTAAGCGACGATACCGACCAAGGGTGCTCCTCCCGGAGAGCGTTGCTGGAATTTATCGGTCGGAAATACATCCCCGACCGGGGGGCCGTCAAACCGGCCCTATCGGCAGCCGCCGGAGCCGGTAACGATGCGGTTCAATGATGATCACGCAACCGGCCCGCAACGCGTCAGCCTCATCGCGGAGAACTGGCTCCAGGCGGTGGACGGTTCGGTCAGTGACCTGCTTTGGAAAGTGGCAAATGATGACGGACACCTGACTGCCGCCGCGTAGCGCGACAATCTCGCCGAAGTCGAAATCGGTGGTAACGACAACTCTGCTTTCGCGACTGGCGAGGTCAAAAAGCTCAGTATCTCGAGCACGTTCCAGGCCGAGCTCCAGTGGATGTACGGCGTCGTAGCCGGCTTGCCGCAACCAAGCGGCAACGCCCGCCGGAAGTCCCATATCGACCAAGAACCGTAGCGGAGGGGATGAGCTCAAGCCGTGTGGACTTCTTCACGCGCAAGGTAAGCGGCGTAGCCGAGCGCCTGGCGGATGTCTTCGGCATCGAGGACTGGGTATTCCTTGATGATCTCCGCAGCCGTCAGGCCATCGGCCACGAGGTCGACGATCGTGCTCACGGGCAAGCGCATGCCGCGAACGCAGGCGCGCCCGCCCATCACATCTCGGTCGAAGGTGATGCGATCAAATGCAGCCATGAGCGACAATATACCGCGCCGGACCCGCCCCGGAAACGCCCGCCTTCCACCGCTGGCGGATTTCTGACATACGCTCTGGCCAGAACGGGCCGCATCGGAGGAAATGCAGCATGGCCGAACTGGATGCCTTCCGGGCCGAGACCCGGGCCTGGCTGGACGCCAACTGCCCGCCTTCCATGCGGACGCCGATGCCCGAGGACGAGATCGCCTGGGGCGGGCGGAACGCAAAGTTCAAGAACCCGGACAGCAAGCTCTGGCTCGACCGGATGGCGGCGCGGGGCTGGACCGCGCCGACCTGGCCGAAACAATATGGCGGCGGCGGGCTCACGCGGCCCGAGGCCAAGGTGCTGGAGGAGGAGCTGCGCCGGATCAAGGCCCGGCCTGCGCTCTATTCCTTCGGGCTCTGGATGCTGGGGCCGGTGCTGCTGGAATACGCCAACGATCAGCAGAAGGCCGAGCACCTGCCGAAGATCGTGCGCGGCGAGATCCGCTGGTGCCAGGGCTACTCCGAGCCCGGCGCTGGCTCGGACCTGGCGAGCCTCAGGACCCGCGCCGAGGACAAGGGCGACCATTTCCTGATCAACGGCCAGAAGGTCTGGACCTCCTATGCCGACCAGGCCGACTGGATCTTCTGCCTGGTGCGCACCGACACCACGAAGAAGCACGAAGGCATCTCCTTCGTGCTGTTCGACATGAAATGGCCCGGCGTCGAGGCGCGGCCGATCAAGCTGATCTCCGGCTCGTCGCCGTTCTGCGAAACCTTCTTCACCGACGTGCAGGTGCCGAAGGCGAACCTGGTCGGCAAGCTGAACGGCGGCTGGGACATCGCCAAGCGGCTGCTGCAATACGAGCGGCAGAACATTTCTTCGTCCGGCTTCGGCAGCCTGGGCGGCGGCGCCGGGCTCGAGCTCGAGGACATCGCCAGGAAGTATGTCGGCGAGGAGAACGGCAGGATCGCCGACGCGGATCTGCGAAGCCGCATCGCCGCGCACCGGATGGAGGCCAAGGCCTTTGCCCTCACCGTGCGGCGGGTGGAGCAGGAGGCCAAGGCCGGCGGCGGTGTCGGGCCGGCCGCGTCGATCCTCAAATACATGGCGGCCAAGATCAACCAGGAGCGCTGCGAGCTGATGGTCGAGGCGATGGGCAACCGCGCGCTCGGCTGGGAGGGCGAGGGTTTCTCCAAGGGCGAGCTGCAGGCAACCCGGGCGTGGCTCCGCTCCAAGGGCAATTCGATCGAGGGCGGCACGTCCGAGATCAACCTGAACGTCGTGGCCAAGCGCGTGCTGGGCCTGCAGGACCATCAGTAGGAAAGAGCAAACCGTGGCCGTGCTGACCGAAGAACAGACCCTGCTGCGCGACGCCGCCAAGGCCTGGCTGCGCGCCAAGTCTCCCGTGGCGGCGCTGCGCAAATTGCGCGACAGCGGCAATGCCGACGGCTTCGACAAGGCGGCCTGGCGTGAGATCTGCGAGATGGGCTGGGCCGGCATTCTGATTCCGGAAGCGCTCGGCGGCTCCGATCTCGGCTATGCGAGCCTTGGCCTGGTGCTGGAAGAGACCGGACGGACGCTCACCGCCTCGCCGCTCGTCGCCAGCGCGCTCGCCGCCGCTTCCGCGCTGCTGCAGGGCGGCAGCGCGGCGCAACAGCAGGCCTGGCTGCCGAAGATCGCGAGCGGCGAGGCGATCGCGACCTTGGCCGTGGACGAGACGGCGCATCATGCGCCCGAGCGCATCGCCCTTGCCGCGGCGCGGAAGGGGGATGGCTGGGCGCTGACCGGCAGGAAGCTGTTCGTGCTGGATGGCGGCAGCGCCGATCTCGTCATCGTCGCGGCGCGCACATCGGGCAGGCCCGGCGAGCGGAACGGCGTCACCCTCTTCCTCGTGCCCGGCAATGCCACGGGCCTGACACGGCACAAGCTCGCGACCGTCGACAGCCGTGGCGTCGCCGATCTCGAATTCGCCGACATCACCGTCGGCAAGGATGCCGTCCTCGGCCCGGTCGATGGCGGTTTCGATATCCTGGAAGCGACGCTGGATCGCGCCCGCGCCGGACTCGCCGCCGAGATGCTCGGCACCGCGACGCAGGCTTTCGAGATCACCTTGGAATACCTGAAGACGCGCACCCAGTTCGGCCAGCTGATCGGCGCGTTCCAGGCGCTGCAGCACCGCGCCGCCAAGATGTTCACCGAGATCGAACTGGCGCGTTCCTGCGTCGAGGCGGCATTGGCCGCCATCGACTCCCGGGCGAACGATGTGCCCGCCCTCGCCTCGCTCGCCAAGGCCAAGGCGGGCGATGCGCTGCACCTCCTGTCCAACGAGTTCGTGCAGATGCATGGCGGCATCGGCATGACCGACGCGCACGATGCCGGCCTCTACCTCAAGCGGGCGCGGGCGGCGGAGGCGGCTTTCGGCGGCTCGTCCTACCACCGCGACCGCTATGCCAGGCTGGCGGGGTATTGACCGCGCCGCCTGATTGCATGCGAGAATGGGGCGCGCCCCTGGGGGAATCTGTCGTCAACGCTTCGCCGGCCTGGAGAGGTGCCCCATGAACAAGCTCGCAACCGACGCCAAGAAGGTCACCCGCGTGCTGGCCGGCAAGACGGTGAAGGCCGTCCGGCGCCACCGCACCACCGAGCTGCTGATCCTGTTCACCGACGGCACCCGACTTGTGGTCGATCACACGACGGAGGGGCTGGAACTGACCATGGCCAACGAATCCGACGGCGGGATCGAGCCGCCGTCGACCGCGACCCGGCATTGATCGAGGCGGTGCCGGCGGGGCCATACCTGGAGCCAGCGACATAGCCGACGATCCGGACCAGCTCGCGGACTTGGAGCGTCGCATCGGGCCGTCGCACCTGCGCGACCGGTTGCGCCTCGAACAGGCGCATGAGGCGCGCGTCGGCCAGCGGAGGGGCCTGCACCATGTGGAGAACTGGCGGCTGGTGCGGCTGCTCATCAACAGCGGGCTGCGTGTCACCGGGCTGCACGGCCGCGGCCGCCGCAATGCGCTGAACGTCCAGGTCACGCGCCATGCCGTGCCGCTGAAGCACCTGCCCGCGTCCTTCCACGGATTCACGCTGCTGCATCTGAGCGACCTGCATCTCGCCTCGGGCGCGGCCGGGATCGAGGCGATGGTCGAGGCGGTGCGGCCGCTCGACTACGACCTGTGCGTCCTGACCGGCGATTACCGCTTCCGCACCTACGGACCGAGCGACGCGACGCTGGCGGAGCTTGAGCGGCTGCGCGCGGCGCTGAAGACGCCGGCCTATGCGGTGCTCGGCAACCACGACAGCATCCGCATGGTGCCGGCGATGGAGGCCATGGGGTATCGGCTGCTGCTGAACGAGCACGTGCCGATCCGCCGTGGGGACGACGCCGTCCATCTTGCCGGGATTGACGACGCCTATTTCTACGATCTCGCCGATTTCCGCCGCGCCGCCGGCGCGATCCCGCCGGACGCGACCTCGATATTGCTGTCGCACACGCCCGAGACCTACCGCGACGCCGCGGCGGCGGATTTCGACCTGATGCTGTGCGGCCACACGCATGGCGGCCAGATCTGCCTGCCCGGCGGCGTGCCGGTGCTGACCCATGCGCCGAGCCCGCGCCGCTTCGCGCGCGGCAGCTGGCGCTATGACCAGCTGATCGGCTACACCTCGCGCGGCACCGGCAACTCGCTGGTCGATATCCGCTTCAACTGCCCGCCCGAAGTGACCCTGCACCAGCTGGAGCGGACCGCGGCTTAATTCTCGCGGTCGTCGATGTCGCGGGCGAGGACTTCGCGCTTGCCGACATGGTTGGCGCGGCCGACCACGCCTTCGGCCTCCATGCGCTCGACGATGCGGGCGGCGCGGTTGTAGCCGATCTGCAGATAGCGCTGGATGAAGCTGGTGGAGCACTTGCGCTCGCGCGTGACCAGCGCGACGGCGCGGTCGTACAGTTCGTCCACCTCGCCGCCCTCGGCGCCGCCGATCGCGCCCGGACCGTCGCCGCCGTCGATATCGGCGGTGACCGCCTCGAGGTATTCCGGCTCGCCCTGCGCCTTGAGATAGGCGACCACCTGCTCGACCTCGGTGTCCGAGACGAACGGGCCGTGCACGCGCTGCAGGCGGCCGGCGCCCGGCATGTAGAGCATGTCGCCCATGCCGAGCAGCTGCTCGGCCCCCTGCTCGCCCAGGATGGTGCGGCTGTCGATCTTGGAGGTGACCTGAAAGCTGATCCGGGTCGGGAAGTTCGCCTTGATGGTGCCGGTGATGACGTCGACCGACGGGCGCTGGGTCGCCATGATCAGGTGCAGGCCGGCGGCGCGCGCCATCTGGGCGAGCCGCTGCACCGAGGCCTCGATATCCTTGCCGGCCACCAGCATGAGGTCGGCCAGCTCGTCGACGATCACCACGATGAACGGCAGCGGATCGAGCGAGAGCGGCTTGTCCTCGAAGACCGGCTTGCCGGTCTCGAGGTCGAATCCGGTCTGCACCGTGCGCGAGAGCTGCTCGTTCTTCGCCCGCGCCTCGGCCAGGCGCTGGTTGTAGCTGCCGATATTGCGCACGCCGAGTTCGGACATCTTGCGATAGCGATCCTCCATCTCGCGCACCGCCCATTTCAGCGCGACGATGGCCTTGCCTGGCTCCGTCACCACCGGCGCCAGCAGATGCGGGATGCCGTCATAGACCGACAGTTCCAGCATCTTCGGATCGATCATGATCAGGCGGCATTCCTCCGGCGACAGCCGGTAGAGCAGCGACAGGATCATCGTGTTGATGGCGACCGA
Source organism: Desertibaculum subflavum (assembly GCA_003576705.1). GTDB lineage: Bacteria > Pseudomonadota > Alphaproteobacteria > Ferrovibrionales > Ferrovibrionaceae > Desertibaculum > Desertibaculum subflavum. The sequence goes on from QOZS01000019.1 coordinate 10,780, forward strand.
CTTGCCGGAGCCGGTGGTGCCCGCGACCAGGAGATGCGGCATGCGCGACAGGTCGGCCACCACCGGCCCGCCGCCGATATCCTTGCCAAGGGCGAGCGGCAGCGCGACCGGCGCCTTCTCGTAGGCCTCGGCGGTGAGCAGCTCGCGCAGATAGACCGTCTCGCGCCGGGCGTTGGGCAGCTCGATGCCGATGGCGTTGCGGCCCGGCACCACGGCGATGCGGGCCGAGACCGAGCTCATCGAGCGCGCGATGTCGTCGGAGAGGCCGATGACGCGGGACGACTTGGTGCCGGGCGCCGGCTCGAGCTCGTAGAGCGTCACCACCGGGCCCGGACGCACCTTGGTGATCTCGCCGTTGACGCCGAAATCCTCGAGCGTCGATTCGAGCAGGCGCGCGTTCTGCTCCAGCGCCTCCTCGTTCACCTGCTCGCTGCGCTGCGCCGGCACGGCGGCGAGCAAGGTCATCGGCGGCAGCTGGTAGCTGCCGGCGACCGCCAGGTCGAGCTTGCCCTGCGAGGCGCGCGGCTGCCGCTGCTGCTTCTCGACCCTGGGCTTGGCGAGCCGCCGGACCACGGCCGGCAGCGACTCCAGCACGTCGTCCTCGTCTTCCTCGTCGTCCTCGACGACCGGTTTCTTCGGCTTGAGGCGGGGCTCGGCCCGGCGCGCGGCTTTCGGCGCCTCGAAGGCCTCCTCATCGTCATCGGCGCGATGGCGGGCAAGCCTGTTCCCGATCCAGCGCCAGCCCGCGGCGAGGCCTGCGCCAAGCTCGGCCGGCCGCACGCCGATCGCGGCGCCCGCGGCAACGATCGCCAGCGGCAGCAGGAACAGGCCGATCAGCGCCGGGCCGACCGCGAGGCCGATATTGTGCAACAGCGGCAGCAGGGCGCTGCGCGTCACCAATGCGCCGGCGACACCGCCGAACCCCGCCGGCAGACGGTTCGGATCGACACTGGAAAAGCCCGCCGCCGTGGCCGCGAGCAGCAGGACGGCGAGCGGGAGCAGCGCCACCTGGTACCAGCGCACGCCGCGATGCGAGACGACGCGCCAGGCCCAGCCGGCCAGCACCAGAACCACCGCCGCCGCGCCGATGCCGAGCGTCTGCAGCGCGATATCCGCGATGAAGGCCCCGGGCCGGCCGAGCGCGTTGCCGGCCGCCGCCGAGGTGGCGTTGTTGAGCGAGGGATCGTCGGGAGAATAGGTCGCCAGCAGCAGCGCCAGCAGGCCGGCAAGCAGGAACACGCCGATGCCGCCGAGCTCCACCAGCCGGCGGCGCAGGAACACCTTGAGGTTGTCGGGCAGGAAGACCAGCCGACGTGTCGCGGTGGAGCGTTGCGCCATGCCTTGCCCTCTATCCCAAAGTGTCGCGGATGCGGGTCAGCGCCTGTTCCGTCGTCGCCAGGTCGTTGACCAGGGCGACGCGGAGATAGGGCTTGCCGATGGTCCCGTCATCGGCCTTGGCGAGATAGGCGCCGGGCAGCACGGTCACCGCCGCCTCGGCATAGAGCTTGCGCGCCGCCTTCTCGCTGTCGCCGGCATCGAGCCAGAGGAAGAAGCCGCCGGCCGGCTTGTAGAAGCCGAGCCGGTTGCCGAGCAGCCGCTCCGCCATGGCGAACTTGCGCCGGTAGAGATCGCGGTTGGCCTCGGCATGGCTGTCTTCGTTCCACAGCGCCGTGCCGGCATGCAGGATCGGGAACGGGATGGTCGGCCCGCCATAGTTGCGCACGCGGCCGAAGGCGGCGATCACCTTCGGGTCGCCGGCGACGAAGCCGATGCGCAGGCCCGGCACGCTGGACCGCTTCGACAGCGAGTGGAAGCAGACCAGGTTGTCGAGCCGGCCGTCGAGCTGCATCGCGGCTTCGAGCCCGCCGGAGGGCGGCTTGTCGGAATAGATCTCGGCATAGCATTCGTCGAGGATCAGCACGAAGTCGTGCTTGCGGGCGAGCGCCAGCAGGCCGGTCAGATAGTCGAGATCGGCGACGGTGCCTTGCGGGTTGGACGGCGTGCAGAGATAGAAGGCCGCCATGCGGTCGAGCTGCGACGGCGTCAGCCCAGTATAGTCGGGCATGAAGTTGTTCTCGCGCCGGGCCGGCAGCAGCAGCAGCTCCGCCCCCGCCAGCACGCCGGCGCCGGCATAGACCTGGTAGAACGGGTCAGGCATGGCGACGATCGGGGTGCCGCCGCCCTTCCGGGTCGGCACCACGGCCTGGGCCATCATGAACAGCCCCTCCTTGGTGCCGGACAGCGCCACCACATGCTTCTCGGCATCGAGCAGGCCCGCCGGCAGCTTGTAGCGCCGACCGAGCCAGTTCACGGCCGCCTGGCGGTATTCCGGCGTACCCAGGATCGGCGGGTATTTGCCGTATTCCGGCAGGTGCTTGGCCAGGATCTCGCCCACGAAACCCGGGAAGGGATGGTTCGGCTCGCCGATCGACATGGTGATCGGCGCGAGCCCGGCGGGCGGGGCAACCCCGGCGAGGAGTTCGCGGAGGCGCTGGAAGGGATAGTCCTTCAGGGCCTCCAGCCGATCGTTCAGCATGCCTGGGTGGTCCGCCTAAGTCTGATGAATCTATGTGCGAATCGACCTTAGGCGCGCGCGAATCGCGGTTCAAGCGGGGAGGATTACCGGGGCGCTGGCGGGAACAGCCTGGAAAATGTCGCGGGCAGGCCGACCAGATCCCGCGGCGGCGGCGCGGCGAAGGAACCCGCCGCGGGCTTGGGCAGGCCGAGACGCACCAGCCCTTCCGCCAGCACGGCGGCGGCGGCGATGCCGTCGACCAGCGGCACTGGCAGGCGGGCCTGGATGCGCGGGACGAGGCCGGCCAGGGCAGCGCCGGCGAGGATGACCGTCTCCAAGCTCTCGCGTTCGATCGCCGCGCCGAGCAGTGCGACCACGCGGTCGATCAGCGGGTCGGGGTCGAGATAGTCCTGCGGCGTCATGTCGAGCACGGGGTAGGCGATCACGCGCTCCGCCAGCCCGGTCCGTGCCACCGTCTCGCGGTAGATGCCGACCGAGCGGGCGCCGGGCGACAGGAAGCCGATCCGGCTGCCCTGCATGGCGGCGACGTACAGCGCGGCCTCGGTCATGCCGACCACCGGGAAGGGCGCCGCCTCGCGCATGGCGTCGAGTGCGGTGTCGAAGGAGACGGCGTTGATCGCGGCGTCGGCGCCGGCCATGTGTTCGCCGAGCAGCTCCAGCATGCCGCGGGCGGCGATGGCGTTCTCGGTCCGGGTGCCAATGATGCGCGGGCCGGACTTCGCGGTCAGCGGCACGATCTCGGTGCCCGGCGCCGCCACGGCGCGCGCGGCCGCGGCGCAACGCTCGGTAATCGCCGCGGTCGTATTGCCGTTGATCAGCAGGATGCGCATGGCCGCCCTTATATCGCGGCGGTCGCGCCGCTCCTACTCCGCCGCCGCGGCGAAGCGCCGCTGGGCCGCCAGCTCGGCGAGCGCGGCGTCGTATTCCTGCGCGAGCCGTGCCACCAGCTCGGCCGCGCCGATCACCCGCTTGACCGCGCCGACACCCTGGCCGGCGCCCCAGATGTCGCGCCAGGCCTTGGCCTTGCTCGACCCGCCGGAGCCGAAATTCATCTTCGAGGGATCGGATTGCGGCAGGTTCTCGGGGTCGAGCCCGGCGCGGACGATCGAGGTGCGCAGATAGTTGCCGTGCACGCCGGTGAACAGGTTGGTGTAGACGATGTCGGCGGCGGCGCTCTCGACGATCATCTGCTTGTAGCCCTGATCCGCGTTCGCCTCGGTGGTGGCGATGAAGGCGGAGCCGATATAGGCGAGATCGGCGCCCATCGCCTGCGCCGCCAGCACGCCGCGGCCGGTGGCGATGGCGCCAGACAGCACCAGCGGCCCGTCGAACCATTCCCGGATGTCGTGGATCAGCGCGATCGGCGAGATGGTGCCGGCATGGCCGCCGGCGCCGGCCGCGACGGCGATCAGCCCGTCGGCGCCCTTGTCGATCGCCTTCCGGGCGAAGGTGTTGTTGATGATGTCGTGCAGCACGATGCCGCCATAGGAATGGATCGCCTGGTTGAGATCCTCGCGCGCGCCGAGCGAGGTGATGACGATCGGCACCTTGTACTTCACGCAGAGATCGACATCGTGCTGCAGTCGGTCGTTCGACTTGTGCACGATCTGGTTCACGGCGAAAGGCGCCGAGGGCGCGTCCGGGTGCTGGCGGTCGTAGTCGGCGAGCTCGGTGGAGATGCGCTGCAGCCATTGCTCCAGCACTTCGGCCGGGCGCGCGTTCAGCGCCGGGAAGCTGCCGACGATGCCGGCCTTGCACTGCGCGATGACGAGATCGGGCACCGAGATGATGAACAGCGGCGACCCGATCACCGGCAGGCGAAGCCGGTCGCGCAGGATGGCTGGCAGGCTCATTTTCACTCCCCAGACTGTAGATGCGGGATATTACACGTATCGAATCGCATGTCAGCGGACGCGATTATCGATAGGGCGCGGATCAGGCTGCCTTCTTCTGCGCCTGGATCTCTTCTTCCACGTCGCGCAGCCTGTCCTTGCCGAAGAAGATCTCGGTGCCGACGAAGAAGGTCGGGCTGCCGAAGGTGCCGCGCGCGACCGAGGCCTCGGTATTGGCGAGCAGCTTGTCCTTCACCGCCTGGTCCTGGATGCGAGCGAGCGTTTGGGCGCCGTCGAGGCCGGCCTTGTCGAGCGCGGCGCGGATCACCTCCGCATCGTCCATCTTCAACCCGTCCTCCCACATATGGGCGAACACGGCGTCGACGTATTTCGCAAGGTTGCCGTCCATCTCGGCGGCCACGGCACCGCGCATGATCTGCACCGTGTTGACCGGGAAGTTCGGGTTCATCCTGAAGCGGGTGAGCCCGTGCTTCCGGATGAAGCGCTCCATCTCCAGGCGCTGATATTCCGGCTTGTTCTTGATGCCCTTGAACTGGACCATCGGCGGCTGGTTGTTGGTCAGCTTGAATACGCCGCCGAGCAAGACGGGCAGGTAGTCGAACTTCGCGCCGGTGCGTTGCTCGATCCCCGGGATCACCTTGTGGCTGAAATAGGAATTCGGGCTGCCGAAATCGAAGTGGAACTCGACCTTCGGGGTCATGGTCTCTCCTCCCTTCAGAATGGCTCCATCCACGGGCGCAGATCCATCTCGTGCGTCCAGGCGCTGCGCGGCTGGCGGTGGATCTGCCAGTAGGCTTCGGCGATGTGGTCCGGATTGAGGATGCCGTCGCTCTGCTTGAGCTTGTAGCGCTCCGGGAAGTTCTTCCGGATCCAGGCGGTGTCGATGGCGCCGTCGATGATGGTGTGCGCGACATGGATGCCGGCGGGGCCGAGCTCACGCGCCATGCTCTGCGCCACCGCGCGCAGACCGTGCTTGGCGGCGGCGAAGGCCGAGTAGCCGTCGCGGCCGCGGATGCTGGCGGTGGCACCGGTGAACAGGATGGTGCCCTGCCCGCGCGGCACCATCACGCGCGCCGCCTCGCGGCCCATCAGGAAGCCCGAGAAGCAGGCCATCTCCCACACCTTGGAGAATACCCGCGCGGTAGTTTCGCGGATCGGAAAGCGCACATTGGCGCCGATGTTGAACACGGCGACCTCGATCGGGCCGATCTCGCGCTCGATCTGGTCCACCATGGCGACGGTCTCATCTTCCTTGCGCGCATCGGTGCCGAAGGCGCGCGCACGGCCGCCTTCCTGCTCGATGCGGGCGACCAGTGGCGCGAGCTTGTCGGCATGCCGGCGGGTGACGCAGGCGACATAGCCCTCGCGCGCGAAGCGCCGGGCGATGGCGCCGCCGGTGGCGTCGCCGGCGCCGATCACCAGCGCGACTTTCTCGGCCATGCGCTTCCTCCTCGTCGTGGGTTCCAATTTGGAACTTGCTTCAGGGTGCGTTCCAATTTAGAACTTGTCAAGCACGCGGAGCGTTCGGATGCGCTGGGACGAACTCGACAAGGAAGCCTGCTCGGTGGCCCGCACCGTCTCGGTGATCGGCGACCGCTGGACCCTGCTGGTGCTGCGCGAATGCTTCCTGCGCGTGCGCCGGTTCGAGGAATTCCAGACCCGCCTCGGCATCACCCGCCATTTGCTGGCCGACCGACTGCGCAAGCTGGTCAAGGCCGGCGTGCTGCAGAAGGTCGCCTATCAGGATCGGCCGAAGCGCTACGAATACCGGCTCACCGATCGCGGCCTCGACCTGCACCCGCTGATGATGGCGATCGTGCATTGGGGCGACACGCACATGGCCGGCAGGCGCGGCCGCCCGCTGCTGCACCGGCACAAGGCCTGCGGCCAGGATTTCGATCCCGTCACCGTCTGCTCGCAATGCGGCGAACCGGTGGACGCCCGCGGCGTGCACGTGCATCCCGGCCCCGGCGCACCGCGGATGGCGCGCGCTTAAGCGGGCGGATGCGTGGCGAGCCAGTGGCGCGCGATCTCGTCGCGCCGGGCGAACCAGACGCCGCCTTTGTCCCGCAGATGCTTCAGCACGCGATCAAGACCGCCGATGCGCCCCGGTCGGCCGATCATGCGCAGGTGCAGGCCGATCGACAGCATGCGCGGCCGATCGGCGCCCTCGGTCCATAGCCAGTCGGCGGCGTCGATGACGTATTCGGCGAAATCGGCCGCGGTGACGAAGCGCTGCATGCCCTGGTGGAAATGCATGTCGTTGGTGTCGAAGCTGTAGGGCAGCACGAGATGCGGCCGGCCGCCGACATCGACGTAATGCGGCAGGTCGTCGCCATAGGCGTCGCTGTCGTAGAGGAAGTGGCCCCGCTCGACCAGGATGCGGCGGGTGTTGGGCGAGGCGGCCGAACGGGTGTGCCAGCCGACCGGCTTCGCGCCAGAGGCACGCTCGATCGCGTCGACGGCTTTCGAGATGGCTTCGCGCTCCGCCGCCTCGTCCATCTTCGCGTGGCTCTCCCAGCGCCAGCCATGCGCCGAGATCTCGTGGCCGCGCTTCACGCCCTCCTCGGCGAGCCAGGGCGACAGCGCCACGGCGCGGCCGCAGGTGTTGAAAGTCGACGGCACGCCATGCGCCTCCAGCACGCGCAGCACGCGCCAGAAACCGGCGCGGGTGCCGTATTCGAAATGCGTCTCCATGCACGGATCGGGCACGCCGGTGACCTCGTCGGTCACCTCGTAGGTGCGCTCGTTGCGCTCGTCGCCGGCGGTGAGGGAGAGCTCGGCCCCCTCCTCCACATTCACCACCACCGACACGGCGAGCCTCGCGCCGCCCGGCCAGCGGGCATGCGGCGGCACCGCCCCATAGCCCCGGAAGTCGCGTGGCATCCCCTTGATCGACATGGCTCTTTCCCCGTTGCGTCGACGCGACCCTAGCGAATGGCGGCAAGCACGGCCAACGCCGCCGGCATTGCGGTGCACGCAAACTTCCTCTATCGAGCGCGGCATGCTCGGGTTCCTGAAGCCGGTCCTTTATGTCGTCGGCCTGTTCCTTACCGGCCTCGGCGCCATGATGTTGATTCCCGGCCTCGTCGATGTCGCCAAGGGCGACCCCGACGCGGAAGTGTTCTTCGTCTCCGCCGCCATCACCATCTTCCTCGGCTCGATGTTCGCCATCACCAACCGGGGCGATGCCTCGCGGATCGAGCCGCGCCAGGCTTTCGTGCTGACCACCACGGCGTGGGTCGTGACGCCGCTGTTTGGGGCGCTGCCGTTCGCCTTCTCGAGCCTGGAGATGTCGTTCGCGGATTCGTACTTCGAGGCGATGTCGGGCCTGACCACGACGGGGGCCACTGTCATCGTCGGGTTGGACAATGCGCCGGACGGCATCATCGTCTGGCGTGCCCTGCTGCATGGCATCGGCGGGCTCGGCATCGTCGTCATGGGCGTGCTGATCCTGCCCTTCCTCAAGGTCGGTGGCGCGCAGCTGTTCCGCGCCGAGAGCTCCGACAAGTCGGAGCGGCCCTTCCCGCGCTTTACCCAGGTGGTGGCAGCGATCAGCGTGGTCTACCTCGCGCTTCTACTGATCTGCGCCGCCGCCCTGTGGCTTGCAGGCATGAGCCCGTTCGACGCACTGCTGCATTCCCTCGCCACCATTTCGACCGGCGGCTTTTCCACGCGCGACGCCTCAGTCGGTTTCTACCAGAGCTATTGGATCCATTGGATCATCGTGGTGTTCATGGCGCTCGGCGGCATGCCGCTGACTTGGCATGTCCGCGTACTGCGCGAAGGCCGCCGCGCATTGTTCGCCGACAACCAGGTATGGGTCTTTTTGACCATCGTCGGCGGTGCCAGCCTGCTCACCGCCTTGTGGCTTTGGGCGACCTCGCCGACGCCGGCCTTCCAGGCGCTGACGCTGGCGACGTTCAATGTCATGTCGATCACGACAACGACCGGATTCGTCACTGCCGACTACGCGACATGGGGGACGTTTCCGATCGTCATGTTCTTCCTGCTCGGCTTTGTCGGCGGCTGCAGCGGCTCCACCTCCGGTTCAATCAAAGTGTTCCGCTGGGAACTGTTCTTCGGCGGCCTCAGGCGCCTTGCCATCCAGAACATTCAGCCGAACCGCGTGCTACCGCTCTATTACAATGCGCGGCGCGTGGCACCGGACACCATCTTCTCGGTGTTCAGCTTCATCCTCCTGTTCCTGGTAACCTTCGGCGCCGTCACACTGGCCGGTGCGGCACTCGGCCTCGATTTCGTGACCGCGGCGAGCGGCGCCATCGCGACCATGGGCAATGTCGGCCCTGGCTTGGGCGAGATCATCGGCCCGGCCGGCAACTACAAGCCGCTCTCCGACGAAGTGAAATGGCTGTTCTCGCTGGCGATGATGCTCGGCCGGCTGGAACTGCTCACCGTCCTGGTGCTGCTGTTCCCGGATTTCTGGCGGACCTGACGCGGCGCGTCTCCAGCACCGCGATCGCGATGCCGGAGGCGACGATCACCGCGGCGCCGATCCAGGTCCAGGCATCCGGGAAGTGGCCGAACATCAGATAGCCCAGCGCCGCGGCGCCGAGCAGCTGGACATAGTTGAAGTTGGACACGACCGAGGCCTGGCCCCAATAGAGCGCGCGGGCCACGCAATAATGGCCGAGCCCGCCGAGCAATCCGGTCGAGACGAAGAGCGCGAAGTGCCACAGGCTTTCCGGCGTGCGCCAGTGGAGCGGCACCAGCAGGGTCATCAGCAAAGTGGCGACAAGCGCGCTGTAGGTGACCGTGGTCTCCGGCGCATCGACGCCCGCCACCTTGCGGGTGAAGATCTGGTAGAGCGCATAGCAGGTGGCGCTGCCGACCACCAGGAACGAGGCCCAGTGCGCCACGTCGCCGCCCGGCCGCACCACGATCAGCATGCCGGCGAAGCCGGCGACGACGCAGGCCCAGCGCGCGAAGCCGACCCGCTCGCCCAGCATCGGGCCGGACAGCGCCACGATGATGAACGGCGCGGTGAAGGTGATCGACGTCGCGTCCGCCAGCGAGATCATCGAGATGGCGAAGAAGAAGCAGGCGGTCGAGGCGAGCAGCAGAAACGAGCGCGTGAGCTGGATCTTCGGGAAGCCGGTGCGGAACAGCCGCCAGCCCATCGACGGCGCGAACAGCGCGATGACGAAGAGGAAATGACCGAGGCTGCGGGCCCAGATCGTCTCCACCACCGGATAGAACTGCGTCAGGTATTTGACGGTCGCGTTCATGACCGGGAACACGGTCGCCGCCGCGGTCATGAACGCGATGCCCTTCAAGGTGTGCGCCGGCGTGGGTGCCGGCCGCTCCACCTGTTCCCCCTTTTTCCGGGGCCCTTCCTAGAAGAACGCCTGGATGCCGGTCTGGGCGCGGCCGAGGATCAAGGCATGCACATCGTGCGTGCCTTCGTAGGTGTTCACCGTCTCGAGGTTGATGGCGTGGCGCAGCACGTGGAATTCCTCGTGGATGCCGTTGCCGCCGTGCATGTCGCGCGCCATGCGGGCGATGTCGAGCGCCTTGCCGCAGGAATTGCGCTTGATTAGCGAGATCATCTCCGGCGCCGCCTGCCCCTCGTCCTTCAGCCGGCCGACGCGCAGGCAGGACTGCAGGCCGATGGCGATCTCGGTCTGCATGTTGGCGAGCTTGAGCTGGATGATCTGGTTCGCCGCCAGCGGCCGGCCGAACTGCTTGCGGTCCATGGTGTAGCGGTGCGCCGCCTTCCAGCAGCTTTCGGCCGCGCCGAGCGCGCCCCAGGCGATACCGTAGCGCGCGTTGTTCAGGCAGCCGAACGGGCCCGACAGCCCCTTGACGTTCGGCAGCAGGTGATCCTCGGAGACGAAGACGTCGTCCATCACGATCTCGCCGGTGATCGAGGCGCGAAGCGAGAGCTTGCCGGCGATCTTCGGCGCCGAGAGGCCCTTCATGCCCTTTTCCAGCACGAAGCCGCGGATCACGTCGTCATCGGTCTTGGCCCAGACGACGAAGACATCGGCGATCGGCGAATTGGAGATCCACATCTTCGAGCCGGTGAGGCGGAAGCCGCCCGGCGCCTTGCGGGCGCGGGTCTTCATGCCGCCGGGATCGGAGCCGTGATCGGGCTCGGTCAGGCCGAAGCAGCCGATCCATTCGCCGGTGGCGAGCTTGGGCAGATATTTCTGCCGCTGCGCCTCCGTGCCGTAGGCGTGGATCGGATGCATCACCAGGCTCGACTGCACGCTCATCATCGAGCGATAGCCGGAATCGACGCCCTCCACCTCGCGCGCGATCAGGCCATAGGCGACATAGGAGACGCCGGGACAGCCATAGCCCTCGATGGTGGGACCGAGCAGGCCGAGCTCGCCCATCTCGCGGAAGATCGCGGGATCGGTCTTCTCCTCGCGGAAAGCCTCGATCACCCGCGGCAGAAGCTTCCCTTGCGCATACTGGCGCGCGGTGTCGCGCACCATCCGCTCGTCATCGGTCAGCTGGCTGTCCAGATCGAACGGATCCTCCCAGCGGAACGCGGGCTTGGCCGATTTCGACTTGGTATCGGGCGCCGCACTCATGGCGATGTCTTTCCTTCCTTGCGGTGGCCTTGGGAATTGAATCGAGGGGCCAACTTAGGACCTGGAACGCAGTATGCCAGCCCGGAATCGACAACCCGGTTCTGTCCCTCGATTTCCTCTATTGGCGAACGACGCAAGAGTGTAGACTGGTTAACGACAATTTGCTGAGGGCGGCGCAGTTCCAATGTTCAAACCTCCGTTCGCGCGTGCCGGAGACGGCGCGCCGGTAGTGGTTGATGCCACCGTCAAATGGTTCAATCCGACGAAGGGATTCGGATTCGTCACGGTAGCCGACGGATCGGAGGACATCTTCGTGCATGCCTCGGCGCTGCAGGCCTATGGCGCCGCGACATTGAACGAAGGCGCGACCGTGCACTGCGAGGTGGTGCAGGGCCAGAAGGGCCGCCAGGTCAGCCGCATCATGAAGGTCGACGACAGCACCGCGACGCCGCCCTCGGCTCGTCCGCAGCGTCCGAGTTTCGGCGATCGCGGCGGCGGCGATCGGTTCGGCGGGGGTGACCGGTTCGGCGGCGGCGACAGGTTCGGCAGCCGGCCGCCGCGGGCGCCGTTCGGGGCGCCGCGCGAACGGGCGCAGCCGGCGCCGCTGGGTCCCCCGGTCGACATGGAAGGCACGGTGAAGTGGTATCGGGCCGAGAAGGGCTTCGGCTTCGTCACCGCATCCGACGGCGGCAAGGACGTGTTCGTGCATCTGAACGTGCTGCGCCGCGCCGGCCTCGCCTCGCTGGAGCCTGACCAGCACGTGGTCATGACGGTGGTCACCACTGAGAAGGGGCGCGAGGCGACATCGATCCGCCTCAGCTGACCCGGCAAGTTTCAGCCGACTGACGGCGGGAGGGATCACCTCTCGCCTTTTTCTTTGCCGCTCGTCCGGGGAGGACGATGGCCGCGACCCTGCCGCTGCTCGCCATGCTGACGGCATGCGTTCTGTGGTCGTCGTCGCTGGTCGGCAACAAGTTCCTGCTCGGCCACCTTGCCATCGCCGAGGCGGGGCTCGCCCGGCTTGCCGTCGCCGCGGCTACCGCCTGGCTGGTGGTGACGCTGACCGGGCGGCTCGCGCGGCTGCGCGAGATCGGCTGGCGCCAGGTCGCCATGGGCCTGCTGGAGCCCGGCATGGTCACCGTGCTGTTCCTGTGGGGCCAGTCGCGCACCACGGCGGTGAACGCCGCATCCTTCTGGGCATTGATGCCGATCGTCATGCCGATCCTCGGCCGGCTGGTGCTGGGCGAGGCTCTGCGCCCCGTGCATCTTGCCGCCGCCGCGATCGCCGTCGGCGGCATTGCGCTGCTGCTCGACGGCCAGAGCCGGCACGGCGCCGGCGACCTGCTCGGCGACATGTTCTGCATCGCCGGCGTGCTCTGCGGCGCCGCGAACCAGCTGGTCGGCCGCCGCGTGGCGCAGCGCGGCGGCGATCCGCTCGCCACCTCGGCCGTGCAGATCACCACCGCCGCGCTGCTGATGGGCGCGGTGCTGTTCCTGATCGAGCGACCCTCCTTGCGGATCGGCAAAGCGCCGGGCGAGGTCTTCATTGTGTTGCTCGTCCTCGGCTCCGTGACCAGCCTCGGGCCGCTCTTCCTCTACAACTACGCGCTGCGGCATCTCGCGGTGGCGCGGATCAGCCTGTTTCCGCCCCTGGTCGGCCCGATCGGCGCCTCGCTCGCGGCTTTGTTCATCGGCGAGGCGGTCGGCTGGCGCGACGCCGCGGCCATCGCGGTGATCCTGACCGGCGTGTTCCTGCCGAACTTGCTGCACCTGGCGCGGCGCGCGCTAAGCTGACGCGAGTTCGCTTGAGGGAAGGAAACAGCATGAAGGGTCTCCGCCATCCGGAGGTGCATCCGTTCGCCGGGTTCGACGTGCCGCGCCTGGTCGAGATGCGGGCCAGGACGCGCGCCGATCATCCCTTCGTCATCTGGGCGCCGTTCGAGGGCGAGCCCGAGACCTGGACCTATGCCGGCTTTCGCGACCGCGTGCGCCGGGTCGCCGCCGGATTGCACAAGCGCGGCGTGAAGACGGGCGACAAGGTGCTGGTGCATCTCGACAACTGTCCCGAGACGATCCTCGCCTGGTATGCCTGCGCCGAGCTCGGCGCCGTCGCCGTCACCACCAATGCCCGGTCGGCCGCCGACGAGCTCGCCTATTTCGCCGAGCATTCCGGCGCCGTCGGCGCCATCACCCAGCCGAAATTCGCCGAGCTGGTGAACGCGGCGCATAAGGGCGCGCGCTTCCTGGTGGTCACGGGCCACGACAACGGCACGCCGGCCGCCAATGCGCCGAAGGTCGATGGCTTCGCCGGCCTCGACGGCGATCCGGCCTCCCTGCCCGGCTTGCCGGTCGATCCGTGGCGCCCGGTCGGCATCCAGTACACCTCCGGCACCACGTCGCGGCCGAAGGGCGTGGTCTGGACCAATGCCAATGCGCTGTGGGGCGCCAAGGTCAACGCCATCCACCAGGACCTGAAGCCCTCCGACACGCATCTCTGCTTCCTGCCGCTGTTCCACACCAACGCCCAGGCCTATTCGGTGCTGTCGACCTTGTGGATGGGCGGCACCTGCGTGGTGCAGCCACGCTTCTCGGCCAGCCGTTTCTGGGACACCGCGCTGAAGTACAAATGCACCTGGCTGTCGCTGATTCCCTTCTGCGTGCGCGCGCTGATGGATTACGAGCTGCCGAAGCAGCACCATTTCCGGCTGTGGGGCAGCGCCATCTGCGAGCCGCCGACGGATGCGCATTTCGGCGTCAAGACGATCGGCTGGTGGGGCATGACCGAGACGATGACGCACGGCATCATCGGCGAGGCGCACCAGCCCAACCGCCCACTGGCGATCGGCAAGCCGGCGGACGAATACGGCATCGCCATCACCCGCGACGACGGCAGCCTGGTCGAGGCGGGCGAGACCGGCAACCTGCTGGTCAAGGGCGTGCCGGGCCTTTCGCTCTTCCTGGAATACCTGAACAACCCCGGGGCCACCGCCGACAGCTTCGACGAACAGGGCTGGTTCAAGACCGGCGACACGGTGACCTTGCACGAGGACGGCTTCATCTCCTTCGCCGACCGCTCGAAGGACATGCTGAAGGTCGGCGGCGAGAACGTGGCGGCCTCGGAGATCGAGCGCGTCATCATGCTGGTTCCCGGCGTGCGCGAGGTGGCGGTGGTCGCCCGCAAGCACCCGATGCTGGACGAGGTGCCGGTCGCCTTCGTCCGGCCCGATGCCGGCGCGGCGAAGAGCCTGGCCGAGGATGTGGCCGCGGCCTGCGCAAGGGCGCTCGCCGACTTCAAGCGCCCGCGCGAGGTGCGCCTGGTCGAGGACTTCCCGCGCTCGACCCTGGAGAAGATCGCCAAGAACCAGCTCCGCGCCCAGCTCACGGAGGAAGACCAGCGCGCCCGATAGCCGCCAAGGACGGTGAATGGCCCCCGTCTATGGCCCGATGTTTGCTAGGCTCCAGCCGTACCGGGGGAGAGGCTGACCCGTGGCCATTCACGTCGCCCTGCATCACAAGACCGAGTACCGCTACGACCGGCTGATCGCGCTCGGGCCACAGGTGGTGCGGCTGCGCCCGGCGCCGCACAGCCGCACGCCGGTGCTCGCCTATTCGCTCAAGGTGGAGCCGGCCAGCCATTTCCTGAACTGGCAGCAGGATCCGCAGGGCAACTACCTCGCCCGGCTGGTCTTTCCGGAGAGGACCGACCGGTTTTCGGTGACGGTCGACCTGGTCGCCGACATGGCGGTGATCAACCCGTTCGACTTTTTCCTGGAGCCGGCGGCGGAGAGCTTCCCGTTCGAATACGACCACGTGCTGGACGAGGAACTGGCGCCATTCCGCAAGGCGGCGCCGGCCGGGCCGCTGCTCGCGCGCTGGCTCGCCAGCATCGACCGTTCGCCGCAGAAGACCGTCGATTTCCTGATCGGCCTGAACCGCCGCCTGCAGCAGGAGATCGGCTACGTCATCCGCATGGAACCCGGCGTGCAGACGCCGGAGGAGACGCTGAAGCTCGCCAAAGGCTCGTGCCGCGATACCGGCTGGCTGCTGGTGCAGGCACTGCGTCATCTGGGATTGGCCGCCCGCTTCGTCTCCGGCTACCTAGTCCAGCTGGTCGCCGACCAGAAGCCGCTGGACGGGCCGGAAGGCACCAATGTCGATTTCACCGACCTGCATGCCTGGTGCGAGGTCTACCTGCCCGGCGCCGGCTGGATCGGGCTCGACCCGACCTCGGGCCTGCTGACCGGCGAGGGCCATATCCCGCTCGCCTGCTCGCCGGAGCCCGGCAGCGCCGCGCCGATCACCGGCCTGGTGGAGAAGGCACAGGTCGAATTCGGCTTCGAGATGAAGGTGACGCGCGTCGCCGAGAGCCCGCGCGTCACCAAGCCCTATAGCGACGAGAAATGGGCCGCGCTGCTGGCGCTCGGCAAGAAGGTCGACCGCGACCTGAAGGCGATGGACGTGCGGCTGACCATGGGCGGCGAGCCGACCTTCGTCGCCGCCGACGACCCGGACGGCGCGGAATGGAACACCGACGCGCTGGGCCCGACCAAGCGCCGCCTCGCCGGCCAGCTGCTGCGCCGGCTCGCCGACCGCTTCGCGCCCGGCCACCTGCTGCATTACGGCCAGGGTAAGTGGTATCCGGGCGAGCAGCTGCCGCGCTGGGCGCTGACCTGCCACTGGCGCAAGGACGGCGAGCCGATCTGGCGCGACAGGTCGCTGCTCGCCGCCGACGAGGAGAGCGACCGCCGGCTCGGCTCGGTGGATTCCGGCGCCTTCATCGCCGACCTGGCGCGCCGCCTGCAGGTCGATCCTTCCTGGTGCGTGCCGGGCTATGAGGACATCTGGTACTACCTGTGGAAGGAGCGCCGGCTACCCGCCAATGTCGATCCGCTGAAGAGCGAGCTGGCCGATCCGCTGGAGCGCGAGCGGCTCGCCCGCGTGTTCGAGCAGGGCCTCGACACCGTGGTCGGCCATGCCTTGCCGCTGACCCGCATCGGCCTGAACGGCCAGCGCCACTGGCGGAGCGGGCCGTGGTTCCTGCGCACCGAGACCATGTTCCTGATCCCGGGCGATTCGCCGATGGGCCTGCGCCTGCCGCTCGACTCGCTGCCCTGGACCAACCAGAGCGACTATCCCTATCTCTATCCCGAGGACCCGATGGCGCCGCGCGAGGCGCTGCCGCCGCGCCAGACATTCCAGGCCTCGCCGGCGAAGGCCGCCGCCACGCCGCAGAGCCGCCGCGAGCAGGCGCCGCCGAAGCCCGAGCGCGGCAAGTCGGATGCGAGCGTGATCCGCACCGCGCTCTGCGTCGAGGTGCGCGACGGGCTGATGCATATCTTCATGCCGCCGGCCGAGCAGGCGGAGGATTATCTCGACCTGGTCGCCGCGGTGGAGGATGTCGCCGCCGCGCGGCGGCAGAAGGTGGTCATCGAAGGCTATGCGCCGCCGCACGACCCGCGGCTGCTCAACTTCTCGGTGACGCCCGATCCCGGCGTGATCGAGGTGAACATCCATCCGTCCGAGGACTGGGACGGCCTGGTCGAAAAGACCACGGCGATCTACGAGGAGGCGCGGGCGACCCGCCTCGTCACCGAAAAGTTCATGCTGGACGGCCGCCATGTCGGCACCGGCGGCGGCAACCACATCGTGGTGGGCGGCACCACGCCGGCCGATTCACCGCTGCTCCGCCGGCCCGACCTGCTGAAGAGCCTGCTCGGCTTCTGGCACAATCATCCCTCGCTCTCCTATCTGTTCTCCGGCCTGTTCATCGGACCGACCAGCCAGCACCCGCGCATCGACGAGGGCCGCGACGACGCGACCTACGAGCTGGAAGTGGCGTTCCGCGCCCTCGACAAATGCGAGACCACGCCGCCCTGGCTGGTCGACCGCATCTTCCGCGACGTGCTGGTCGACATGACCGGCAACACGCACCGCACCGAGTTCTGCATCGACAAGCTGTTCGCGCCGGACAGCAGCGCCGGCCGGCGCGGCCTGCTCGAGCTGCGCGCCTTCGAGATGCCGCCGCATGCGCGGATGAGCCTGGCGCAGCAGCTTCTCCTCCGCAGCCTGGTCGCCAGGTTCTGGCGCATCCCTTATGACCGCCCGCTGGCGCGCTACGGCACGAGGCTGCATGACGAGTTCATGCTGCCGCATTTCGTGGCGCAGGATTTCGACGAAGTGCTGGAGGACCTGAACCGCACCGGCTTCGCGCTCGATCCCGAATGGTTCGTCGCGCATCACGAGTTCCGCTTCCCCCAGATCGGCAAGGTCGCCTATCGCGGCGTCGAGATGGAGCTGCGCAGCGCGCTCGAGCCCTGGCATGTGCTGGGCGAGGACGGCGCGCCCGGCGGCGCCGTGCGCTTCGTCGACAGCTCGGTCGAGCGGGTGCAGGTCAAGCTCGACGGGCTGGTTCCGGGCCGGCATGTGCTGACCTGCAACGGCATGGCGGTGCCGCTGCGCGCGACGGGGGTCCAGGGCCAGCATGTCGCCGGCATCAGGTACCGCGCCTGGCAGCCGGTGCGGGCGCTGCACCCGACCTTGACCGCCGACGCGCCGCTGGTCTTCGACCTGCATGACAGCTGGAGCGACCGCTCGCTCGGCGGCTGCACCTATCACGTCGCCCATCCGGGCGGCCGCAATTACGACCGCTTCCCGGTCAACGCCAACGAGGCCGAGGCCCGCCGCCGCGCCCGCTTCTTCGCCTTCGGCCACACGCCAGGCAGCACAAAACCGGTGCCGGCGGCGCCGGCCGGCGAGCACCCGGTGACGCTCGACCTGCGCCACGCGCGGTGATTCAGTCGCCGAGCCGCTTGTAGAACATCGTCGTCTCGGCGAGGCGACCGTCGGGGCGGAAGGCGTGGCCGGGGACGCGGCCGTATTCGGTCCAGCCGGCGCGGCGGTAGAGGTGGTCGCCGGCGCTGCCGGTTTCGGTGTCGAGCAGCAGCAAGTTGCGGCCGGCCGCGCGCGCCGCCTGTTCAGCGGCTTCGAGCAGGCGCTGGCCGAGGCCCTGGCGGCGCAGCGACGAGAGCACCAGCATCTTGCCGATCTCCGCCCGGTGCGGCGCGTTCGGCTGGGGCGCGAAGCTCAGCACCACGGTGCCGACCAACCGCGCGCCGTCGTCGCCGACGAAGAGCTGGCGCTCCCCCGCGGCGATGCCGGGAAGCTGGCCGCGCCAGAACGCGCGCCCCTCGGCCTGGGTGAAGCCGGCCATGAAGTTGACCGAGGCGCCGTTCGCCACGGCGTCGACCAGGATCGCAGCCAGCTCGTCGAGCCGCGCCTCCGCCTCGGCGGCATCGAGGGTGCGGATCGTCACGGTGACTGCATCGGTCATGGCCGCGCGGCTCCGTGGCTGACCACGACGGCGTAGCGGATCGCCCGCCGCGCCGGGTTGCGGAAGACGATGGGCCGGTCGAAGCGCATCATCAGGCAGTCGCCGGCCTCAAGGCGAAGGCGCTCCTCGCCCAGTTCAAGCTCGAGCGTGCCGTCCAGTACCCAGATGTGCTGGTCGGCGCCGGCAAGCCGCTGGTTGTCAAAGGCAACGCTGCCGCCCGCAGGAAACTCGACTTCCACGATGTCGACCAATGAGCCGGTCTGCGCCGGCGACACGGCGCGGCGCAGATAGCCGCTGGCCGGGTCGCGCCAGACCGGCTGGTCCGCGCGGCGCGCGAGCGGGCTCGGCGGCTTCTCGGTCTCGGCGAACAACGCCGAGAGCATGACGCCGAGGCCGCCGCAGATCTTGTTGAGCAGCTGGGCCGTCGGGCTCGATTCGCCCCGCTCGATGCGCGACAGCATGGCGCGGCTGACGTCCGAAAGACGGGCCAGCCCATCGAGGGTTAGCCCGCGCGCCGTCCGCAGGGCATGGATGCGGGCGCCGATCCGCCCGTCGATATCGCTCGCCGTCGCGCTCATATCTGCATCATATATTCCAATATAGTAGAATCAAGCCCGACAGCGATCCGAAGGGCTCGGCCCGGGCGCTACGCCCCGCGGATCGCTCGCATATGCGTGCGCACGACCTCCGCCAGGAAGCGCAGCACGGTCTCGACCGGCGGCGACAGCAGGACGTCCCGGCGATAGACGATCGAGAGGCTCTGGCTGTCCAGGATATCGGGCGTCAGCCGGCGCAAGCCGAGCTCGCGGTCGGCCAGGATGCAGGGCAGGACGGCAAGGCCGACGCCCGCCACCGTCGCCGCGACCATGTCCTCGATCTCGCCGTGCAGCAGCACCCGGCTGGCGCCGGCCCCGTGCTCGGCCAGCCACCGGGCGCCGGGCAGTCGGGCGACGGTGGAGTTGAAGCCGAGCACTTCGTGGCCATCGAGATCGCGCGGGTCGGCCGGCGCCGGATGCCGCGCCAGATAGGCAGGCGCGGCATAGAGCGACCAGCCGATCTCGCCCACCTTCTGGGCCACCAGGGTCTCATCTGCGATCGGGCCGATGCGCAGCGCCAGCTCGGCCTCCCCCTTGGCGAGATCGACCGGCTGGAGGCTGCTCAGGAAATCGAGCGAGGTCTGCGGGTGCTTGCGGCGCAGCTCGGCCAGCAGAAGCGGCAGATGCGGCGTGAAGAAACTCGTGAAGCCGGTCGGCACGGCGATGCGGACCGAGCCGGTCTGGGCCGCCGCGCGGCCCTTCAGCGCCTCGACCGAGCGCTCGACCTGCTCCGCATGGGCGACCAGGCTCTCGCCGAGCGGCGTCAGCCGGACGCCGGTCTCGGCCCGGATCACCAGCGCCGCCCCGACCGCGCGCTCCAGCGCGTCCAGCCGGCGGCCAACGGTCGGGTGCTTGACCCCGAGCAGGCGCGCCGCGCCGGCCAGCGTGCCGGCCCGCGCCACCGCAAGGAAATACCGCAGGTCGTTCCAGTCGAGCGTGTCGAGCCGCATGCAACCCGTTCTAGCCGATCCAGGGCGGCCCTGACCATTTCCGTACAAGGCGGAACGGCTTTGGGGAATGCCGCTCCGGCCCCGTTTCTGGGACAAGCCGGCACCGGACCGCGGCGGTGCCCCGGACCCAGCCTGAGAAAAGGGAACGACCATGGGTTATACGATGAGGAGCATTGCGGCCGCGGTTGGCATTCTGGCTTTGCAGTCGCCCGTGGCCACCGCGGCTGTCGTCTTCGACCAGTCGATCGACCTCACCGTGAGCGCAGTCTCCAGCGACATCAATTTCGGGGGACTGGCGGCTGACGACTTCCAGCTGCAGCCCGGGGCGAGCACGGTCAGCGGCATCCGCTGGTGGGGCGGCTATTCGAACATGCCCACCGGAATCGACAGCTTCACCATCCGCATCTTCGCGGACGACGCCGGGGTGCCCGCCGCCGGTCCGCTGGCCGAATTCGATGTCGGTGAAGCCAGTCGCGTCAGCACCGGGCTCGAGGCCTTTGGGTTCGACGTCTACGCCTACGAAGCCAGCTTCGGGCCCGTGGATCTCATGGCCAATGTGACCTATTGGCTGTCGATCGTGCACGACACGTCCGCGGGCGACATCGAATTCTGGTACTGGTCGTTGGATCATGCGGGGAGTTCGCAATATCTCCCTCTTCCGGATGGCCCGGGCTGGATCGAGCATGACGCGAGATTGGGTTTCCAGCTGACGAACGACGCCGCGGCCGTGCCGGAGCCAGGGACGCTTGCCCTTCTCGGTCTGGGTCTCGCCGGCATCGGTTTCCAGCGCCGCCGCCGACGCGCGATCTGAAGCGCGGAGACGCGGCGATAACGCATCCTTCCCGCCAGCGACCAACGGAATTCGCCATGACTGCTCGAAACGTCCTACTCAGCGCGCTGGTTGCGGGCTGCCTTCTCTCGGGCGCCGCCCAGGCCGCGATCGTCGAATACACCGACCGTGCCGCCTGGCTCGCAGCCATCGGCGGCGCGACCGGCGGCGAGAATTTCAACGGGTTCGTCGCCGATACCAGCTTCGACGGCGGCGCGCTCGCGCTGGCGAGCGGCATGACGATCGGCAGCGTCGCACCGGTGGGAGAGAACTTCATCGATGTGGCCCCGCAATTCGCCGGCGGCGTCTACAGCATCGATGGCAGCCCGCTTGCGGTGCTCCGCACCGGCCATTCCGCCCCCGGCGGAATTCCCTACATCAGCTTCGCCCCCGCGATCATCGCGTTCGGCGCCGATTTTTTTAGTATCAACAACGAACTGGAGAGCGGACTGGAGCAGACCGAGGTCCAGCTGCTCGATGGCGCCACGCTGCTGGCAACGCTCGACGTGCCCGTCGCACCGATTCTGGAACAACGCTTCCTCGGCTTCGTGGCGACTGCCGGAGAGACGATCACCGGTATCCGGTTCCTGTACGTCCAAGACACCGATCTGTTCTCCCTGGATAACATCGAGATCGGCCGCGCCGGCACGCAGCCGCCGCACAGCGACGTGCCCGAGCCGGGGACGCTCGCCTTGCTCGGCCTGGGCCTTGCCGGCATCGGTTTCCAGCTCCGTCGGCGGCGCCGCTGAGCGCGGCCACCCCACAACGAATGACAAAAGGAATCTCGCGATGACGCAGCTTCGCCGATCTGGTCTGGCCCTGCTCGGGCTTGCCGCCACATCTCTCGTGCCGGCCTCGGCACAGGCGGCCGTGATCTTCCAGTACGCCGCCACGTGCGGATTTAACTGCGACCTCATCGGGCTGCCGCTGGGCGGTGCCGTCTCCGGCACCATCGGCTTTGCCGACGCCGCGGTCGCGCCGAACGCCGTGTTGGACACGGCCGACGTGGTCAGCTTCTCGTTCGATTTCGGGACTGTCCATGTCGATCTGGCATCGGCAGCCGGTTTCAACTTCGACGTCATGCTCGACCCCCTGGCGACCAGCGCGACGTCCTTCAATTTGCGGGCGGCCAACAGCCTGTTTCCCGATACGGGGTATGGCTTCCGCATTAATTCTGCTGCGATCTGGCATGCGTCCGAAATATCGACCTGGATCCCCGACTTCGAGGAGGAGGGGGGCGCGTGGGTGCACGCCGGCGGACCGCCGGGCACCCTGACGCGGGTCGACGGGCCGCCGGGCGGCTTGACGGCGGACGGTACGGTGCCCGAACCCGCCGCGCTGGCGCTGCTCGCGCCCGGCCTGCTCGGCCTCGGCCTGCTCGCCCGCCGCCGCCGCTGACGCAAGCGAGCTCCCTCTGCGCTGGGTGCCCGGGTCAAGCCCAGTCACGACGGGACTACATTCCACCCCCTGGAAATCCGCCCCCTGATCCGCGAGGCTAGGCGGGTCCAGGGGTTCCGATTCCGTATGAGCGACGCCTACGACGAGATGGCGGCCGGCAAGGGCGCGCTGAGGCCGCATTGGCGCGATTTAATGGGCGCCGTCTGGGCGATGCAGCCGGGCCAGCTCGCCGAGCGCACCGCGCGCGCCCGGGCGCATCTATCCGAAGCCGACGAGATCCTGGGCGTGTTCGGCGGCGACGACCGGCGGGTCAGCTGGACGCTCGACCTGCTGCCGATCGTCATTCCCGAGGCGGAGTGGGCGGTGCTGGCGGCGGGACTGGCGCAGCGCGCCCGGCTGCTCGACCTCGTGCTGGCCGATATCTATGGCCCGCAGCGGCTGATCGCGGAGCGGGCCTTGCCGCCCTATCTCGCCTTCGCCAACCCGGAATTCCTGCGGCCGGTGCGGCGGATCGAGGGCGGCGCGCCACGGCTGCAGATCTACGCCGCCGACCTGGTGCGCATGTCGGATGGCGGCTGGCGCGTCTTCGCCGACCGCACCCAGGCGCCGGCCGGCATCGGCTTTGCGCTGCGCCACCGCAATGCGCTGGCACGGTTCTTCCCGGAAGGCTTCCGCACCCTGCCGGTCAGCCGGCTGCGTCCCTTCGTCGAGCTGTGGCAGGCGAGCCTGCAGAACCTGGCCGGCGGCCAGCGGCGCGCGCGCGACCCGCGCATCGTGCTGCTGACACCCGGGCCCTACAACGAGGCCTATTTCGAACACGTCTATCTGGCGCGCGAGCTCGGCGTGACCCTGGTGCAGGGATCGGACCTCACGGTGCGCGACGACCGCGTGTTCCTGAAGACGCTGGAAGGATTGGTGCCGGTCGACGTGATCTATCGCCGGCTCGACGGCGCCTGGTGCGACCCGCTGGAGCTCCGCGGCGATTCGACGCTCGGCGTCGCCGGCCTGTTGCAGGCGCAGCGCGCCGGCAATGTCACCGTGGTGAACGCGCCGGGCTCGGCGGCGGCGGAGACGCCGGCGCTGGCGCCCTTCCTGCCCGCGCTGGCGCGGCGGCTCTTGGGCGAGGAGCTGCAGCTGCCGGCGGTGACCACCTGGTGGTGCGGCCAGCGCACGGCGCTGGCCGAGGTACGGGCCGATCTCGACCGCTTCTTCCTGCGCCCGATTTTCGCCGCCGATCCGACACCGATCGAGCCGGCGACAATGCCCAAGGCGAAGCGCCAGGCGCTGGAAGCGGCACTCGGCGCGCGGCCGGAAAGCTACGTCGCCATCGAGCGCGTGGCGCATGGCGTGGCGCCCACCTTGACCGCCGCGGGTCTCGGTCCCAGCCCGTTCGTGCTGCGCACAGTGCTGATTCGTCACAGAGAAGACTGGGTGCCGCTGCCCGGCGGCGTGGCCCGCGTGCTGGACGAAGGCTCGCTCTACCGCGGCACGCTCCGGCATGGCGGCATCGCCAAGGACGTCTGGGTGCTCACGGCGGAGGAAGGGGACGTGGTGGTTCCCGCGGTGGCACGCGAAGTGCCGGCGATCCGCCGCTCCACCGGCGTGCTGCCGAGCCGCATTGCCGACGACCTGTTCTGGCTCGGCCGCCAGGTCGAGCGCCTCGACGCCGCGGCGCGGCTATTCCGCGCCGCCCTCGCCCGCCTGGTCGGCGGCGAGATGGGGCCGCGCGAGCTGGCCGAGCTCGGCGTGATCGGCCAGGCGCTGCATCGCACCGGCTGGATCGAGGCGGAAGTCGCCCGCTCGCCGGCCTCGAGCCGCATGTTCGCCGCCGGCCTGACGCGCGCCGCGGCGCAGGGCAAGCAGATCGGGGGTTGCCTCGGCCAGCTGCGCCAGCTCGCCCTGTCGGTGCGCGACCGCCTCTCGCTCGACATGTGGCGCACCCTGAACCATCTGGTCGGCGAGGTGCGCACCTCGCTCGCCGACGGCATCCACGATCCCGACCGGCTGCTCGAGGCGCTGGACGAAATGGTGCGGGCCGCCGCCGCCTTCGGCGGACTCGCGGCCGAGAACATGACCCGCGGCGCCAGCTGGCGCTTCCTCGATCTCGGCCGCCGGCTGGAGCGCGGCATCGCGGTGAGCGGCACGATGGCGGCGCTGCTCGGCCAGCGGCCGGGCCTGACCGAGCTGGGCCTCGGCCTAGCGCTGGAATTCTGCGATTCGACCATCACCTATCGCACCCGCTACGGCACCGAGCCTCGTCTGGTGCCGGCGCTCGACCTGCTGCTGCTCGATTCCACCAACCCGCGCGCGCTGGTGTTCCAGCTCTCCCGCTTCCTAGACCACCTGCGCGAGCTGGCGCCGCCCTCCGGCGAGTTCGCCGAGTACGACGAGGCGGCGCACCTGATGGCGCTGGTCTCCGGCTTCTATTTCGCCGCCGGCTATGACCCGAACGATGCGACGCCGGCCCTGAACCTGCTGGCCGATGTGCGGAAACGGCTGATGGCGCTGTCGGAGCTGATCACCCGCAACTACTTCAGCCACGTGGCGCCGATGCGCGAAGGCGCCGGCCTGCACGCATCCGAGCGGGAGACCGCCTGATGCGCTACGCGCTCCGCCATCTCACCCGCTATGCCTATGGGGCGCCGGTCGATCTCGGCTACCACGTGCTGCGCATGAGCCCGCGCGAGACGGCGCGCCAGAAAGTGCTGAGCGCCACGCTTGCGCTGGCGCCGCAGCCGAGCCGCGACAGCGGCTTCATCGATCATTTCGGCAACGCGGCCCGCCATGTCGTTGTGGAGATGCCGCATAGCGCCTTCAGCGCCACGCTGGAAGCCGTCATCGAGGTCGCAAGGCGCGGCGCGGGCGCATTGCCGGCCGGCCCGTCCTGGGAAGCCGTGCGCGACGCGATGCGCGACGACGGCTTTCCGGCCGATCCCGCCGTCGCCGAGTTCTGCTACGCCTCGCCGCTGGCGCCGGCCGACGAAGCTGCCGGCGCCTATGCCGCCGCCTGCTTCCCCGCCGGCCGGCCGATCGTGCAGGCCTTGCGCGATCTGACGGCGCGCATCCGCCGCGACTTCGCCTATCTGCCGGGCGCCACCGACATCACCACGCCGGTGGCGGAGGTGATGGCGGCAAAACGCGGCGTCTGCCAGGACTTCACCCATGTGATGATCGCCGGATTGCGGCGGCTCGGCCTGCCGGCGCGCTACGTCTCGGGCTATCTGCGTACCTATCCGACGGCCGATGCGCATGCGCTGCGTGGCGCCGATGCCAGCCACGCCTGGATCGGTGCCTGGTGCGGGCCGGAGATCGGCTGGCTCGATTTCGACCCGACCAACGACCTCGTCGTCGACCAGGAGCACATCACGCTGGCCTGGGGCCGCGATTTCGACGATGTCAGCCCCTTGCGCGGCGTCATCCTCGGCGGCGGCACGCATGGCGTGGAAGTGGCCGTCACGGTGACGCCGCTCGATTAACCGAGGATCTGCTTCAGCCGGCGGACCGGCCGGTCGTCGCCATGCAGGGCAAGCGGCAGGCTGATATGGCTCTGCCGCACGGTGAAGACGTTCTCCTCCGGCACGCCCCAGCGGCGGGTCAGGTCGATGCCGTGCGCCACCGGCATGACGCGGTCGGCATGGCCGAGCAACGAAACGATGGTGGCGGGATCGATCGCCGGCCGGTCCGGCGGATCGAGCAGGTGGCGCATCCTTTCCACCGCCGCGTCGGTCCAACCGGCCTCATGCAGCGCCGGCGGCAGGCCGAGCGCCCGCGTCAGGCTGCCCTCGAAGGTCACCGAGCGGAGCTGGCCGCTATGGGCGATCAGCAAGGCCGCGTCCGGCCGGCAATCGCGTGGCCAGCGGTCGGCATAGCCGGCCGCGAGCTGCGCCGCGAGCGCGCCCATCGAGATGCCGCCGATGGCGACCTTGCCGCCGAAGGCGTCGCGGGCGAAGCGCACCAGCACCGCGCTCTCCAGCGCCTGGCCGACGAACAGGTCGATCGGGCCGAGCGGCGCCGAGGCGAAGAACATCTCCCCGCCATAGCGCCCCGGGGGACGCCTTCGGCCATGCCAGGGCGAGACCAGCTCGACGACGCGAAAGCCGCGCTCGACCAGCACGCGCTCGACGCCGGAGAGATCGGCGATCATGTCCCATTCGACGAACACGCCGTTGCCGAACACGATGGTCGGCGGGTCGGCGGCGCCTGTCGGCGTCGTCACCTTGGCGAGCACCGTGTCGGCGAGGCGGTGCCAGGGCGACTTGAAGCGGGCCCAGCTGACCCGGCCGATCGAATTGTCGTAGCCGGCCGAGAGCTCGACCTTGGGCCGGAGGCGCAGGTCGAAGGCGGTGGCGGGCTCGGCCAGCGCGGGACCGATCGCCTTCTCCACCTCGGACGGCGTCGGGATGGCCCATCGGACCGATGGCAGCCGCCGGCCGACGGCGAGCGGCTGATAGCCGATGCGGGCCAGCATCCAGCGCTGGGCGGCGCGCTTGCGCACCTGCTCCAGCCAGGCAAGCGTGGCCGGGCGAACGTTCGGCCGGCCGAAGAAGCTGCCGTCCCAGGCTTCGTCCGCGGCATCGAGCAGGTCCTTGGCATCGGCCTGGCCGGCGATCCGTTTCACGGCGTAGCCGAGGAGCGGCTGGCGCTTCAGGGCCAGGCCGCTTTCGGCGAGGAAGCGGTCGATATCGGCGCCGCTCGCATCCGCCGCCGCCCATAGCCGCGACAGCGGGAAGAACCACCGCCGGAGACCCCATATGGCCATAGGATCGGCCAGCGGCCCGAAGGCGAGCCCGAGCTTAGCCAGCGCGCCGATCGAACGCGCCTCCGGCCCGGCGGCGGCAGGCTCCGCCGGCCATTTCAGCGAAATTCCGAACATGAGGCTGGCATAGCACAGTACGTGGACCGGCTGGCGGCGCCCTTCCGCCCAGCTCGACAGCCGAGCTTGACAGCTCGGTCGAAGCATGTAAGTAATCACTTACTACGGAGGCATGACGTGGCGGGATCGACCAAGGACAGTTTGATGCAGGCGGCGGTGCGGCTGTTCGCGGCCAAGGGCATCGACGGCACGACGACGCGGGAGATCGCGGCGGCAGCCGGCGTGACCGAGGGGGCGATCTACCGCCATTTCGTCGGCAAGGAGGCGCTGGTCGAGGAAATCTTCCACCGGCACTACCTGCCCTTCGCCGCCGAGCTGGACGCGGCACGGGGTACGGCCGAGGGCGCCGAGGCGGAGCTCCGCGCCGTGGTCCGGCGGGTCTACGCCGCCTTCGACCGGGACCGCGATCTGTTTGCCTTTCTCCTGCTCGCCCAGCATGGACCGATGCGGCGCATCGCAGACGGCGCCGCGACGCCGGTGCGGGTGATCGAAAAGCTGGTCCGCGCCGGCCAGCGCGCCGGCACGATCCGGCGGATGGACGCGCGGCTCGCCACGCAGATCGTTCTCGGCGCGGTTCTCCAGCCGGCGACCGGAAGCCTGTACGGCGAGGTCTCGCCACCCTTGATCGCCATCGCCGACCAGGTGGCCGAAGCGGCCTGGCGCGCGATCGCCGGATGAGATGGCTTGCGTGGATAGCCGTTAGTAATCGTTTACATACCACAAGGGGACCCAAGATGTTCAAGAGCACTGACTGGAAGGCGGCGGCCCTGGGATTGGCCTTCGCCTGCTTCCTGACCCAGCCGGCCTGCGCCGATTCGAGCCCGGCGCGCGCCTCGGCCGCCGCATCAGGGTCAGCCGCCGCGTCCGCCGTCGGGATCACCGGCGCCGCGAGCTATGCCGTCGGCACCGTGGTGCCCGGACCGGTCGGCACCGTTCTGCAGGAAGGCGGCCTTGCCGTCATGCAGGACGGCCGCCGCATCGGCCAAGCGGCGACCGAGACATTGCGGGCGCCGCTGCCCGTCACCGACCGCACCGTCACCATCGGCCCGCCGCCGGCCGAGGCGCTGAACGCGCCGGTGGAGGCCGCGCGATGATCGGCCGCCGGCATCTCCTGCTCGCCGCTTTCGCGCTGGCGCTGGCGGCACCGCAACCCGCCCCGGCGGCCAGCGGCTCCGCTGCCGGGTCGCCGCCGCGCCACACGCCGGAGGCGATCGCCGCGCAGGCCAAGACGATCGAGCGCACGCTGGCCGCGGCGGGCGCTCGCGTCGCCATCGTCGGCCGCATCGGGCGTGACCCGGCGACCCTGCCGAAAGGACTCACCTACACCCATGTCGCTTTCTGGATGCACAGCACGATCCGGACGCGGGAGGGCGAGCTGCTGCACGGCTATGCGGTGCACAACCTCTATCAGCGCGACGGCGAACCCGATCGCAGCGAGCTGGTGCAGGACTTCCCCGCGGACTTCCTGAGCCCGGCTTTCGACCTGAAGGTCGCCGTGCTGATCCCCAAGCCCGAGCTGCAGGCGCGCCTCGGGGCGTTGATCAGCTCGCCGGCCTATGCGGCGCTGCACAACCCCCGCTACTCGGTGGTCGCCAATCCGCTGCGGGACCGCTACCAGAACTGCACGTCCTTCGTGCTCGACGTGGTGATGGCGGCGCTCTATCGCACCGAGGATCGTCGCCAGATCCGTGCCAACGTGCAGGCCTATTTCCAGCCACAGATCGTGGAGGTGGGTGGCGGCCGGCGCCTGTTCGCCTCGCTGTTCGTTCCGGATGTCGCGACCAGCGACCATGACGAGCGGATCCACACCGCCACCATGGAAGCGCTGGCGGACTTCATGATGTCGCAGGGGTTGGCCGAGCGAAGCTTCGAGGTCGCGGCAGATGGCCGTATCCAGCCGATCGGTGCCGGGCGCTAGTGGCCTACCCTTGTCGCGGAGCGGCTATACTCCGCTCTTGTGTCTTGATGGTAGGAGCTCACATTGGCGACCACTGCCGCCTCCACTGACAGCCGCGCCGCCCTGCCCTCGGTCGACCGGGTGCTGCGGAGCGAAGCCGGCGCGAAGCTGGTCGCGGCCCATGGCCGCGCGCTGGCGCTCGACGCGGTGCGCGAGGTGCTGGCGGAGCTGCGCACTGAGCGGGCGGCGGCGAGCGAGGCCGGGGTCGCGGCCGACGCCGCCGCGCGCCTCGCCGAGCTGACGGCGCCGTCGCAGAAGCCGGTGTTCAATCTCACCGGCGTGGTGCTGCACACCAATCTCGGCCGCGCGCCGATGCCGCCGGAGGCGGCCGCCGCCGCCGCGGCGGCGATGCAGAGCGCGACCAACCTGGAATTCGATCTCGACAGCGGCAAGCGCGGCGACCGCGACGCGCATGTCGAGAGCTGGATCTGCCGCCTGACCGGCGCCGAGGCGGCGACGGTGGTGAACAACAATGCCGCGGCGGTGTTGCTGGTGCTCAACACTTTCGCGCTCAGGAAAGAAGTGCCGGTCAGCCGCGGCGAGCTGATCGAGATCGGCGGCGCCTTCCGCATGCCGGAGATCATGGCCCGCGCCGGCTGCCGGCTGGTCGAGGTCGGCACCACCAACCGCACGCATCTGAAGGACTATGCCGGCGCGATCTCGAAGAAGACCGGGATGCTGATGAAGGTGCATCCCTCGAACTACGCGATCGCCGGCTTCACCAAGACGGTCGGCGATGCCGAGCTCGCCCGGCTCGCCCACGAGCACGGCCTGCCCTACGCGGTCGATCTCGGCAGCGGCCAGCTGGTCGACCTCGCGCAGTACGGCCTGCCGCATGAGCCGACACCCGCTGAAGCGATCGCGGCCGGCGCCGATCTCGTCACCTTCTCCGGCGACAAGCTGCTCGGCGGGCCGCAATGCGGCATCGTGGTCGGCAAGGCGGCGCTGATGGCGAAGCTCGACCGCAATCCGCTGAAGCGCGCGCTGCGGCTCGACAAGGGTCGCCTCGCGGCGCTCGAGGCCGTGCTGAAGCTCTATGCCGATCCGGAACGGCTCGCCGAACGCTTGCCCACCCTGCGCCTGCTGATCCGCGAGCAAGGCGAGATCCGCGCGGCGGCTGAGCGCTTGCGGCCCGCAATGACCCACGCCGTGGGCGCTGGCTTTGCCGTGACCGTGGCGGAATGCGCGAGCCAGATCGGCTCCGGCTCACTGCCGGTCGACCGGCTTGCCAGCGCCTGCCTCGCCATCCGCGCCAAGGCGAAGGGCGGCGGCAGCGTCGAGCGCCTCGCCGCCGCCTTGCGCGCGCTGCCGAAACCCGTGGTCGGCAGAATCGAGGATGGCGCGCTGAAGCTCGACCTGCGCTGCCTGGAAGACGAGGCCGGATTCCGCGCCAACCTCGACGGATTCTCTCTCAGCTGACCGAAATCACGCGAAGAGCGCCGGATCGACCACCGGACGGCCGCGCGGCACCGCCGTCTCGGGCAGCGCGCAGCGCATGAACTGGCCGCGGCCGGGCTTCGCCGTCACCTCGCCTTCGCGCATCACCCGCTCGCCGCGCGAGAACACTTCCACCGGCCAGCCCTTCACGCGGCGGCCCTCATAGGGCGTGTAGCCGGTCCGGTCGTTCAGCATCTTCCAGGTGATCGTCACCTCGCGGTCCTTGTCCCAGATAGCGAGATCGGCATCGGCGCCGATGGCAATGGTGCCCTTTTTCGGATGCAGGCCATAGAGCTTGGCGTGGTTGGTGGCGGTGAGGGCCACGAATTGCTGCAGGCTGAGCCGGCCGGTCTGC
Organism: Desertibaculum subflavum; assembly: GCA_003576705.1. Classification (GTDB taxonomy): domain Bacteria; phylum Pseudomonadota; class Alphaproteobacteria; order Ferrovibrionales; family Ferrovibrionaceae; genus Desertibaculum; species Desertibaculum subflavum. The sequence goes on from QOZS01000019.1 coordinate 41,457, forward strand.
ACGCCTTCGGAGAAGAGCAGCGGCAGGCGGGTCGCGATGCCCGGCACGCCGTTGCCGATCTTGCTGAACGGCGGCTTCGGCCCTTGCGCGAACTTGCCCTGCTTGTTGAGGGTGAAGGGCGAGTGGTCCGAGGAGAGCACGCTGAAGATGCCCTGCTCCAGCCCGCGCCAGACGAATTCCTGGTTGGCCTTGTCGCGCGGCGGCGGCGAGCACATGCAGCGCGCGCCGTGCCAATCGTCGTCGTCGAAGCCGCCCATATCCTCCTCCGACAGGAAGAGATATTGCGGGCAGGTCTCGCCGTAGATCTTCAGGCCGCGGCCCTGCGCCCAGTGGATCTGCTCGATCGCCTCCTTGGCGGAGACATGGACCAGCAGGATCGGCGTGTCGAGCAGCTCGGCCAGCGAGATGGCACGGTGCGTCGCCTCGCGCTCCACCACGTTGGGGCGGGAGGTCGCGTGATAACGCGGCTGGACGCGGCCGGCGAGCTCGAGCTTTTCGGTCAGCCATTCGATGCAATCGGTGTTCTCGGCATGGATCATCGTCATCGCGCCCTCGCGCCGGGCCAGCGCGAGGATGTCCAGGATCTGCCGGTCGTTCACCTTCAGGCTGTCATAGGTCATGTAGAGCTTGAACGAGGTGTAGCCGTCGCCGATCAGCGCCGGCAGTTCCTGGCCCAGCACGCTGGGCGTCGGGTCGGTGACGATCAGGTGGAAGGCATAGTCGATCACCGGCTTGCCTTCGGCCTTGCGGTGGTAATCCTCCACCGCCGCCCGCAGCGACTGCCCGCGCAGCTGCTGCGCGAACGGGATCACCGTGGTGGTGCCGCCGGTGACGGCGGATTGCGTCGCCGAGAGAAAGTCGTCGGCGTTGCGGGCGCCGTCGAGGCCGGGCGGCTGGTCCATGTGGCAATGGCTGTCAATGCCGCCGGGCAGGACCAGGCGGCCCGAGGCGTCGACCACCTCGGCGGCATCCTCCAGATTGTCGGCGAGGGCCGCGATGCGGCCGTCCTTGACCCCGATATCGGCGCGGAAGGTGTCGGTCGCGGTCGCCACCGCGCCGCCCTTCACCACGAGATCGAACCTCGCCATCGCATGCCCTCCTAGGCGACTTCCTGGAACAGCCGGCCCCAGCCCTTGATCCGCTTCGGATCGACGCCGGCGATGCGGAGCGATCCCCAGACCGCGGTCGCCACCGTGTCGTAGATCGGAATGCCGATCTCGCGCTCGAGCGCCTCGACCAGGGGCGCCGCGCGCAGGTTGGTGCAGAACACGGCGATCGCCTGCGGCTTCTCTGCCGCCACCTCGCGCACCATGCGCGCGATCACGTCGGGCCCGTATTCGGAGAAGGAGAAGTTGCCCTTGTCGCGCAAATGCCGCTCGGCGACGCAGGTCCAGCCTTCGCGGGCGAAATTGGCCACGATCTTCTCCTGGATCTCGTCGAGATAGGGGGTGACGAGCCCATAGCTCTTCTGGCCGGTGCGGTTCAGGATCTCGCCGAGCGCCAGGGTGGAGGACGTGGCGGGGATGCCGGTCTCGCGCTGGATGGCAGCGCAGAGCTCGCGGTCAGCATCGAGGCCGAGCCAGCCGGCCGAGGTGCCGTTCCAGCAGATCGCCTGCACGCGCGCATCGGCGAGCAGGGTCGCCGCCGCCAGGATCGGCGCATTGTCGAACTGGCCGAGCGCCGCGTCGCGCAGCGAGATCTCCGTCACCTTGAACCGGCCGAAATGCGCGGTGATGTCGGGCGTGCCGGCCAGCATGGCGCTGGTCACCGGCTCCAGCACCGTGTTGGAGGACGGCGTCAGCATCCCGAGCAAGGTTCGTCCCGTCATCCCGTCCTCATCTGGGCATCGCCCGTCTCTGGGCATCGGTTGAGCAGCTGCCTCATGATTGGGCCGCCGCAGCCTATCCGCCACGATACATCGAGAAGCCCCAGGGCGTCGTCTTCAACGGCAGATGGTAGTGCTGGGCGATGTCGGCCACGCCGAACCGGAACGGCGTCGCCTCCAGGAAGGCCGGCTCCGGCAGCGTGACGCCGACGGCGCGGAAATAGTCGCCGATATGGAACACCGCTTCGTACAGCCCAGGCGCCTCGATCCCGGCGCCGCGCGTGACGGGGTGGTCAAGCGTTCCGTCGGTCCCTAGGGTGCCGGCCGCGATCAGCCGGCGCGCCGGTGCCAGCGCGAAGACCTCCACCCGCATGCCGCGCGCCGGCCGTCCGATCGTCGCGTCCACCACGTGAAGAGAGATGCCGCCGGCCATGTCGTCCGTTCCGCCAATGCCCTGCCGGCGGCATGCAAGGGGCAGGCCGTGAGCCCGTCGCGCGGCGAGGTGATGCTGACGGTCGGCACCCTCAACTGGACGATGGCGATCCTGGCCGGCAGCTTCTTCGCGGTACCGACCCTGGCGCCGGCCATCGCCGCCGATCTCGGCGTCGAGGCCGGTATCGTCGGGCTCTATGCGACGATCGTCTTCGCCGTGGCGATGGCCAGCTCGCTGGTCGGCGGGCCGATCGCGGCGCGGTTCGGTCCCCTCCGCCTTCTGGCCGTCTGCATGGCCTGCGTGACCGGCGCCATGGTGCTGGCCGGCGGCGGCTCGCTCTTCTGGCTGCTTTGCGCCGCCGTCCTGCTCGGGATCGGCTTCGGGCCGGAGACACCGGCGAGTTCGCTCGTGCTGTCCCGCGTCGCGACGGGACCCCGGCGTCCGCTGATCTTCTCCATCAAGCAGACCGGCAACCAGGTCGGCGGCATGCTGGGCTCGCTCAGCCTGCCGGCGCTGCTGCCGCTGGTCGGCTGGCGCGGCGGCCTGCTGATGTTCGCCGGGCTCGCGGTGCTGGCCATTCCGCTTCTGCTGTGGCTGCGCCGTCGCCTCGAACCGCCGCCGGTGATCGACAGCAGGCCGTCCTTCGCGGTGCTGATCTCCTCGTTGCGGCTGGTGCTGCAGACCAGCGCGCTTCGCCGGCTCGCCGCCGCGTCCTTCGGCGTGTCGCTGGCGCAGACCTGCATGCACACCTTCCTGGTCAGCTTCGCGGTGATCGATCGCGGCTTTCCGCTGGCGACGGCGGCGCTGCTGCTTTCCGCCTGCCAGGTCGGCGGCTTCGTCGGCCGCATCGGCTGGGGCTTCATCGCCGGGCGCTACCTGCCGACCCGCATCGTGCTCGGCCTGATCGGGCTCGGCGCGGCGATCGGCACCATCGCCATCGTCAGCCTGCCGGCCAGCCTCGCCTGGCTCGCCGGGCCGGCTTTCCTGCTCGGCCTGACGGCCAGCGGCTGGAACGGCGTGTTCCTCGCCGAGGTCGCGACCCTGGCGCCGGAGGGCAAGGTGGCGGAGGCGACCGGCGGCATGCTGACGCCGTCCTATGTCGGGCTGATCCTCGGGCCGATGATCTTCGGCGGCGTGCTGTGGGTGGCGGGATCCTACGGGATCGCCTTCCTGGTCTCGGCCGGCATCTGCCTCGCTTCCATGCTGCCGCTCGCCGCGCCGCCGAAACGCGGTTAACACCACCCTCCTCGATGGACAGGCGCCGGTGAAAGGCTTCTAATCCTTGGGCATTCGACGCGGCGCGGGGGAGGCGTGATGCCGCAGGGAACGACGGTGCTCGCACTGTCGCTCGGCTATCTGGGCCTGCTGTTCGCCATCGCCCATCTCGGCGAGCGGCACGCGAAGCGATGGTCGGAGAGCCGTCTCGGCCCGATCGTCTACGCGCTGAGCCTGGCGATCTACTGCACGTCGTGGACCTTCTACGGCTCGGTCGGCCGCGCCGCCACCGCCGGTCCCGACTTCATCCTCATCTATGTCGGCCCGACGCTGGTGATGATCCTGGGCTATCCCGCGATGGCCAAGATGATCGCCGCGGCCAAGCGGGAGAACGTCACCTCGATCGCCGATTTCCTCGGCTCGCGCTACGGCAAGAGCCGCGCCGTCGCGGTGGTGGCGACCCTGATCGCCGCCGTCGGCGTGCTGCCCTATATCGCGCTGCAGCTGCAGGCCGTCACGTTCTCCTTCGCCGCGCTGCTGGGCCTGAAGGGCGATCTGCAGACCGCCGACCTGCCGCTGCCGCTGCGCGACACTGCGCTGGTGGTGGCGGTGGTGATGGCGGCTTTCACCATCCTGTTCGGCGTGCGCAACATCCAGGCCTCGGAGCAGCACCGCGGCATGATGCTGGCGATCGCCTTCGAGTCGATCGTCAAGCTGGTCGCCTTCATCGCCGTCGGCGTGTTCGTCGTCTATGGCCTCTATGGCGGCTGGAACGATCTCGGGCAGGCCATCGAGGCGCGGCCCGCCGTGCAGGCGAGCCTGGAAGGCGGCACGCCGGCGAGCGGTTGGATCGTGATGACGGCGCTGGCCGGCTTCGCCTTCCTCTGCCTGCCGCGGCAGTTCCACGTCGCGGTGGTGGAGCACGATCATCCAAGCGGCCTCAAGGCGGCGCGGTGGCTGTTCCCGCTCTACCTGCTGCTGATCAACCTGTTCGTGGTGCCGATCGCCGCCGCCGGCCTGCTCAAGCTCGGCCCCGGCGCCGATCCGGACATGTTCGTGCTGACCCTGCCGCTCAATGCCGGCCAGTCGTGGCTGTCCATCTTCGCCTTCATCGGCGGCCTCTCGGCGGCGACCAGCATGATCATCGTCGCCTGCGTGGCGCTCTCCGGCATGATCGGCAACGAGCTGGTGATGCCGCTCCTGCTGCGCCGGCGTGCCGGCGAAAGCAGCGCGCTCGGCCCGCTGGTGCTGGCGGTGCGGCGCATCGCCGTCTGCGTCATCCTGGCGCTGGCCTATCTCTATCACCAGGCCGTCGCCGGCCACCTGCCGCTGGTCTCGATCGGCCTGATCTCATTCTGCGCCGTCGCCAATTTCGCGCCGCCTTTGCTGCTCGGTCTCTATTGGCGCGGCGCGCACCGGCTCGGCGTCGTGGCCGGGCTGCTCGGCGGCTTCGCCCTCTGGGTGCATACGCTGCTGCTGCCCTCGATCACCCGCGATGTCGGCAGCGGGCGGAAGCCGCCGCTCGCCGACTGGATGCCGGATGCGCTGGGCGGGCTCGACTTCTTCGCCCAGGGATTCCTTGCCTCGATCAGCGTCAATATCGCGCTGCTGGTGCTGGTGTCGCTGCTTGCCCGCGCCCATGCCCGCGATGCGGCGCAGGCGCGTTCTTTCGTCGGCGGCGACGACGGCCCGGCGCCGGCCGAGGAGCCGGCGGCCGATCCGCGTCTCGACGAGCTGCGCGCGCTGGTCGCCCGCTTCGTCGGGGCCGAGCGCGCCGCTGCCGCCTTCGCGGGGCAGAGCCTTTCCGGGCCGGCGGCGCTCGCCCATACCGAGCACATCCTGGCGGGCGCGATCGGCGCCGCTTCGGCCCGCGTCGTGGTCGCATCGATCGGCGGCGGCACGCGCTTCTCCTTCCGCTCCACCCGGCAGATCCTGGGCCAGGCCTCGGAGGCGATCCGCACCAACTACGAGCTGCTGCGCAAGACACTGGACAACGTCGGCCTCGGCATCGCCACCTTCGACCGCGACGGGCGCCTGGAAGTGTGGAACGAGCGGTTCGAATTCATGCTGGCGCTGCCCGACGAGGCGATGCAGGTCGGCGCGCGCATCGCCGACCTCGCCGCCGCCGCGCCGGATCTCGCCCATGTCGCCAAGGATCGCGGCGCGGCGCCCTTGCGGGAGCGCCGGCGGCCCGACGGCACCGTGGTGGAGATCCGGGTCGACCCGCTGCCCGATGGCGGCTTCGTCGTCACGGCGACCGACGTGACCGCGCGCGTGCGCGCGGCGGAGGCGATCCGCGACAGCGAGCGGCGCATCCGCGTCTATACCGACAACGTGCCGGTGCTGATCAGCTATATCGATCAGGGCCAGCGCTACCGCTTCATCAACGGCCCCTACCAGGCCGCCCTCGGCCTGCCGGAGCGCGATATCGACGGCCGGCACCTGGTCGACGTGCTGGGCGCGGAGCGCTATGGCCGGCTCAAGCCCTATATCGACCGCGTGCTGGGCGGAGAGCCTCAGGTCTTCGAGATCGAGTTCCCGACCAACGATGCCAAGATCGAGGTGGCCCGCGGCACCTATCTGCCGCATGTCGACGATGCGGGCGAGGTGATCGGCTTCTTCGTGCTGTATCAGGACATCACCGAGCGGCGCCACGCCGAGGCAGCGCTGCGCCAGGCCGCCGAGACGCTGGAGCGCCGCGTGGTGGAGCGCACGGCCGAGCTGGAGGCGAGCCGCGCCGAGGCGGAGGCGGCCAATCTCGGCAAGACACGGTTCATTGCGGCGGCGAGCCACGACCTGCTGCAGCCGCTGCATGCGGCGCGCCTGTTCGCCGCGGCGCTGGCGGAGAGGCATCCGGGCGACGAGCTGGTGGGCAAGATCGACCAGGGCCTCGGCAGCGTCGAGGCGTTGCTCGATGCGCTGCTCGACATCTCGCGCCTCGATTCCGGCGCGCTGGCGCCCGACCGCCAGCCGGTGCCGGCAGCGGAATTGATCGAACAGCTTGCCGCCACCTTCGCGCCGGTCGCGGCCCGGCGCGGCGCCAGTCTGACGGTCGTGCCGACATCGGCGGTGGCGATGACCGATCCGGCGCTGCTGCGCCGCGTGCTGCAGAACCTGATTTCCAACGCATTGCGCTATGGCGGCCGGCCCGGCGAGGCGCCGCGCGTGCTGATCGGCTGCCGCCGGGACCGGGCGGCGATCCGCATCGAGGTGTGGGACAACGGACCCGGCATTCCCGAGGACAAGCGCGAGGCGGTGTTCGAGGAGTTCACGCGGCTGGCCGGACCGTTCGGCGACCCGGCCCAGGGCCGCGGCCTCGGCCTCGGCCTCGCGATCGTCGAGCGCATTGCCCGCGTTCTGGACCACCCGCTGAGCCTGCGATCCGAAATGGGGCGCGGTTCGGTGTTCGCCATTACCGTGCCGCTGGCGAAATCACTGCCCGTGCGCATCGCCATTCCGGTGGCCGAGCCTGCCTCGCCCGCGGCGGCGACGCTGGTGCTGTGCGTCGACGACGAGGCGCCGGTGCGGGACGCCATGGCAACCTTGCTGCAGAGCTGGGGCTGCGAGGCGATCGTCGCCGCCGATGCCGAGGCGGCACGTGCGGCGCTGGCGGCATCGCCGCGCCTGCCGGATCTGGTGATCGCCGATCTGCATCTCGGCGGCGGGCTGGACGGCCTTGCCCTCATCGACCTGCTGCGCCGCGACCGCGGCATCTTCATCCCCGCCGCGGTGGTGACCGCCGATCGCGGCCCCGAGGTTCGCGCCCGCGCCCGCGAGCGCAATGTCGACGTGCTGCTGAAGCCGGTGCGGCCGGCGGCGCTGCGCGCGCTGATCGCGCAGCGGAGCCCGAAGCGCCCGGCCAGCGCGGCGGAGTAGCACGTCCGAGCTAGCCGTCCCACACGTTCTGCGGCATCGGCAGGCCCTGGAAATCGCCCTCGACGAGCGGGCGCGGATGCGACACGCCCTCTTTCTCGAGCAGCATCATCCACTGGCGCACATGCTGGCCGCAATGCCAGGTGGTGCGCTCCAGCAGCTCGTGCCGGGTCTGCGGCCCGTAATAGGTCGGCAGCATCTCGTCGGCGGCGAGGTCGCCGGCGCTCCGCCATGCGTCGAAGCGCTGCCGGATCGAGCCGCCATATTCCGCCAGCACGTTCGTGCCGGCATCCGAGGCCGGCTCCTCGGCGAACATGGCGCGCACCAGCGTGATGCCACTGTTGGCATCCAGGAAGGCATCGACGACGCGGAACAGATGGAAGGCGAGCGAACGGTAGCTGCGCGGCCGGCCCGGCACATGCGTGGCCAGACGATCCTGCGGCATCAGCGGCAGAAGCTGCAGCGCCGCCGCCATGAACTTGTCGAGGCGCCGGATCAGCTCGTCGGGCGGCAGCCCCGGCGCCGTCTCTTCCCCGAGGCCGAGGAAATCGACGATCTGCTTGGTGCTCTGCGCGAAGGTGAACTGGCGCCCGCGCGCCAGCACCGGCACCGACTGCACGCCGAGCGCCTGCAGCTCGGCAAGGCCGGCTGCGTCTTCACGAATGTTGACCGAGATGAAGCCGATCGCACGGACCGACAGAAACTCCTTGAGTTTCAGGCAGCTGGTTCAGCCGGGCTGCCAGAACACCTTGAGCGGTTCGCGCATTGTCTCCTCCTTGGATCGGCCGACGCTAGGCCCCGGCTGCGATCGAAGTCAACCGCAGGCGCCGGTCCGTCAGATTGCGACGCCGTGATCCTGTGCGAACGACATCAGGCGCGAGCGCAGCGAGTGGTCGGGGAGCGAGATGATCTGCTCCAGGTAGTCGGCCAGCGGCGGGATGGCCAGGCTGCGCACCATTTCCTTCACCGGGCCGAGCGCCGAGGCCGGCATCGAAAGCTCGCGCACCCCGAGGCCGATCAGCGCCATCGCCTCGACCGGCCGCGCCGCCATCTCGCCGCAGACGGCAAGCGGCTTGCCGACGGCCGTGCAGGCGCGCGCGACATGGCGCAGGAACCCCAGCATCGGCGGCGACAGCGGGTCGTAGCGATCGGCGATGCGGCTCGATCCGCGATCGGCGGCGAACAGGAACTGCGTCAGGTCGTTGGAGCCGACCGAGATGAAATCCACCTGCGGCAGCACCGCGTCGAGCTGGAATGCGAGCGAGGGCACTTCCAGCATGGTGCCGATGCGGATTTCCGCCGGCTCCTTCAGGCCCTGGCGCCCGAGCCGGCGGCGCTCGCGCTCGAAGATCTCCTTGGCGCGGATCAGCTCCGCCGCCTCGGCCACCATCGGGAACATCACGTCGAGCCGCCGGCCCGCTGCGGCGCGCAGCAGCGCGCGCAGCTGGGTCTTCAGGATCGCCGGGCGGTCGAGCGCAAGGCGGATCGCGCGCCAGCCCATGGCGGGATTCTCCTCCTTCTCGGCGCCGTCGCGCGGCATGTAGGGCAGCACCTTGTCGCCGCCGATATCGAGCGTGCGGAAGCAGACCGGCCGCTCGCCCGCCTCGTCCAGCACCTTGGAATAGATCTCGACCTGCGCCTCCAGGTTCGGGAATGTGTGGCGCACCATGAAAAGCAATTCGGTCCGATAGAGCCCGATACCGTCCGCCGCCATCGCGTTGACCTGGCCGACATCGACCAGCAGGCCGGCGTTCAGCTTGAGCCGGATGGTCTCGCCGCAGCGCGTCACGGCCGGCAGATCGCGCAGGCCGAGATACTTGGCCTCGCGCTCGCGCCGGTCGTCCAGGCTCTTGCGGAAGGCGGCGACGATGTCCTCGGCGGGGCGGATATAGATCTGGCCGTGATCGGCATCGACGATGACCGGGTCGCCGAAATCGACGCGCCGGATCGCGCCCTCGCAGCGCCCGAGCATGGGGATGCCGAGCGAGCGGGCGACGATGGCGACATGGCTGGTGGGCGAGCCTTCCTCCAGCACCACGGCCTTGGGGCGCGACGCCTCGTAGTCGAGCAGTTCCGCCGGGCCCATATTGCGCGCGAACAGGATGGCATCTTCGGGCATCTTGCCGGCGGCCGCGGTGCCGGTGCGGCCGATGACGTGCAGCAGCAGACGGTTGGCGAGGTCGTCGAGATCGGACAGCCGCTCCTTCAGATACGGATCGGAGACGCTCTGCATGCGCATGCGGTTGTCGATCTGCACCTTCTGCACCGCCGCCTCGGCGGTGAGGCCGGATTCCACCGCCTCGTGCATCTTGCGCAGCCAGCCCGCATCGTTGGCGAACATGCGGTAGGTTTCGAGCACCTCGCGGCTGTCGGAGCCGATATGCTGCTCGGTCGCCTGCATCATCTCGTCGACCGAGGCGCGGAGCTGGCCGACGCCTTTCTGCAGGCGGCGCTTCTCCAGGCCGATATCCTCGGCGATGGTCTTCTCGACCACGATATGCGGCTCGTGCAGCACCGCGGTGCCGACCGCGATGCCTTCGGCCAGCACCCGGCCGGTCAGGCGATGCGGCAGGGTGGCGATGCCGTCGACCTCGGCGATCTCCTCGCGCGAGATCAGCTGGCCCGATCCCACCACCTCGGAGATCACCATGGCGACGGTCTCGAGCGCCTCGACCTCCTCGTCGGCATAGCGCCGCCGGGTGCGGTTCTGCACCACCAGCACGCCGATCACCCGGCTCGCCCGCATGATCGGCACGCCGAGGAAGGAGTGGTAGATCTCTTCGCCCGTCTCCGGCCGGTAGGCGTATTGCGGATGCGCCTGCGCGTCGGGCAGGTTGAGCGGCCGCGCATGGGCGGCGATGTCGCCGACCAGGCCCTCGCCGGTGCGCAGCCGCGTCACATGCACGGCTTCCGGCTTCAGGCCCTCGGTGGCGAACAGCTCGAGCACCTCGCCGGCGCGCAGCAGATAGACCGAGCAGACCTCGGCCACCATGTTGGCGGCCACCACCTTGACGACCAGGGACAGCCGCGCCTGCGCGCTCCCGGTCCCCGCCATCACCTCCCGGAGACGTCGGAGAAGCACCCTGTCGCTGGCGGCTCCGACGCGTTCCATGCTCGTCGGGCCCCTAGGAAGCGAGCATGGCCGGCTCGGCCCCGGCATGATGGATGGCGAGCCACCTGGCCGCCTGATCGACGATCTCCTCGATCACCTCGGCGGTGGACTGCTCGCGCGTGACCATGCCGACGCTCTGGCCCGCCATCAGCGAGCCGCTCTCGACATCGCCGTCGATCACGGCGCGGCGCAGCGCCCCGGCCCAGAAATGCTCGATCTCGAGCTGGGCCGCCTTTTGATCCAGCTCGCCGGCGCGGACCTTGGCGATCACCTCGACCTGGCGCTGCATGAACTTGCGCGTGCCGTCGTTCATCAGCGCGCGCACGGGAATGACCGGGAAGGCGGGGTCGACCTGCACCGATGGCTGCGCATCGCGCGCCGCCGCCCGCAGGAAGGCCTTCTTGAAGTTCGGATGCGCGATCGATTCCGTGGTGCAGACGAAGCGGGTGCCGAGCTGGGCGCCGGCCGCCCCCATCTGCAGATAGCTCGCCATCATCTCGCCGCGGCCGATGCCGCCGGCAACGAAGATCGGCACCTCGGCACCGAGATGCGGCAGGATCTCCTGCGCCAGCACGCCGAGCGAGACCGGGCCGATATGGCCGCCCGCCTCCATGCCCTCGATCACCAGCGCGTCGGCGCCGGAGCGCACCAGCTTCTTGCCGAGCGAGAGCGCCGGGGTGAAGCACATCACCTTGGTGCCGCTCGCCTTGATCTTCTGGATCGCCGGCGTCGGCGGCACGCCGCCGGCCAGCACGATATGCCCGATCTTGGCCTGCAGGCAGACATCGATCAGCGCCTCGAGATCCGGATGCATGGTGATCAGGTTGACGCCGAACGGCAGCTTGGTCAGCGCCTGCGTGCCCGCAATCTCCCTGGCCAGCAGGTCGGGCGTCATCGAGCCGCAGGCGATCACGCCGAAACCGCCGGCATTGGAGATCGCAGCGACCAGATGCCGTTCCGACACCCAGGTCATCGCGCCGCCCATGATGGCATAGCGGGTGCCGAGGAAATCCCGGCCCCGCCGCCACAGGCGGTCGAGGATCGCCATGCCGCGGGCGCGGGCGGCGTCGGGTTGCGTCGAATCAGGCGGCATCGAGATCGAACGCGGTATGCAGCGCGCGCACCGCGAGCTCGGTGTATTCGGCGGCGATCAGCACGCTGATCTTGATCTCGGAGGTCGAGATCACCTCGACATTGATGTTCTTGTCGGCCAGCGCCTTGAACATGGTGCGCGCCACGCCGGCATGGCTGCGCATGCCGACGCCGACCACCGAGACCTTGGTCACGTTCTGGTCCGGCACGATGGCGGTGTGGCCGATTTCCTTCTTCAGACCCTCCAGCACCGGCATGGCGCGCGGCAGGTCGCCGCGCGGGATGGTGAAGGTCATGTCGGTCGACTTGGCGTCGGTCGACACGTTCTGCACGATCATGTCGACATTGATGCCGGCATCGGCGAGCGCGCCGAAGATGCTGGCGGCGACGCCGGGCCGGTCGGCCACCTGGCGCAAGGTCACCTTCGCCTCGTCCGGCGCGTAGGTGACCCCGCTCACGATATGCTTTTCCACGATCTCTTCCTCGTCGACAACCAGGGTGCCGGGCAGCTCGGAGCCGAGCGCCCGGTCGAAACTCGACAACACCTGAACGCGCACGCGATGGTTCATCGCGAGCTCGACCGACCGCGTCTGCAGCACCTTGGCCCCGAGCGAGGCGAGCTCCAGCATCTCCTCGTAGGTGATCCTATCAAGCTTGCGCGCGGTTTTCACGATTCGGGGGTCGGCCGTGTAGACCCCGTCCACATCGGTGTAGATATCGCAGCGATCCGCGCCGAGCGCGGCCGCGAGCGCCACCGCCGAAGTGTCGGAGCCGCCGCGGCCGAGCGTGGCGACCCGACTGCCGGGGCCGAGCCCCTGGAAGCCGGCCACCACGGGAACCACCCCGGTCGCCATTTCGCCGAGCAGGCTCTGGCCGTCGATCCGCTCGATCCGCGCCTTGCCGAAGGCCTCGTTGGTCAGGATCGGCACCTGCCAGCCGCAATAGGAGCGCGACGGCACGCCGATCGCCTGCAGCGCCATCGCCGCGAGCCCGATGGTCACCTGCTCGCCGGTCGCCACCACCACGTCGTATTCGCGCTGGTCGTGCATCGGATCGATGCGGCGGCAGAAATCGACTAGTCGGTTGGTCTCGCCCGCCATGGCCGACACCACCACGCAGCACTCATGGCCCTGCTCGACCTCGCGCTTGACCTTGGCGGCGACGTTCTTGATGCGGTCGGGATCGGCAACCGACGTACCGCCGAATTTGAGCACGAGGCGGGCCATTGACAGGGACCTGCGGAAGACCGGGGCTTGCGGGATTGCCGCGGGGGAAGGCGGCGCGCCACCTCATAAGGGGTCGGGCCGGGCGGCGCAAGGATTTGGGCCGGTTTCGGGCGGATTTCCGCCTTTCCGCCGGACGATGGGCCGCCTATACCTCGGGCCCATGAGCGCCGCTGCCGCCCCCTCCGTCGATCCGGCCGAGGTCGAGCGTTTCGCCCGCATGGCCGAGGCATGGTGGGACCCGCTTGGGCAGTTCCGCCCGCTGCATGTGCTCAACCCGGTGCGTCTCGGCTACATCCGCGAACAGGCCATCGCCAGATTCGGCCTCGACCCGAAGGCCCGCCGGGTGCTGGACGGCCTTTCGCTGCTGGATATCGGTTGTGGCGGCGGCTTGGTGGCGGAGCCGCTGGCCCGCCTCGGCGCCGAGGTGACCGGCATCGACGCGGCCGAGCGCAACATCGCGATCGCCCGCGCCCATGCCGCGGAATCCGGCGTCGCGGTGCAGTACCGCGCCGCCAGCGCCGAGGCACTGGCGGCGGAGGGCCGGCAGTTCGATATCGTGCTGGCGCTGGAGATCGTCGAGCATGTGGCCGATCTCGGCGCTTTCATGGATGCCGCCTGCGCCCTGGTAAAGCCGGGCGGACTGATCGTGCTCGCCACCCTGAACCGGACGCCCAAGGCCTTCGCGCTCGCCATCGTCGGCGCCGAATGGGTGCTCCGCTGGCTGCCGCGCGGCACGCATGACTGGCGCAAATTCGTGCGGCCGAGCGAGCTCGCCCGCGAGCTCCGCCGCAGCGGCATGGCGCTGAGCGAGGTCCGCGGCGTGACCTACAGCCCGCTCGCCGACCGCTGGTCGCTTTCCGGCGACACCGCCGTCAACTACATGCTGGCGGCCACGAAGCCGGCCGGTTGACGGCCGATCAGTGCGCGGCCTGTCGGTTGACGCGTCCGGGGCCCCCTGCTACGCAGTCGCCGCCTCGTGACCCCGAGGCGGGCCTAAGGCCGGAGATGGGCGCGTAGCTCAGCGGTAGAGCACCACGTTGACATCGTGGGGGTCACAAGTTCGATCCTTGTCGCGCCCACCATCTCCCTCCGAATACCAGGCTATCGGTTTGCGCTCCCCGCAAGCGGCCATCGTCGCGTGGGAACGAAGCCGCGCACCGCACGTTGCACAAGGCGGACAGGGACAGCCAAGGTCGCCTTCCTTCGCCGCCGGCACGCGCCGACCGGCGCTGCGGAGGAGCGGCCCATTGCGGAGGATCGACGATGACATCCGGAACCGGTCGCATTTCGCTCGCCGCGGCGGGCAGCTTGGCGCTCGGCCTGACTCTGGCCGCGTGCGGGCACGATTCCTCACCGCGACAGATCCAGGCCAGCAATCCGACCGTCACCTACAAGTACAGCAACGACCGTGACCTGGTCGAAGCCAATCAGCGCGCAACGTCGTTCTGCAGCCAGTATCAGTCGACGCCGCGCACGCTCAGTCTGACCACCGACCGGGACGGCGATCGCATTGCCGTGTTCGAATGCGTGAACGGCGCCACGACCGGGGCGCTGACACCGTCGCCCGCCTCCAACCTCACCTACACCTACCGCACCGATCAGGAACTGCTGGAAGCCTCGCGAACCGCGCAGACCTATTGCGCCAATCGCGGCGCCTCGCAGGTGGTCTCCAACGTCATCACCAATGCGAACGGCACGCGGACGGTGACGTTTCAATGCGCCGGTTAGCCCGGCTGCGGGCAAGACACTGGGGCCTGTTCAAGCTCTGCTCCAGCGGCCAACCGCGGACACCTTGGCCTTTGTAACTCCGGAGATTGCTGCGAGCAGATCCTCCTTCGAATATGGTTTGCGCACCAGCACGATACCTTTGTCCAAAACGTTGTCATGGGCGATGACATTTTCGTTGTAGCCCGAGGTATAGATGATCGCGACATGCGGCTGGTGCGCGCGCACGACCTCGGCAAGGTCGCGGCCCGACATCCCTTTCGGCAACACGACGTCGGTGAACAGCACGTCGACATGGCCCGCCTGCCGCAGCGCTGCCAACGCCGAAGGTCCGTCGGCCGCCTCGATCACGGTGTAGCCGAGGCCGCGCAGCGTGACTGCCGCGGTTCGGAGCACTTCCGGCTCGTCCTCGACGACGAGCACAGTGATGTTGCGCGGCCCGATCAGACGCGGCCTTAGCGTCACTTCCTCGTGCGCCGCCTCTGTCGTTGCGGGCAGCAGCAGGCGCACGGTCGTACCATGCCCCGGTTCGCTGACGATCTCCAGCGCACCGCCAGATTGCCTGACGAAGCCATGCACCATGCTGAGGCCGAGGCCGGTGCCTTTGCCCACTTCCTTGGTGGTGAAGAACGGCTCGACAGCACGGGCGAGAACCTCGGGCGTCATGCCGGTCCCGGAATCGATGACCTCTATGGCCACGTAATGCCCCGGCGGGATATCGAGATTCTGTGCGCGCGCCTCATCGACCACTGCGTTTTCCGCGCGAAGGCGCAGGCTGCCGCCGGTCGGCATCGCATCGCGGGCATTGATCACGAGATTCAGGATGGCATTGTCGAGCTGGGTGTTGTCCGCCAGCACTGTCGAAACGTCGGCAGCAATCTCGATCTGCACGGAATACTGCGCGCCGATGCTCGCCCGCACCAGCTTCTCCATCGACCGCAGCTCCTCCTCGGGATTGAGGGCTCGCGGACGCAGCGGCTGCTTGCGCGAGAAGGCGAGCAGCTGGTGCGTGAGGTCGGCGCCGCGTCGCACCGCGCGCATCAGCGCATCAATTGTCCGCGTGGCGTTCGGATCGCCACGCACGGGGTCCCGCAGGAAGTCGAGGTTGCCGAGGAGCACCTGGAGAATATTGTTGAATTCGTGGGCGATACCTCCCGTCAGCTGTCCGACCGCCTGCAGCCGCTGCGATTGGCGGAAATGCTCCTCCAGTCGTTTTTGCTCCGTAATGTCAGCAACGATCGAGATCATGCCGGCATTCGAGCCGTCGGGATCAAAACGTGGCGCCGTCCAAATCGACACGTCGATCGTTGTCCCGTCCTTGCGGATCCGCCGCGTCTCAAAAGCCTGCAGGGGACGGGAGTCGGTCGTAGCCACCATTAGAAAGTCGATTTCTCCCTTGCGATCTGCGGGAATGGTGGATAGCTCCCGGCCCAATAGCTCTTCCGCCCGCCATCCGAATATCCGCTCGGCCGCCGGATTCCACGAGCGCACTAGTCGGTCGCGATCTATCTCGACGACAGCAAGCGGCACCGCCTCGATCAGCGCCTGAAGGCGGCGGGTCGCGGCTTCCGCCGCCGCCCTCGCCTCGAGTATCTGCGTTTCACGCTGCAACCGGACGGTGCTGTCGCGAATGGCGGCGGCGATCAGTTCGCCTTCGTCGGTGCCTACGGGCGCCAGGCTGACTTCGACCGGAAACTCGTCACCGTTCTTGCGGCGGCCATACAGCGCGCCACTTGTCTGCATCGGCCGGCTCAGCGGCGCGCGCTGATAGATGGCGCGATGGCCGACATGTGCCGCCCGCAATCCCTCCGGCAACAGCATCTCGACCGGGCGGCCGACCATCTCCTCCCGCGCGTAGCCGAACAAGTCCTCGGTCCGCGCGTTGACGAACCGGATTCGCCCTTCGGCATCGGCGACGACGCTGGCGTCCGGCGCCGATTCCAGCAGGTTGCGCCATCGCAATTCGTCCTTGGCTTGCTGGTCCGCGAGGCGGCCGGCGAGCTCCAGCCGCTGGCGCTGCGCGTCCACACGATCTACGGCCGCCACACTCCATAGAATCGTGCCGGCGAATATCGCGATGACAGCGACAATGAGGAGCAGATCGGCGGCAGCCGTGCTCAGGCCCAGATGTTCGAACGCATACAGCTCTGCGTAGCCGAGCAGCACTGGCGCCAGCATGGCAACCGGCAGCAAGCGGCGTGCCGTGGCGCCCGCGGCGCGGCGCGCGGTGACGAGCCGCATGATGCCGCGATCCGTCCGGGCCAGGAACAGCCCGACACCCAGCAGCACAAATCCGACGGCGGTATGCAGGGCCATCGAGGAATAGCCGGGAACGGTGTACAGGCCCGGTGCCCCATAGAAATAGCCGATGATCGCGAGGTAACCCGAGGCCGCTACCAGGCCGATGCTGGTATCGGCAAGTATCACGAGCGCCGGCCGGGCCGCCCGCAGCAGGAACAAGGAAACCGCAACCAGCACGAACAGCAGCGCAGTCGCCGGCGCCGGACGCCCCGGATGCATCGGGATTGGCGTGGACGGATCGCTGAACAGCCACTGATCCAACCCAAGGTCCAGCCCAAGCGCGTAGGCCAGAACCGTCAGCAGTCCGACCATCCCCATCGCCATCGCCGCGAGGGTGCCGGCCAAGCGCTGTCTTGCGGATCGATCCACTTCGCCCAGCAGCCAGAGTGCCGAGCCGGCGAGCACGAAGCTGAGCGCCGTGTTGGCCTTCATCGTCACCCATTGCGGGTTCAGGCTCTGCAAGATGGGAACGTTGAACGCCCAGGCGCCCAGAACCAGGATGCCCAGACCTGCCACCGCAGCCCCGATCAGCGGCGCTGCTCGGCGGTTGGCTACTTCGGCGCGCAACGATCACTCCACTGCAGCGACGATTGATTGAACGATAATTATCCACATACCAAGCCGTACAATTTGCATACATGCAACCAACAAATATGCGAATGCTTGGCAATCTCACGCATTCTCCGCGGGCCATGTGGTCGCGGGTCAGTAGGCCCGCCATTTCTTTTCCGGTGAGCGGGCGCCCGGATCGCCGACCCTCCCGTTGCGGGCGCCAGGATCGCCTGACATGGTGCCGTGGCGGCACCGCCAACGGTCCCGCGCGTAACCCCACCGAGGAAACGTCCCTGCGCCAGAGGTGGCATGCGTTTGTCCAGGGTCTCGTTTTCCTGACCCTGTGCGCCACGGCGATGCCGGCGGCGATGTCGGCGGCCGCCAGCACCGCTGATCTGGAGAGCCTGCGGCGCCACGCGCTCGATCTGGTCAACCGGGCGCGCCACGACGAAGGCCTCGGCCCTCTCATGCTCCGGCCGGCGGCAAATGCGGCCGCACAGGCTCATGCCGACGACATGCTGGCGCGCGGCTACTATTCCCATACCGCGCCTTCCGGCGCGACCGTGATCGATCGCTACCAACAGGCCGGCGGCAGCACCTCGCATCTCGCGGCAGAGAACATCGCCCGCTGCGCGACCTGCCAGCCGCCCTCGATCGGTGCCTCGGTCGAGGCGCTGCATGAGGGCTGGATGCAGAGCCCGTTGCACCGCGACAACATCCTGCGGCGCGGCGTCACCGCCTTCGGCTTCGGCATCGCCGCCAGCGCCGAGCGCGGGCTCTACGCCGTGCAGGTCTTCGCGGGTCCCGGCCAGCCGCACGACCTGCAGCCGGGCGAGGCGGCGACGCCGCTGGATCCGGAAACGCAATGGCGCACCGCGCTCGCACAGGTCAATCGCCTGCGCCGCGAAGCCGGGCGCCCGCCGCTCGAATCCAGCCAGACGCTTGTCGTTGCGGCGCAGGCCCTGCTGCCCTCGGAATCCGAGGCGTTCAGCCTCACCGGACGGGACCTCTATGCCGCGCTTCCTGAAGGCGAGCGGCGCAGCTGGCGCTCGCTCGCCGTTCTGGGTGCCGCCTGCGGCGGCTGCGGCGAGGCACCGGCCGCGGCCGACATCCGCGACTTCGCGCAGCGCTGGCGCAACGACGAGGGATACCGGGTCACCCTGCTCGCCGCCGGGGCGACACATTTCGGCTTCGCCATGGCGGCAAATGGCGAGGGCCGCAAGCTCGGCGTCGCCGTGATCGGCACGAGGCGCTGAGCGGCGGCGTCAAACGTCGAGCGTGCCGGAGAGCCGCTCCACCGCCTCGGCATAGTCGCGCATGAAGTCGTAGACGACGCTGCGCGTCGACTGCTCGGCGTTCATCAGCCCGACCGCCTGCCCGACATAGTAGGTGGCCAGCGCCTTGGCGCCGGCATGGCCGCTCTCAGCGAGCTTGTCGACCCGGGCCAGCGCGCGCTTGGAGACTAGGCCCTGCAGCGGCATCGGCAGCGGATCCGGCGCGCCTTCGATGCCCCAGGCATCGGTCCAGGGCGAGCGGAGCTGGCGCGTGTACTTGCCGGTGCGGCTGCGCGAGCGGACGGTGTCGCGCGAGGTGGCGGCCAGCATCTTCTGCTTCACCGTCGGCGTCGTCTCCGCCTCCGCCGTGGTGAGCCAGACCGAGCCGGTCCAGACGCCGTCGGCGCCCATCGCCATGCAGGCCGCCATCTGCCTGCCGGTGGCGATGCCGCCTGCCGCCAGCACCTTGACCTCGGGAAAGTCGCGCATGGCGTCGAGCACTTCCGGAATCAGGACCAAGGTCGAGACCTCGCCGCAATGGCCGCCCGCCTCGGTGCCGGCGACGATCAGAATATCGACTCCCGCCTGGGCGTGCTTGATCGCGTGCTCGCGCGCGCCGGTCAGCGCGCCCACCGGCACGCCCTTGCGCCGCGCCCGCTCGAACATGGCCGGCGGCGGCACGCCGAGCGCGTTCACGATCAGCCCGATCGGATGCGCGAAGGCGACGTCGAGCAGCCGCGCCGCGCCTTCCTCGCGCATGTTCTCGCCGGCGGCATTGGTGAACCGCTCCTCCCACAGCCCGGCCGTGTCGACACCGTGCCGCTTCAGCAGATCCTCGACATAGCGCTTGTGTTCCGGCGGCACGCGCGCCTCGAGCTCGGACGCGCTGACGCCGCCCTCCTTCGCCTCCATCTTGTTCGGCACCAGCAGGTCGACGCCATAGGGCCGGCCCTTCACCTTGTCGTCGATCCAGCGCATCTCGATTTCGAGCGTCTCCGGCGTGTGGCCGACCGCGCCGAGCACGCCCATGCCGCCGGCATTGGTCACCTCCGCCACCACGTCGCGGCAATGGCTGAAGGCAAACAGGGGAAATTCGATGCCGAGCTTGCGGCAGAGTTCCGATCTCATCACGCGCTCCGTTGTTCTTGTGGTGATCGCGCGGGCAGGCGACGCCCCGGGCGTTTCCAGTGTCGAGCTTGGCACAACGAAGCGGCGCAAAGGAACACAATCGAGCGCGGGAACTCCCTTCGCGTCCCGTCGCAAGGAAGGTGATCCAATCGCGCTTCGGCGCCGTAGATCTCACCGTGCCACGCGACGTCGAAGCCGACGCCCGTGGCGGCACAGCGATCAACGCTGCTCTTTTGGGTCAACATTAGGGGAATATCATGCTTCGCAAGACCTTCCTGGGTCTCGCGGCGACGGCTGCGCTCGCGCTCGTCGCTGCCTGCTCCAGCAACGCGACCACGCAATCGGCCGACATCGTCGACACGGCGGTGAAGGCGGGCCAGTTCAACACGCTGACTGCCGCGGTGAAGGCGGCCGGCCTGGTCGACACCTTGAAGGGCCCCGGCCCCTTCACGGTGTTTGCACCGACCGACGCCGCCTTCAACAAGCTGCCGCCGGGCACGGTGGAGAACCTGCTCAAGCCCGAAAACAAGGCCCAGCTGGTATCGGTGCTGACCTATCACGTCGTGCCTGGCAGGGTCGCCAGCACCGCTCTCGCCGGCAAAGTGACTGAGGCCAAGACCGTGCAAGGCCAGTCGGTCAAGATCGACGGGACTCGCGGTGGCGTCATGGTCGACAACGCCCGCGTGGTGTCGGCCGATGTCGGCGCGACCAACGGCGTCATCCACGTTATCGACACGGTGATACTGCCGAAGTGACGGCAAGCGGACTTGTCGCGGCTCAGGCCGGCGACAAGTCCGCACACCCGAAAGCGGCCTCGTTCTCCGTCCGTCCGAGCACCACGCGACCCGGCCTATAGGACATTGCCTGGACTAACCGCCTTCGCCTGGCACTTCGCCTGCGCTCGGCTCGCCTACATGGAAGCTAAGCTCCCCCGCCGAAGAGGGCTGGAAGCGCACGCGGTCAAGGCAATCCGTGGTCTCTCCATCGTCGAACGTGCATCGGGCCAAGACCAGGTGCAACTCCGTCACCCGCTCGCAGACGCCTTCCGTCATGTCGAACTGCAACGGCACGCTCTCATATCCGACCACCCTACCTCGACGTTCGGCGATCAGCGGTCGAACTCCGGT
This sequence comes from Desertibaculum subflavum, assembly GCA_003576705.1. Lineage (GTDB taxonomy): Bacteria > Pseudomonadota > Alphaproteobacteria > Ferrovibrionales > Ferrovibrionaceae > Desertibaculum > Desertibaculum subflavum. The sequence goes on from QOZS01000019.1 coordinate 62,340, forward strand.
GGCGATTCCAGTGGAGGCCAGGGCGACATCGCCGTCGTAGACCTTGGCGATCTTGAGCGCGCGGAGATCTTCCGGCGCCCTCACGGTCACGGGAATCCGGCAGGCGAAGACTTCGCCCGGCTTCGGCGCCGTCACCTCCAGAACGATCGGCGACACTCGCTTCGCCGTCTGCGCACCGGTATTGCCCACGAGGCTGCCGACACAGACAAGCGCAAGGGCGGCGGCAATGGGGGCACCGGTGATGCCGCCATGAGAGTAGCCACAGTTCGAGCGTTTGCTCATTCGCCTGCCTGCTTCTGGATGACGACGGAAGTGGCCAGGAGCTCGCGGCCCTCGAACAAGTCGGCATCATCCATTTCGCCATAGACGGTGATCCTGTCGCCGGCATCCGCGAAAACGTCGTAAGGGACTTCACTGATGTCGACGGTCAAGTTGCGGGTTCCGGTGTCCAGGGTCAGTTCATCCCCCTGCTTTCTCACCACGGTTCCGGTCATCGCAACCCATTCTTCGTCCGTCGCAAGACTGCTCGTGGGCGGGTTGTAGTAGCCACCTTCTTCGTCCGCCGGATTGGCGTAGAAATAGGTGTGGAGCTTGTCGACATACACCGTGCTCGCCTCAATGGTGCGCTTGTCGTAGAAATCGTCGTCGGTCTGACCGGTGACGGTGACCCGATCGCCGGCAACCACCATGTTCTCTCGTATCGCGTCGTAGTCGTCGAGTTCGACCGTGATCTGCCCAGCGCCGTAGTCCAGGACGAAATTGTCGTTCCGGCTGGACTTGACCACCCCACTGACACTGACCCACTCGCGATCGAGCGCGGTCGCGATTTCGGCCCTGTCGCTCGGCTGGGCGGTGGCTGGGGATGCTGCCAAAAGGGCGACACCCACGGCGATCAGGAACGGCTTCGCTTGCTGCATAACCTCCTCCATAGTTGAGAGCCACGCTGCCCCCCAGGCGCGCTTGTCCCGCAAACGACGCCGGCCGGCGATGGTTCCGGCGGATTGGCATCTCGCCTTTGGTCGCCTGGACGGCGGGGCCGGGGCTTGCCATCCTGCCGTCGGATACTGGATCTCGGATTCGGTACCCAACAGGGGGGCATCGCGCGCGACGTGCAGGAATCGGAATTCGCCCTACGGTATCTACCGTTCTGGATCGCCAACTACGCGCTTGCGGTGGTGTTCTGGTCGCTGCTCGGCCGTTTCCTGCTCGGCTTCTTCGTGCCGCAGATCCAGCCCGGCAACTACATCTGGCGCGCCTTCTACTGGCTGACCGAATGGTCGGTCTGGCTGGTACGCTGGATCACGCCGCTGGCCGTGCGGCCGTTCCTGATGCCGCTGGTCGCCGGCTTCTGGGTGTTCCATCTGCGTATCGCCCTGTTCTTCCTCTTCGCCGGCCTCGGCATGGTGCCGAAGCTCGGCGGCAGTTGAGGGCACCATGCGATTCGAGCGGCATCAGATCCTGGCCATGGTCCTCGCCGTCGCGGTGCTGAACGGCATCTTCTCGCCGTATCTCGTGCTGGTGCTGCAGCTGACGCCGATCTGGCTGCCGACCTGGGCGCCGGAAGAGCCCGGCACCGTGTTCTACCTGGCGAGCCTGATCACCGCGACGACGACCCTGCTGGTCGGCGGCGTGCCGGCGGCGATCCTGGAGCGCGCGGCGCCGGTCTTCGCCGACACGATCGGCAGCCGCCTGCTCTGGCTGGCAGGCTGCCTCGTGCTGTCGGTGCCGGCGCTGCTCCGTCTGTTGGGCATGGCAACTGGAGGATGATGCCATGCCGGGCCGGCCGCGTGGCTTTGCCGCCTTTGCCCGCCTGCTGCGCGGCGACCATGGGCAGCGCGTCGCGCTGGCGCCGGCCGACGCGACGCCGCTGGCCAACCTGCCGCTGATCGCGCTCGATATCGAGACGACCGGCCTCGATCCGCAGCTCGATCGCATGCTGTCGCTCGCCGCACTGCCGCTGCGCGGGCCGCATCCCGACGGCGAGGACCTGGAATTTCTGGTGCAGCCCGGGGTGCCGATTCCGCCGGCCTCGACGGCCGTCCACGGCATCGACGATGCGGCGGTGGCCGCCGCCCCGCCCTATCCGGCGCATCATGCGGCCGTGGTGGAGAGGCTGCATGGCCGCGTCGCGCTCGGCCATACCATCGGATTCGATCTCGCGGTGATCGCGGCGGAGGCACGGCGGCACCGGCTGCACCTGCCGGCGACCGCTTCGCTCTGCCTCGCCGAGCTCGCCGCCGCCGTGCTGCCGGAAAACACGGCGGTCGACCTGGACCAGTTGGCCCACCGCTTCGACGTGGCCATCGAAGGGCGGCATACCGCGCGCGGCGATGCTGTTGCGGCCGCGGCGATCTGGGTGCGGCTGCTGCCGCATCTGCTGGACCGCGGCATCCACACTTTCGGCGATGCCCGCCGCGTAACCGCCGAAATCCGCGCCCTGCTGTCGCTCAAGCGACGGAGCCGGTTTTGAGCGACGCGACCGCGACCGAGGCGCGCGCCGGCCAGCGGCTCGACGCCTTCCCCTATCGCCACCGCCTGGCCGAGGTGATGGTGACGCCGCTGTGCGCACCGCCCGGGCTTTCGCTCGGCGATGCGGCGCGGCTGATGCTGGAGCGCGGCACCGGCTCGCTGTTGGTCGAAGCGCCCGGCGGGCAGGTCCTCGGCATCGTCACCGAGCATGACGCCATGAAGGCGCTCGCCCGGCATCCCGGCGATCCGTCGCAGCTCACGATCCGCGAGGTGATGAGCGCGCCCATCGCCACCATGTCCGGCGAATCCTTCGTCTACCGGGCGCTCGGCCGCATGGGCCGCCTCGGCTATCGCCATCTCGGCGTGACCGATGCGGCGGGCCGGATCGTCGGCATCGTCTCGGCGCGCCTGATCCTGCGCCGGCGGGTCGGCGGCGGGCTGACGCTGGGCGACGCCATCGATGCCGCGGCCGACGGCGCGGCACTGGCCGCCGCACGCGCCGAACTGCCCGAGCTCGCGCAGCGCCTGCTCGACGAAGGCCTGCAGGCGACGGAGGTGGCCGCGCTGCTCAGCGCCACGCTCTGCGACATCACGGCGCGGGCGGCGCAGCTCGCCGCCGCCGAGACGGAGCGCGAGCGGGGCCCGGCGCCGGCGCCTTGGTGCGTGCTGGTGCTCGGCTCCGGCGGGCGCGGCGAGAGCCTGCTCTCCGCCGACCAGGACAATGCCATCATCCACGCGGCCGGCGACGATGGCTGGTACGCCGCCGTGGGCCAGCGCATGGCCGACCTGCTGGACCAGGCCGGCATCCCCTATTGCAAGGGCGGGGTGATGGCGGCGCGGCCGGGCTGGCGCGGCGATCCGGTGGCCTGGCGGACCCGCGTCGCCGAATGGCTCCGGCGGGCCCAGGGCGAGGCGCTGCTCGATGTCGACATCTTCTTCGACTTCCGCGCCGTCAGCGGCGAGCGGGCCCTGGCGGCGAGCCTGCGCGCCGACGCCCTGGCGGCCGCCAAGGGCGCGCCGGCCTTCCTGCGCCAGCTGGCCGAGCAGGCCTCCAGCCACGGCGCCGCGCTCAGCCTGCTCGGCCGGTTTCGCCTGCAGGACGGCCGGGTCGATCTGAAGGCCGGCGGCCTGCTGCCGCTGGTCGGCGCGGCGCGCGTGCTCGCATTGGCGAACGGCATCGGCGAGACGGAGACGGCGGCGCGGCTCCGCGCCGCCGCCGACCGCGGCAAGCTGTCGGGGGAAGACCTGGAACGGCTGCTCGAAGCGCGCGCCGTCCTGACCGAGACGATGCTGCGCCAGCAGCTCGCCGATATCGCCGCCGGCCGGGCGCCGTCCTCGAAAATCGATCCGCGGGCCTTGTCGCGCACCGAACGCACCCGCCTGAAGGAGGCGCTCGGCGCGATCCGCTTGATTCCCGACATCGTCCGTGGTGCCCTCGCGGCCGCATGACCGCGCCCAAAGTTCTTGCCGCCGGCGACGCCGCCTTCTCGATCGAGTTCGGCGACGCCATCGATCCCGCGCTCAATGCCCGCGTGCATGCCCTCGACCGGGCGCTTGCCGCCGCGCCGCTGCCCGGCATGGTGGAGACGGTGCCGACCTACCGGTCGCTGCTGGTCTATTTCGATCCGCTCCGTTGCGATCCTGCGGCATTGCGGGAGGCGCTGCTGGCCCGCACCGCCGCGACCGAAGGCGCGGCGCCGGCGCCGGGCCGGCTCTACCGCGTGCCGGTCCGCTATGGCGGGGCGATGGGCGAGGATCTGGAGGCGGTGGCGGCCAAGCTCGGCCTCGCGCCGGACGAGCTGGTGCGGCGGCACAGCGCGCCGGAATACCGCGTCTACATGATCGGCTTCTCGCCGGGCCTTGCCTATCTCGGCGGCCTGCCGGCCGAGCTCGTCATCCCGCGCCGCGACGATCCGAGGCCGGCGGTGCCGCGCGGCGCGGTGCTGATGGCCGGCCAGCAGACGCTCTTCTATCCGGTGGAGATGCCGACCGGCTTCCACGTGCTGGGCCGCACGCCGGTGCGCGCTTTCGACCTCGCCCGGCCGGAGCCCTTCCTGCTCAAGCCCGGCGACCGCGTGCGCTTCCACGCCATCGGCGACGCGGAATATGCCCGCCTCGACGCCGCGGCCGAACGGGGCTGGACGCCGGAGGCCGAGGCATGAGCGCGCTCCGCGTGGTGCAGGCCGGCCCCTATTCGACGGTGCAGGATGCCGGCCGCTTCGGCTCGCAGCGCTTCGGCATCAGCCCGGCCGGCGCCGCCGATCCGGCCCTGCTCGCCATCGCCAACCGCCTCGCCGGCAACGCGCCCGATGCCGCCGCCATCGAATGCACCCTGTTGGGCGACACCTACGAGGTCGCGGTGGAGAGCCTGCGTCTCGCTGTCGCCGGCGATGTCGCCATGAAGATCGACGGCGAGGCGGCGGCGCCCTGGCGCAGTTACCGGCTCGCCCGAGGCCAGAAGCTGCGCATCGGCCCCTGCCGGACCGGGCTCCGCTTCTACGTCGCGGTCGAGGGCGGCATCGCCTGCGCGCCCGTCCTCGGCAGCCGCGCGACCCATGTGCGCACCGGGATCGGCGGCATCGAAGGCCGGCGGCTCAAGGCCGGCGACGCGCTGCCGCTGGCGCAGGATGCCGTCGCGACCCGGCCGGAACTTGGCTTCGATCCGGCGCGGCTGCCGCCGGCGCCGGAACGGCTGCGCGTCGTGCTCGGCCCGCAGGACGATTATTTCACGCCGGCCGGCATCGCGACCTTCCTCGGCAGCGACTACGCCGTGGCCCGCGATGCCGACCGCATGGGCTGCCGCCTGGAGGGCCCCGCCATCGAACACGCCAAGGGGCACAACATCATCTCCGACGGCATCCCGCTCGGCGGCATCCAGGTGCCGGGCAACGGCCAGCCGATCGCGCTGATGCGCGACCGCCAGACCACCGGCGGCTATCCCAAGATCGCCTGCCTGATCGGCCCGGATGTCGCCCGCCTGGCCCAGAAGCGGCCGGGCGAGGCGGTGCGTTTCGCCGCCCTGTCGCCGGCTGAGGCGCAGGAAGCGGTGCGAGCCCAGGCGGCCCGATTGGCCGAATGCCTCGCCGGGATCGTGCCCCTGGAGTAGGCTGGATGGCAGGGCCAGCGTGGAGTCTGCCATGAACCGGGGCGTCGACCTGAACAGCGACATGGGCGAGAGCTTCGCCGCCTGGAAGATGGGCGACGACGAGGCGATGCTGAAGATCGTCACCTCGGCCAATGTCGCCTGCGGCTTCCATGCCGGCGATCCCAATGTGATGGCCAAGACGGCGGCGGAGGCGAAGCAGAACGGCGTCGATATCGGCGCCCATCCCGGCTTCAACGACATCGCCGGCTTCGGCCGCCGGCAGATCCTGGGCGACAGCCCGGCCGAGATCGAGCGCATGATCGCCTACCAGATCGGCGCCCTGCAGGCGGTGGCGGCGCTGGTCGGCCACAAGGTCAGCCATGTGAAGGCGCATGGCGCCCTCTCCAACTTGGCGGCGGTGGACGAGGGCCTGGCGCGCTCGATCGCCCGCGGGATCAAAGGCGTCGACCGCGACCTGCTGTTCGTCGTCATGCCCATGACGGCGCTGGAGACGGCCGGCGAGAAGGAAGGCCTCAAGCTCGCCCGCGAGGTCTTCGCCGATCGCGCCTATGACGACAGCGGCAACCTCGTGTCACGCAAGCTGCCGGGCGCCATGATCCATGACGCGGAGCAAGCTGCGGCACGCGCCGTCCGCATGGTCGAGGGCGGCGCCATCGAATGCGCCAGCGGCAAGCGCCTCAAGGTCGATATCGACACCATCTGCGTGCATGGCGACAGCCCGACCGCGGTGGCCATGGCGCGCGCCGTGAAGGCCAGGCTCGAAAGCGCCGGCGTGCCGCTGCGCCGGATGCGCGAGATCGTCGGCTGAGACGAAGCCCGTGAGCGCGGCGCCGCATCTGCCGCCGGCATTGGAGCCGGGCGACCGCATCCCCGATCTCGGCCTGCCGGATCCCAAGGGGGTGCTGTACTCGCTGAAGGACCAGAAGCTGGCCGGCCGGCCGCTCGCCGTGCCGGTCTTCGCCGGCGAGGTGCGGCCCCCCGTTGCGCGCGAGCTGCGCCGCTTCGCGGAAGCGGCGCCGCAATACGAGGCGGCGGGGTTCGCCATCGCCGCGGTCGGCGGCAGCGTCGCCGGCAACGCCGCCTTCACCGCCCAGACAGTGCTGCCCTTTCCGCTGCTCGCCGATCCGACCGGTGCGGTGACCGCGGCGCTGGCGGGGCCGGCGCTGCCGCGCGCCAAATCCGGCTGCGTCGTGGCGCTGGTCGACGCCGCCTCGCGCCTGCTCGGCCATGTCGAGGCGCTGGGCGAGGCGAAGCTCTCCGCGCTCGCGCTGAGGAAGCTCGAACGGCTGACCGCCGCGACGACAGCACCCGTCGTGACCGCCGGTGCGCCGGTGCTGATGGTGCCGGAGGTGCTGGAACCCGAGCTCTGCCGCGAGCTGATCGCCGCCTGGGAGACGGGAGAGCGCTTCGAAGGCGGCGTGTCGGCCTCGAACCAGCAGGCCGCGCTCGCCGTCAACTACGGCTACAAGAAGCGCGACGACTGGATCCTGCCCGCCGGCCCGCTGCTTGACCGGCTGAAGCAGCGCCTGCTCACGCGGCTGTTCCCGGCCATGGCCGATGCCTATTACTGGGCGCCGACGCGGCACGAGGCCTTCCGCATCGGCTGCTATGCGGAAGGCGCCGGCTTCTTCCGCCTGCACCGCGACAACCGCACGCCGCACACGGCGCATCGCCGCTATGCGCTGACCCTGCTGCTGAACGACGATTTCGAGGGCGGCTATCTGCGCTTCCCGGAATTCGGCGCGAGCCTCTACAAGCCGCCGACCGGCGGCGCCGTGGTGTTCTCGTGCAACCTGCTGCACGAGGTGACCGATGTGAGCCGCGGCCGCCGCTTCGCGCTGGTCTCGTTCTTCTACGGCGAGGCCGAGGCGCAGGCGCTGCGCGAGCGCGGCCAGCGATGACGCGCCGGCCATGATCCGCGGCGCGCTGGCCGCGGTCGCGGCCTGGTCGGGCCGCGTGCTGGTCGACGCGGTGCTGCCGCCGCGCTGCCTCGTCTGCCGCGGCGGCGTCGAGGCGCAAGGCGCGCTCTGCGTCGAGTGCTGGTCGGGCCTCGACTTCATCGCCGGCCCGGTCTGCGCCGCCTGCGGCCTGCCCTTCGCCTTCGAGATCGGGCCAGGCGCCGTCTGCGGCGCCTGCGCCGCCAGGCCGCCCCGGTTCGACCGCGCCCGCGCGGCCCTGGTCTATGGCGAGACGAGCCGCGACCTGATCCTGGGCCTGAAGCATGGCGACCGGCTGGAAATGGCGCCGACGCTGGCCCGCTGGCTGGCCCGACCCGGCGCGGCTCTGATCGCCGAGGCCGATCTGGTGGCGCCGGTGCCACTGCACCGCTTCCGCCTGCTGGCGCGCCGGCACAACCAGGCGGCGCTGATCGCCGCCGCCCTGCCCGGCACCCGCACCAAGCTCGCCCCCGATCTTCTGATCCGCCGGCGGCGCACGCCGAGCCAGGGCGGCCTGTTGGCCCGCGAGCGCCGCCGCAACGTGGCCGGCGCCTTCGCCGTCCGCGCCGCCTGGCGGCCGCAGGTCGCCGGCAAGCGCATCCTGCTGGTCGACGACGTGCATACCACCGGCGCCACGCTCGAAGCCTGCGCCCGGGTGCTGAAGCGGGCCGGCGCGGCGGGGGTCGATGCCCTGACGGTGGCCCGGGTTGTCCGGCCGTCGGACGCCCTTATATAATTATGGGGAACTGCACGTAACCGGCAGGCCGAGCATGCCCGAGATCGTCGTCTACACCACCGATATGTGCCCGTACTGCTACCGGGCCAAGCGGCTGTTGGACCAGAAAGGCGTCGCCTATACCGAGATCGACGTGACGCTCGACCCGGCCAAGCGGGCCGAGATGGCGCAGAAATCCGGCGGGGTGCGCACCGTGCCGCAGATCTTCATCGGCGGCCGGCATGTCGGCGGCTCGGACGAGCTCTACGCGCTCGAGGCCGAGGGCAAGCTCGACCCGCTGCTGGCCGCCTGAGCGCCGATCGCATGACCGCACGCTTCAACCTCGCCTGCATCCAGATCACCGCGACCGACGACGTCGCCCACAATATCGCCGAGACCTCGCGGCTGATCCGGGCGGCGCATGCCGCCGGCGCCGACCTCGTCTCCACGCCGGAGAATACCGGCATCATGGCGGCCAAGGGCGAGGAGACGCGCGCCGCCGCGAGGCCCGAGGCCGAGCATCCGGCGCTGCTGGCCTATCGCGCCCTCGCCGCCGAGCTGAAGACCTGGCTGCATATCGGCTCGATCGGCTGCGACGTGCCGGGCGAGACGCGGATCGCCAATCGCGGCTTCATGCTGCGGCCCGACGGCTCGGTCGCCGCGTCCTACGACAAGATCCACATGTTCGACGTGGACCTGCCCTCCGGCGAGAGCTATCGCGAGAGCCGGCGGTTTCGTCCCGGCGATGCGGCCTGCCTGATCGACCTGCCCTGGGGCAGGCTCGGCATGACGATCTGCTACGACATGCGCTTTCCCTATCTCTACCGCGCGCTGGCGCATGCCGGCGCCGAGTTGCTCGCCATGCCCTCGGCCTTCACCCGGCCGACCGGCCAGGCGCATTGGCATGTGCTGCTGCGCGCCCGCGCCATCGAATGCGGCGCCTTCGTCTTCGCGGCCGCCCAGTGCGGCACCCATCCGGGCAACCGCAAGACCTACGGTCACTCGCTGATCGTGGCGCCCTGGGGCGAAGTGCTGGCCGATGGCGGCGAGGCGCCCGGCTTCGTCATGGCCGAGATCGACATGGCGAAGGTGGCCGAGGCGCGCCGGCAAGTGCCCTCGCTCGGCCACGACCGCGAATTCGCCATGCCGGCGGTGACGGCGCGGGCCGCAGAGTAGCCCTCTCCCGCAAGGCGGGAGAGGGACCGGGAATCAGCTCTTGAACGGCAGTGCGACGAAGCGGCTGTCGGCGCCGCGCTGCACCAGGAGCAGGACCGATTTGCGCTTCTGTGCCTGGGCTTCCTTGACCTTGTCGCGCACCTGCTCCGGCGTCGTCACCTCGGCCTGCGCGACTTCCAGGATCAGGTCGCCGGCCCGGAGATCCTTCGAAGCGGCCACGCCGTCGGCCTTGACGTCGGTGATCACCACGCCCTTGGCGTCGGGCTTCAGCTCGAAGCGCTGGCGCAGCTCCGGCGTGATGCGCGACAGCGTAAGGCCGAGCGCTTCCACATCGGTGGTCGGCCCGGCGCCGCCGCCGCCCTTGGGGCTGGAGCCCGCCGCCGCCGCGGCGACCTCCTCTTCCTTCAGCTCGCCGACCTGAACCTGCAGGGTCTCCTTCTTGCCCTTGCGCCAGACCTCGACCGGCACGGTCTTGCCGATCGGCGTGTCGGCCACGACGCGCGGCAGATGGCGCATGTCGGGCACCGGCTTGCCGTCGAAGCTCAGGATGACGTCGCCGGCATCGATCTTGGCCCTGGCCGCCGGTCCGCCATCGGTGACCCCGGCCACCATGGCGCCGCGCGCCTTGTCGAGGCCGATGCTCTCGGCGATCTCGTCGGTCACCACCTGGATGCGCACGCCGAGCCAGCCGCGCTTGGTCTTGCCGAATTCCTTGAGCTGCAGGGCGACGCGCTGGGCGATGACGGAGGGCACGGCGAAGCCGATGCCGACCGAGCCGCCGGTCTGCGAATAGATCGCCGTGTTGACGCCGATCACCTGACCTTCGGTGTTGAACAGCGGACCGCCCGAATTGCCTTTGTTGATCGAGGCGTCGGTCTGCATGAAGTCGTCATAGCGGCCGGCGCCGATGTCGCGGCCGCGGGCCGAAATGATGCCGGCCGTCACCGAGCCGCCGAGGCCGAACGGATTGCCGATCGCCAGCACCCAGTCGCCGACCCGCGCCTTGTCGGAATCGCCCCATTGCACGGCGGTCAGCTTTTCCTTGGTCTCGACCTGCAGCAGCGCGATATCGGTCTGCGCGTCGGTGCCGATCAGCTTGGCCGGAATCTCCGCGCCCGTGGACAGGATCACCTTGATCTCGTCGGCGCCGTCGATCACGTGGTTGTTGGTCACGATGTAGCCGGAAGCATCGATCACGAAGCCGGAGCCGAGCGAGGTGGCCGGGCGGCGCTGCTGCTGGCCGCGCTGCTGGCGATCGAAGAAATCCTTGAAGAACTCCTCGAACGGCGAGCCGGGCGGCAGTTTCGGCATTTCCGGGGTGCCCTGGCGGCGCTCCGGCAGCTTCTGCGTCGTGGCGATGTTGACCACCGCCGGCATCAGCTTCTCCACCATGTCGGCGAAGGAATCCGGCGCGCCGCGCGCTTCGGCCGGCACCGGGAACTGAAGCGCGGCGATCGTCGCGACCGCCGCCACTGCCACCATCCGCTGCAACTGGGTCAACATGGCTCGAGGTCTCCTGAATGCCGGGGCCGGGCCAGCCTGGATACGGCCGGCCCGGCCCTCGATCACGATGATGCGGCAGGACACCCCCGGCTGTCCCGCACATCTATGTCATCCGGCAAATCTGGTCATTTTGTGGGCGGAGCACCGCCCCCCGCATTGTTGAAGAATTTGAAGAATTCCGAGTCCGGCGTCAGCACCATCGCGGTATTGCCGTCCTGCAATGCCTGACGATAGGCCTGCAGCGAACGGTAGAAGGCGTAGAAACTCGCATCCTGCCCGGCCGCCTCGGCAAAAATCTTTGCCCGCTGGCCCTCGCCGTCGCCGCGCAGGATCTCCGACTGGCGCTGCGCCTCGGCCAGGATGATGGTGCGCTGACGGTCGGCATCGGCCGTGATGCGAGCGCCGATTTCCGCACCCTGGGCGCGATTCTCCTTTGCCTCGCGCTCGCGTTCGGTCTGCATTCGGCGATAGACCGCCTGGCTGTTCGCCTCCGGCAGGTCGGCACGCTTGATGCGGACGTCGATGACGTCGAGGCCGAGCGGCTTCGCTTCGCGGTTCAGGATGTCGCGGATCTCGGTCATCATCCGGGCCCGCTCGCCCGACAGCGTGGCCTGGAAGTCCTGGTTGCCGAGCACCTGGCGCAGCGCGGAATTCAGCAAGGGCGAGAGCCGCTGGCGCGCCACCTGCTCCGAGCCCACGGCCTGGAAGAAACGCAGCGGATCGACGATGCGGAAGCGGACGAAACTGTCGACCAGAAGCCGCTTCTGATCGGCGGCGATCACTTCCTCTGTCTGCCCTTCGAGCGCCAGGATGCGCTTGTCGATGTAGATGACGTCCTGGATCAGGGGCACCTTGAAGTTGAGGCCCGGCTCCTGCACGACGCGGATCGGATCGCCGAGCTGAACCACCAGGGCCTGCTGGCGCTGGTCGACCACGAACATCGATCCGAAGATGACCACAAGCGCCAGGATGACGGCGACGCCGATGGCAATGAGAGGTCCTTGCCGGTTCATCGCTGGGTCCCCGGGGTCTGGGCAGGCTGGCCGACACGGCGCTGCAGTTCGTTGAGCGGCAGGTACGGCAGCACCCCACCCTCCTTGTTGTCGAGGATGATCTTATTCGATCCGCGCAGGACCTCCTCCATAGTCTCGAGGTAGAGCCGCTTCGTGGTCACATCCTTGGCCAGCTTGTACTGGTTGTAGACGGCGAGGAATCGGGCCGCCTCGCCTTGCGCCGTGGCCACCACCTCCTGCTTGTAGGCTTCGGCCGCTTGCAGAATGCGTTCGGCCTCGCCGCGGGCGCGCGGGATGATGTCGTTGCGATAGGCCTCGGCCTCGTTCTGCGCGCGCTCGCGGTCGGCCTTGGCCGCCTGCACGTCGCGGAAGGCGTCGATCACGGCGTTCGGCGGGTCGACCTTCTGCAGGTTGACGCGGCTGACGGCGACGCCGGCCTTGTACTCGTCGAGCACATGCTGGATCAGCTGCTGCGAACCGATCTCGATCGGCTGCCGGCCTTCGGTCAGGATGCGCTGGATCTGGTTCTTGCCGATGACCTCGCGCATGGCGCTTTCGGCCACCGCCTTCACCGTCGCTTCCGGGTTCTGGATGTTGAACAGGAACAAGCCAGCATCCTTGATCTGCCAGAACACCGAGAAGTCGATATCGACGATGTTCTCGTCGCCGGTCAGCATCAGGCTTTCTTCCGGCACGTCGCGCAGCAGGCCGGAGCGCAGCTCGTCGCCGCCACGGAAGCCGACATCGATGCGGTTGACGCGCGTCACCTTCGGCGTCAGCACGGTCTCGATCGGGGCCGGCCATTTGAAGTTGAGGCCGGGCTGCGTCGTCCTGACCCACTGGCCGAAGCGCAAGACCACGCCCTGCTCGTCCGGCTGCACGCGGTAGGCGCAGAGGAAGACCAGCAGCACCAGGATGCCGGCGCCGACGACGGACCACAGGACCGGCCCGCCGAAGCCGCCGCCCGGCAGCAGGTTGCGCAAACGGTCCTGGCCCTTGCGGATCAGTTCCTCGAGATCGGGTGGTTGCGGGCCGGAGCCGCGCGGCCCCTGGCCCCACGGGCCGCGACCACCGCTCTGCCAGCCACCCCCGCCTTGATTGTTCCAGGACATTGTGTGTGAAGGAACCTCGTTGTTTGGGATCGTGTTGGACCGCCGGGGGCGGCCCTTCATTGCCGTGAAGCCGGGCGGGCGTTATATCGCGCCCAACGGCCCCGGACAAACCGGCAGGCGGCGCCCGGTTCGACGATCCGGCGTCGCACCGATATTGGGCCGGGGGGCGGATTTTCAAGCATGGCCGAGATCTCGCGCGAACAGATAATGAATGTGCTGTCCGGTGTCGTCGATCCCGACACGGGCAAAGACGTCGTCCGCGCCAACATGGTCAGCGGCCTGGTGATCAAGGGCGGCAACGTCGGTTTTGCCCTGGAAGTCGATCCCGCCGAGGCGCCGCGCAAGGAGGCCTTGCGCAAGGCCTGCGAGGCGGCGGTCGACGCCATTCCGGGCGTATTGTCGGTCTCGGCGGTGCTGACCGCCCACCGGGCGAGCCCGGCCGCCGCCGCCGCCCCGCGGGGCCAGGCGCACGCTCACGGGCACGCCCATGGGCCGGCCGGCGGCCAGCCGCGGCCGGCGGAGAAGCCGGCAATCGAGGGCATCCGCAGCATCGTCGCCGTCGCCTCGGGCAAGGGCGGGGTCGGCAAGTCGACCACCGCGGTCAACCTCGCCATCGCGTTGCGCGACCGCGGCCTCAAGGTGGGGCTGCTGGATGCCGATATCTACGGGCCTTCGATTCCGCGCATGCTCGGCATTTCCGGCCGGCCGCAATCGCCCGACGGCAAGAAGCTGATCCCGATGCAGAACTGGGGCATCGTCTGCATGTCGATCGGCTTCCTGATCGCCGAGGACACGCCGATGATCTGGCGCGGCCCGATGGTGATGAGCGCGCTGGAGCAGATGCTGCGCGAAGTCGCCTGGGGCCCGCTCGATGTGCTGGTGGTCGACCTGCCGCCCGGCACCGGCGACGCGCAGCTGACCATGGCGCAGCGGGTGCCGCTGACCGGCGCGGTGATCGTCTCGACGCCGCAGGACATAGCGCTGCTCGATGCCCGCAAGGGGCTTGCCATGTTCCGCCGGGTCGATGTGCCCGTCATGGGCATTGTCGAGAACATGAGCTATTTCTGCTGCCCGAATTGTGGGCACCGGACCGAGATCTTCGCCCATGGCGGCGCCCGCAAGACGGCGGCAGAGCTCGGCTGCGACTTCCTCGGCGAGATCCCGCTCGATATCCGCATCCGCGAGACCTCGGATGCCGGCGAGCCGATCGTGGCGAGCGAGCCGGGCTCGCCGCATGCCGCCGCCTATCGCGCCATCGCCGAGAAAGTGGCGGCAAAGATCGAAGAGGCGCTGGGCGAGCAACAGCGGCGCGCCCCGAAGATCGTCATCCAATAATCTGCAGCGTGCCCGAGTCACGCTTCGTTAACACGTCGTTGCTTGGATGTGCCGGCAACCGGCGGTAGCATGCCCCCCGATTCGGCGGCGGCATGACCGCGGATCGTCCCTAGGGAGGCAATTAGAATGTCGCGTGTTGCGCTTACGGCTACGGCCGCCGTGTTGGCCGTGCTTCCGTTTTGCGGTTCCGCTTCGGCCCAGGACATCAAGCTGCCGAAGCAGCTTTCCTGGACGGCATACGACACCGGCTCTTCCGGCTTCAACATAGCGGTGGCGATCGGCCAGCAGGCCAAGAAGCATGGCACGGATGTGCGCGTGCTCGCCGCCAGCAACGACACTGCCCGCCTCGCCCCGCTGCGCTCCGGCCGCACGGCGGCTTCGGCGATGGGCACCGGCGTGTTCTACGCCCAGGAGGGCGTCTACGAATTCGGCACTCGCGAATGGGGTCCCCAGCCGATCCGGCTGATGATGAGCTCGATCTCCTGCAACGGCGCCACGCTCGGCATCGCCAAGGACACCGGTTTCAAGGAGGTCAAGGACCTGAAGGGCAAGCGCGTCGCCGTCGTCGTCGGCTCGCCGGCCCTGACGCAGAACGCCATGGCGATCCTGGCCTTCGGCGGGTTGACGGCGAAGGACGTGAAGATCGTCGAATTCTCCGGCTACGGCGCAATGTGGAAGGGGATCGTCAACAACGAGGCCGATGCCGGCTTTGCCTCCACGATTTCGGCGCAGCCCAAGGAAGTCGAGACCTCGCCGCGCGGCCTGGTCTGGGCCCCGACGCCGGCCGCCGACAAGGCGGGCTGGGACCGCATCATGAAGATGGCGCCCTATTACCAGCCGCATCAGGCGACTTGCGGCGCCGGTCTCAGCAAGGACAAGCCGCTGGACGGCGCGACCTTCGCGTACCCGATCTTCTCTGCATATGCGAGCACTCCCGAAGATCAGGTCTATGCGATGACCAAGCTGATGATCGTCGAGTACCCGAACTACAAGGATGCCGCGCCGGGCGCGGACGGGTTCGACGTCAAGAAGCAGTCGCTGGAATGGGCCATTCCCTATCATCCGGGCGCCGTGAAGGCGCTGAAGGAAGCCGGCGTGTGGACCGACAAGGCGGAGAAGCACAACCAGGCGCTGCTCAAGCGTCAGGAGCTGCTCGCCACCACCTGGAAGGCCTACAACGATACCAAGCCTGCGGACGACAAGTTCCTGCCGGGCTGGATGGCCGCCCGCAACGCGGCATTGAAGAAGGCGAATCTCGACGTTGTGTTTGAGTAACCCGGTCGACCGGGTAGATTGACGCGCTGCATCCCGGAATCCACCGGGAGCAGCGAGGACAGGGAGGTCCGAAATGCGACGTGCACTCGTCGCCGCGGCGTTGTTGAGCGCCGTCGGCATTCCGGCATATGCCCAAGACCTGAAGTTCCCGGCCCAGATGTCGTGGACTGCCTATGACACCGGCTCGTCCGGCTTCAACATGGCAGTCGCCATCGGGCAGCAGCTGAAGAAGCACAAGAGCGATGTCCGCGTGCTGGCGGCCGGCAACGACACCGCCCGGCTCGCGCCGCTGCGTTCCGGCCGGGCCGTCGCCTCGGCCATGGGCATCGGCACTTATTTCTCGCAGGAAGGTGTGTTCGAGTTCGGCACCCGCGAATGGGGTCCGCAGCCCGTGCGCGTCATCCTTTCCTCGTCCTCGTGCAACGCGATCTCGCTCGGCGTCGCCAAGGATACCGGCGTCAAGGAGATCAAGGACCTGAAGGGCAAGCGGGTCGGCATCGTGGTCGGCTCGCCGGCGCTGACGCAGAACGCGCTCGGCGTGCTGGCCTTCGGCAACCTGACGGCCAAGGACGTCAAGCTGGTCGAGTTCTCGGCCTACGGCGCCATGTGGAAGGGCATGCTCAACAACGAGGTGGATGCCGCCATCGCCTCCAACATCTCGGGCCAGGTGAAGGAGGTGGAGGCCTCGCCGCGCGGCATCGTGTTCCCGCCGACGCCGGCCTCCGATACCGCCGGCTGGGCCCGGGTGAAGAAGGTGACGCCCTATTACGCACCGACGAAGTCGACCTGCGGCATCGGCGCCTCGAAGGAGAATCCGGCAGAGCTGCCGAATTATCCCTACCCGATCTTCATGACCTATGCGTCGCAGACCGAGGACTTCGTCTACAACCTGACCAAGGCGATGATCGTCGAGTATCCGAACTACAAGGACGCCGCGCCGGGCGCCGACGGGTTCGACGTCAAGCGGCAGGACCTGACCGGCGCGATGCCCTATCACGCCGGCACGGTGAAGGCGCTGAAGGAGGCCGGGGTCTGGACCGCGGAAGCCGAGAAGCACAATCAGGCGCTGGTCAAGCGGCAGGACGTGCTGGCGGGCGCCTGGAAGGCGTTCATCGATTCAAAACCTGCCGATGACAAGTTTGCCGACAACTGGATGAAGGCTCGGCGGGACGCTCTGACCAAGGCGGGCCTTGATCCGGTGATGTAATCGCAACCGGGCGTGGCGCGACCCGCCACGCCCGGTTAGATTGCAGCCCGTTTTGAGTCCCGGCGTGGTCGGCCTTCAGGCTGGCACCGCCCCAGCCTAGGAAGGAAGCGTTCCATGCGCGTAGTTATTGCAGTCGGCGCCGCGTTGCTGGCGTCGACGACGGGCGCGTTTGCCCAAGACCTCAAGCTCCCCAAGCAGCTTTCCTGGACCGCGTACGACACCGGCTCGTCCGGCTTCAACATCGCCGTCGCGGTCGGCCAGCCGTTCAAGAAATACGGCACCGACGTGCGCGTGCTGCCGGCCGGCAACGACACGGCGCGCCTCGCGCCGCTGCGCTCGGGCCGCTCGGTCGTCTCCGCCATGGGTGTCGGCGTCTACTTCGCCCAGGAAGGCCTGTTCGAGTTCGGCTCCAAGGAATGGGGGCCGCAGCCGGTCCGCGTCATGCTGGCCTCGACCTCGTGCAACGGCCTGACGCTCGGCGTCGCCGGCGATGTCGGCGTCAAGGAAGTGAAGGACCTGAAGGGCAAGCGCGTCGCCGCCGTGGTCGGCTCGCCCG
Organism: Desertibaculum subflavum; assembly: GCA_003576705.1. GTDB lineage: Bacteria > Pseudomonadota > Alphaproteobacteria > Ferrovibrionales > Ferrovibrionaceae > Desertibaculum > Desertibaculum subflavum. Next base: position 79,744 of record QOZS01000019.1, read on the forward strand.
CCCTGACGCAGAACGCCTATGCGATCCTCGCCTTCGGCGGCCTGACTCCGAAGGACGTCAAGATCGTGGAGTTCTCTTCCAACAACGCGATGTGGAAGGGGATGATCAACGGAGAGGTGGACGCTGCCTTCACCTCGACGATCTCCGGCCAGTCGAAGGAGATGGAGACCTCGCCGCGCGGCATCGTATGGCCGCCGGCGCCGAAGAGCGACACGGCCGGCTGGGACCGCCTGAAGAAGGTGGCGCCGTTCTTCAAGCCGCATGTCGCCACCTGCGGGGCGGCCGGCCTGAAGGAGAAGCCGGTCGAGATGCCGACCTATCCGTATCCGATCTTCACCGCCTATGCGAGCCAGCCGAACGAGCTGATCCATGCGATCACCAAGGCGATGATCGTCGAGTACGACAACTACAAGGCCGCGGCGCCGGGCGCCGATGGACTGGAGGTCAAGCGGCAGGACCTGGAATGGGCGGTGCCCTATCATCCGGGCACCGTGCAGGCGCTGAAGGAGGCGGGCGCCTGGACGCCGGCCGCCGAGGCCCATAACCAGAAGCTGGTCAAGCGGCAGGAAGTTCTCGCCACCGCATGGAAGGCCTATAACGACGGCAAGCCGGCCGAGGATGCCTATGCTGCGGGCTGGCTCAAGGCCCGGGCCGATGCGCTGAAGAAGGCCGGCATGGATCCTGTGACCGAATAACGAACACGCCTGTAGACGCTCAAGGGACGACGGCAGCAGCAGCATGACGGACAAGGATACGCTCACGGCGGAAGCGGCACCCGCTGAATCGGAGACCACGCGGATCCGCAGGCTCTCCGGCGGATGGAAGGCGTTGCTCATAGTCTGGACGTTGGCGACGCTCTTCCTCTGCATCAATCAGCAGTTCACGCTTCGGTTCTTCGTCGGCTTCACGATGTTGAACACCGAGTACTACTACCTCCTCGTCCTGCTGCTGCTGCCGCTCGTCTTCATCCTCTTCCCCGGATCGCAGCGTGCACCGCTCGACCGGGTACCCTGGTACGACACCGCGTTGCTCGTGATCACCACCGGCGTGGGCATCCACCTGATGCTCTACGTGCGCCAGGCGGCCGCGATGGGCTGGGAGCGCGGGGGCGCGCCGGACGAGCTGGTCTGGTCCTGCTACGCCATGTGGGCGCTGCTGATGGAGGCGCTGCGCCGCACCGGCGGCATGGCGCTGATGCTCTCCATCCTGCCGTTCTCGCTCTATCCGCTCTTCGCCGGCTGGATGCCCAGGCCCTTCACCGGCGACCAGACCGACATCGTCGAGACCGCCTCGTTCCACATGCTGTCGAGCGAGAGCCTGCTCGGCATCGCGCTGCAATCCTTCGCCGAGATCGTGATCGGCTTCCTGGTGTTCGGCGCGGCGCTGCAATTCACCGGCGCCGGACGCTTCTTCATCGACCTCGCCTTCGCGCTGACCGGCCGCTTCCGCGGCGGCGCCGCCAAGACCTGCATCTTCGCCTCCGGCCTGCTCGGCATGATGTCGGGCTCGATCATCGGCAACGTGCTCACCGCCGGCACCATGACCATCCCGGCGATGAAGAAGTCGGGCTTCCCGGCCAGCTACTCCGGCGCGATCGAGGCCTGCGCCTCGACCGGCGCCGTGCTGGCGCCGCCGGTGATGGGCGCGACCGCCTTCGTCATGGCGCAGTTCCTCGGCGTCGGCTATGCCGAGGTCGCGCTCGCCGCCGCCATCCCCGCCCTCCTCTACTATTTCGGCCTTTTCATGCAGGTCGACTCTTACGCGGCGCGCCGCAACATGAAGGGGCTGGAGCCGCACGAGATCCCGAATCTGCTCGAGGTGATGAAGAAGGGCTGGTACTTCATCTTCGTCATCGCGCTGCTGGTCTTCATGCTGCTGATCATGAAGCGCGAGAGCCATGCGCCGTTCTACGCCACCGCGCTGCTGCTCGTGCTGAACCAGCTGTTCTCCGACAAGCGCTGGGGCCTCAAGGAACTGGTCGCCTTCATCGAGATGAACGGCCGCCTGTTCGTCGAGCTGGTCGGCATCCTGGCCGGCGTCGGCCTGCTGATCGGCGCCTTCTCGATCACCGGCCTCACCTCGACCCTGACCAACGAGATCCTGCTGCTCGCGGGCGGCAGCGTGTTCGTGCTGCTGCTGCTCGGCGCGGTGACCAGCTTCATCCTCGGCCTCGGGCTGACCACCACGCCCTGCTACATCTTCCTCGCCATCCTGCTGGCGCCGGCACTGGAGAAGGCCGGCCTGAACAAGATGGCGGTGCACATGTTCGTCTTCTACTGGGGCATGCTGTCGTCGATCACCCCGCCGGTCGCCATCGCCTCCTTCGCCGCCGCCTCGATCGCCGGCGCGCCGGCGATGAAGACGAGCTGGGAATCGATGTGGGTCGGCAGCATCATCTACTTCATCCCGTTCTTCTTCGTCTTCAACCCGGCCTACGTCCTGGAAGGGCCGCTGACGGAGTCGCTCTACCTCACGGTCACCACCGGGCTCGGCATCGTCGCCATCTGCGGCGGGTTGCAGGGCTACCAGGTCTTCGCCGGCAACCTCAACCGCACCGGCAACCTGGAATGGCTGCTCCGCGGCCTGCTGGTCATCGGCGGCTTCGGCCTCGCCATGCCGGGCGGCGGGCTGACCGGCTATTCCACCAACCTGACCACGATCATCGGCCTCGCCATTCTGGTGCCGACCCTGATCGCGGCCCGGGTGCTGATCGGCCGCAGCCACCCGACGATGGTCCGCGCCTGACGACGCTGGGCAATGCCCCTCCCCCAACTTGTTGGGGCAGGCGGGGGTGAGGGTTTTTGTGTTTTGCCCATGCGCGGCGCGACGGCCGAGGAAAAACACAAAAGCCCCCACCCTGCCCTCCCCCGCGCCGCTGCGCGGCACGAGGGAGGGTTCTCACTCGGCGGCTTGCGCGAGCGCGGGCTCGGGTTGGGGAAGGTTGCGGATCTCGGTCATGACCTCGGCGACGACCGGGCCCATCGCGGGATCGGTGTCAAGCAGGTGGTGGACGAAGCCGAGCACGTCGATGCGCGGCGGCGGCGGCGGCGCGGTCACAGGCTGGGGCTGGGGCTGGGGCTGCGGCGCGGGCGCGGCGCGTTTGTTCCTTTTCTTCGGGCCGAAGATGCCGAGCGCGCGGCCGATGGCCTTGTGGGCCGCGAGGGCGGTGGAGACGAGGCCCTGCTCCAGCGCGAGGTCGCGGAGCCGCTCCAGCCGATGCCTATGCGCCTGGAGCGGATCAAGGCCTTCGCAGAGGGGCAGCCGGGACGGCGCATCGGTGCCGCGGCGCATCCGTTCCTCGAGCCGGTCCTCGTAGACGCAGACATCGCCCTTGGCCTGGGCGATGATCCGCTGGTCCTCGAGCTCGGCCAGGGCCTTGCGGGCGCCGCGGACGGTGATGCCGTGGCGGCGGGCGATACGGAAGGCCCAGCTCTGGAAACGGTCGTCCTCGGGGAAGTCGACCGGGTCGTTGGCGCGGTCGAGCATGACCTCGATCAGGGCATGGCGCGCGGCGGGACTGAGCGCCCGGTCGGCATTGACCTTGGCGACCAGGACCAGGGTCGCCGTCTCGGGCGCGCCGAGCGGGGTTTCGTCCTCTTCAGGTTCAGCCGTCGCATCCGGCGCGCGGCGCATCTGTTCCCCGGTCAGGAGCGCGCGGCCGAGGGCGCGCTCGGCCGAGACGGCGGTCGCGATCCGCTTCGCCGCCACCGCGCGGTCGCGCAGGCTGGCCAGCATGTCGAGATACTCGGCCGGGCTCGGATCGGCCCGCGCCGCACTCAGGAAGGTCCATTCGCGGGCAAGCTCGGGCTGTTCGCCGGAATCCGCCGGCGGCCCCTCGCCGGGGCGGAAGAAATGTCCGTTCGGCCGGAGCGTGAGGCAGAGCTGCTCGACCAGTTCGGCGATCGCCTGCCGGACGGTGCGCTCCGCCAGCGCAAGCTGCCGGGCCAACGCCCGCACCGGCGGCCGGGCTGGCAGGACGAACGGGTCGTCCACCGCGAGGCTCAAGGCGACCAGCACCTGCTTGGCCGCCGGGGTCAGCGCCGGATGGCGGATGGCGCGCAGCACATGCTCCCGGCGATACAGGCAGGACCACTCCAAGAGCGAGCGCTTGCGGGGAATATGAGTGTCGGACATGACGGCATCCATCTGAGAATGCCGTATGATACAATATTATTGCCTGAACCGCAACATCGGTCCGCGGGTCCTCTTTGCCCTTGAGGCGAGGGACTTAGATCCCCGGGGGCAGCTCACGCCTCGCTCGCCGGCTTCTCCTTGTTGATCGCGGCCTGCGCGGCGGCCAGGCGCGCGATCGGCACCCGGTAGGGCGAGCAGGACACGTAGTCGAGGCCGATCTTCTCGCAGAAATAGATCGAGGCCGGGTCGCCGCCATGCTCGCCGCAGATGCCGAGCTTGAGATCGCGGCGCGCCTGGCGGCCGCGCTCGACCGCGATCTGCATCAGCTCGCCGACGCCCGCCGTGTCGAGGCTGGAGAACGGATCGGCCGGCAGGATGCCCTTCGCCACGTAGTCGTCGAGGAAGGACGCGGCGTCGTCGCGGCTGATGCCGAGCGTGGTCTGCGTCAGGTCGTTGGTGCCGAAGGAGAAGAACTCGCCCACCTCGGCGATCTCTCGCGCGCGTAGCGCCGCGCGCGGCAGCTCGATCATGGTGCCGACGAGATAGGAGAGCTTCGTCCCCGTCTCGGCCATCACGGCCTTGGCGGCCTCGTCGACCACGCGCTTCATCATCTCGAGCTCCTGCCGCGTTGCCACCAGCGGGATCATGATCTCCGGCACGACGCTGCGTTTCAGCTCCTTCGCCACCGCCGCCGCCGCCTCGAACACGGCGCGCGCCTGCATGGCGTAGATCTCCGGATAGGTGATGCCGAGCCGGCAGCCGCGATGGCCGAGCATCGGGTTCGCCTCCTCGAGCTGGCGCTCGCGGTGCTTGAGGGTCGCGATGTCGACCCCGGTCGCCTTCGCCACCGCGTCGAAATCCGCCTCCGTCTTGGGCAGGAATTCGTGCAGCGGCGGGTCGAGGAAGCGGATGGTGACGGGCAGCCCCGCCATGATGCGGAACAGCTCGACGAAATCCTGCCGCTGCATCGGCAGGATCTTGGCCAGCGCCCGCTCGCGCCCCGCCTTGTCGGCGGCGAGGATCATCTCGCGCACCGCGGCGATGCGGCTCGCCTCGAAGAACATATGCTCGGTGCGGCAGAGCCCGATGCCCTCGGCGCCGAACTTGCGCGCCGTCCCCGCATCGAGCGGCGTCTCCGCATTGGTGCGCACCTTCATGCGGCGCAGCTGGTCGGCCCATTGCATCAGAGTGCCGAACTCGCCCGACAGCTCGGGCTCGATCGTCGGCACGGTGCCGAGGATCACCTCGCCGGTCGAGCCGTCGATGGTGATGGTGTCGCCCTGACGCACCGTATGGGTGCCGACCGTCATCACCTGGCCGCGATAATCGATGCGGAGCGCGCCGGCGCCGGAGACGCAGGGGCGCCCCATGCCGCGCGCCACCACGGCGGCGTGGCTGGTGGTGCCGCCGCGCGCGGTGAGGATGCCCTTGGCGGCGTGCATGCCGTGGATGTCCTCGGGTGACGTTTCCACGCGGACCAGGATCACCGGCTCGCCGCGGCCGGCCCAGGTCTCGGCGTCGTGGGCGTCGAACACCACCTTGCCGCTGGCCGCGCCGGGCGAGGCGGCGAGGCCCTTGGCGATGACCTGCTTCTCGGCCTTGGGGTCCGGCGTCGGGTGCAGCAGCTGGTCGAGCGAGGCCGGCTCGATCCGCGTCACCGCCTCGGCCTTGGAGATCAGCTTCTGCTTCACCATGTCGACGGCGATCTTGATCGCCGCCTTGGCGGTGCGCTTGCCGGAGCGGCATTGCAGCATCCAGAGCTTGCCGCGCTGCACGGTGAACTCGATGTCCTGCATGTCGCGGTAGTGCCGCTCCAGCCGGTCGCAGATGCGGCGCAGCTCCCTGTAGGTCGCGCCCATGCTCTCCTCCATCGAGGGCAGCCTGGAGCCGACCTTCTGCTTCTCGGCGATGGTGATGTGCTGCGGCGTGCGGATGCCGGCCACCACGTCCTCGCCCTGGGCGTTGACCAGGTATTCGCCGTAGAACGAGTTGTCGCCGGTGGAGGGATCGCGGGTGAAGGCGACACCGGTCGCCGAGGTGTCGCCCATATTGCCGAACACCATGGCCTGCACGTTCACCGCGGTGCCCCAATCGGCCGGGATGCCGTGGATGGCGCGGTAGGTCTTGGCGCGGTCGTTCATCCAGGAGCCGAACACGGCGGCGATGGCGCCCTTCAGCTGGTCGCGCGGCGCCTGCGGGAACGGCTTGCCGAGCTTCTCCTTCACCTTGGTCTTGTATTCCTCGACGATCTGCCGCCAATCGGCGGCGTCGAGATCGGTATCCAGGCTGACGCCCTTGTCTTCCTTGTGCAGTTCGAGGATCTCCTCGAAATTCTCGTGGCCGACGCCCAGCACCACGTCGGAATACATCTGGATGAAGCGGCGGTAGCTGTCATAGGCGAAGCGCTCGTCGCCCGACTGCTTCGCCAGCCCCTGCACCGTCACGTCGTTGAGGCCGAGATTGAGCACGGTGTCCATCATGCCCGGCATCGAGGCGCGGGCGCCGGAGCGCACCGAGACGAGCAGCGGGTTCGACGCATCGCCGAACTTCGCGCCGACGATCTTCTCGACCCGCGCCAGCGCCGCATCGATCTCGGCATCCATGCCGGCCGGATAGGTCTGCTTGTTGTCGTAGTAGTACGTGCAGACCTCGGTGGTGATGGTGAAGCCGGGCGGCACCGGCAGGCCGAGATTGGACATCTCCGCCAGGTTGGCGCCCTTGCCGCCGAGCAGGTTGCGCATCGCGGCAGCTCCCTCGGCCTTGCCGTCGCCGAAGGCATAGACCCATTTGCGCTTGCGCGCGGCGGCCTTGGCCTTGGGCGGAGGCGATTTCGGCGTCGCGCGCTTGGCGGCCGCGGGTTTGCGCGCGGCCACAATCCGGCGCGCGGCCGGCTTCGCCGCTGGCTTCTTCTTCGCGACCTGCTTCGCCTTGGGTGCCGCCTTCTTCGCCTTGGCCTTCTTCGCCATGTCGCTTCAGCCTTCCAGCTTGGAGAAATCCGCCACCCGGTCGAGCACGCCGCGGATCGAGGCGAGCAGGTTCAACCGGTTGGCGCGCAACGCCGGGTCGTCGGCGTTCACCGTCACCTTGTCGAAGAATGCGTCGACAGGATGACGCAATTGGGCAAGGGCGCGGCAGGCGCCGGCGAAATCTTCCGCTTTCAGCGCGCTCTCGGCGGCCGGCCGCGCCTTGCCGATGGCCTGCCAGAGCGCCGTCTCCTCCGACTGCGCCAGCGCGCCGTCGCTCACCGCGCCATCATAGGCGCGGCCATCCTTCTTCTCCTCGATGCGCAGGATGTTGGCGGCACGGCGATAGGCGGTCAGCAGGTTGGCGCCGTCCTCGCTCTGCAACAGCTGCGCCAGCGCGTCGACGCGGGCGCGCAGCCGGATCAGATCGTCCTCGTGGCCGAGCGCGAACACGGCAGAAACCAGGTCGTGCCGCACGCCCTGCTCGCGCAGATGCACCTTCAACCGGTCGGCGAAGAAATCCAGCAGGTCGTCGGCCGGGTCCTTGCCCTTCACGCCCTCGCCGAATGTCGCGTAGCCGAGCCAGGCATCGACCAGGATCTTGCGCAGCGGCAGGCGCAGGCCGTTCTCCATGATCACGCGGATCACGCCGAGCGCCGCGCGGCGCAACGCGAAGGGGTCCTTGGAGCCGGTCGGCCTCTCGCCGACACCGAAGAAACCGATCAGGGTGTCGAGCTTGTCGGCCAGCGCCACGGCGACCGAGACCGGCGCGGTCGGGCAGCGGTCGGAGGGGCCGAGCGGTGCGTAATGGTCGGCGACGGCGTCGCAGATTTCGGGCTTTTCGCCGTCATGGCGGGCGTAGTAACGCCCCATGACGCCCTGGAGTTCCGGGAACTCGCCGACCATCTCGGTGACCAGATCGGCCTTGGCGAGCAGCGCCGCGCGCGCGGCGAGTTCGGGATCGGCCTTCACATAGGGCGCGATGACGCGGGCGAGCTTCTGCATCCGCGCCACCTTGTCGGCGACGGTGCCGAGCCTGGCGTGGAACACGATGTCGCCGAGCCGCGTCACTCGCGCTTCGAGCCTGGTCCTGCGGTCCTGGTCCCAGAAGAAGCGGGCATCGGCGAGGCGGGCGCGGATGACGCGCTCGTTGCCGCCCACGATCGTGGCGCCGCCATCCTGGGTCACCATGTTGGCGACCACGACGAAGCGCGGCGCGAGGCTGCCGTCGTGGCGCTCGAGCGAGAAGTATTTCTGGTGCGACCGCATCGCGGTGGAGAGCGCCTCGCGCGGCACGGCAAGGAACTCCTCCTCGAAGCCGCCGAGCAGGACGACCGGCCATTCGACCAGACCGGCCACTTCCTCGGCGAGGCCCGGATCCTCCACCAGCTTCAGCTGCTCGGCCTCGGCGAGCTTGCGGGCATCGGCCAGGATCGCGTCGCGCCGCTCTTCGTGGGCCAGGCGCACGCAGGCGATGGAGAGCTTGGCGACGTAATCGTCGTGGCCGTTCACCGCGAAGGGCGCGCCGCCCATGAAGCGGTGGCCCTCGGTGGTGTCGGCGGCGGTGAGATGGCCGACCTTGATCGGCACCACCGCGCCGTCGAACAGGCAGAGGATGCGGTGCAGCGGCCGCACCCAGCGCATCGTATGCGTGCCCCAGCGCATGGATTTCGGCCAGGGCAGCGCCTCGATGGCGCCGGGCAGGACCTCCGCCAGCACGTCCGCCGTCGCACGGCCGGCACGGCTCTTCACCGCGAACCAGGTCTTGCCCTTGGACGTGTCGCGCAGCTCGGCGCCGGAGAGATCGGCGAGGCCGGCATTTTTCAGGAAGCCGTTGATCGCCGCCTCGGGCGCGCCTTCGCGCGGGCCCTTCACCTCCTCGCTGAGATCGGGCTGGCGCGCCGGCAGGCCGGCGAGCGCGAGCGCGAGCCGGCGCGGCGTGGTGTAGATGGTCGGCTTCGGAGTGCCGAGCCCCGCGGCGGCGAGCCGGTCGCCGACCAGCTTCGCCAGATCCTCGCCGGCGCGCCGCTGCATGCGCGCGGGGATCTCTTCCGAGAGCAGTTCGAGCAGGAGGTCAGGCATCAGCCTCTCCCGCAACAAAAAGCCCTCTCCGCCCGCAACGCGGGGGGAGAGGGTTGGGTGAGGTGGGGAGGATGCGGTTCGCCATGCGCGCGCAGACGCTGATGCGTTGCGCATCGGCGATTCTCGTCGAGGCGCGGCGCGCCCCACCTCTCCCAACCCTCTCCGCCCCTGAGGGGCAGAGAGGGCTTAGCGCGGGGAGCGACCATCGAGCCCACCATCACAAATGCCCCCCGGCCTTGAGGTAGCCCTCGCAGCAGCCTTTCGCCAGCGCGCGGACGCGGCCGATATAGGCGGCGCGTTCGGCGACGCTGATGACGCCGCGGGCGTCGAGCAGGTTGAAGCGGTGGCTGGCCTTGAGGCACTGGTCGTAGGCCGGCAGCGGCAGGCCCTTGCCGAGCAGCGACTGGCACTCCGCCTCCGCCTCGGCGAACTGGCGGAACAGGATCTCGGTATTGGCGTGCTCGAAATTATGCGCCGAGAACTGCTTCTCGTTCTCCAGGAAGACTTGGCCGTAGGTGTAGCCGCGGCCGTTCCAGTCGAGATCGTAGATCGAGTTCTTGCCCTGCAGGTACATGGCGATGCGCTCGAGCCCATAGGTGATCTCGCCCGCGACCGGATTGCAGTCGAAGCCGCCGACCTGCTGGAAATAGGTGAACTGCGTCACCTCCATGCCGTCGCACCAGATTTCCCAGCCGAGCCCCCAGGCGCCGAGCGTCGGGCTTTCCCAGTCGTCCTCCACCAGGCGCAGGTCGTGCAGGCGCCAGTCGATGCCGATGGCGGCGAGGCTGCCGAAATACTTGTCGAGGATGTCTTCCGGCGACGGCTTCAGGATCACCTGGAACTGGTAGTAGTGCTGCAGCCGGTTCGGATTCTCGCCATAGCGGCCGTCCTTCGGCCGGCGCGAGGGCTGCACATAGGCGGCACTCCAATGATCCGGCCCCAGCGCGCGGAGCGTGGTGGCGGGATGGAAGGTGCCGGCGCCGACCTCCATGTCGTAGGGCTGCAGCACCACGCAGCCCTGGCCGGCCCAATAGCTCTGCAAACGGAGAATCAGATCCTGGAAGGACGGGGCCTTGGCGGGCCCTGAATCCGGCATGCGCAACACCTGGCCGAAGTTTCGAAGTGGAATCGGGGGATTCCCGCTGGCGGCGCCCGTTTTTACAGGGCACCCGTTAAGCGTCAAGGAACGCACCGCCGCGGCCCGCCGCAGGAGCCGAACGGGGCTTCACCGGACTTCCGGAACCAGGCAGGCCCCTGTTCGGGCACTACCGGAGCCGCGGCGGAGGCATAGTCTGTGACAATAGAATGACTTGCATGAAGCGAATAAGCCGGATGTGGCGAACCCGCAACGCTTTCCTCTTCACAGTAGATCTTGCCTAACGAATACTTATTTTTGCGAGCCTCAACAATACAATTGGCCAACTTTGAAAGCTAATTTCGTCCGCAATCCATATAATTACTTCGGGTGAGGCGCATAAGCCGCCAATTGGCGGGGGAGACAGCATCATGCGCCATATTCGCAAACACTACATGGTGGTCGGCGAGGGCATGCTCTCGCGCGACGAAGCCGGGAAGCCGGTCTGCTACCGCGCGCCCTCCAATGTCGAGCTCCGGGAGTTCCGCTTCTCGCGGCTCGGCCCCAAGGGCAAGCCGGCCTCGGACGCGCTCTGCCTCGCGCTCGGCGAGGCGATGACCAAGCCCGGCAACCAGCCGGACGCCAAGGACCCGATCATCCCGGCGGGCTTCACCTATCTCGGCCAGTTCGTCGATCACGACATGACCTTCGACCGCACCGAGCTCGCTTTCGGCTCGCCGGTGACGGTGGAGGAGCTGGTCCAGGCCCGCTCGCCGGCGCTCGACCTCGACTGCCTTTATGGCCGGGGCCCGGGCGATCCCGAGGACAGGATGCTCTACAGCGACGGCGTGCGGCTGAAGATGGGCAAGACCGCCGCGGTGCCCTTCCCCGATGGCGGCACCAATCGCGATATCGACGGATATGACCTGCCCCGCTCGGGCCAGGGCGCGACGCCCTCGGCCAGGCGCGCGGCGCTGATCGCCGATCCGCGCAACGACGAGAACCTGATCGTCGGCCAGACCCACCTCGCCATGATGCGGTTCCACAACCGCGTGGTCGAGAAGCTGGCCGCCGCCGGAACGCCGAGCCACGACCTGTTCGAGCGGGCGCGCGAGCAGACGACCAAGCATTACCAGTGGATGCTCAGGCACGATTTCCTGGACCGGATCTGCTCGCCCGGCATCGTCGACGAGGTGTTCTCCAAGGGCCGCAAGTATTTCGAGGTGCCCTGCCAGCCCGGCACGACGCCCGCGAGCTATATGCAGATCCTGCCGGGCGACGCGCCGACCATGCCGATCGAGTTCTCGGTCGCGGCCTATCGGCTGGGCCACAGCATGATCCGCGGCGCCTATCAGTGGAACCGCGTGTTCAAGGCGGGCGGGCCCGGCGGCGTCGGCACGCTCGACCTCTTGTTCCGCTTCTCCGGCACCAGCGGCACCTTGTCGCCGCCGCCGCCGGCCGGCCTCGACGACCGCGATGCCGGCACCTTCGAGCGGCTGCCGACCAACTGGGTCGCCGATTTCCGCCGGCTGTACAATTTCGAGAACGAGACCGACCGCAAGGATCTCGGCTTCCCGAACCCGGATGCCGAATTCAACATGGCGAAGCGCATCGACACGCTTCTGGTCGATCCGCTGAAGACCCTGCCGATCGGCTCGTTCGGCGGCAACCCGTCGAGCCCGCCGAACGACCGCAACCTCGCCTTCCGCAACCTGGTGCGCGGCAACATGGTGGAGCTCGCCAGCGGCCAGCAGATGGCGAAGCTGCTCAATGCGACGCCGCTCGCCGCCGGCAAGATCATCGAGGGCGCCGGCGGCGCCGACGTCACCAACCTGGACGCGGCGCTGAAGAAGGAGCTGACCGACAACACGCCGCTCTGGTTCTACATCCTGCGCGAGGCGGAGCTGAACAACGGCCGGCTCGGCGATGTGGGCAGCCGCATCGTGGCCGAGACCTTCCACCGCGCCATGGAAGCCAGCCGCTATTCGATCGTGCGCGACCCGACCTGGCGCCCGAGTCTCGGGCCGGATGCCAGCACGTTCCGCATGACCGACCTCCTGCTCTTCGCCTTCGAAGGCAAGAAGGACCTGCTCAACCCGCTCGGTGACGCGGCGCCTTAACCGCTAAGTACGCCAAGGGCGCAAAGGAACGCGAAGATGATTTTCTTCAGTTCCTTTGCGCACCTTCGCGCTCTTCGCGTCTTGGCGGTGAATCGCTCTCACAAGCCGCCGTTGACCACCAGGCACTGGCCGGAGACGTAATCGCTGTCGGGGCTGCAGAAGAGGTAGACGGAGCCGGCCGCCTCTTCGGGGAGGCCGCCGCGGCCGAGCGGGATCATCTGGTTCATAGCCGAGATGCGGCCGCCCTGCACGCCGATCTTCACCGTGCGGCCCTGCACCTCGATGGTGCCGCTCTCGCCTTCCTTGAGCGGCTGGGTCAGCCGCGTCTGGATGTAGCCGAAGGCCACGGCGTTCACCGTCACGTCGTAGCGGCCCCATTCCTTGGCGAGCGTCTTGGAGAGGCCGACGATGCCGGCCTTGCCCGCCGAGTAGTTGGCCTGCCCGGCATTGCCGTTGACGCCGGAAGTGGAGGAGATGTTCACCACCTTGCGGACGATGCGCTCGCCGCGGCCGCGCTCCTTCTCCACCTCGTCGCGGAAGTGGTTGAAGAACGAGCGCAGGATGCGGAACGGCGCCGTCAGGTGCACGTCGAGGATGGCGTACCATTGCTCGTCGGTCATCTTCTGGATCACGCTGTCCCAGGTGTAGCCCGCATTGTTCACCACCACGTGGCAGCCGCCGAAGGCGTCGACCGCGGTCTTGACGATGCGGTCGCCGAAATCCGGCTTCGACACGTCGCCGATGCAGGCGACCGCCTTGCCGCCCATCTGCTCGATGGCGGCGATGGTCTCCTTGGTCGGCGCCTCGTCGATATCGTTGATCACCACTTTCGCGCCGTCGCGCACCAGGCGGAGCGCGATCTCGCGGCCGATGCCGCGGCCCGAGCCGGTGACGATGGCGACGCGATTGTCGAGCTGACCCATTGGGCTTTCTCCCGGATATCTGTTCTTGGAATGGGCCGGAAGCTAGCCGATCCCGGCCCGCGCGCAAGCATCATGCCTCGACCAGCCTTCCGCGCTCGACCCTGAGGAACCGCGTGCCGACGGCGCGCACGAACCAGCGGTCATGCGAGACCAGCAGGCAGGTGGCGCGGTGCTCCAGGATCTCGGCTTCGAGCCGCTCGCGGCCGGCGATGTCGACATGATTGGTCGGCTCGTCCAGCAGGTAGAAGTTGGGCGCGACGAGGCGGAGCGCGAGCAGGCCGAGCCTGGCCTTCTGGCCCGGTGAAAGCTGCGCGATCCGGCGGCGCTGGGTTTCGATGTCGAAGCCGGCGCCGGCAAGCAGCGACAAGGCGCGCTGGTCGCCCGGGCGGAAGGTGCCGGCGATGAAGCCGAGCGGCGTCTCCTCCGCCGGGAGCTGCGCCATCTGCTGGTCGACATAGCCGGTGACGGCGCTCGGACTGACGGTGACGCCGGGCACCGCCTCGCCTTGCGCGGCGCGATGCAAGAGGCGGATCAGCTGCGACTTGCCGATCCCGTTGGCGCCGCCGACCACCACGCGCTCGCCCTGGTGGAGGCGGAGCGCGCCGGTGCGGAACAGGGCGCGGCCGTCCGGCGCCGTCACGGTGATGTCGTCGAGCCGCGCCAGCACTTTCGCATGGCTGTCGCGGGCGTCGAGGCGGAGCTCGCCGGCGCGTTCGCGGTGCTGGGGCTTGAGGCTTTCCTCGATGGCGTCGGCGCGGGCGCCGAGCTGCTTCGACTTCTTGAGCCAGAGATCGCTGCCCGAGTTGATGCCGACATTGCGGTGATGGGCGGCGCTGCGGCGGAGCCGCTCGACCTCCTTGGCGTCGCGGGCGAGCTTCGCCGCTTCGGCCGCCTCGTCCTCGGCGAGGGCGGCGCGGGCACGGCTGAACGGCAGCGGATAGAGCCGCGAAAGCTCGGGCCGGAGGAACAGCGTGCGCGTGGTGCAGGCATCGAGGAAGGCGCGGTCGTGGCTCGCGATCACCATCGCCGTACCCTCGGTGCCGTGCCGCAGCCAGTTCTCCAGCATCTCGAGCCGATCGCCGTCGAGATGGTTGGTCGGCTCGTCGAGCAGCAGCAGGTCCGGCTCGGCGATCCCGGCGCGGGCGATCAGCGCGAGGCGCTGCCAGCCGCCGCTGAGCTCCGCCAGCGGCCGGTCGCGCATCTCGGCCGGCGTCTCGAAGGCGTCGAGCGCGAGGTCGACCTTCCAGCCATTGGCCTCGCGCTCGGCCAGCGCGAGCGCGCGACGCACCGTTTCGGCGAGCGGCAGGTTGAGCAAGGTGTCCGGCACGTCCTGCTCGACGAAGCCGAGGCGGAGGCCGCGGCGGCGGACGATCTCGCCGGCGCCGGGCTCCAGCTGGCCGGCCAGGCAGCGCAGCAGGGTCGTCTTGCCGGCGCCGTTTCCGGCGATCAGGCCGAGACGATCGCCCGCATGCAGGGTGAGATCGAGATTCTGGAACAGAAGCCGGGGCGAGGCGATGCCGAGGCTCTTGAGTTGGATCAGGCTCATGTCGTCTCTCTGGTCCTTACCGGTCGCTTCAGCGACGCGGCGTCATGCCGATGAGGCAGGCGGAGCCAGAGACAGGGTGAGGCTTGTCAGGCCCGGCTTTCGGCCCGCCCCGCAACGCGATGCTGCGGGGCCGGAACGGGTCCGCGCGGGTGATGCTGATTGTAGCTGCTCACGCATCCCTCCCGCGGCCGGGTGTTGACGACGCAAACTGGATACACCGCGCGCGGCGCAACCGGCAAGTCAGAACAGGCTCTTCTGGCGCGGGCCGATATCGACGCCTTCGAGGGCGAGCAGCTTCGCCTTGGTGGCGACGCCGCCATAGGCGGAGAAGCCGCCGGCATTGACCTCGCCGCGCTTCTGCGCGGTGCCGAGCACGCGGTGGCAGGGCACCACGACGGGCAGCCGGTTGCGCGCCATGGCGATGCCGACTTCCTGCGCCTCGCCCGGCGCGCCGGCGCGGGCGGCGAGCTCGCCATAGGTGACCGTCTCGCCCCAGCCGACCTCGCGCAAGGCCGCATAGACCTTGGCGTGGAACGGATCCACGCCGGCGATATCGACCGGAAGGTCACGGAAATCCGAGCGCGCGCCGGCGAAATGGTGCTGCAGCGCCGCGCGCGCGGCGGCGATGCCGGGCGGCGGCTCGGCGGCGCGGGCGCCGCTGCCGGCACGG
>QOZS01000002.1 GCA_003576705.1 Desertibaculum subflavum
TGCCCACGATGTTTCGCCCGATCGAGAAGCCGTCCGGCACGAAGGTGCCGGTCCGGTTTTCATCGTTCAGCATGTCGAGACGCGTCGCATAGGTGACGAACTCGGCCGACAGAGCGCTCTCGCCTTCGACGTTGAACACATTCCAATACGCGGCCTTCGCGGCCGTGCCCGACATCAGGACCAGTGCCAAGGTCAGCGGCAAAGTTCGGCTGCTGCGACGCCGCAATCCCCCTCGGGCTCTGTGCGCCGGATCCCGGAGATGTCTCCGCATGCTCCCACTCCCCCGCAAACAGACACAGACGAATTCATACAAGCAAGCATTACGCCAGATTTTTCTAGCGGGCCGAAGCAACAGGTTACCGCAATGCACCAAACCAAATTGTCAGTGAGATTTACACAAACGGGAATATCGATCTTCCCCGATTGCAGCGGTCTAAGGTCGGAGAAACTGGCCGGCGCTACCCAATTACATCCGCACGCCGAGCATCGGACGGTGCAGGAAACTCGCCCCGCATTTGACGCGGGCGGCCACCGGCCGGCCAGGGCAAAGTTCCCCCTGCACTCTAGAGGCGGTATCTCCGCTTCATTTCCGCCGCGACCTGCTTCTCAGGCAGCGACCTGCCGCCGGCGAACTGGATCTCGGCGACCTTGCCGCCCTTGCGGATGCGACGCACCGCCTCGCCGTGATTGGCATAGCCATTGGCGAGCGTGATGAGGGCGCGGTCGCGGCCGGTCACCGTCAACTCGGTCGCGTCCATGAACGGGTTGAAGAAACCGGGCCCGGCGACCAGCACCTTGTCGCCCATCGGCACCAGATCGGCGGCGCCCCACAGGCTCCACCACCGCCCGGCCCAGCTCCGCACCTTCGCGCTCGGTGCGCCGTGGCGCTTGAAGGTGCGCAGGATGTTGACGATCCCGTCGCCCCATTGATGCGCGAGACCGTCGGCCGCATTGGTCAGCACCGAGATCGAGAGCCCCTGCGCCGGCAACATCGAGGTGCGGGTGATATAGCCCTGGAAGCCGCCGCCATGGCCGAACCATTCCCAGTCGCCGACCCGACCATGGGTGATGCCGAGGCCGTAATAGCGTTCGAGCTCGGAATGCGGCGTGCGCCACTGCTTGCGGATCATCTCGCGCCGGCTCGCCGCCGAGATGACGCTGCCCTTCGCCGCAGGATCGAGCTGCGCATAGAAGCTCGCGAGATCGTGCGCGGTGGAGATGAAGCCGGTCGCGGCGGCGAGCGCGTTGGTCGGATTCTCGCCCGGGATCACGGCGCGGCGCCCGAGCAGGATCTTGCCGGAATGCCCGCGCGCGAACGGCACACGCCGTGACACAGGCCAATCCGGCACCGTCTCCGTAAGGCCCGAAGGCACCACGATCTCACGCTGGATCCACTTCGCGTAAGCCTCGCCGGTCACCGCCTCGATGACGAAGCCGATCAGGCCGTAGCCGTGATTCGAGTACTTGAACCTTGTGTTGGCATCGAGCACCGGCCTCTGGGCCAGCTCGGCGCGCAGCTCCCTGGCGTTCAGGAAGCCGCGCCGGTCCACCCACTGCCCGCTGTCATGCCCGTCGCGGATGAGGCCGGCGGAATGCGAGAGCAGCTGTGACAAGGTCGCCTTGGCGACCGCCGGATGCAGCCCTTTCACATGGCGCCCGACCGCATCGTCGAGACCGAGCCTGCCGGCCTCGCGCAGCTTCATGATGCCGGCGGCGGTGAAGCTCTTGGAATGCGAGGCGACGCGGAAGCGGTGCCGCGGCGTCAACTTGATCCCCTTGCCGAGATCGGCGGCGCCATAGGCCGCCTCGAAGACGATCCGGCCGCGCTCGGCGATGGCGACCACGCAGCCCGGCTGCTCCATCGCCCGCATCTGAAATTCCAGCCATTGCGGCACGTAATCGAGCGCCGCTCCCAGCCACCTCTCCACGGCCACTACTCCCGCTTGAGAAACGCGGCCCGCAAGGTGTCACGCTCCGCGGCGAAATCAAAGTCACCTCTCCGCTCCCTTCAGGGAGGGGAGAGGTCGGCGCGAAGCGCCGGGTGAGGTGAGGGCCGCGCCGCCCGCGCCGCGCTCTC
This sequence comes from Desertibaculum subflavum, assembly GCA_003576705.1. Classification (GTDB taxonomy): domain Bacteria; phylum Pseudomonadota; class Alphaproteobacteria; order Ferrovibrionales; family Ferrovibrionaceae; genus Desertibaculum; species Desertibaculum subflavum. The sequence goes on from QOZS01000002.1 coordinate 2,078, forward strand.
TTCGGAGAGCGCAACCTCCCCACCTCTCCTTCCCTCTCCCCCCGCTTCGCGGACGGAGAGGCGGTGATCTGATCGGTGGCGTTAGAGATGTGTCTGGAGCCTATCCGCGCAGCTCCGCCTTCACCGCGCCGAGAATCTCGTCGCTCGTCTTCTCGTCGCCGACCGCGCGGGCGAGGATCAGCCCGCCGACCATCGCGGCATAGGTGGCGATGGCGCGGCTCCGCGCCGCGCGCCCGCCGCGCTTCGGCACGAAGCGGGCGAGAAAATCCTCAAGGCCGGCCGCGAAGATCCGCTGCATCGCCCGGTCTTCCCGCGCGAGTTCGCCACCGAGCGCGGCGACCGGGCAGCCGGTCGCGCGGTCCTGCACATGCCGGCGGCTGAGATAGCGGTCGATATAGGTGCCGGCATCGCCGACCCGGTCGAAGGCCTCCGCCGCGCGCGCCAAAGTCGTCGCCAGCACTTCGGCGCAGAGCGCCTCCTTGGAGGCGAAATGCGTGTAGAAGGCACCGTGCGTCAGGCCGGCCTCGCGCGTGATTTCGGCCACGCCCGCGCCGGCGAAACCCTTGTCGCGGAACAGCCGCCCTGCCGCCTCCAGCAGCGCCGCGCGGTGCTGCGCCGCCACGTCCTTGGAAACCTTCATCGCTCAAGCCCCGAAGTGCGCTTGACTCTATTCATGATGGATATCATAAATTCAATCGTGACGATCATCATGAAAAATCGGAGCGCCGCATGGCCCGCACGATCGATTTCTATTTCTCCTTCGTCAGTCCCTATAGCTACCTCGCCAACAGCCAGCTCCCGGCCATCGCGGCCAAGGCCGGCGCGACCATCGCCTATCGCCCGTTCCGCATCCTGGAGCTGATGCAGATGGTCGGAAACCGGCCGACCACGATCGAGTGCAAGGCCAAGGGCCGTTACTCCGGCAATGATCTCGCCCGCTGGTCGCGCCGCTACGGCGTGCCGGTGGTGCGCAACCCGCAGACCGCGAAGATCGACTGGGCCGAACTCGCCCGCGGCGCCCTGCTCGCCGCCGACCAGGGCAAAGCGCGGACCTATGTCGACGCCGTCTTCGCCGGCATGTGGGTCAGGCAGACCGACTTCACCAACCGTGCCGCCTATGCGGCGTTGCTGGATGAGGCCGGCTTCGACGGTGCGCGCTTCGTCGCGCAGCTCGGCGAGGGCGACCTCGCCTCCCGCCTCGATAAGGCGACGCAGGACGCGGCCGAGCGCGGCGTGTTCGGCGCGCCGACCTTCTTCGCCGGCGACGAGATGTTCTTCGGCAACGACCGCCTCGATTTCCTCGCCGAAACCCTCAAGGCCGCAGCTTAAGGAGACAGCGCATGACCCAACCCGTCGCCCTGATCACCGGGGTCGGCCCCGGCACCGGCTCGGCCCTCACCCGCCGTTTCGCTGCCGGCGGCTACCGCGTCGCCATGCTGGCCCGCAACCGGGAGCGGCTGGCCGCCTTGGAGCAGGAACTGCCGAGCGCCAAGGCCTTCGCCTGCGACGTCGCCGATCCGGCGGCGCTCAACGCGACGATCGACGCGGTCGAGCGTGAGCTCGGCACACCCTCCGTGCTGGTCCACAACGCGGTCGGCGCCACCTTCGGCAATTTCCTCGAGATCGACCCGGAGGCGCTGAACCGCAACTTCCAGGTCAACACGATGAGCCTGCTGCATCTCGCCCGCCGCCTCACGCCCGCGATGCTGAAGGCGGGAAGGGGCGCGATAGTCGTCACCGGCAACACCTCGGCCCTGCGCGGCCGGCCCGGCTTCGCCCTGTTCGCGCCGACCAAGGCGGCGCAGCGCATCCTGGCCGAGGCGCTGGCCCGCCAGCTCGGGCCGCAGGGCGTCCACGTCGCCTATATCGTGATCGACGCGGTGATCGACGTGCCGTGGACGCGCGAGCGCTACAAGGACAAGCCGGACGACTTCTTCATCAAGCCCGCTTCCATCGCCGACGAGGCCTTCCACGTCGCCCATCAGGACCGCAGCGCCTGGTCCTTCAATGTGGAGATCCGGCCGTTCGGCGAGGTGTGGTAAGGTATGTCATTCTGCGGACTGGACGCAGCGACGCGATTCGGCACGGGGCGGATGTGCTCACGCATCGTCGGCGCGAGTGCCCTCCCGCTCGAACGTGCATGGAACGTCAAAGACGCCTGCCTCTCAGGGCCGCCATCCCTGGAACAAGTACGCAAACAATGCGCTTCCGGCTGCACTTGAAATAATAGCAGTATTCCAAGCCGCGATTAGCGACAAAATCGATCGGCGATCTCGGGCCAGCGCAGCCTCTCTATGTTTCTCCCCATATTTGGACATTACAATGAAGCTTGGCTTTCTTTTATTGGCTGCGCTCTCAGTCCAAGCAGCAATTGCAATAGAAGCGAATACAGACAATATGATAAATATTCCTGATTTGAATAGGAAATTTGCCCATCCACCGCGGGCACTGTTTTCGATTAGAAACCGAATAGCATCTCGTACATCAAACTCTCTGTCGTCAATATAATTTCCAGCAGCGAGCATATTTCGTTCAATGAAATCCTCGGTCACCCACAGCGCCCCGCCGATGGCAATAGCCACAAATAGTAGGGCAGCCAAAAAAGCAAACTTGCCACTTCCTCGTCTAATAAATGAGCGCAACTTATTTTCGGAGTTTAGCAAGGTACCGATCTGATCAGCGAGAAGATTTTCTACATCTACACCCCAGCTACGGGCGGTGTGTGCAATTCGCAGAGCGACTATCCCACTGCCCATCGTTGTCGGGAAGGGAAAACCATCCCCGTCTGAGACAAAAAAATCGCCGCGATCAGGCCCGGCAAAGAAGTTCACGTCAATAGTCTGCTTTTCGGGATGTTTCCTGTCCGGGAAACTTACCAAGTATGCCAAAGATATCGACACTCCAATTACCATTATTGGCTTGGTCTCGCTATAACTCGAGAATTCTTTTACACTATTCAAAGTTATAGAAGAACCGTTGTTATAAGAAATGGTGAACGCGGTCGACACGATAGATGCTGTATTTTGCTCACGAACTCGATGATCTACTAGGTAAAAGAAATTTTCAATATCTTCTCTCTTCAAATCGAATTGACCTGAAAATGTGCGGCCGATAGTTTGAGGCTTTCCAAGTACACTTGATATGAATTCGGCAAAGCTGTCACGTTCGACAGATAAAACTATGCTGTCACGTGGCTGAATCGTTGGCTGCCTATTTCCCGATCCTTGTCCAGCTGTTTCCATGTGGCGCCCCTCCCCTTTAGGACGCTCCCCAAGGCAGGCAACGTCCTTTTCGATTATCTACCACGATTTGCAACCGAGGGGGACCTGTGACCAACGGCGCCGGACCCACGTCTTCATGGGGGAATGGACGGGGTGATCGACATGCCGTGGACGCGCCAGCGCTACAAGGACAAGCCGGACGACTTCTTCATCAAGCCCGCTTCCATCGCCGATGAGGCCTTCCACGTTGCCCACCAGGATCGCAGCGCCTGGTCGTTCAACGTAGAGATCCGGCCGTTCGGCGAGGTGTGGTAGCCGACGGAGGGAGGCTACCGCAACGCAGGCCAAGGATGCGGAGGCGGGTTGCCCAGGCTTACCGTCAAGGGACCACGCCACTCTCCTCGCCCCCTCGATATCATATTTTCTCTTGACACAATATTGTGTTAAATATAAAATCTGATCCCGAAAGTTGGCGAGCGAGGTTCTCTTGCGGCTCGTCGGAGCGTCCACTCCTGCTTGGTCGATGCCGCGCTCAGTGCCGCGCCGCCATCGCCGCCGCGGCAGCCTCGGTCGTCTTCTGCCGCTCGGCCAGAAGCCGCGCCATCATCTCGCGCGCCTTGGCGACGCGCTCCGCCCCCGCCTTCTCCGGCGAGCCGCAATCGAACGGCGCCTGCGGGTCGTATTCGAGGAAGAGCTGGATCATCTTCGCCGCTTCCTCGCCGGCCAGCTCGGCCGCGACCACGAAGCCGAAATCGATGCCGGCGGTGACGCCGCCGCCGGTGATGCGGTTGCGGTCGCGCACCACGCGCTCGGCCACCGGCTCGGCGCCGAACGGCCGCAGCATCTCGCGCCAGGCCCAGTGGCAGCCTGCCTTGTAGCCCTTGAGCAGGCCGGCCGCGGCCAGCACCAGCGAGCCGGTGCAGACCGAGGTGACATAGCGCGCACCCGCCGCCTGCTGGCGCAGAAAGCCGAGCGTCTCCTCGTCGTTCATCAGCGCCGCCTGGCCGGCGCCGCCCGGCACGCAGATGACGTCGAGCTTCGGGCACTCGGCAAACGTCGTGGTCGGCAGGATCGCGAAGCCGGCATCGGTCGGGATTGGGTCCTTGGTCTTCCAGATCATGTGCACCTTGGCGCCGGGCACGCGCGAGAGCACCTGGGCCGGGCCGGTGGCGTCGAGCTGGGTGACGTTCGGATAGAGCAGGATGCCGATATGGATGGTCGCGTCGCTCATGGGGGACCTCGAGGGCAGCAGGAAAGGCAGCCGCATCCTGCCCTTGCGGCACCTTGGCAGGAATGACAAGCTATTGCTGATTTCTGCCAGTTGGCGGAACCGACCGGAGGAACAAATGCGCCGCTCCTTCGTCATGTGCGCCTTGTCCCGGGGGCGACGGGGGAAGCGGAACAGATGCGCCGCGGAACCGGTGCGCCGCCGAGCCGCCGGACGGGAGGAACAGATGCGCCGCCCCCACGTCATGCGTGGGCTTGTCCCGCGCATCCACGCCTCGCCGCTGGCGCGGGCGGGTGGGCGTGGGTCCCCGGGACAAGCCCGGGGACGACGGGTGTGAGGGAACAGATGCGCCGCCGTACGGCATGACGATGGAGGAACAGATGCGCCGCGTGGTCTTCCTCACCTTCGACGGGGTGCAGATGCTGGACCTGACCGGGCCGGCCCAGGTCTTCGCCTCGGCCAACGACCTTGAGCCCGGCCGCTACGACATCCGCCTCGTCTCCAAGGCGGGCGGGCTGATCCGGACCTCGGCCGGGGTGCGGATCGCGACCGAGCCGCTCGCCGCGATCGAGGGCCAGCCGGTGCACACGATCATCCTGCCGGGCGGCGACGAAGGCGTGGCCGAGGTGCTGAACGACCCGGCGCTGATCGACTGGATCCGCGAGGTGGCGGGCCGCGCCAGCCGCGCCTGCACGGTCTGCTCCGGCACCTTCCTGCTGGCGGCGACCGGCCTCGCCGACGGCAGGCGCGTCGCCACCCATTGGCGCGCGGCACGGCTGCTGCAGCGGTCCTACCCGGCGCTACAGGTCGATCCGGAGGCGATCTATGTGGAGGACGGCAAGGTCTGGTCCTCGGCCGGCGTCACCACCGGCATCGACCTCGCGCTGGCTCTGGTCGAGCGCGACCACGACCGCGACACCGCGATGCGCATCGCCCGCCGCCTCGTCGTCTATATGCGCCGGCCGGGCCACCAGTCGCAGTTCTCGGCGACCTTGAAGGCACAGAGCGTGGCGGACGAGCGGCTGTCGCGTCTCGTCGCCTGGATGCGCGAGAACCTGGCCACGGATCTCGGCGTCGAGACGCTGGCCGACCGGGTGGCGATGTGCCCGCGCAGCTTCCACCGCGCCTTCACATCCGGCCTGGGCGACACCCCCGCCCGCTTCGTCGAGACCTTGCGCCTGGACGCGGCGCGTGAGCATCTCGCCAACCCGGCGCTGTCGGTCGAGCAGGTGGCGCATCTCGCCGGCTTCGGCCGGTCGGAGCGGCTGATCAAGAGCTTCCGCCGCCGTCTCGGGCTGACCCCCGCCGCTTACCGGAAATTGCACGAGGCAGCAGCGTGAGATGGGACATCTGGCCCGTGGCGGCGGGCCGGCCGCTCCGGTATAGACGGGCGACGAATTTCAGAAGCTCCTCGGGAGGGAGAACGCCGTGTCCGACGTCGTCGCCTATGAACTGAAGGGCCGCATCGCGGTCATCACCATCAACAACCCGCCGGTGAACGCGCTCAGCCACGGCGTGCGCAAGGGCATGCAGGATGCCTTCGCCAGGCTGAACAGCGATGCCGGCGCCGATGCCGCCGTGCTGGTCGGCGGCGGCCGCACCTTCATCGCCGGCGCGGATATCCGCGAATTCGGCAAGCCGATGCAGCCGCCCGGCCTGCACGAAGTTCTGGATGCGATGGAGGCCTCGAAGAAGCCGATCGTCGCCGCGATCCACGGCACCGCGCTCGGCGGCGGCCTGGAAGTCGCGCTGACCTGCCATTGGCGCGTCGCGGTGGCGAGCGCGCAGGTGGGCCTCCCTGAGGTCAAGCTCGGCCTGCTGCCCGGCGCCGGCGGCACCCAGCGCCTGCCACGCCTGGTCGGCCCGAAGATGGCGGCCGACCTGATCACGACCGGCAACTTCGCCGGCGCCAAGCAGGCGCTGGCCGCCGGCGTGGTGGACGAGATCGTGGGCGACCTGGTCGGCGGCGCCGTCGCCTTCGCCGAGAAGGTGGTCAAGGAGAAGCGGCCGCTACGCAAGGTGTCGGAGCTGACCGACAAGGTCAGCAACATCGACCCGAAATTCTTCCCGGAATACCGCGCGACCTTGTCGAAGAAGGTGCGCGGCTTCCTGGCGCCGATGCACTGCCTGGCCGCGGTCGAGGCCGCCTGCACGCTCCCCTTCGCCGAGGGCATGAAGCGCGAGCGGGCACTGTTCCAGGAGCTGCACGACCATCCGCAGCGCATGGCGCAGATCCACATCTTCTTCGCCGAGCGCGAAGCCGGGAAGATCCCCGATGTCGGCTCGGACGTGAAGCCGAAGGAGATCAAGTCGGCGGCGGTGATCGGCGCCGGCACCATGGGCGGCGGCATCGCCATGAACTTCGCCAATGTCGGCATCCCGGTGAAGATCCTGGAGCTGGAGCAGGCCCCGCTCGACAAGGGCCTCGGCGTGGTCAGGAAGAACTACGAGACCTCGGTCGCGCGCGGCTCGACCACGCAGGCGACGATCGACAAGGCGCTGTCCTTGATCTCCGGCACCACCAGCTATGACGAGATCGGCCAGGCCGACATCGTCGTCGAGGCGGTGTTCGAGAACATGGACATCAAGAAGCAGGTCTTCGCCAAGCTCGACCAGGTGATGAAGCCCGGCGCGATCCTCGCTTCGAACACCTCGACCTTGGACATCGACGCCATCGCCTCGGCGACCAAGCGGCCGGAAGCGGTGATCGGCACGCATTTCTTCTCGCCGGCCAACGTGATGAAGCTGCTCGAGAACGTGCGCGGCAAGGACAGCTCGAAGGAGACCATCGCCACGGTGATGGAGCTGGGGAAGAAGATCCGCAAGGTGCCGGTGCTGGCCGGCAATTGCTTCGGCTTCATCGGCAACCGCATGCTGCACGGCTATACCCGCGAGGCGGCCGAGCTGCTGCTCGAAGGCGCGATGCCGTGGGATGTCGACCGCGTGATCTACAATTTCGGCCTGCCGATGGGGCCGTTCGCCATGGGCGACCTCGCCGGCATCGATGTCGGCTGGCGCGTCCGCCAGGGCCGCGGCGGCCCGCCGGAGAAGCATTACCGCATCGCCGACCGGCTCTACGAGCTCGGCCGCTACGGCCAGAAGACCGGCGCCGGCTACTACAAGTACGAAGGCCGCAACGCGACGCCCGATCCGGTGGTGCAGAAGCTGGTCGAGGACACCTCGGCCGAGTTCGGCATCACCCGGCGCAAGATCGACGACGAGGAAATCCTCTATCGCTGCATGCTGCCGCTGGTGAATGTCGGCGCCCAGATCCTGGACGAGGGCATCGCCATCCGCTCCTCCGACATCGACGTCACCTATGTCTACGGCTACGGCTTCCCGTCCTATCGCGGCGGGCCGATGTTCTGGGCCGAGCAGATGGGCCTCGACAAGGTGCTGGCGATGATCCGCAAATACGAGCAGGAGCACGGCTCGCGCTGGAAGCCGGCGCCGCTACTGCAGCGGCTGGTCGATCAGAAGAAGGGCTGGGCGGCGGCGTCGAAGGCCGCCTGACCTACTCGGCCCTGATCACTCCGCCCTGAGGCCGTAGAGACCTGCATCGGCGAGCCGGTGCAGGATCTCGGCGGCGCGCGCGCCGTCGGCATGGATGAGGCTGAGCCGCTCGGGCTCGAATCTGCCTTCCTCCAGCTCGGCGCGGATGCCGGACGCGATCGCCGCGCGCGCGGCATAGCGCTGGCCGATCACCACCTGCTCGGCGAGCAGGATCACGCCGATCGCCACTGCCGCGATGCCGGTGACGCCGGCGATGTTGGTGCGCCGGAGCCGCACTTGCCGTACCGCGGCGACGATCAGGCTGGCATAGGCGAGCGTCGTCACCAGGCCGAACCGGCCGGAGGTCGCCGCCTCCAGGCCGAGCGGCGCCCAGGTGATGGCGATCAGCAGCGCGGTCAGCAGCGCCAGCGCGGCCAGCGCGCCGGAGAAGGCGCCGGAGCCGTCGACATGCCGGGCGCACAGGCCGAAGCCGGCGACGGCGGCGCAGAGCGCGATGGTCCACCAGCCCGCCACCTCGCCCGGCAGCGGCAGCACCTTGATCCAGGGCGAGCCGAACATCCAGGCGACGAAGCGGAGCACCGCGAGCGGGTCGGCGGTGAACGGCCCGCGCGGCGGCGACAGGATGAAATAGGCGGCGATGGCGAGCAGGCCGAGCACCGCCAGCAGCATGGCCGGCCACTCCGCGTCGCAGCGCCGCCACAGCACCAGCGCGGCGAGCGGCAGGACCAGCAGCCCGGGCGCCAGGGTCGCCGCCGCACCGAGGCCGAACAGCGCGGCGAACAGCGTCCGCAGCACATAGGCCTCGCGATGGCCGATCGAGGCGGCGAGGCCGATGCAACCGACCGCGCCCGCCGTCAGGATCAAGTGATCGGCGCCCGGCGCGATGACATAGGGCTCGAGCGTCGCCGCCCGGAACCAGACCAGCGCCAGCATGCCGGTCGCGCCGGCGGTGATCTCCCGATAGGGGTGCGCGGTGCGGTCGATCGCGGCGGCAAGGCCGATGAAGGCGACGATGGAGGCCAGCACCGCCATGACGCTGTGCAGCGCCGTCGAGCCGCCGAACCAGCGCAGGTCGACCAGCACCAGCAGCTTGACCGCGAGGTCCGGGCCGGCGCCGCGCATGTCGAGCAGCCAGGCGCGGGCCGGCAGGTCGAGCGCGCGGTCGACCATGTCGAGCAGGCCGAAGGCCGGCAGCGGGTAGTGCCCGGCCACCAGGAAATACAGGAACAGCGCCGCCTGAACGGTGCCGAGGACGGGAAGGAGCCGCGCGGTCAGATGCGTCGCCCCGCGCTTTCCCAATACCGCTCGCGGATCCGGCGCTTGAAGATCTTGCCGGAATCCTCGCGCGGCAGGTCGGTCTGGAACTCGATCAGCTTCGGCACCTTGTAATGCGCGATGCGGTCGCGCAGGAAGCGGCGCACCTCGTCGGCGGAGAGATCGGCGCCGCCCTGCGGCTCCACGACCGCGGCGACGTTCTCGCCCATCTCGCCGTCCGGCACGCCGAACACGGCGCAGTCCCTGACGCCGGGCATGGTGACCAGCACGGCCTCGATCTCGGCCGGGTAGATGTTCACCCCGCCCGAGATCACCATGTCCTTCTTGCGATCGCAGAGGTGTAGATAGCCGTCCCGGTCGAAATAGCCGACATCGCCCACGGTCACGAGCCCGTCGCGCTCGATCTCGGCCCGCGCCTCGTCCCGGCCGTGATAGGTGAAGTCGGCCACGTGGTCGGCGCGCATGTAGAGCTCGCCGATCTCGCCGGGCGGCAGCAGCTCGCCCTGCTCGCCATAGACCCGCACGGTCGCGCCTTCGAGGGGCCGGCCGACCGTGCCGGGATGGGCCAGCCATTCCGCGCTGTCGCAGAACACCACCGCGCCGGTCTCGGTCGCGCCGTAGTACTCGTGGATCACCGGCCCCCACCAGTCGATCATCGCCCGCTTCACCTCGACCGGACAGGGCGCCGCGGCATGCACGACATGTCGGAGCGAGGCGATGTCGTGGCGCGCCCTCACCTCCTCCGGCAGCTTGAGCAGGCGCACGAACATGGTCGGCACCATGTGGAGATGGGTGACCTGCTCCTGCTCGATCAGGCGCAGCAGCTCTTCGGCATCGAAGCGCGGCTGCAGGATGACGTCGCCGCCCGAGCGCGCCGCGGTGAGGGCATAGCCGTTCGGCGCCGAGTGATAGAGCGGGCCGGTCACCACCGTGCGCATCGACGGCTCGATGCCGAACACGGTCCGGTAGGCCGCGAGGTTCGCCGCCTGCTGCCCCGGCGTCATCGGCTCTCGCCGGACACCCTTCGGCCGCCCCGTGGTGCCCGAGGTGTAGATCTGGCTCTGCGGCGCAACCTTCGGGGGCTCGCGCCATGCTGCCTGGCTGTCGACCCATTCGTCCCAGTCGATGCGCTCCGGCGGCACGCGCGCCGACGCCGCGTCGATGCCATAGGCGGCACGCACGCCGAACGGCGTCTCCACCACCAGCACCGGCAGCTCGAACGGCACGTCGCCGACGATCTGCGGCAGCAGATCGGCATGCACGACCAGCGCCTTGGCCTGGCAGTCGCGCACGATGTAGCCGGCTTCGTCGCCCTTGTAGTGCCAGTTGATCGGCGCCGCATAGGCGCCGAGCTGGCCGGCCGCCATGGCGGCTTCGAAGAAGGCGATGTCGTTCCTGAGCATCAGCGCGACGCCGTCGCCGGCCTGCACGCCGAGCGAGGCGAGACCCGTCGTCGCCTGCGCGACGCGCTGGGCGAGCTCCTCGCCGGTCAGGCCGCGCTCACCATTGGCATGACGCACGCCCATCCGTCAGGCCCCGATCTTCTTCGCGAGGAAGTCGCGCGAACCCGGCCGTTCGTGCAGCAAGCCAGACCACTTGCGCAGTACCTTCTCCATTCGCGCCGGCGCCACGCCGAGCTGCACCATGGCGACGCCACCGTTGACCGATTCGGCGTAATCCGCAATCAAACCGTGTTGCAGGCGGAACCGGCTCATGCCGTCGATCAGCACCGGCTTGCCCTGGAATTCCGGCACCGTGGAGGTGAAGGACGAGAGCGACCAGGCGTAGCCAGTATCGCCATTGCAGACCGGATCGAAGAAACGCCAGCGATAGTCCGTCGCGTCGCGATGGAACATGTACTTGAGCATATGGGCGATTTCCGCCCGGCCCTTGTGGTCGCCGTAGATATAATCGTGATAGACGCCGTCGGGCGTAAAGCAGGCGGCGAACGTCTCGCCGTCACCGGCCTCCGCGGCGGCGGTCAGGCGCGTGAGCAGCGCGGCGAACTCGGCTTGGGTCACGGCTCCCCCTCCCTGATTCCATCCGGCGCGGCGCTATGATATCGGCACTCTTGCAAGGGAGGAAAGCCAATGGCGTATCAAGAAGTTGCGTACAATGTTGAGGATCGTATCGCCACCGTCACCCTGAACCGGCCGGACAAACTGAACGCCTGGACCGGCGTGATGGAGAACGAGGTGCGCGATGCCATGGAAGCCGCGGCCAAGGACGACAAGGTCAGAGTCATCATCCTGACCGGTGCCGGCCGCGGCTTCTGCGCCGGGGCCGACATGAACGTCTTGAGCGGCATCACCGAGAAGGGCGCCGACGCGCGGCCGAACGCCAACAATGTGCGGCCCTACGACACCGCGGCCAGGCCGGACTTCCAGATGCGCTATTCCTACTTCCCGTCGATCGCGAAACCGATCATCGCCGCGGTGAATGGGCCTGCCGCCGGGCTGGGCCTCATCATGGCGCTCTATTGCGACATGCGCTTCGCCGCCGACGCCGCTGTCTTCACTACCGCCTTCTCGCGCCGCGGCCTGATCGCCGAGCACGGCATCAGCTGGCTGCTGCCCAAGCTGGTCGGCCATTCGGTTGCGCTCGATCTGATGCTCTCCGCCCGCAAGGTCGATTCCGCCGAGGCGCTGCGCATCGGCCTGGTCAACCGCGTGTCGCCGCTGCCCAGGCTGATGGACGATGTGCGGGCCTATGCGAAGGAGCTGGCCGAGGACGTCTCGCCGCGCTCGATGGCGGTGATGAAGCAGCAGCTCTGGAATGTGCCGTTCCAGTCGCTCGGCGAATCGATCGCCGTCGCCAATCACGAGATGAAAGGCAGCTTCGTGTCAGAGGACTTCAAGGAAGGCGTCGCCCATTTCGTCGAGAAGCGGAAGGCCCGCTTCACCGGCCGCTGAACACAGGTAGTACCTACATGTCCGATCCCCTGCAGGCCCTCCTGCGGGCGCTCGACCTCGCGCCCCTCGGTGACGATCGTTTCGAGGGGCGCAGTGTCGAGGCGACCCGCAAGCGCATGTTCGGCGGCGAGCTGATCGCGCAAGGCCTGGTCGCTGCAAGCCGCACCGCCGACGGCCGCGACTGCCACTCGCTGCATTGCAACTTCCTCCTACCGGGCGATCCGGCGGCACCCCTCGAATACCGGGTGCGGCGGCTCCGCGACGGCAAGCGCTTCGCCCAGCGCCAGGTGAGTGCCTGGCAGAACGGCCGCGAGATCTTCCTGCTCACGGCCTCGTTTACCAGCGACCACAAGCCCGCGCCGGGACACCAGACGGAAGTCATGCCGAAGGTGGCGCCGCCGGAAGCGCACAAGAACGAGATCGACTGGCGCCGCGAATTCACCGACCGGCTGCCGGTCGACGATCGCCCGTGGCTGCTGGCACCGCGGGCCATCGATTACCGCACCATCGATCCGGTGCCGTTGTTCGATCCACCGCCCGCGGCGCCAGCCGCGAATACCTGGCTGCGCGCCATCGACAGGCTGCCGGACGATCCGGCGCTGCACCGCGCCGTGCTCGCCTTCGCTTCCGACATGACATTGCTCGACATCGCCTTCCAGCCGCATGGGCGGAGCTGGCTCGATCCGCGCGTGGAGGAGGCGAGCCTCGACCACGCGATGTGGTTCCACAAGCCGTTCCGCGCCGACGAATGGCTGCTGTTCGCGCAGACCAGTCCGGTGCTGCATGAAGGCCGCGCGCTCTGTCGCGGCAGCTTCTTCACCGCCGACGGCGAGCTCGTCGTCTCGGCGGTGCAGGAGGGGCTGACGCGCGTGCTGGCCTAAGCCAGCGCGGCCTCGACGCCGGCCGCCACCGCGAACAACCGCCTGTCGGCCCCGTGCTCGCCGATCAGCATCAGGCCGATCCCGGCTTCGCCCGACGGTTGGATCGGCAGGCTGATGGCGCAGCGGTCGATGAAGTTGACCGGCGCGGTGTTGCGCAAGGTGAGCAGGTTGCAGCGGGCGAATTCCTCGTCGCTCGCCATCGCCGCGATCTTCGGCGCCAGGATCGGCACCGTCGGCAGCAGCACCGCGTCGAACGGCGCCGTCTCCTCCGCCGCCTCGGCGATCACCTTGCGCCGGAAGTCCAGCAGGTCGACATAGTCGGCAGCGGCCATCGCCGCCCCGCGCTCGATGCGGACGCGAACGCGCGGGTCATAGCGATTGCCGGCCCGCGCCAGCAACTGGCGGTGCCAGGCGAAGGATTCGGCCGCGGCGAAGCCGCCGGCGGACGAGGCCTCGGCGAAGCGGCGGAACAAGGCGAAGGGCTGCTCCGTGATGCGGGCGCCGGCCGCGGCCAGCCGCTTGATCGCATCGTCGAAGGCGCGCGCAACGGCCGGGTCCATCTGCTCGAGCGGGATGCCGGTCGCGACGGCAAGCCGCAACCCGGCGACCGGCAGCGGCGACGGCGCGATGGGCGTCTCGCCCGCGATCACCGCATCGGCAACGGCGCAGCAGGCGACCGAGGGACCCAAGGGACCGATCGAATCGAGCGAGAAGGAAAGCGGCACGCAGCCATCGAGTGGCACGCGCTTCGCCGTCGGCTTGTAGCCGACCGTGCCACAGAAGGCCGCCGGGATGCGGGTCGAGCCGCCGGTATCGGTGCCGATGCCGATCACCGCCATGCGGTCGCCGACCGAGACGCCGGCGCCGGAGGACGAGCCGCCGGGCACGCGCGAGCGGTCCGGCGGGCTGCCGGGCGTGCCGTAATGCGGGTTGTAACCGATGCCGGAATAGGCGAATTCCGTCATGTTGGTGCGGCCGACGATGATCGCGCCGGCGGCGCGGAGCCGGGCCACGACCGGCGCGTCCTGCCGCGCCGCCGGCGCATCCGCCAGCACGACGGAGCCGGCCGGCGTCGGCTCGCCGGCAATGTCGAGCAGGTCCTTGATCGATATCGGCAAGCCGGCGAGCGGCGAAGGCACATGGCCGCGGGCGCGCTGCCGGTCGGAAAGCCGCGCCGCGTCGAGCGCTGCCTCCTTGTGGAGCCGCGTGAACACCTTGGTGCCTTCGAGCTTCGGATCGGCGATCCGCTCGAACGCCTCCGTCACCAGCTTCTCGCTGGTCGTCTCGCCCGCGACCAGCGCCGCCTGCAGCTCCTTCACCGTCCAACGCATATCCACTCTCCGTCTCGCAGAACTCAGCGCGCCGGCGCGCTGCCGGCTCGGGGCAGAGGCCTGCCGCCATCGGCAATCGCCATCACCACCACGATCTCATCCGGCCGGGGCGCATCTGCCACCGCGACGGTGATCGTATCGAAGTGGTCGAACGACCAGGGATCATCCTTGTGGCCGAGCGGCAGGTCGAGGCTCGCGCCCATCGCAGCCACCTTCACGTTGGACGGAATCACCGACTTGCCGCCGCCCACCGCCGCGCGCATCGGCTTTCCCAGCATCGGGTGGATGCAGGCACCGCCATGCTCCATCTCGCCAGCGACGCCCACGATAGCGCCCTTGCCGTATGCGACGGCAGGACTGCCCAGTACCTCGACCAGATTCTCCATCACAAGCTTGCCGACGCGCGCTCCCGCTTCGAACAACGGCCGCAGATCATCCACCAGCTGGCCGGCAAATGGATTGGCGATCACCGCCATGCCGACGGCTCGGACAATCGGAGAGCGAAGCTCGACCCCCATTTCCGACAACACAATGTCGCGAACCGTCACGACCTTTCGGATATTCGGCTGCACAGGCGTCTCCCGAGGATGGCGTGCCAGTGTAGCGGAGATCAGAGCTGTTTCGTCATCAGCTTGCGCGGGCTCGCCTCGTAGCCGGCAGCCGCGTAGATACGCTGGGCGCGGGTATTGGCGATCTCCACCTCCAGGTGCAAGGCGCGGTAGCCGCGCGCCCGTGCCTCGGCCTCCACGAAGGCGAGCACGCGGCGGCCGATACCGCGGCCGCGTGCGGCCGGCACGAGGTAGAGGTCGTCGATGAAGCCGTCCGGACCGCCGGCCAGGATGGTATGGCCGAGCGACAGGGCGACATAGCCGATGACGGCGCCGCCTTGACGGATGATCCAGGTCGGCGCCACCGGATCGCCGGCGGCGAGCTTGCGGATGCCAGGCTCGACCGCCGGGTCGAGCGGATGGCCGTCCTCGCGATGGAAGTCGCGCGCCAACGAAATCAGAACCTCGGCATCCCCCGGCGTGACAGGACAGATCTCAAGCTCGCTCATCGGATCACCACCAGGTCGACGGGCTCGGCGACGCCGGCCACGGTGCGTGCCGGCCGCGTTTCCCCTGCCCTGCCGCCATCGTAGCCTTGAGCTGCGGCAAGGTCGCGCGTCGCCGCCGTGGTCAGCGCCACGACGCCTTCCGCCTTGGTCTGGTTCTGCAGCTTGGCGGCGCGGTTCACCGCGTCGCCGATGGTCGCGTATTCGAGCCGGCTCTCGTCGCCGATCGCGCCGCAGATCATCGGCCCATGCGCGACGCCGATGCCGATGCCGGGCGCCGCGAAGCCCTGGTCGCGGCGCGCCGCCGACCAGGCGCCGAGATCGTCGATCAGCGCCGCGGCGCAGCGCAGCGCGTCGGCGGCATAGGCTGTGCTCGGCCGCGTCGCGCCGAAGGTGATCATGATGCCGTCGCCGAGGAAGGTGTTGATGGTGCCGCGATGTGCCTGGACGATGGCGATGACGCGGCGCTGGTACTCGCCCAGCAGCTCGACCAGTGCCTTCGGCGCCATGGTGCCGGCGAGCCGGGTGAAGCCGCGCAGGTCGACGAACATCGCCGCCGCCTCGCGCTCCACGCCGTCGCCCGGACGGATCGCCATCGCGGCGCCGGCGATCTCGCGCGCCACTTCCGGCGCGAAGAAGCGCGACAGCTCCATCGCCGCGGTGGAATCAGCCACTGCGCGGGCCAGCAGGCGGCGCGAGCGCAGCATGGCAAGCGTGATCAGGCCGGTGACGATCAGGATCGACATCACCTTGTCGATCTCCGCCCCCGGCAGGATCTTGTAGGACGTCATGTACTCGAAATAGTCGGCGGTGATTACGTCGGGCGTCGCCTTGGCCAGCGCATAGCCGAGCAGGACGAGCCAGCCGGCCGCGCCGGCAATCCCCGCCAGCACGACGGGGCGCGGGTCGTAGCAGAGCGCCCGCAGCGCGATGAAGATGAAGACGTAGAGCAGCGCCGGCGCCTTCAGATAGAAGGACGGCACCGAGGCATATTGCAGGTGGAAGCTCCATATCGTCACCATCAACAGCGCCACATCGGCGAGCACCGACAGCGCGACGAACCAGAACGGCAGGCGGTCGCGATGCGCGGCGATGAGGCGGATGGCGGTGAAGGCGGCGTAGAGGCCGAGCGCCCAGGGCACCGGATCGAATGGCACGTCGACCAGCAGCGGCTCCGGCGAGACGTGGTAGAGCGCGGCGAACACCGCCAGCACGACCGCCTGCATCCAGCCGATCAGGATCTCGCCGCGCCGCTGCTGGTGGGCGATCTGGTCGAGCACGCGCGCCGGCAGCGCCCGCGCCGGCGCCGGGCCGAGCAGGAAAGAGGCCAGATTGTCGCGCCAGGGCGCTATCTGCATGGCCCGCAGCCTGACCGGCGACTGGGGCGCCGGCCAATGCCGAAGCGCGATGATGTCGATAGAGCCGGCCTATCGCCGGCCGAACAGGCGCTCGATGTCGCCGCGGCCGAGCTTGACCCAGGTCGGCCGGCCGTGATTGCACTGGCCGGAGCGCGGCGTGACCTCCATCTCGCGGAGCAGCGCGTTCATCTCCTCGACCGAGAGCTTGCGCCCGGCCCGGACCGAGCCATGGCAGGCCATGGTGGCGCAGACATGGTCGAGCCGGTCGGTCAGGGCCAGCGCCTGGTCGATCTCGGCGAGACTGTCGGCGAGGTCGCGCACCAGCGCCTTCACATCGGCATGGCCGAGCGGGGCCGGCGTCTCGCGCACCACCACCGCGCCGGGGCCGAAAGCCTCCAGCACCAGGCCGAGGCCGGCAAGCTCGTCGCGGCGCTGGTCGAGACGGGTCACCTCGTCCTCGGCCAGCTCCACCACTTCGGGCAGCAGCAGCGCTTGCGACGGCACCCCCTGCCCGGCCAGCGCCGCCTTCATGCGCTCCATCACCAGCCGCTCATGCGCGGCGTGCTGGTCGACCAGGATCAGGCCGTCGGCGGTTTCCGACAGGATGTAGGTCGCATGGATCTGGGCGCGGGCGAGGCCGAGCGGCGGCAGCTCGGCCGGCGGCGTTGTGTCCGGCGGGGGCGGCGCCTGCCACTCGGCGGCACGCTCCATCAGCACCGGCGAGGGCCGGGTCGGCGCGAAGTCGAAGCCGCGGTTCCATGCCGAAGGCGGCGCTTGCAGTCCCTCGGCCCGGAAGGCGCCGAGCGCGGCGGTCGAGATTGTGGTCGCCGTGCGATGCCCGGCCGCGGCCAGCACCTGCTTCAGCCCGCCGACGATCAGGCCGCGCACCAGGCCGGCATCGCGAAACCGCACTTCGGCCTTGGCCGGGTGCACGTTGACGTCGACCAGATCCGGCGGCAGGTCGAGAAACAGCGCGACCACCGGGTAGCGGTCATGCGCCAGCACATCGGCATAGGCGGCACGCACCGCGCCGATCAGCTGGCGATCGCGCACCGCGCGGCCGTTGACGAACAGGAACTGCGCCTGCGCGGTGCCGCGGTTGTAAGTCGGCACGCCGATATGGCCGGTGAGGCGCAAGGCTTCGCGCTCGGCATCGACAGCCAGCGCGTTCTCGGCGAAGTCGCGGCCGAGGATGGCGGCGAGCCGGTCGAGCCGGCTCGCGAACAGATCGCCGTTCGCGGCGGCGAGGCGGAGCGCCACGCGCTCCCCGTCGCTGAGCGAGAAGGCGATGCCGGGATGCGCCATGGCGAGGCGCTTCATGACGTCGAGCGCATGGCCGAACTCGACCCGCTCGTTCTTCAGGAATTTGAGCCGCGCCGGCGTGGCGTAGAAGAGATCGCGCACCTCGACCCGCGTGCCCAGCGGCGCGCCCGCCGGCTCGACCGGACCGACCTCGCCCGCCTCGACCGCGATACGCTGCGCGCTGTCAGCACCATGCGGCCGGCTGACGATGGAAAGGCGCGACACCGCGCCGATGGACGGCAGCGCCTCGCCGCGGAATCCGAGGAAGCGGATATCGACCAGGTCGTCCCCGGCGAGCTTGGAGGTCGCGTGGCGCTCGACCGCGAGGCGCAGATCCTCCGGCCCCATACCGGCGCCGTCATCGCTCACCGCGATCAGGCTGCGGCCGCCCTCGCGCAGCACCGCATCGATGCGGCGCGCGCCGGCGTCGATGGCGTTCTCGACCAGCTCCTTCAGCGCCGCCGCGGGCCGCTCCACCACCTCGCCGGCGGCGATACGGTTGACCAGTGTCTCCGGCAGCCGCCGGATGGCGGTCCGGTTGTCGGCCGTGCGAAGCGCAGGCGCCGATTGCATCACGAAAATCACCGATTCGGGATCCGGTAGGTCATTCTACCGCCAACGGCCGCGAAGCTCACGGCCGCCAGGGCAGCATCTCGCAGTTCTTCATCAGATGCCCGGCCAGGTGCTTGAAGAAGGTGGCGTGGCCAACGACGCAGATGCGATCCTCCGGCCGGCGGCGCAGCCAGTCGCGGAAGGTCTCCACGCGGCCGAGAAAGGTCTCGAAGGGCTCCTGGCAGATGCCGTTGGCGTCGCGGGTTCCCTCGTCGTGCCACCACACCTCCGGCAGGTGGTCGAACGCGAAGGTCGGAAATTCGGGGATCAGCGCGCTTTTCGGCCGCCCCATATCGCAGCTCGCCTCCAGCCATTCGCGGTGCCCGGCCTCGACCAGGAACGGCGTCGCGAGGCCACCGAACAGGCCGAGCGTGGTCTGGATCGCGCGGGTGAGCGGCGAGGTGACGATCAGGTCGTATTCGTTGCGCCGGACGACCTGCCTGAGCAGCTTGACCTGCTCGTGGCCGAGCGGCGTCAGGCGCGCATCGATATGGATAGGGTCCTCGCCCGTCTCGGCATAGACCAGGTTGAAGGTCGACTGGCCGTGGCGGATCAGGTGTACGGATTCGGGCATGACGCGCTCCGGACGGGGGCAGGCTCTTACGGCGCCCCTCGCCCCAGGTCAACCACGCGGCTGCCATCCTGGAATGCGCCGAAGGAATGCCGCCAGGGCGCCTCGCCCGGCCAATGCAGCTCGACCATGCCGGAGGCCGGGCGATAGACAGAGGTATAAAGCGAGCCGAGCGCGGCGGCGAAATCGGTGCGATAGAATGGCGGTTGCTGCAGCGCCTCGCGCAGCCCGTCGGCTGTCATGCCGGGCAGCTTGCAGAGCTCGGCGAGCCGCGTCGCGCGCTCGACGGTGCGGCTGAACCGTGCCGATTCCAACCATTCGACCGTGCGCTGGTGATTGGTGGTGAAGCCGAGGCCGACGAATTCCGGCGGCCGGTCGGGGCTGAGCCAGGCGGTGCTGTGGCGGCCGGCGCGATCGAGCAGCAGCACGTTCTGCACCATGGCACAGGGAAGGCGGCGCAGCGTTTCGACCGCCGCGGGCACGTCGGCGCAGGTTTCCAGCACATAGCGGAGGGTCAGCGGAATGCTGAACCCATGGCCGAGCGCCGGCCGGCCGCCAAAGGTGAGCGCGAGCGCTAGGCCGGCCTCGTTCATGCCGTCGAGCACGCCGAAGAAGCCTTCCGACATGGCGATCACGGCGCCCTGCCGCCCCAGCCATCGGCTCTTCAGCAAGGTGCCTTCGAAGAAGTCCGGGGTGAAATCGTAGTTGCGGACCAGCGCGGGCTCGCCGCTCGGCGCCACCACCACGCTGCAGCCGCCGAACAGCGGCGGCGGGCACCACATGCTGAGCAGCCGCCGCGCCGTCGCGTCCGGCCCGACCAGCTCGCAGAGCCGGTCGTAGAGGGGTGCGAGCTCCGGCATATGGCGTTCGATCGCCTCGCGGCATTCCTGCAGCGACGGCCGCCGCTCCGGCTTCTCCCGGGCGATCCAGCCGAGATAGGGCGCCGCGCAGCGCCCAAACCGGGCCTGCCATTTCGGACCGGGCCAGTCTTCCTCGACGGCGACGAATTCGACGGTGGTCATGCGTTGTCCACGTGTCAACGAGCCCTTCAATAGATCTCCAGGTCGCTCGCGACGTACCCCGCCAGTTGAAGAAACAGCAGGCCCAGGTCCCTGTAGGGACCAGCCTCCGGACTCCATCTATTCACGACGTGATACTCGTGGCCGCGCCGACCTTCTACGATCCATTGGGCGCCATCAAATACGCCCCGAGAGTCATTCGTCGGCTGCGTCCAGAAGGCGCTTACGGCCAACGCCGCATCGAGCTTTTGCCAGTCGGTCAAACTCAACAGCCCAGAACCGCGTTTCGAGATGGACCCTGGTTCATAGCCGCCTGCGCCCGACAGCTCGACGGCATCAACGGTCACGCCCGATGCAGTGCGACGGACATGAACAGAAATCGGATGGTGAAAGGTCCGCAGCCACAAAAATCGGTAAGTCTCCAACGCAACATCATCCCTCCCGCAAGACAGAGTCGGGGCCTCCATTGCCCTGAGGTGCTCCGAGAACCACTTACGCTCGAACTCGTCCAAATCGGGGCGGTCAGCATCGAAGGTGCCGGGCGCAAAATAGAAGACGTTCAGTTCAGCGGGACATACCGCGCGGACAGGTGTCGCAGCGCTTGGACTGCTATTACCTTGCGAGCCGCCACAACCGTGCGCAATTGCAGCGAGGGCCACCAGAGCAAACCAGCGCATCAGCTACATAGCCCCCGCCCTCTTTCTGACTAACTGAGATAGCGCTGCTGCAGGTGACGCTTGAACGCGGTGGTGCTGAGCGGCGCGCCGGTGGCATGGCGCAGCACTTCATCCGTAGTGAGGCGCGATCCATGACCGTGCACGTTGGCGCGCAGCCAGGCGAGCAACGGCGCGAACTCGCCGCGTTCGATCGCCGGCTCGATACCACTGTCGGCGGCGCGGGCGGCGGCATAGAGCTGCGCAGCGGACAATGCACCGAGCGTGTAGGTCGGGAAGTAGCCGAAGGCGCCGGAGGGCCAGTGGATATCCTGCAGACAGCCCAGCGCATCGTTCGGTGGCACCGCGCCGACCAGCTCGCGCATCATGTCGTTCCAGGCGACCGGCAATTCGTCCACGCCGAGGGCGCGGTCGAGCAGCGCGCGCTCGAGCCGGAAGCGCAGGATGATGTGCAGCGGATAGGTCGCCTCGTCGGCGTCGACGCGGATCAGGCCGCGCGACACGCGGCGCGCATGGCTCGCGAGGTTCGGCGCCGCGAAGGCCTCGCCGTCACGGCCGAAGCTCTTCGCGATCAGCGGGGCGGCGAAGCGCAGGAACGGATCGCTGCGGCAGACCTGCATCTCGACCAGCAGCGACTGCGATTCGTGCAGCACCATGCCGCGCGCCTGGCCGACCGGCTGGCTGGTCCAGGCCGCCGGCAGGCCGAGCTCGTAGAGCGCGTGGCCGGTCTCGTGCAGCACGCCCATCAGGGCGCGGAAGAAATCCTCCTCCGCGTAGCGCGTGGTGATGCGCACGTCCTGCGGCCCGCCGCCGGTGAAGGGATGCAGGCTGACATCGAGGCGGCCGCGATCGAAGGCGAAGCCGAGCGCCTGCATCATCTCCAGGCCGAGCGCGCGCTGCGACTCCACCGGGAACGGGCCGGGGAGCGGCAGCGGTGCCGGGCGGGCGGTCTGCTTTTCCAGCGCCTCGCCGATGAAACCGGGCAGGAAGCCCGCCAGATCCTCGAAGACCGGCGCGATCTGCGCCTCGCGCGCTTCCGGCTCGAACTCGTCGAGCAATGCGTCATAGGGGCCGAGGCCGAGCGCCGCGCTCTTCGCCGCCGCCGCTTCGCGGGTCAGGTCGAGCAGCTCGGCGAGCTTCGGCGCCAGCAGCTTGAAATCGCTCTTCGCGCGCGCCTCGCGCCAGACGATCTCGCAGGAGGAGGCGCAATGGGCCCGGCGCTCCACCAGGTCGGGCGGCAGCGCCATGGCATGGGCGCGGGCGCGGCGCATCTCGCGCAGATTGGCGCTCTGCCAGTCGTCGAGCGGCTCGGCTGCCGCCGCTTCGGCGAGGTCGCCGATCTCAGCCGCGGTCAGGAGCTCATGGCGCAGCACGCCCAGGGTCGCGATCTGCTCCGCCCGCGCGGCGGCGCCGCCCGGCGGCATCATCACCGCCTGATCCCAATCGAGGATGCCGAGCGCGCCCGAGATCGCCGCGATGCGGCGGAACCGCGTCTCCAATGCCGCATAGGCGGTCTGATTCATGCCTCACACCCTCGTGACGGACTGTGACTTTAACCCGAACCTATAGTGCGCCGCGGCGGCGGAAAGGAAGCACCAATGCGGCGCATGCTCCTCGCTCTCCTGATCGTGCTGGCCGGCGTGCCGGCGGCTTCGGCGGCCGAAGGCCCGGCCTGGGAGGCCTGGAGCGACAAGGTGTTCGAGCGGGCCCGCGCCGAGAACAAGTTCGTCCTGCTCAGCCTGCAATCCTGGTGGTGCCCGTGGTGCCACACCATGAACGAGGAGACCTTCGCCGACCCGGACGTGCGGGCCTATATCGCCGAGCATTTCATTCCCGTCCGCGTCGACCAGGACAGCCGGCCCGACATCTCGCAGCGCTACGAGCGCTGGGGCTGGCCGGCGACGGTGCTGTTCGGGCCGGACGGCACCGAGATCGTCAAGCTGCGCGGCTTCTATTCGGTCCGCTTCTTCCTGCCGATTCTGAAGGGCACGGTCGCCGACCCGACGCCGCTGAAATACGACATCCCCTCCGGCGACGAACGGCCGATCTCCCGGCAGGTCCGGCTGGACGATACGGCGCGCGCCGAGATCCTGGCCTTCATGGAGAAGAACTACGACCGCGAGAACGACGGCTGGGGCGGCCGGGCCAAGCTCGCCGATGGGCCGACCTGGACCTATGCGCTGGACCGCGCCAAGGCCGGCGATGCCGGGTTCGCCAACCGCATCCGCGCCACCTTGCTGAAGGCACGCGGCATGCTGGATGCCGAGCACGGCGCCATGGCCCAGGTCACCGGCGCCGCCGATTGGAGCAAGATCCACCGCGAATTCCCGATGTTCGCCCAGGAAGCGGGCCTGCGGGCCTTCTCCCTCGCCTATTCGCTCTGGGGCGATGACCGCTACCGGGCCGCGGCGCGCCGCATCGTCGACTACCTGAAGGATACGCTGCGCGCGCCGGAAGGCGGCTTCTATGCCAGCCTCGGCCGCGAACGCGGCGATCCCGGCATCGACAGGAATCTCTACGCCCGCGAGAACGGCATGGCGATCAGCGGACTGGTCGCCTATTTCGACGCGACCGGCGAGGCGGATGCGCGCGAGCTGGCCATCGCCGCGGCGGAATGGGCACTCAAGGCGCGGCGGCGGCCCGACGGCGGCTTCCATCACGGCGCGACCGACGAAGGCGGCCCCTTCCTCGCCGACAGCCTGACCATGAGCTGGGCGCTGCTCGGCCTGCATCGCTCCACAGGCGATCGGCGCTGGCTTGACGAGGCGCGCCGCACGGCCGATTTCATCGCCGCGACCTTCGTCGATCCGGAAACCGGCGGCTTCTTCGCCGGCGCCCGGCCCGAAGCCGGCTTCCTCGGCAAGCCGGTGAAGAGCCGCGAGGACAACGTGCTGGCGACGCGGATGTTCAACCTGCTCGCCGCCTATACCGGCGAGGCAGGCTATCGCACCATCGCGGAGAACGGCATGGGTTACCTGACCTCGCCCGCCGTGCTGGAGGCAGCCGCCTTCCTGCCCGACCTGCTGCAGGCCGAGGCCGAGATGACGCATGAGCCGGTGCACGTCACCGTCATCGGCCGGAAGGACGATCCGCGTGCGGCGGCGCTCTACCGTGCCGCGCTGGCCTATCCGGCGACGCACAAACGCGCGGAATGGTGGGACCGGCGCGAGGGCACGCTCGCCAATCCGGACGTGAAGTACCCGGATTATCCGGAGCCGGCCGCCTTCGCCTGCACGCGGACCTTCTGCTCGCTGCCGGTGACCGGCCCAGGCGAGATCGCGGGGCAGCTCGACCGTCTCGACCGCGCCCTGCCCTGAGAGCGGATCAGCCGAGCCGGCCTTCGCGGCGGTGAAAGACGAGGTAGATCACGGCCAGAACGACAGCGAAGCCGAACCAGGTCAGCGCATAGCCGAGATGGTCGTTCGGGATGTTGAGCCGGGTCTGGCCGCCGATCGGGAAGCCGCCGGGGTTTTCGGTCCCGTCGGCCTCGATGAAGAGCGGCGGCGCCTCGATTCCGGCATGACGCGCCATGCCGGGCGCGTCGCCATAGAACCAGATGTTCCTCTGCGGATTGTTGTCCGGCACGAACCAGCCCTGAGCCCAAGTCTTGCGCACCAGGCCGGTCACCGTCACCTCGCCCGCGACCTGGCCCTGGGGCCGCGTCGCCGGATCGACCTTCTCCTTCGGCACCCAGCCGCGATTGACCAGGATGGTGCCGCCATCGGCGCGGTCGAGCGGGGTGATCACCTGGTAGCCGGAATTGCCGCGCCGGCTGGCGGCGATCAGGTGCATTTCCTTGTCGTGGCGGAACCGGCCGCGCACCGTGACCGGGCGGTATTCGAGCGCCGCCGGATCGAGCGCCGCATTGGGCGGCAGCGGCAGCGGCGCGAGGCCGGTGCGGCTCTCGATATTGGCGATCAGGCCGAGCTTCCATTCGAGGCGCTGCAGCTGCCAAACGCCAAGGCCGATCAGCGTGACGATCGCCGGCACGGTGAACAGCGTCGGCCAGAGGAGTGGCCGGAAACGGATCATTTCAACCGAAGCCCTGCGTCACCTTGTGACGGTATTGCAGCGCGATCAGCACCGCCTTGAACGGGCGGAGCAGGCCGAGCGACAGCACCAGGATCAGCGGGAACCACAGCAGCACATGCACCCAGAGCGGCGGCTCGAAGCTGACCTCGGTCCAGAGCGCGAGGCCGACCACGATGAAGCCGGCGATCATGATGATGAAGACCGCCGGCCCGTCGCCTGAATCGACGCCCGCATAGTCGAGCCCGCAGCGCGGGCAGGCCGGGGCGACAGTGAGGAAGCCCTGGAACAGCTTCCCTTCGCCGCAGCGCGGACAGCGGCACCGCAAGCCCGCGACGAAGGGAGAGACCGGTGGAAAATACGGCTCGACCAATCAGTGCCCGGCCGGCGCGGCCCCGCCCGCGCCCCAGACATAGATGCAGAAGAACAGGAACAGCCAGACCACGTCGACGAAGTGCCAGTACCACGCCGCCGCCTCGAAGCCGAAATGGTGCGTCGTGGTGAAATGGCCCTTCAGGGCGCGGCCGAGCGTCACGATCAGGAAGATGGTGCCGATCAGCACATGCGCGCCGTGGAAGCCGGTCGCCATGAAGAAGGTGGAGGCGTAGATGCCGTCCTTGAAGCCGAAGGCGGCGTGGCTGTACTCGTAGGCCTGCACGCAGGTGAACAGGGCTCCGAGCAGGACGGTCAGGATCAAGCCCTGCACCAGCCCCTTGCGGTCGCCGTGCTGCAGCGCGTGATGCGCCCAGGTCACCGTGGTGCCGGAAGCGAGCAGGATCACGGTGTTGAGGAACGGCAGGTGCCAGGGGTCGAATGGCTGGATGCCCGGCGGCGGCCACTGATGCTCGATATTCGCATTCGGGAAAAGCGCGGCGCCGAAGAAGGCCCAGAACCAGGCGACGAAGAACATCACCTCGGAAGCGATGAACAGCACCATGCCGTAGCGCAGGTGCAGCTGCACCACCGGGGTGTGATGGCCCTCGTGCTCCGCCTCGCGGATGATGTCGCGCCACCACATGAACATCGTGTAGGCGACCAGCAGCAGGCCGATGAGCAGCACCGGGGTGCCATACGGCATCGAATGCATGTAGAGCACGCCGCCGACCGTGGTGACGAAGGCGGCGGTGGCGCCCACTGCCGGCCAGGGGCTGGGGTCCACCAGATGATAATCGTGCCCCTTCACATCGGCGGAGGCCATGCTGCTCACTCCCTGGTGCGATCGGTTGCCGGAGACGGTGCCTGGGACGGCGCCTGCGAGACCTTCCGCCCGGCCGCCTCGAAGAAAGTGTAGGAAAGCGTGATGGTGTTGACGCCCGCCATCTTCGGATCCTCGGCGAAGGCGGGATCGACGAAGAAGGAGACCGGCATGTCGACGGTCTGGCCGGGCCTCAGGGTCTGCTCGGTGAAGCAGAAGCAGGCGATCTTCTGGAAGTAGATGCCGGCTTGGTCGGGCTGGACGTTGAAGGTCGCGGTGCCGGTGATCTCGCGCGCCGTGCGATTGGTCGCCTGGTAGAAGGCAAGGTGCTCCTCGCCCACCTTGACCTTCATCTCGATCTGCTCGGGGCGGAAGTTCCACGGCATGCCGCGGGCGACGTCGCCGTTGAAGCGGATGGTCACCACGCGATCGACCACCTTGTCCGGCGCCTGCTTCGCCACCTGCGTGGTGCCGGCATAGCCGGTGGTGCGGCAGAACAGGTCGTAGAGCGGCGCCGAGGCGAAGGTGAGCCCGACCATGGCGGCGAAGACGCCGGCGGCGATCAGGCCCACTTTGCGGTTGCGGCGGCCGAGATCGTCCATCAGCCCGCCCCCTTCATCTTCACGATGGTGACGACGAAGAAGATGACGACCAGTGCCAGCAGGAAGGCGCCGAGCGCGTAGTTGCGGCCGCGCCGCTGCTGATGCATGTCCGATTGCGCCATGGCGCCCGCCCTCACAGCTGCGCCACCAGCGCCTCGCCGAGCAGCACGGCGAAGAGCAGGAAGAGATAGAGGATGGAGAAACCGAACAGGCGCATCGCGGCGCGGTCGGTGCTGGTCCGGTGCAGCGCATGCGCCAGCACCAGGAAGACCACGCCGAGCGCGCCGGCCGCCGCCAGGTACGCGGTCCCGCCCACGCCCGCGAGCAGCGGCGCGAAGGTGGCCGGCACCAGGATCCAGGAATAGAGCAGGATCTGCCGCCGCGTCTCTTCCGGCCCGGCGACCACCGGCAGCATGGGCACGCCAGCCCGCGCGTACTCGCCCGCCTTGACCAGCGACAGCGCCCAGAAATGCGGCGGCGTCCACAGGAAGATCACCGCGAACAGCGCGATCGCGCCCCAGCCGATATCGCCGGTCACCGCGGCCCAGCCGATCATCGGCGGAAACGCCCCGGCGGCGCCGCCGATCACGATGTTCTGCGGCGTGCGGCGCTTCAGCCAGATCGTGTAGATCACGGCGTAGAAGAAGATGGTGAAGGCGAGCAGCGCGGCCGCGGCCAGGTTCACCAGCAGGCCGAGGCAGGCAACGGCGCAGACGGCGAGCGCAAGGCCGAAGCCCAGCGCCTCGCGCGGCGCGATGCGGCCCTGCGGCACCGGGCGCGAGGCGGTCCGCGCCATCCGGGCATCGATATCGGCGTCCCACCACATATTCAACGCGCCGGAGGCGCCGGCGCCGAGCGCGATGAAGAACAGCGCGACGGCACCGATCAGCGGGTGGATCTGGCCCGGCGCCACGACGATGCCGACCAGCGCCGTGAACACGACGAGCGACATCACCCGCGGCTTGAGCAGGGCGATGTAGTCGCCCGCCGCAGGCTCGCCTGCGGCAACGGCGCCGAACGGCGCCGTCTCGCGCTGGAGGCCGATATCGGTCATCGCGGCGCCCGTTTCCCGCCCTCTACTTGATCACCGG
The DNA here is from genome assembly GCA_003576705.1 of Desertibaculum subflavum. Taxonomy (GTDB): domain Bacteria; phylum Pseudomonadota; class Alphaproteobacteria; order Ferrovibrionales; family Ferrovibrionaceae; genus Desertibaculum; species Desertibaculum subflavum. The sequence continues at coordinate 29,946 of QOZS01000002.1, forward strand.
CAGAGTCATGTACTGATGGAACGGCGGCGGCGACGACAGCGTCCATTCCAGGCTGGTCGCACCCTCGCCCCAGTAGTTGTCCGCAGCCCGGCGCTTGCGCAGGAACGCTTCGATCACGATCCAGATGAACAGCAAGGTCGCGGCATAGGAGATATAGGCGCCGATCGACGAGATGTAGTTCCAGCCCGCAAACGCGTCCGGATAGTCCGGAATGCGCCGCGGCATGCCGGCGAGCCCCAGGAAGTGCTGCGGGAAGAAGATCAGGTTGACGCCGATGAAGGTGGTCCAGAAATGGATCTTGCCCAGCGTCTCGTTCAGCTCGTAGCCCGACATCTTGCCGAACCAGTAGTAGAAGCCGGCGAAGATGGCGAACACGGCGCCGAGCGACAGCACGTAGTGGAAATGCGCCACCACGTAGTAGGTGTCGTGCATCACGGTGTCGACGCCGGCATTGGCCAGCACCACGCCGGTCACGCCGCCGACGGTGAACAGGAAGATGAAGCCGATCGCCCACAGCATCGGCGTCTTGAACTGGATGGAGCCGCCCCACATGGTGGCGATCCAGGAGAAGATCTTCACGCCGGTCGGCACCGCGATCACCATGGTGGCGGCGGTGAAATAGGCCTTGGTGTCGACGTCCATGCCGACCGTGTACATGTGGTGCGCCCACACGACGAAGCCGACGAAGCCGATCGCCACCATCGCGTAGGCCATGCCGAGATAGCCGAACACCGGCTTGCGCGAGAAGGTCGACACGATCTGGCTGATCATGCCGAAGCCCGGCAGGATCAGGATGTAGACCTCGGGGTGGCCGAAGAACCAGAACAGATGCTGGAACAGGATCGGGTCGCCGCCGCCCGCCGCATCGAAGAAATGCGTGCCGAAATTGCGGTCGGTCAGCAGCATGGTGATGGCGCCGGCCAGCACCGGCAGCGACAGCAGCAGCAGGAACACCGTCACCAGGATCGACCACACGAACAGCGGCATCTTGTGCAGCGTCATGCCGGGCGCGCGCATGTTGAAGATCGTGGTGATGAAGTTGATGGCGCCGAGGATCGACGAGGCGCCGGCGACATGCAGCGAGAAGATGGCGAAGTCGACCGCCGGGCCCGGATGGCCGAGGGCCGATGACAAGGGTGGATAGATGGTCCAGCCGCCGCCGACGCCCGCGCCGCCCGGCGGCCCCGGCACGAAGATCGAGATCAGCAGCAGCGCGAAGGCCGGGATCAGCAGCCAGAAGCTGATGTTGTTCATGCGCGGGAACGCCATGTCGGGCGCCCCGATCATTAGCGGCACGAACCAGTTGCCGAAGCCGCCGATCATCGCCGGCATGACCATGAAGAAGATCATGATCAGCGCATGGCCGGTGATCAGCACGTTGAACAGGTGATGGTCGCCGCCGAGCACCTGGTCGCCCGGCTGCATCAGCTCGGCCCGCATGATCACCGACATCAAGCCGCCGATCAGCCCCGCCACCACCGCGAAGATCAGGTACATCGTACCGATGTCTTTGTGGTTGGTGGAATAGACCCAGCGGCGCCAGCCGTACGGCGTGTGCGCGTGGTCGTCGTGACCATGTGCGCCGGGCGCAGCGTGACCGTGGGAATGGGCGTGGGACTCAGCCATGGTCGACCCCGTTCAAATCCTGATCTTGCTCAGTCGCGCACCGCCGCAAGCCGCTTCGGCTCCTCGGCATCCTCGCTGGCGAACTTCTTCTTCGCCTCGTCCATCCACTTGGCGAAATCCTCTGGCGACACCACCTTCACCATGATCGGCATGTAGCCGTGCAGGGTGCCGCAGAGCTCGGAGCACTGGCCGTAATACGTGCCGATGCGCTCCGCCTTGAACCAGAGCTGGTTGATGCGGCCCGGATAGGCGTCCTTCTTCACGCCGAAGGCCGGCACCGTCCAGGCATGCACGACATCGCTCGCCGTGGTCAGCACGCGAATGGTGGCGTTGACCGGCACCACCACCGGATTGTCGACGGTGAGGAGGCGCAGCTCGCCGGGTTTCAGGTCCTTCTCCTCGACCAGGCGCGACTCGAAGGCGACCTTCTGATCCTGATACTCGTAGCCCCAGTACCACTGGTAGCCGGTCGCCTTGATGGTCAGGTCGACCTTCTCGGGGATGCGCTCCTGGTCGTACAGGATCTTGAAGGACGGCACCGCGATCACGACCAGGATCATGATCGGCACCACGGTCCAGGCCACCTCGACCAGGGTGTTGTGCGAGGTCTTGGACGGGACCGGGTTGTTCTTGGCGCTGAACTTGAACATCACATAGACGAGCAGTGCCAGGACGAAGATGGTGATCAGCGTGATGATGATCAGCAGCAGGTTGTGGAAGTCGCCGATGCCTTCCTTCAGCGACGTCACCCCCGGCTGCAGGCCGAGCTGCCAAGGCCTCGGCTGGCCATAGACTTCCTCGGCCCAGGCCGGCGCCGAAGCGCCCAATGCCGTGATCGCCGATATTCCCCAACCCAGCAAGCGATCGACCCGCATTGCCCCGGCCTCTCCATGATCAACATATGGGGGAGATGCGCCGACCGGCGCCCGATCCCCCGCGGTCTCCAAAGCGCTTCCTAACTATAGATCGAGGGCTTGTCCAACCGCGTGACACGTGGTCGCGCTTTGGGCAATCGTTGACGCGGCGCAATGCAGGATCGGCCGACCGGGCCGGCAGGGCACCGGAAGGCGCCGTCCGGATTGCAATAAGTGCAACTACACGCTCGGGGCCTGCCCGTGCAATTTTGCAGTCCGGCGCTGTCGAAATCGGCCTCGGGCCGCGCTACCTTGGCCTGAACACAGCGGATCCGAGTGGCGACATGACGAGCGAGACTTCGGCCCAGCAATTGTTCTTCCAGCGCGCCGGCCTCGATCGGGGCCGGGTCGAGGGCATCGTCCAGGGCGCCCTTGGCGGCATGGATGACGGCGAGCTCTACCTCGAATACGTGCAGTCGGAATCCTTCGTGTTCGACGACGGCCGGCTGAAAAGCGCGAGCTTCGACACCAGTCATGGATTCGGGCTGCGCGCGGTGAACGGCGAATCGACCGGCTACGCGCATGCCTCCGAACTGGACGAGGAAGCGATCAAGCGGGCCGCCGCCTCGGTCCAGGCGGTCAAGGCAGGCCATGCCGGCAGCATGGCGGCGGCCCCCGCCCGCACCAACCGCGCGCTGTACGCCGCCGACAATCCGCTGAACGAGCAGGGCTTCGAGACCAAGACCAAGCTGCTGCAGGAGATCGACGCCTATGCCCGGGCGAAGGACGCCCGCGTGCGCCAGGTCTCGGCCTCGCTGCTCGGCTCCTGGCAGGCCGTCACCATCCTTCGCGCCGACGGGCACATGGTCGAGGATGTGCGTCCGCTGGTCCGGCTCAACGTCTCGGTCGTGGTCGGCGACGGCGACCGGCAGGAATCCGGCAGCCACGGTGCCGGCGGCCGGGTCGGCTATGCCGCCTATCTGGACCCGACGCGCTGGCAGGGAAGCGTGGACGAGGCGCTGCGCCAGGCGCTGGTCAACCTGGACGCGGTCCCCGCTCCGGCCGGCGAGATGCCGGTCGTGCTCGGCCCCGGCTGGCCCGGCATCCTGCTGCACGAGGCGATCGGCCATGGCCTGGAAGGCGACTTCAACCGCAAGAAGACTTCGGTCTTCTCCGGCCTGATGGGCCAGCAGGTGGCGGCGAAGGGCGTCACCGTGATCGACGACGGCACCATCGCCTCCCGGCGCGGCTCGCTCACCGTCGACGACGAGGGCACCCCGACCCAGCGCACCGTCCTGATCGAGGACGGCATCCTGAAGGGCTATCTGCAGGACCGGCTGAACGCCCGGCTGATGGGCATGGCGGCGACCGGCAACGGCCGGCGCCAGGGCTATGGCCACATGCCGATGCCGCGCATGACCAACACGATCATGCTGGGCGGCAGCCACGATCCGGCCGAGATTCTCCGTTCCGTCAAGAAGGGCGTCTATGCCGTGAACTTCGGCGGCGGCCAGGTCGACATCACCTCCGGCAAGTTCGTGTTCAGCTGCACCGAGGCCTACGAGATCGAGGACGGCAAGGTCGGCCGGCCGCTCAAGGGCGCGACCCTGATCGGCGCCGGCGCCGAGGTGTTGAAGAAGGTGACGATGATCGGCAACGACATGCAGCTCGACGACGGTGTCGGCACCTGCGGCAAGAACGGCCAGGGCGTGCCGGTCGGCGTCGGCCAGCCGACCTTGCTGATCGATGCCATCACCGTCGGCGGCACCGCCGCCAAAGCTGCCTAGTTATTTGGGGCTGCATATCCTTGGGAGCGTCAGGAGGGGCCTGATGAACGTGCAATCCGGCGTACAGATCGCGGCGCTCGACCCGGTCTGGGAACAGATCCGCGGCGAGACCGAGCGCATGGCGATGCAGGAGCCGGTGATGGCCGGCATGCTGCATGCGAGCGTGCTGAACCATCCGAGCCTGGAGCAGAGCCTCTCCTACGTGCTTGCCCACAAGCTCGGCAATGTCGACCTGCCGGCCATGCTGCTGCGCCAGGTGTTCGACGAGGGCCTCGCCTCGGTCAAGGATGCCGCCTCTGCCGTGCGCGCCGATATCGGCGCGGTGACCGACCGCGATCCCGCCTGCCACTACGCGGTGCAGCCGCTGCTGTTCTTCAAGGGCTTCCAGGCGCTGCAGACGCACCGCATCGCCCATTGGCTGTGGAACGAGGGCCGCACCACCATGGCCCTGTTCCTGCAGAGCCGGTCGTCGGAGGTGTTCGGCGTCGACATCAACCCGGCCGCGCGCATCGGCTGCGGCGTGTTCATGGACCACGCGACGGGCGTGGTGATCGGCGAGACCGCCGTGGTGGAGAACGACGTCTCCATGCTGCACGGGGTCAATCTCGGTGGTACCGGCAAGGAGCGCGGCGACCGCCACCCGAAGATCCGCCGCGGCGTGCTGCTCGGCGCCGGCTGCAAGATCTTGGGCAATATCGAGGTCGGCGCCTATGCCAAGGTGGCCGCCGGAAGCGTGGTGCTGCAGCCGGTGCGCGCCGGCTGCACGGTGGCCGGCGTGCCGGCCCGCTATGTCGGCGAATGCGGCTCGGAGCATCCCGCCCGCGACATGGACCAGCGCATTCCGTTCGAGAAGTGATGCGGCGGTGATCGTCCGCGCGCTCGGCGCGCTCGCCTGCCTCGTGGCGGCGAGCGCTGCCGCGCGGGACGGCGCGATCCGCCCGCTCTGGCTGACCGAGGAAGCCGAGATCGGCGCCTTGCCGGCGGACCGGCCGGTCGGGCCGCCGCCGGGCAACGATCCACGTCTGGCTCTTGGCGAGCTGGTCTTCCGGGCGCCGGCGATGCTCGGCGGCGAAGCCCGCCGCGCCGGACTGTCCTGCGACAGCTGCCACCCGAATGGCGGCGCCAACACAACGTTCTTCGTTCCCGGCCTATCCGCGGCGCCGGGCACGATCGATGTCACGCACACCGCCTGGAACCCGGCCAATGACGACGGCGTGGCGAACCCCTTGCGCATCCCGCCGCTCTGGAATCTGCCCCGCACGGCGCCGTATGGGCATCAGGGCAGGTTCGGCGATCTCACCGCTTTCGTGCGGCATGTGATCGTCGACGAGTTCGCCGGTGGCGAGCCGGCGCCCGCGCTGCTGGGGGCGCTGGTCGCCTATATCGAAGCCCTGCCCGCCCCGGCCAACCGCAACCTCACCCACGCGGGCCGGCTGAGCCGGGCTGCGCCGCCCGGATCGGGGCGTGGCGGCGAAGCTTTCAGCAAGGGTTGCGCCGGCTGCCATCGCCCTGCCGCGGATTACCAGGACGGCAAGGTGCATCCGATGCGCGGCGGCGGGACTTTCGCGACACCGTCGCTGCGCGGCATCGGCGCGCTCAGTCGCTTCTTTCACGACGGCCGCGCCGACGACCTGACGACGGCGATCGCCTCGCATGCGCGCGATTTCGGGATCCAGCACGGTGTCGAGACACGCCAGTGGATCACCGACTATGTCGCCGCCATTGGCGCCGTCGATCAGCCGGCGCGCGAGCCGGTGACGCTGAAGCAGGACCTGGATCGGATCGAGCGCATGGCGCGCCTGCTTCCGGCCGGGGCGGCGGGCCTTGAGGCAGAGATCGCGCGCATGCTGCAGGACGAGATCGGCCGCGTGCATGCCCGCTTCCCCGCGGAGGCGCCCGGTCCGGCGCGCGTGACGCTCGAAGGCTGGGCGGAGGCCTTGCGCGAGATCGCCCAGACCGTCGAAACAGGCCAACCGACAAGCTCGCATTGGCTGGCGCTGCAGCGGCAGATCAACGAGGAACGCACGCTCGTCGAAGCCGCCGCGCCGGCCTCGCTCTACGATCCGGATCTACTGGCGGCGTGGAAGGCTAGTAGGCGAGCTCGGTGAAGACCGGGTCGACGCTCCCCTCCCAGCGGGTGCGGTAGAGCTCGAGCAGTTCCTCGGCCGGCGTCTTGCCCTTGGCGAGCGTGGCGCGGAGCGAGTCCAGGAACAGGTCCTCGCTCTCGCCTGCATCGGAGAGCCTGGCGCGGCGGCGCAGGCCATCGCCGGCGATGCGGAGCGTCTCGCGCGCGATATCGGCGATGGTGCCCTTGCGGAACGGCGTGGCGAGGCCAAGCCGCGGCACCTCGGCGCGCAGCCGGTCGCGCTCGGCCTGCGTCCAGTCCTTGACCAGATCGGCCGCCTCGGCGAGCGCCGGCTTGTCGTACATCAGGCCGACCCACATGGCCGGCAGGGCGCAGAGCTTCCACCACGGGCCGGCATCGGCGCCGCGCATCTCGATATAGCGCTTGAGCCGCACTTCGGGAAACGCGGTGGTCAGGTGATCGGCGAAATCGATCAGCCGCGCCTCGTCGCCCACTTCGTTGTGGTGCTTGCCGGCCATGAAGTCGCGGAACGACTTGCCCGACATGTCGATGTAGCGGCCCTTGCGATAGACGAAGTACATCGGGATATCGAGCAGGTAGTCGACATAGCGCTCGAAGCCGAAGCCCGGCTCGAAGGCGAAGGGCAGCATGCCGGTGCGGTCGGGATCGGTATCGGTCCAGATATGGCTGCGGAAGGAGAGGAAGCCGTTCGGCTTGCCTTCGGTGAAGGGCGAGTTGGCGAAGAGCGCCGTACAGACCGGCTGCAGCGCCAGGCCGACGCGCATCTGGCGCACCATGTCGGCCTCGTCAATGAAATCGAGATTCACCTGCACCGTGCAGGTGCGGAACATCATGTCGAGGCCGAGATTGCCCTTCTTGGGCATGTAGGCGCGCATGATGTTGTAACGGCCCTTCGGCATCATCGGGATGTCGTCGCGGCGCCATTTCGGATTGAAGCCGAGGCCCATGAAGCCGACGCCGAGCTCATCGCCGACCTGCTTCACCTCGCTCAAATGCCGGTTCAGCTCCTTGCAGTTCTCGTGCAGAGTTTCCAGCGGTGCGCCGGACAGCTCCAGCTGGCCGCCCGGTTCGAGCGTCACCGATTCCTTGTTGCGCGACAGCGCAATGACATTGTCGCCCTCGCGCACCGGCTCCCAGCCGAATCGGGTCAGCCCCTCCAGCATCGCGCGGATGCCGGCCGGGCCGTCATAGGGCAAAGGTCGGAGCGTCTTCAGGTCGAAGCCGAATTTCTCGTGCTCCATGCCGATGCGCCAGTCAGCCGGATCAGGCTTGCCGCCGCCCGCGATATACTCGATCAGCTGCCGCTTCGAATCGATCGGCGTATCCGGCGCATTCGCGGGTCCCGACATCCACCCTCCAGTCCGCCCGCGACCCCGTCGCGCGCACCCCAACGTCCCTAGCCCTATCGAATCGCCCGCATAGGTGCAACCACACCCTTCCCCATGCCGAGCGCCCGCTCAGGCTGCCCCGAGGCACATCGCCAGAGCCGCCAGGCCTGCGGTTTCCGCCCGCAGGATGCGCGGCCCCAGCGACACCGGTTTGACGTCGACCCGCTCCAGCAGCGCGGCCACCTCCTCCGGGGCAAAGCCTCCCTCGGGCCCGATCAGGATCCCGAATGGCGGGGGCGGCACGGCTGCCCGGAGAAGTGGGGCGTCCGCGCGCTCAATGCAAGTCACAAGCGGCCGACCGGCCGGCCAGCCGACGAGGAACCTCTCCAGCGGGACGGCCGGGTCGATGTCGGGCACGGTAAGCCGCTCGCATTGCTCCGCCGCCTCGATCGCGATGGCGCGCAATCGGTCCCGGTTGATGCGCGGTACCTGGGTCCGCCGGGTGATCACGGGGACGAGACGGCCGGCACCGAGCTCGGTCGCCTTCTCGACCAGCCAGTCGAGGCGCGACTGCTTGATCGGGGCGAAGCAGAGCGATATCTCCGCCTCGACCGGCTGCGGTTGGAGGCGCTCCCCGGCCCTCGCGACCGCCGCCTTGCGCGTCAGGCTTTCGATCGTGGCCAGCCACTCGCCGTCCCGCCCGTTGAACAAGCGCAGCACGTCGCCCGGCGCCTGGCGCAGCACGGATGCGAGCTGGTGCGCCTGCGCCGGGCTCAATGCCACCTCGGCATCGACCGCGAGCTCCGCTTCGACGAAGAGCCGGCATGCGCGGTGCAACGTGGTTGCAGGCGAGCCCGGTGGTTTGGCATCTTGGCGCGACATGGCCCCATTCAAGCAGGTTCGGATCGGCGCGGCATGAGCGAGGTTATGCCCGGCGTTGCCGACGCGCCCAAAGGCAACTGGGTGGACCGCTTCGCCCCGGCGGCGGCCAAGCCCTACCTACAATTATCGCGCATGGACCGGCCGATCGGCACCTGGCTGCTGCTGCTGCCGGGGTGGTGGGCGATCGCCTTCGCCCTGCCGCCGACGGATTCGGGCTTCGGCTGGCTGGTGGTGCTGTTCGCCATCGGCGCGCTGGTGATGCGCGGCGCCGGCTGCACCTTCAACGACATCACCGACAGGGAGTTCGACGCCCAGGTCGCCCGCACGCGCGGCCGCCCCCTCCCCTCCGGCCGGGCCACGCCGCGCCAGGCCTGGATCTGGCTCATCGCCCAGAGCCTGGTCGGGCTCGTCGTTCTGCTGCAGCTCAACGCGCTGGCGATCGCACTCGGCGTCGCCTCGCTCGGCCTGATCGCGCTCTACCCCTATGCCAAGCGCTTCACCTGGTGGCCCCAGGCCTTCCTCGGCCTTGCCTTCAACTGGGGCGCCATCCTGGGTTGGGCAGCCGCGGCGGGCACCGTTCCACTGGCCGCCATCAGCCTCTATGCGGCCGGCATCGCCTGGACGCTCGGTTACGACACCATCTACGCGCTGCAGGATAAGGAGGACGACGCGCTGGCCGGGGTCAAGTCCACCGCGCGGCTGTTCGGCCGCGCGACCAAGGCCTGGCTCGTGCCGTTCTATCTGCTCACGGCGCTCGGGATTGCGGCGGCGGCCTATCTCGCCGGCGCCGGTTGGCCGTTTTGGCCATTCTTTGCGCTGGCCTGCGCACACCTCGTCTGGCAAATCCGTGCGCTCCGGATCGACGATCCGGCGGACTGCCTTTCCAAGTTCCGTTCCAATCGCGATTTCGGCTTGCTGGTCCTCGCCGGCGCGCTGGTGGGGTCTGTTGCATGAGCGTGAGTGAAGCCTCCATCGCGACCTTCCGCGACATCCATGCCCGCTTCAACGCGGCGATCTCGCGCTTCGACTGCGGCAAGTGGTGCGCGCCGCTGAACGACGGCGAGCCGGTCTGCTGCTCGACCAAGCAGGCGATCCCGATCGTGCAACGCAACGAGTACAAGGTTCTGCGCCAACGCACCGATATGTGGCACAAGTTCAAGCCCTTCGACGCGGCGAGCCGCGAGGTGGCGACCGACCTGCATGCGAGCTGCCTGGCGATCGAGTGCCGCGGCGCGCGCCATTGCGAGCGCGAGAACCGCACCCTGGCCTGCCGCGCCTTCCCGTTCTTCCCCTACTTCCCCCGCCAAGGCAACTTCGTCGGCCTCGCCTTCTACTGGACCTTCGCCGATCGCTGCTGGGTGATGTCGCATCTCGAAGTGGTGAAGCGCGATTTCGTGGCCGAGTTCTGCCAGGCTTACGAACTCCTATTCGCCGATGATGCGGATGAGCGCCAGGCCTTCCGCGAGCAATCCGCCGCCATGCGGCGCGTCTATACCCGCTGGAAGAAGCCGATCCCGGTGATCGGCCGCGAGGGCGGCTATCTCAGCGTGGTGCCGGGCACCGGCGAGCTGCGCGCCGCCAAGGTCAGCGAGTTCGAGCGGCACGGCCCCTATGTCTCCGCGGAGGCCTATCGCGAGGCCGTGGCCGCGCATCAGGCGGCGGCAGCGGAGGAGATGACGATCGAGCTCGTGCTCGACCCTTGACCGCGCCGGACCAGAAAGCGCGCGCCGCCGCGGGCGGCTTCGGCGCGTTCCGCAGCCGCGACTTTACCCTCTACTTCGGCAGCCGGTTGCTGGCGCTGGTCGCCGCCGAAATGCAGATCACCACCGTCGGCTGGCAGGTCTACCGACTGACCGGCGAGCCGCTCGATCTCGGCTTCGTCGGCCTGGCACAGTTCCTGCCGTTTGCCCTGCTGTTCCTCGTCTCCGGTCTCGCGGCCGACCGGTTTCCGCGCATCCGCATTCTGACGCTCTGCATCGCCCTGCAGACCGCGTGTGCCGTCGCTTTCTTCCTGCTCGACCGCAGCGGCACGGCCAGCTTCGCGGCGATGCTCGCCGTGCTGGTTCCGCTCGGCATTGCCCGCGCCTTCGCGATGCCGGCGCACCAGGCGATCATCCCCTCGCTGGTACCCGATCGCGACCTGCCGAATGCGATCGCCTGGAATTCGTCGGGCAACCAGGCCTGCCGTATCGGCGGCCCGACCGCCGCCGGGATCTTGATCGCGATCTGCGATGCGGCCGGCCTCGGCGAGGGGCCGGTCTACGCTACCGTCGCCGTCATATTCGCCGCCGCGACCGTGCTGACCCTGCTCATCCGCGCCCGCCCGCGGATCGGGCCGGTGGCGCCGGTCACCTTGTTCAACCTGCTGGCGGGACTCCGCTTCATCGGTACGCGCCAAGTGATCCTCGGCGCCATCGGCCTCGATCTTTTTGCCGTCCTGTTTGGCGGCGTCACGGCGCTGCTGCCGGTCTTCGCGCGCGACATCCTCGACGTCGGCGCGGAGGGATTCGGCCTGCTGCGCTCGTCGCTGACGGTGGGCGCCCTGCTCGGCGCCCTGCTGCTGACCCAGCGGCCGATCCAGCGCCATGCCGGGCGCAAGCTTCTGCTCGCGGTCGCCGTGTTCGGCGCCGGCAGCATCGTGTTCGGGCTCTCGACGAACTTCTGGCTCTCCATGGCGGCGCTGTTCGCGATGGGCGCCGCCGATTCGATCAGCGTCTTCGTCCGCCTAAACCTGGTGCAGATCATCACCCCCGATGACATGCGCGGCCGGGTCAGCGCGGTGAACGGCGTCTTCATCGGCGCCTCCAACGAGCTCGGCGAGTTCGAGAGCGGCGTGACGGCGCATTGGTGGGGCACGGTGCCGGCGGTGATCGTGGGCGGCGCCGCCACCTGCCTGGTCGCCATCCTGTTCGCCGCCATGTTCCGCGACCTTCGTCGCGTCGATGGCCTGGACGCCGAGGAGCTGATCCGCCGCTACCGAGATCCGCGGCCTGCCGTGTAGAGAAAGGTGCCGAGCACCACCCAGCGTGCGGCGCTTGCGGCGCGGCCGCGCTTTGCCACCAGCGGCGTGGTGTAGTGCCAGAACGGCAGGCGGTAGGCGGTGATGCCGCCGGCCTTGGCCACCGACACCATCTCGGTGAAATGCCCGGCCTTGGCATAGACGAGCCATTGATGCGCCACATCGGGCGTGGCGATGCCGAGATGCAGGTCGAAATACCCAGCCTTCGCAGCAGGCATCTCCGGATGGTGGTCGTTATGCGGGCCGGCATAGTCGCCGGCGCCGTAGCGCAGCACCTGGATGCCGTGCTCGGCCTTGAGCGGCCGGCCGGCGAGCGCCGCGGCGAAGGCGCGATAGCTCGCCGAATGCAGCATCGCGACCAGACCCAGCCCCCAAGCCACGGCGTAGGCGGGCTCGCGCCGGCTGTCGAGATAGGCGGTCGCCATGCGCGCCGTCTTCGGCAGCAGGTCGGTCTGGCTTTCCGTCATGTCGGCGATCGCCTCGGGCGGGATCGGGCGCGCCATCGCCTCCAGGTGCGGTCTGAGCTTGCGGTCGAGCAGCGCCGCGGCGGCGAGCGCCTTGTCCCGATCGACCAGCCCGTCGAGGGCGACGAACCGTCGGCGCGGATCGGCCAGCGCGCCGCAGGCCGCGTGCGTGCCGGCCAGGACACGGCGGCCCTCGGCGGTCAGCAGGCTCTCGAACTCGGCGGGGAAGCGGCGCATGGAGACGGACGTGTATAGAGTGCGGGCGGGAAACGACATAGCTCACTGATGCCCTACGCCTCGCTTCGCGACTTCATCGCCCGGCTGGAACGCGACGGCCGCCTGGTCCGCGTGATCGAGCCGGTCTCGACCGTGCTGGAGATGACCGAGATACAGACCCGGCTGCTCGCCGAAGCAGGCCCGGCGGTGCTGTTCGAGCGGCCGATCCGGGCCGACGGTCAGGCCTCCGACATGCCGGTTCTGGTCAACCTGTTCGGCACGGTGGAACGGGTCGCCTGGGGCATGGACCGCGAGCCGGGCCAGCTTCGCGAGGTGGGCGAGACGCTCGCCTTCCTGCGCCAGCCGGAGCCGCCGGGCGGCTGGCGCGAGGCGCTGGAGATGCTGCCGCTGCTCAAGACGGTGATGACCATGCGGCCGAAATCGGTCGGCTCGGCACCGTGCCAGGAAGTGGTGCTGCGCGGCGACGACATCGATCTCGGCCGCCTGCCGGTGCAGACCTGCTGGCCGGGCGAGCCGGCGCCGCTGATCACCTGGCCGCTGGTCGTCACCAAGGGCCCGGGCGGCGACCGGACCGATGGCTTCAACCTCGGCATCTACCGCATGCAGGTGACCGGCAGGAACACCACCTTGATGCGCTGGCTCAAGCACCGCGGCGGCGCCCAGCATCACCGCCGCTGGGCCGCCGAGAAGCGCGAGCCGCTGCCGGCCGCCGCAGTGATCGGCGCCGATCCCGGCACCATCCTGGCGGCGGTGACGCCGGTGCCGGACACGCTCTCCGAATACCAGTTCGCCGGTCTGCTGCGCGGGCGCAAGGTCGAGCTGGTCGATTGCGTCAGCGTGCCGCTGAAAGTGCCGGCGGAAGCCGAGATCGTGCTGGAAGGCCATGTCAGCCTCGACGATTACGGCGACGAAGGGCCCTATGGCGACCACACCGGCTACTACAACGCTGTCGAGCGCTTTCCGGTGTTCACCGTTTCCGCGATCACCATGCGGCGGCAGCCGATCTATCTCTCCACGTTCACCGGCCGGCCGCCGGACGAGCCGTCGATCCTGGGCGAAGCCCTGAACGAGGTCTTCGTGCCGCTGCTGATTCAGCAATTCCCGGAGATCGTCGATTTCTGGCTGCCGCCGGAAGGCTGCTCGTACCGCATCGCCGTGGTGTCGATGCGCAAGGCCTATCCGGGCCACGCCAAGCGCGTAATGATGGGCGTCTGGTCGTTCCTGCGTCAGTTCATGTACACCAAGTGGGTGATCGTGGTGGACGACGACATCAATGCGCGCGACTGGAAGGACGTGATGTGGGCGATCTCGACCCGCATGGACCCGGTGCGCGACATCACCCTGGTCGATCGCACGCCGATCGACTACCTCGACTTCGCCAGCCCGGAAAGCGGGCTCGGCGGGAAGATCGGGCTCGATGCCACCAACAAGCTGCCGCCGGAGACGACGCGCGAATGGGGCAGCAAGATCCGCATGGCCGACGAGGTGGTGCGCAGCGTCACCGAAAAGTGGTCAAAGCTCGGCCTGCCGGGCTCCGGGCGGCCGATCTGGCCAGAGAGCAAGTGACCGGCTGTCAGTTGACCGAAGCGGCCCGCTTGGCGACGTAGATGCCGTTCTTCATGCCGGCGAACATTTCCTCGATCTGCGGATGCGCGACCGGCTTGCCGGTTTCGTCGACCAGCAGGTTCTGCTCCGACACATAGGCGACATAGGTGGTCTGCGCGTTCTCGGCCAGCAGGTGGTAGAACGGCTGGTCCTTGCGCGGCCGCACTTCCTCGGGAATCGACTGCCACCATTCCTCGGTGTTGTTGAACACCGGATCGACGTCGAAAATCACGCCGCGGAACGGAAAGACCCGGTGCCGGACGATCTCGCCGATCCGGAACTTGGCCCGTCGCATATCCATCGCCGTCACGCTCCCAATCCGACCGGCATTGTTACCCGAGTCGATATTTACAATTCTACCAGGGCCGCCGCTGGAACGGTGTCGCGACCATCACGAATTCTTCATACGGGCGGAGATCGCCGGGCCACAAGTGCATCGGACGCTAGCCCCCCTTCCCGACGCTGCGCTATGCTTAAGCTAGGTAAATTTGGTCGGGCGGGTGGGAGAAGCTGATGTTCCTGTTGACCAAAGTGCTGAAGAAGATGATCCGGCGCGGCACCTTGACGGTGATCGGACCCCGCGGGCAGCGCGTCGAGATCGGCGACGGCGGCGAGCCTCGCGTCACCGTTCGCTTGCACGATACGGCAACCATCAATCGAATCGGCCTCAACCCGGGCGTCGCGGTGGGCGAGGCCTATATGGACGGCAGGCTGACGGTCGAGAACGCGACGATCTATCAGCTCATCGAGCTCGCGATGATGAATGCGAGTTGGGGCGACATCGATTTCTCGACCCGGCTCGGCGCGCTCTTCCGCCGCGTCGGCCGCCGCATTCAGCAATTCAACCCGGTCGGCCGCTCGAAGCAGAACGTGGCCCACCACTACGATCTTTCCGATCAGCTCTACGAGCTGTTCCTCGACGCCGATCGGCAATATTCCTGTGCCTATTTCGGCAGTCCGTCCGACACGATCGACGCGGCGCAGGAGCGCAAGAAGCGCCATATCGCCGCCAAGCTTCGGCTCGAGCCCGGCATGCGGGTGCTCGACATCGGCTCCGGCTGGGGCGGACTCGGTCTCTATCTCGCCAAGACGGCGGGAGTCGAGGTGCTCGGCTGCACGCTGTCGGAGGAGCAGCACAAGGTCTCGCAGGCGCGCGCCAAGGCCCAAGGCCTCGACGGCCAGGTGCAGTTCGTGCTGCAGGACTACCGGCAGCTCGCCTCGCAGTTCGATCGCATCGTCTCGGTCGGCATGTTCGAGCATGTCGGCGTGAATCACTACGACGCCTACTTCAACAAGTGCCGCGAGTTGCTGAAGCGTGACGGCGTGGCGCTGCTGCACACGATCGGCCGCTCCGACGGGCCGGGCACCACCAACGGATGGATTCGCAAATACATCTTCCCTGGCGGCTATTCGCCGGCATTGTCGGAAATTCTGCCGGTGATGGAGCGCCAGCGCCTGATGGTCACCGATGTCGAGGTGCTGCGATTGCACTACGCCGAGACGTTGAAAGCCTGGCAGGAGCGCTTCCAGACGAATCGCGACAAGGTGAGGGCGCTGTACGATGAACGGTTCTGCCGCATGTGGGAGTTCTACCTGGCGGCGAGCGAGGCGACCTTCCGCTATGGCGGGCATGCGGTCTTTCAGGTGCAGTTCGCCCGCGACGTCAACACGCTGCCGATCACGCGCGACTACATGTTCGAATGGGAGCGCGCCCACGCGCCCGCTGCGGCGCGCGACATAGCCGCCGATTGAGGTTGCCGCAACCGTCCCCGAAGTTCACAGGTTGTGGACAGGTTCGATCCCCAGGAATATTTCGATTCCGTGGCAACGTTTCGCGACCACGGGCGTAGAGTGCTTTCCGATGGAGCCATTCGCCAACGTAACGCCCTTCGCCAAGCCGGCACCCGAGCGCGGCGAAGCCCTGTACCGGGAAATGCCCGCCAACCTGGAGGCGGAGCAGGAATTGCTGGGCGCGCTGCTGATCAACAACGATGCCGGCTCGCGCGTCGCCGAGTTCCTGAAGGCGGAGGATTTCGCCGATCCCCGGCACGGCCGCATCTTCGCCGCCGCGATGCGGCTGATCGAGCGGGGCGAAATCGCCAACCCGGTGACGTTGAAGGGCTTCTTCGAGCGCGACGAGGGAC
This sequence comes from Desertibaculum subflavum, assembly GCA_003576705.1. Taxonomy (GTDB): domain Bacteria; phylum Pseudomonadota; class Alphaproteobacteria; order Ferrovibrionales; family Ferrovibrionaceae; genus Desertibaculum; species Desertibaculum subflavum. The sequence continues at coordinate 45,999 of QOZS01000002.1, forward strand.
TGAAGGAGATCGGCGGCTCCGCCTATCTCGCACGCTTGGCGGCCGCCGCCACCACCATCATCAATGTCGGCGATTATGCCCGGCTGGTCCGCGACCTCTCGATGCGGCGCCAGCTGATCGGCATCGGCGAGGAGCTGGTCAACACTTCCTACGAGGCCGAGATCGACGCGCCCGCGACCACCTTGCTGGAGCGCGCCGAGGAACATCTCTTTTCCCTCGCCGAGGACGGCAGTGCGGAGAAGAGCTTCCTCTCCTTCGACCAGGCGGTGCGCGCCTCGATCCAGATGGCCGAGGCGGCGATCAAGCATGACGGCCTCTCCGGCGTCGGTACGGGCCTGCGCGATGTCGACGACAAGCTCGGCGGGCTGCATCGCTCGGACCTGATCATCCTGGCCGGCCGGCCGTCGATGGGAAAGACGGCGCTCGCCACCGTGATGGCGTTCAACGCCGCCAAGGAATACGCGCTGAGCCACGGCCAGCGCGGTGCCCGGGTCGGCTTCTTCTCGCTGGAAATGTCGGCCGAGCAGCTCGCCACTCGTATTCTCTCGACCGAGTCGGAGATCCCCTCCTCCGATCTCCGCCGCGGCAAGATCACCGACGATCAGTTCCAGCGCCTGGTGCAGGCTTCGGGACAGCTCTCGCGGGTGCCCTTCCATATCGACGAGACCGGCTCGATCTCGATCTCGGCGCTGCGCACTCGGGCCCGCCGCCTGAAGCGCACCCACGGGCTAGACCTGATCGTGGTGGATTACCTGCAGCTGATGCGGGCCTCGGGCCATAACCGCAACGACAACCGGGTGCAGGAGATTTCCGAGATCACCCAGGGCCTCAAGGCGCTGGCCAAGGATCTGAACGTGCCGGTGCTGGCACTGTCCCAGCTTTCCCGCGCGGTCGAAAGCCGCGACGACAAGAAACCGCAGCTGTCCGATTTGCGCGAATCGGGCGCCATCGAGCAGGATGCCGACGTGGTGCTGTTCGTATACCGCGAAGAATATTACAAGGCGCGGCAGGAACCGCGGGAAGGCACGCCAGAGCACGCGGCATGGCAGGCGGAGATGGAAAAGATCCACAACGTTGCCGAGGTGATCATCGGCAAGCAGCGCCATGGCCCGATCGGCACGGTCAAGCTCGCGTTCACCGCCAACCTGACCCGCTTCTCCGATCTCGCCGACCCGGACCGCTTCGAGGATCCCGGCTACTGAACTCGCAGGTCCTGGATCGATGAACATGGCGGTTGCGAGCGGGATCGCCGGCGCCGCGCGGCTGGAAGTCGATCTCGGCGCCATTGCCCGCAACTGGCGGCAGCTGGCGGACCGGGCCGCGCCGGCCCGCTGCGGTGCGCCGGTCAAGGCCGATGCCTATGGTCTTGGCGCCGCGAAGGTCGTGCCGGCCCTCGCCCGCGCCGGCTGTCGCGACTTCTTCTTCGCCCATCCTGGCGAGGCGCTGGCGGTGCGGGACCTCGCACCCGGTGTCCGGCTTTATGCCCTGCACGGGCCGACCGCCGCCGTCGACGAGATGGCGGCTCGCGGCGTCGTCCCGACGCTCAACACGCTCGACCAGGTCGCCGTCTGGCGCGATGCGGCCGCGCGGGCTGGCCGGCGCCTGCCGGCGACATTGCAGGTCGATACCGGGATGAACCGGCTTGGCCTGGAGCCGGCCGATTTCGAGCGCCTGGCGCGCGAGCCGGCGCGGCTCGACGGCCTCGATCTCTTGCTGGTGTTCAGCCACCTCGCCTGCGCCGATATTCCGGGCCATCCGCTGAACGCGGCGCAGCTTGCTGCCTTCCGCCGCCTGCGCGCGCTGTTCCCCGCCGTGCCTGCGGCACTGGCCAATTCCTCCGGCATCTTTCTCGGGCCCGAATACAGCTTCGATCTGGTCCGGCCGGGTGCGGCCCTCTACGGCATCAATCCGCTGACCGGCGCGCCCAATCCGATGGAGCCGGTGGTGCGGCTGGTCGCCGAGGTGATCCAGGTCCGTCGCGTTGACGCTCCGGCGAGCGTTGGATACGGTGCCGAGCACGCGGTCACCGGACCGTCGCGCGTCGCCACCATTGCGGTCGGCTATGCCGATGGCTATCCCCGAAGCCTGGGGAACGGACGGGGGCAGGCCCTCGTGGACGGCGAGCGCGTGCCCGTCATTGGTCGCGTTTCCATGGATCTGATCACCCTCGACGTGAGCAGCTTGGCCGAACATCGCGTGCAGCCCGGAACCGAGGCGATCCTGCTCGGCCCGGAGATCGACCCCGACCTCGTCGGCACCGCCGCGGGCACGATCGGCTACGAGATCCTGACCCGCCTCGGCCCGCGCTATCGCCGCGTCTATGTCGAAGACACAGCAGGGGCCGCGCCGGCAAGATGAATCCCTTCGCCGCGGTCGGCCGCGCCTTCATCACCTTCCTGCGGACGGCGGGCAAGCTCGGCATCTTCGGCTTCCATGGCGTCCGCCACATCTTCGCGCCGCCCTTCTATATGCGGTTGATCGGCCAGCAGATCATGTCGATCGGCTACTACTCGCTGCCGGTCGTCGGGTTGACGGCGTTGTTCACCGGCATGGTTCTGGCTCTGCAGATCTATATCGGCGGCTCGCGCTTCAACGCCGAGAGCCTGGTGGCCAATATCGTGGTGCTCGGCATCACCCGCGAGCTCGGCCCGGTGATCGGAGCGCTCATGGTGGCGGGACGGGTCAGCGCCGCGATGGCGGCCGAGATCGGCACCATGCGCGTGACCGAGCAGATCGATGCCCTTACCACTCTGTCCACCAATCCTTTCAAGTATCTCGTCGCGCCCCGTCTTCTCGCCGCAACGCTGATGATGCCGCTCCTGGTGCTGATTGCGGACATCATCGGCGTAATGGGCGGCTATATCGTCGGGACCGGAAAGCTCGGTTTCAACGAGGCCACTTATCTGCAGACCACCTATGATTTCCTCGAAGCGAGCGACGTCGTCTCCGGTCTGGTGAAGGCCGCCGTGTTCGGATTCATCATCGCGCTGATGGGCTGCTATCACGGATTCCACAGCCAGGGCGGCGCTCAGGGCGTCGGCCGGGCCACCACCAACGCGGTGGTCTCGGCTTCCATCCTGATCTTGTTCGCGAATTACCTGGTCACCGAGCTCTTCTTCAGCAAATGAACGACGTTCCGAAAATTCGCCTGCAGGGCGTGCAGAAGCGGTTCGGGCCGAAAGTGGTTCTGGACGGCGTGGATCTCGAGATCCCGCGCGGCAAATCGCTGGTGGTGATCGGCGGCTCCGGCACCGGCAAGTCGGTGATGATCAAATGCGTGCTCGGCCTGATGCGGCCCGAGAAGGGCAGCATCCAGATCGATGGCGAGGAGACGGTCGGCCTGCGCGGCGATGCGCGCGATCGGCTGATGCGCAAGTTCGGCATGCTGTTCCAGGGCGCGGCGCTGTTCGATTCGCTGCGGGTCTGGGAGAACGTCGCCTTCGGCCTCATCCAGGGTCGCGGCATGGGCCGCGTGCAGGCGAAGAAGTTGGCGCAGGAGAAGCTCGGCCAGGTCGGGCTCGGCGCCGAAGTCGGGGAGCTGTTTCCCGCCGAGCTCTCGGGCGGCATGCAGAAGCGCGTTGCCCTCGCCCGCGCCATCGCGGCGGAGCCCGAGATCATCTTCTTCGACGAGCCGACCACCGGCCTCGACCCGATCATGGCCGATGTGATCAACGACCTGATCGTGCATTGCGTCGAGCAACTCGGTGCCACCACGCTGTCGATCACCCACGACATGGCCTCGGCCCGCAAGATCGCAGACCGCGTCGCCATGATCCACAAGGGCAAGATCATCTGGACCGGGCCGGTGGAGGAGGTCGACCGCTCCGGCAATCCGTTCGTCGACCAGTTCATCCACGGCCGCGCCGAAGGCCCGATCCACATGGAAGTACGGCGGCCGTGAACGGCGGGACGCGCTGAGCGTGGCCGCGGCAAAGGACCGCTATGTCTGCCGCGAATGCGGCGCGGTCTATTCCAAGTGGATGGGCAAGTGCGAGGCCTGCGGCGGATGGAACACCGTCGAGATCGAAGCCGCCGTCGCGGTCGCGGGCAAGCGCAGCAGTCGCGGCCGGCCGATCGCCTTCCAGACGCTGGCAACCACCGGCGAGGACGTGCCGCGCTTCGCCACCGGGCTCGCCGAGCTCGACCGCGTCACCGGCGGCGGCTTCGTGCCCGGCTCCACCATCCTGATCGGCGGCGATCCCGGCATCGGCAAGTCGACCCTGCTGCTGCAGGCGACGGCGGCGCTGGCGAAGAGCGGCGTCGATTGCGCCTATATCTCGGGCGAAGAAGCGGCACGGCAGATCGCGGCGCGCGCCCGTCGGCTGGGCCTCGGCGAGGCGCCTGTCCGCGTCGCTGCCGCCAACGAGCTGCGCGAAATTCTGGCCAGTCTCGAGGCGGAGCCGGCACCGCGCTTCATTGTCATCGACTCGATCCAGACGCTCTATGCCGACGCGATCGAGGCAGCCCCGGGCACGGTGACGCAGGTGCGCGCCTGCGCCGAGGCGCTGAACCGCTTCGCCAAGCGGCATGAGGCAACCGTCGTGCTGGTCGGCCATGTCACCAAGGAAGGCCAGCTGGCCGGCCCCCGCGTGGTCGAGCACATGGTCGACACCGTGCTCTATTTCGAAGGCGAGCGCGGCCACCAGTTCCGCATCCTGCGCGCGGTCAAGAACCGCTACGGCGCGACGGATGAGATCGGCGTGTTCAGCATGACCGATCGCGGCCTGACCGAGGTTGCCAATCCCTCCGCCCTGTTCCTCGGCTCGCGCGCGGGCAACGTTCCCGGCGCCGCCGTGCTGGCCGGTATCGAGGGAACACGCCCGCTCCTCGTCGAGGTGCAGGCGCTGGTGACGCCGGCGCCGCCGGGCAGCCCGCGCCGGGCCGTGGTCGGCTGGGATACCGGGCGGCTCGCCATGGTGCTGGCGGTGCTGGACGCGCGCTGCGGCCTCGGCCTCGCCGCCTATGACGTCTACTTGAATATCGCCGGCGGGCTTCGCATCTCAGAGCCGGCGGCGGATCTCGCCGTCGCCGCGGCTCTGCTGTCGTCCCTTGCCGACGAGCCGCTGCCCGACGAGACGGTGGTGTTCGGCGAGATCAGCCTGGCCGGCGAGGTGCGGCCGGTCTCGCAGGCCGACGCCCGCCTGAAGGAGGCCGCGAAGCTTGGATTCCGCCATGCCATCGTCCCCGCCGGACTCAGCGAGAGAAAGCAACCGCTGGCTGTCACCGAGTTCGGCCGCCTGGCCGACATCCTGCAATTCTTTCCCGGCATCCGGCGCCGCCGGCGCAACGAGCAGGTAGACTAGGCGGGATGGACTCGTTGCCGATCAACCTTATCGACCTTGCAGTCATTGCCATCCTGTTGATCTCCGGCTTTTTCGCCTTCGTCCGCGGTTTCGTGCGCGAAGTGCTGTCGGTGGCGGGCTGGGTCGGCGCCGGCATCATCACGCTCTACCTGTTCGACCCCGTCAGGCCGCATGTTCGTGGCCTGATCCCCTCGCCCCTGATCGCCGACATCGTGACCGGCGCCGGCATCTTCATCGTCGCGCTGGTGGTGCTGTCGATCCTCAGCCACTACGTCGCGGAGCGGGTGCGCGACAGCATGATCGGGCCGATTGACCGCTCCCTCGGCTTCGTGTTCGGCCTCGTCCGCGGCGCGGTGCTGTGCGCCGCGGCTTTCCTGCTGTTCTCCTGGCTGGTCGCCCGCGACGACCGGCCGCAGGTGATCGCCACCGCCCGCTCGCTGCCCCTGCTGGAGCAGGGCAGCAATCTCCTGCTCCGGATTCTGCCCGAAAGCGCCCGGCGCGAGACCGAGAAGGCCGTCGGCACCGGCAGCGCCCGGGTCAAGGATGCGGCCGAAGGCGCCGAAGCTCTGCGTCGGGCGGGGGAGGCCATTCGCCCACCGTCGGCTGACACGGCGGGGGAGAAGGGCTATAAGCCCGACGAACGCCGCGCCCTCGACAACCTGATTCGCGGCAGCCAATAGGTACCCGATGGACGGACGCGCCCCCGCCCGGCAGGCCCTGACGAGCAATCCTTTCGACGACGACAAGCTGCGCGAAGAATGCGGGTTGTTCGGCATTGTCGGGGTTGAGGAGGCCGCGGCCCACGTAGCCCTCGGGTTGCATGCCCTGCAGCATCGCGGCCAGGAAGGCGCCGGCATCGTCACTTACGACGGCGCGCGCTTCCACGGCCACCGCGTGCTCGGCCATGTCGGCAGCGGCTTCAGCCGGCCGGAGGTGATGGGCCAGCTCAAGGGCCGCAACGGCATGGGGCATGTGCGTTATGCCACGACGGGCGAGACGGTGCTGCGCAACGTGCAGCCGATTTTCGCCGAGCTGGATATCGGCGGATTCGCCATCGCCCATAACGGCAACCTGACCAATGCCCAGCTGCTGCGCCGCGAGCTGGTGAGCCGTGGCTGCATCTTCCAGTCCACCATGGACACCGAGGTGATCATCCACCTCGTCGCCACCAGCCCGTTCCGCACCTTGACCGAACGGCTGATCGACGCGCTGAAGCAGGTCCAGGGCGCCTACTCCCTCGTCATCCTGGCCAACGACATGATGATCGGCGTGCGCGATCCCTATGGCGTGCGGCCCCTGATTCTGGGCGAGCTCAAGGGCGCGCCGATCCTGACCTCGGAGACCTGCGCGCTCGATATCATCGGCGCCACCTATGTGCGCGATCTCGATCCCGGCGAGCTGGTCGTCGTGCGCGACGGCAAGGTGGAGAGCCACCGCCCGTTCCGCGTCACCCACAGCCGGTTCTGCATCTTCGAATACGTCTACTTCGCCCGGCCTGATTCCGACCTGGAAGGCCGCAGCGTCTACGAGGCACGCAAGCGCATCGGGGCCGAGCTTGCCCGCGAGAGCCATGTCGATGCCGACGTCGTGATCCCGGTGCCGGATTCCGGCGTGCCGGCGGCGATCGGCTATGCGGCGGAGAGCAAGATTCCCTTCGAGCTCGGCATCATCCGCAACCACTATGTCGGCCGCACCTTCATCGAGCCGACCGACCACATCCGCCATCTCGGCGTGAAGCTGAAGCACAACGCCAACCGGGCGATGATCGAGGGCAAGCGCATCATCCTGGTCGACGATTCGATCGTGCGCGGCACCACCTCGGTGAAGATCGTCAACATGATGCGCGAGGCCGGCGCGCGCGAAGTGCATATGCGCATCGCCTCGCCGCCGACCACGCATTCCTGCTTCTACGGCGTCGATACGCCGGAGCGCTCCAAGCTGCTCGCCGCGCAGCACGACGTCGCCGGCATGGCGGAGTTCATCGGCGTCGACAGCTTGGCCTTCGTCTCCATCGACGGCCTCTATCGCGCCATGGGCGAGCCGGGCCGCGAAAACAAGATGCCGCAATTCTGCGATGCCTGCTTCACCGGCGACTATCCGATCGAGCTGACCGACCAGCTCGGCGGCGAAGTGGCCCAGCTCTCGCTGCTCGCCGAGAGCGCCTGAACCCGCCCCCGTGATCCGGGACCTGATCTTCGGAACCTGGTGCTGTCTCCTCGCCGCGATCTTTTGCCAGGGCCCCGAGTTCATGCAGCAGTATCTGCAGCGCCTCGGCGGCCATCTGGACGAGGCCCGACTGATCGAGCGGCAGCTGCCGCAGAGGGCGGAACGCGTCGCTTCGCTGACCGCCGCTCACGATACCCTGGCGAAGGCCGATGCGCTGACCCGGCCCTTCGCCTTCTTTCGCCATCTGAAGACGGAGATCGCGTGGAACACCCTCGCCAGTTATCGGCCGGCCGTGCCGTTGACGCTGGAAGCCGTCGCCTACGCATTGGTGGGCGTATTGCTGGCCGTCCTGCTGGCGCGCCCCTTCCGGCGGCGGCGCGAGGCCTATGCCTGAGCTATCCGGGCCTGAACCGGGTGCAGCCGTGAGCAATCGCCTCGAAGGCAAGATCGCGGTCATCACCGGCGCCAGCCGCGGCATCGGCGCCGCGGTCGCCGTAAAGTTTGCCGCCGAAGGCGCGCATCCGATCCTGATTGCCCGCACGGTCGGCGGCCTGGAGGAGATCGACGACCAGATCCGCGCGACCGGCCATCCCGGCGCGACCCTGGTCCCGCTCGACCTGCTCAAGACCGCCGATATCGACGGCCTCGCCGCCCCGCTCTATCAGAAATATGGCCGCATCGATCTTCTGGTCGCCAACGCGGCCATGCTTGGCCGCATCACGCCGCTCGCCCACTATCCGCCGGACGAATGGGAACGCGTCTTCGCGCTCAACGTCCACGCCAACTGGCGGCTGATCCGGGCGCTGGATCCGCTGCTCAGGGCCGCCCCGGCCGGCCGCGCCATGTTCGTCACCTCGGGCATTACCCGGCACGACGCCGCCTATTGGGGCGCCTATGCCGCCAGCAAGGCAGCACTGGAAGCCATGGTGCGGATCTACGCCGCCGAGACGCGGCAGACCAATCTGCGCGTCAACCTGATCAATCCGGGCCCGACCCGCACCAAGATGCGCGCCGCCGCCTTTCCGGGCGAAGATCCAATGACATTGCCGCCGCCGGAAGCGGTCGCCGAGGCCTTCCTCGCGCTGGCGCTCGACCGGACCGGCATGCACGGCCAGTGGGTCGCGGCCGATGAGTGGCTGAAGGACCGCCCGGCAGCACACTGACGCGGCCGGCAACCTCGGCTAAGCTGTGCCGAGCGACACGGGAGGAAGCGCATCATGGCACGCAGCGCGGGCGTCGCGGCGAAGCGGCTGAAATGCAGCCCGGCGGAGTGGCAGGTCCGCGTCGACCTGGCCGCCTGCTACCGGCTGATCCACCGCTTCGGCTTCACCGACCTCGTTTACAACCATGCCACCGCCAAGGTGCCGGGGGAGGATCACCACTACCTGATCAATCCTTATGGCCATGCCTATGACGAGATTACCGCGTCGAACCTTGTGAAGATCGATCCTGAGGGGCGGATCGTCGACGACAGCCCCCATGAGATCAATCCGGCCGGCTTCGTCATCCACAGCGCCGTGCACGAGGCGCGCGCCGATGCCGTCTGCGTCATCCACACGCACAGCCGTGCCGTGGTCGCCGTGTCCTGCCTGAAGGATGGGCTGGTGCCGATGACTCAGGCCGGCTTCCAGTTCCACAACCGCATCGCCTATCACGACTATCAGGGCTTCGCCGTGGACGATGCCGAGAAGCGCGACCTGGTGCGCGATCTCGGCCCCCGCAAGGCGATGCTGCTGCGCAATCACGGCGTGCTGACCCTGGGACGCTCGGTCGCCGAGGCGTTCCGCCGGCTCTACTACATCGAGCAGGCCTGCCAGGTTCAGATGGACACCTTGCAGATGGGCCGGCCGATCACGCTGCCGGCAGCGGAGGTGATGGAGCACACCGCGCGGCAATGGGAGGACGGTGCCGCGGGCATCGGCACCGAGACCTTGCGCGAATGGCCGGCGCTGCTCCGCATGCTCGACCGTATCGATCCCTCCTATAAGAGCTGAGACGCGCCCATGACCGACATCAAGGTGATCGCCGAAGGCCTGCGCTTTCCGGAAGGGCCGGTGGTGGAGCGCGACGGCAGCATCCTGCTGGTCGAGATCGAGCGCCAGACCCTGAGCCGTGTGCGCCCCGACGGCCGCGTCGAGGTGGTGGCAAAGACCGGCGGCGGGCCGAACGGCCTCGCCATCGGCCCGGACGGTGCCGCCTATATCTGCAACAACGGCGGCTTCCGCTTCACCACCGAAGGCGGGCTCCGCCCGATCGCCCAGGCCGACGACTATTCCGGCGGCCGCATCGAGCGGGTGGATCTCAAGACCGGCAAGGTGGAGGCCCTCTACACTAAGGGCCCGAACGGGCCGCTGAAAGGCCCGAACGATATCGTGTTCGACGCACATGGCGGCCTCTGGTTCACCGATCTCGGCAAGGTGCGCTCCCGCGAGATGGACCGCGGCGGCGTCTACTACGCCAAGGCGGACGGTTCGCTGATCGAGGAGGCAATCTGGCCGCTGCTGACGCCGAATGGCATCGGCCTCTCACCCGACGGCAAGACGCTCTACGTGGCGGAGACCCAGGGCGGGCGGCTCTGGGCTTTCGATATCGTCGCGCCCGGCAGGATCTCGCGCCAGCCCTGGCCCTCGGCGACGGGCGGCCGCCTCGTCGTCGGCCTGCCCGGCTACCAGCTGTTCGACAGCATGGCCGTCGAGGCGAACGGCAATATCTGCGTCGCGACACTGTTCTCCGGCTGCGTGACCAGCGTCTCGCCGGACGGCAAGTCGGTCGAGCAGGTGCCGATGCCGGATCTCTACACCACCAATGTCTGCTTCGGCGGCGCCGACATGCAGACGGCCTATGTCACGCTGTCCACCACGGGCAAGCTCGTCTCGACCCGCTGGAAGCGGCCGGGCCTCAAGCTGAACTACCAGGACCTGGCTTAGCCGCTATCCGACCGGCAGGGGCCGCGCGGTGGCATAGACGCCATCCTGATAGACCAGCGGCGCCACTTCCGGATGCACGATCGCCCGCGTAACGCGCGCGATATAGATGCTGTGCGTGCCATAGGCCATCAGCATCTCGACATGGCCAAAGATATTGGCCTGCGCATCGGCGAGGTAGGGCACGCCGAAATCGCCCGCATCCCAGCGGCCATGCGCAAAGCGCGCCTCGCCTTCGAGCTTGCCGCTGAATACCTGGGAAAGCTCGGTATGCACCGCCTTCAGCAGATTGATGCAGATCTGCGAACCTACCTTGAGCGGCGCATGGATGCTGGCCGACTGGTTGACGCAGAACAGCAGCGAAGGCGGGTCGGCGCAGACCGAGGTGACGGCCGTCGCCGTCATGCCGTGCCGGATGCCGCCATCGCTGGTAGTGATGATGGTGACCGTCGCCGCCAAGCGCCGCATGGCGAGCCGGAAGGAGACCGCCAGCTCTTCTGTCGAAGCGTTCATTCTGTCATCAAAGGCCAAGGCGGCCGTGCCCGTCAATCGCCGCGCCGCTTGGCACGGGCGGTCGGCGGCGCAGCGAGAGGATCGTCCGGCCAATGGTGCTTGGGGTAACGGCCCTTCATCTCGCGCCTCACTTCCGCATAGGCGCCGCGCCAGAAGCCGGCAAGGTCACGCGTCACCTGCAGCGGCCGGTGCGCCGGCGACAAAAGATGCAGCAGGACTGGCACCCTTCCGCCGGCCACCGTCGGCGTCGCGCTGGCGCCGAACATCTCCTGCAGCCGGATCGCCAACACCGGCACTTCGCCGCCATAGTCGACCGGAATGTGCGAGCCGCTCGGCACGGTGAGATGGGTGGGCGCCGCCGTGTCGAGATGCTTGCGCGCCGCATAGCCGAGCTGCGCGTCGATCGCCGCCGCCAGGTCGATGCCGGCGAGATGCGACCGTCGGGTGACGCCAGCGAGGAAGGGCCCGAGCCAGGTCTCCAACGTCGCGGCCAGCGCGGCATCGCCGAGATCGGGCAGGTGCGTGGCCTCGCCCTCCACGCGCCGCAGAAAGGCGACCCGCGCGCGCAGGCGCTGCAGCTCGGGCGTCCATGGCAGCACGTCGAGGCCGGCCTGCCGGACGAAGCCGAGCACTGCCGCAGCCACCTCCTCCCCTGCCGCCGGCAATGGCTTCTGCGCGAGGACGAGCTGGCCGAACCGCCGTTCCATCCGCGCGATCACCGCTTCGGATTGGGCATCCCATGCGACGCGGCGCATTTCGGCGATGCCGCCCGCGTGCAGCTCCTCGATATCGTCCGCCGAGAGCGGTGCCGCCAGGAAGATACGCGCCTCGCGCCGATCGCCATCCGTCGCCGCGACCGCGAGCCAGCTTTCGCGCGACAGCGCGTCCTCGGCCGGCAGCACCGCCCCGCCCCCGCCGGCGAGGCGGAATCGGCCCGGCGCGCCGCGCGCCTGGGCGATGCGGTCGGGATAGGAAAGAGAGACCAATCGTCCCGCCACCGCCGCATCGCCACCTTTGTCGCGGATGCCGAGCCGGCGCGCGAGGTCGCGTGCGGTTTCCCTCACCCGAGCCGCGACGCCGCGATCCACCGAAGCGCGATCGCCGCGCAGCGCCAGCAGCCGATGCCGGAGATCGGCATCGCCCGAGCCGCGGGCGATGTCCCGCTCCTCCAGCAGGGCGGCGATCTGGCAGGCGATCCAGCCCTCCCCCCGCTCGCGCCCGCGCAGCAGCATATGGGCGAGCCTTGGGTGCAGCCCAAGTTCCAGCATGACGGTGCCGTGCGGCGTGATCTGCCCGGCCCGGTCGAGCGCGCCGAGCTCGCGCAGGAGCTCCCGTGCCACGGCGAGGGCCGGCGCCGGCGGCGGATCCAGCCAGGCAAGCGAGGCGGCCTCAGCCACGCCCCAGCGCGCCAGTTCCAGCGCCAAGGGCGCGAGATCCGCATTCAGGATCTCCGGCGTGTTGAAGGGCAGCAGGCCGCGGCTCTCCGCCTCCGGCCAGAGCCGGTAGCAGAGGCCGGGCGCCAGCCGGCCGGCTCGGCCGCGGCGCTGTTCCGCCGAGGCCAAGGTAACGCGCACGGTGTCGAGGCGACTCATGCCGCTCGCCGGGTCGTAGCGCGGCACGCGCGCGAGGCCGCTATCGACCACGATGCGTACGCCTTCGATGGTCAGGCTGGTCTCCGCGATGGCGCTGGACAGGATCACCCGCCGCTTTCCGTCAGGGCGATAGCCGATAGCGGCATCCTGTTCCGCGGCGGACAAGTCGCCATAGAGCGGGTAGAGTGCCACGTCGCGCGGCAGCCGCGCTTCCAGCAACCGCTGGGTCGCCCGAATCTCGCGCGCCCCGGGCAGGAAGACCAGAACATCGCCCTGTGCTTCGGCCACCGCACGCAGCACGGCATCGGCGACGGCACCTTCGATGCGCGGGCCCGGCAACCGGTCGAGATGGCGCACTTCCACCGGGTGGAGGCGCCCGTCGCTTCGCACGATCGGCGCCTCGCCGAGCAGGCCCGCCACCGCCTCCGCCGCCAAGGTGGCCGACATGACGGCCAGCCGCAGATCCTCGCGCAAGGCGCCGCGCGCCTCGAGCGTCAGGGCGAGCGCCAGGTCGCTGTCGACCGAGCGTTCGTGAAACTCGTCGAACAGGACGGCGCCGATCCCCGCCAAGTCCGGATCGGCCTGCAGCCGGCGCAGGAACAGGCCCTCGGTCACCACCTCGATTCGGGTGCGAGGCCCCACCTTGCTGTCGAGCCGGACGCGATAGCCGACCGTCTCGCCGACCGTCTCGCCGAGCAGAGCCGCCATGCGCCGCGCCGCCGCGCGGGCCGCGATCCGGCGAGGCTCCAGCACGACAACCTTGCGGCCGGCGAGCCAGGACTCGGCCAGCAGGGCAAGCGGCACCAGCGTGGTCTTGCCGGCGCCGGGCGGCGCGGTCAGCACTGCGACGCCGCGCGTCGCCAGTGCCCGCAACAGTTCAGGCAGCACGGCCTCAACCGGCAAACCGGTCCGCGGCCACGAATCTTGCGTCATGCGCCCCGAGTATCGGAGCCCGGGACGGCCGGCAACTCAGAGATAGACCGTGCCGCCGTCGACCATGATGGTCTGGCCGGTGACGAAGCGGCTTTCCTCGCTCGCCAGCCAGATCACGGTGCCGACCAGGTCGCCGGTTTCCAGATTGCGCTGCAGGGTCTGGCCGCTCGCAATCACCTGCTTGGCGCGTTCGAGCTTGTCGCCCATGAACTCGGTCGTCCCTTCGGTCAGCACGGCCGACGGCGCGATGGCGTTGACCCGGATCCAGTCGCGGCCGAGCTCGCGGGCAAGCCCGCGCGTCAGGCCGATCACCGCCCCCTTCGAGGTCGTGTAGTGCAGCGCAAAGGGCAGGCCGAACACCGCCGCCAGCGAGGAGATATTGACGATCGAGCCCTGTCCCCGCTTCTTCATCTCGGGCACCGCCGCCTTGCAGCAGTTCCAGATGCCTTTGACGTTGACCGCCATGGTGGAATCCCAGTCGGCTTCCGGAATCTGGTCGAACTTGCCGCCCTTCAGGTCGCCGTAGCGCGCCGCGTTGTTGATGAGGATGTCGACGGTGCCGAAGGCCTGCACCGCCTTGGCGACCACAGCGGCGCAGCTTTCCGCATTGGCGACATCGAGCTCGGCCGCGATCGCCTTGCCACCGGCCGCCTTCACCGCGGCGACCGTTTCCGCGCAATCGCGCAGATCGGCCGCCACCACCGCCGCACCCTCCTTGGCTAGCGCCTCGCAATAGGCGCGCCCCAGCCCGCGGGCACCGCCGGTGACGATCGCCACCTTATCCTTGAGACGCATGCACTCCTCCCTTGCCTGGTTGCCTCGATCCGCCGCGCCGGGAATGATCAAACCCGCGCCCGAAGTCGTCAATCGCCGAGAACCAGGATGCCAGATGCCGCCTATCGCCATATCCGCCTGGAACAGGAAGCCGGTGTGCATCGCCTCACCTTCCAGCGCCCGCAGGTCCGCAACGCACTGACCCATGAGATGATGGTCGAGATCGGCGATGCCGTCGCGAGAGTTGCCGCCGATGCCTCGGCACGCGTGCTGGTGCTGCGCGGCGCCGGCGGCCATTTCTGTGCCGGCGGCGATTTGAACGCCATGGCCGATCCGCCGCCGCCGGCGGCCTCCGGCGACGACCCGACCATGCGGGCCTATCGCCTGTTCGGCGACGTGATCGAGAGGTTGAACCGCCTGCCGCTCGCCGTCGTCGCCGTGGTCGAAGGCAGCTGCGTCGGCGGCGGCTTCGGGATGGCGGCGGCGTCGGACATCGTGCTGGCAGCCGAGAGCGCGCGCTTCGGCCTGCCGGAGCCCAGGCACGGCTTCATCCCGTCCCAGATCATCCCGGCGGTCCTGCGGCGGATCGGCCAAGGCGCGACACGCCGCATCGCCGTATCGGCGGAGGTCGTCAGCGCGGCGGAAGCCTGGCGCATCGGGCTCGCCGACCACCTGTCGCCCGATGCCGACATCGACGCTGCGCTCGGCCGCCTGCTCGACAACCTGCACCGCAACGCGCCGCGCGCCGTCGCCGCGGTCAAGGCGCTGGTCATCGCCGCGGCGGAACAGCCGGTGGAGCAGGCGCTCGATTTCGGCGCATGTTCGCTGATGGATCTGCTGCGGGGGCCGGAGGCGAAGGAAGGCATTGCCGCCTTCCTCGCCAAACGGCCACCCGACTGGGCGTCCTGAGCGCGCAGGCCCGTCAGCCCGGCGGCAGCGGCGTCAGTCGGCCCCAGGCCGAGGTGATCTCGCGGGTGTACAGGTACATGCGCCGGTCGGGAAACATTTCGCGCAGCGCCTCTTCCCAGCCCGGCCGGGCAAGCGCGTATACCACCGGCCCCTGGAGGTCGATGCCGTTCCGCGTCAGATCCTTCGGACCCATCGGATGCAGGACGCCCACCGGCGCGCTCAGCACCACGACGGCCTGGTCCAGCTTCGCGCTGTCGACCAGGTCGTAGACATGCATGCGCTCGGCGACGATCCGGCTGACGCCGTAACCGATCGGTGCGAATGCGGACAGCGCCACGAGGACATGCGCGACGAACAGCGCAACGCCGAACCGGCTCTCCCGCTCCGACCACCGCTCGCCCAGCCAATCGGCGATCGCCGTGCTGCAGGTCAATACCATCATCGGAAAGGCGGCGAAGTAATAGCGCGGCCCGTACTGGTTGCCGCCGAAGCCGGGGGCCAGCAGATAACCGGCGACGAAGACGGGGAATACCCAATCCGACGGCTGCAGCTTGCCGCGCCGCCAAAGATGCGCCCATGACGATACGAACAGGACCAGGAAGGGAAGCGAGGTCCATTCGCCGAGCAGGACCACGCGGCTGACGGCATGATGCGCCGTCTCGATCCAGGTGAAGTCGCGGCCGGCCTCGTCGGTCGGGTTGAAGCCCAGCCGATAGCTCGGATAGCCCCAGTTGGTGACCGGGAACAGCGGATCGCCGGTGATCGACCAGTTGTAGAAAAATGTCGCCACCAGGAACGGCGCGCCGGCGGCCGCCACGAACAGCACATATTTGAGATGCGCCACCTTCAGCTGCAGCAATGTCGCAATTGCGAGCGGCAGGGCAAACAGCACCGCATCGTAGGGGCGGATCAGGCCCACGACGCCAAGCGCGAGCCCCATCACCAGGGCCGGCCGCACCGCGGGTGCCTGGCGATAGCGTTCGGCCTGCCAGCAGAAGATCATCCCGAAAGTGGCACAGGCGAGGTGCGGGAAGTACGAGGCCGAGGTGAAGATGAAGAACGCGCTGAGGCCGAGCAGAACGACCGCCGCCGTGCCGGCGGCCTGTCCGGCGCGCTGCTTCGCCACGGCCCACGCGGCCCAGAGGCAGCCGACGGCGAGCAGAGGATTGATGATCCAGTACGGCAGCCCGATGGTCCCGCCCAGGGCGAGGATTGCGCCCCAGCCCGGCGCATACTGGCTCACCCACTTCCCGTCCTTCATGAAGATGTGGGAAAAGGCGAACAAGTCCTGGTGCTCGGGGACCGGCACCCAGAGGTGGCCGTGGCGGAATGTCTCCGCCTGGAAGATGTAATTGTATTCGTCGCCGGAGTTCGGGAAAGCGCGGAGCAGCCAGACGGCGGTCAGCACGAGCACCAGCGATACGCCGATCTGCCAATTGCGCCAGCCGGGCCGCACCAGCCAGGCACGCGCAATCTCGGCGATTCCGGCAAGCGACGAACCGCGCCGCGCCATCAGCGCGCAGAGCGGAAAGGTGAGCGCGAAGACCGCAAGGAAGTAGACGGCGCGGGACAGGCTGCGCACGGGGTCGACTTCACCGACCATCGGCGTGAGATAGGCGATCGAGCCGTAGATCGCATGCGCCGCCTGGACAACGGCGAAATAGCCGGCGAGCAGCGCCAGCGGCCAGAACAGCGCCGTGAGTGCCGGGCTGCCGGCACCTCGGTCGCTGTCGGTCCGCCCCAGATCGAATGGCGATCCCGTCATGGCCTCCTCGCGCGGCTGTATTGCGATCCAGTGCGGCCGAGAGTCCGGGGCCGCTGTCGCCGCGCATTGGGGCATCGAAGGGTAAATGTGGCGCTAACGCCGCGTAATCGATCGCTGGTCGGGATCGGCACCTTGCTCTGGTACAGTGACGCGAAAGGTGAAGAAGCCGCTGGTGAACCGCATGTCCCGACCGCTCGACGGTATTCGCGTCATCGACCTGACCATGATGATCGCCGGCCCCTATTGCGGCCGGCTGCTCGCCGATCTGGGTGCCGAGGTGGTCAAGATCGAGCCGCCGGAAGGCGATTTCACCCGCCTCCTGGCGCCGGTGCGCGACGGCTGCTCGACCTATTTCGGCCATCTCAATGCCGGCAAGAAGAGCCTGGTGCTCGATCTCAAGTCGCCGGCGGGACGGGAGGCGGCGCAGGCCCTGGTCGCCAAGGCCGACGTGCTGCTGGAGAATTTCCGCCCCGGCGTGGTCGACCGGCTGGGCCTCGGCTGGGCCACCACGTCGAAACTCAATCCGCGCCTGGTGCAGTGCTCGATCTCGGGCTACGGCCAGAGCGGCCCGGCGCGCGACCGGCCCGCCTATGCGCCGATCGTGCATGCTTCCAGCGGCTACGACCTCGCGGTCATGGCGCTGCAGCCGGACCAGAAGGAGCCGCAGAGCACGGCCGTGATGGTGGCCGACATCCTGTCCGGCACCTTCGCTTTCGGTGCGATCCAGGCGGCGCTGCTGGAGCGCACCCGCACCGGCAAGGGGCGCCTTGTCGACGTGCCGCTGATCGATGCGATGCTGCAGCTTCCGCTGATCGAGTTCCAGCGGGCCCAGTTCGGCGAGGACGACAGCCGCGTCGCCTATCGGCCGGTGCGCTCGGCCGACGGATTCGTCGTCATCGCGCCGATCACCCAGAAGAATTTCGAGGCCATGGCCGATGCGGCCGGCCGGCCGGACTGGAAAGAGCGACGGGAGTTCGCCGATCCGGTCGAGCGCCGGCGCAACTACACCAAGCTGATGCGGGAGCTCGAGGAATGGACCTCGAAGCGACCCGGCGCGGAGATCGAGCGGCTGATGATGGCGACCGGCACGCCCTGCGCCCGCCATCGCACCGTCGCCGAGGTGATGGACGACCGCGAGATCGTGCCGGCCGA
This sequence comes from Desertibaculum subflavum, assembly GCA_003576705.1. GTDB lineage: Bacteria > Pseudomonadota > Alphaproteobacteria > Ferrovibrionales > Ferrovibrionaceae > Desertibaculum > Desertibaculum subflavum. The sequence goes on from QOZS01000002.1 coordinate 64,030, forward strand.
ACGCATCGCAACCGTGCACGACAAGGCGGGCGCGTTCCGGGTGCCGGAGCCGCCGTTCCGCGCCGACCCGCCGATGGCTTCGGTCGGCGCCACCGCCGACAGCCTGGGCCAGCACACCGACGAGGTTCTCGAAGGCTGGACCGGATTCGATGCCGCCCGCCGGGCCGAGCTGCGAGGCCGTGGCGCCTTCGGTCGCGCCTGACCTTCACCGATCTGACTCGCTTCCGTCACCCCAACGTCATGCGGCCAGCCTAACCGTCGCCGATCTTACGCAGCGAATCGGTAACGGCCGGCAATGGTGGTGAAGGCGCGGCTTTCGATCAGCGACAGGTTCGACCAGCGGCTGTTCGATGCAATCTATTCCCGCTCCCTGGTCTACAACGCCTGCTGGGAAGACCCGGCGGTCGACCGCCAGGCACTGAATTTCCAGCCGGACGACCGGGTGCTGGTGATCACCAGCGCCGGCTGCAATGCGCTCGACTATGCGCTTGCCGGCCCGGCCCGCATCCACGCCGTCGACGCCAATCCGCGCCAGACCGCCCTGATCGAGCTGAAGATCGCGGGCATCCGCCAGCTCGCATTCGACGATTTCTTCGCGCTGTTCGGCACCGGCCGCCATCCCGGCTTCGCCTATCTCTACCGCGACCGTCTGCGCGGCGAGCTCACGCCCTTCGCGCGTGCCTATTGGGACCGGCATGGCGCCTGGTTCGCCGAACGCGGCCGCCATGGTGGCCTCTACTACCGCGGCCTGTCGGGCCGGGTCGCGCGCGGCTTCGGCGCCTATGTCGCGCTCAGGCCCAAGCTGCGCGACGGCATCGAGGCGCTGCTCGAATGCCGCGACCTGGCGCAGCAGCGCGCCGTCTACGAGGCGAGCGTGGCGCCGCAGCTCTGGACCCGCCCGGTCGACTGGGCGCTGTCGCGCCAGCTCACCATGAGCCTGCTCGGCGTGCCGCATCCCCAGCGCAAGGAGGTGCAGCGCCAGCACGAGGGCGGCGTCGCCGGCTTCGTGCGCGAGGCGATCGGCTATGTCGCAAGCTGGCTGCCGATCTGGACCAACTACTTCTGGACCCTCTATCTGCGCGGCCACTACACGGCGGCGAACTGCCCGGAATATCTGCGCCCGACCAATTTCGCGGCGCTGAAGGCGGGCCTGGTCGACCGCATCAGCCTGCACACCACGACGGTGACCCGCTTCCTGCAGTCGACCGACGAGCGCATCACGAAGTTCGTGCTGCTCGATCACATGGATTGGATGTCGACCTACCGGCCGCAGGCGCTGGTCGAGGAATGGGAAGCCATCCTTGCCCGTGCGGGTGCCGGCGCCCGCGCCATCTTCCGCAGCGCCCATGCCGAGCCGGCCTATCTGCGGTCGATCCGGGTGCGCGAGGGCGGCCACGCCATACCGCTGATGGATCGGATCCGCTTCCATTCCGATCTCGCCGACCGGCTGCAGCGCCACGATCGCGTGCACACCTATGCCGGCTTCCACATCGCGGACCTGCCGGCATGAAGGCCGCCGCGATCGCCGGCGATCTGCGGGTGCTCGGCCAACTGCTGCGGGGCGCGGCGCGCACCGGCAGCGAAGCCGAACGGATGGCGCATTTCTACGCCGGCCAGGCCGGCGACTACGACCGCTTCCGCGAGCGCCTGCTGCACGGACGCGCCGAACTGGTGCGCCATCTCGCGCCACCGGCCGGCAGCCGGGTGGTCGAGCTCGGCGCCGGCACCGGCCGCAACCTGGACTTTTTCGGCGACCGGCTCGGCAGGTTGCGCAGCGTCACGCTGGTCGACCTGTGCCCCCCATTGCTGGCCGTGGCGCGCGAGCGAGCGGCCGGCCGTCCCAACGTGCAGGTGGTCGAAGCGGATGCCACGCGCTTCCGGCCCGAATTGCCGGCCGACTGCGTCTATTTCGCTTATGCGCTCAGCATGATCGGCGATTGGCGGGCCGCCATCGACAACGCCCATGCGATGCTGCGCCCCGGTGGCATGGTCGGCAGCGTCGACTTCTTCGTCTCCAGCCCGGCGCCGGGCGGCAACCGCGCGCGCCATGGCTGGCCGACCCGCGCCTTCTGGCCGCGCTGGTTCGCCCATGACGGCGTGCAGCTCTCGCCGGCACCGCTCGACTACCTGCTGTCGCGCTTCGAGATCGTGCGCTTGCGCGAGCGGCGCGGGCGCGTGCCCTACCTGCCGGGCCTGACCGTCCCCTACTACGTCTTCGCCGGCCGCAAGCGCGGCTGAGCGGCCACGGCCCTCCGTTGTCGGTCGGCGCAGTCACGTGTATATGCAGCTAATGAACGACACACGGCCGGGGGCCGTCCAGGCCGGTGCCAATGCGCGCACGCGTCTTCTCCTCGAAGGGCCGATCGTCCCCACTATCATCCGCCTCGCCGCGCCCACCGCAGCGGTCACGCTGGTCAATGCCGGCGTGACGCTCGCCGAGACGGCGTTCATCGGGCGCCTCGGCACCGAGCCGCTGGCCGGCTACGCGCTGGTCTTCCCCCTGATGATGCTGATGCAGATGATGTCGACCGGCGGCATCGGCGGCGGCGTCGCGGCGGCGGTGGCGCGGGCACTCGGCGGCGGCGATGCGGTGCGGGCGCGCGCCGTCGCCTGGCATGCGATCGCCATCGCGATCGCTGCCGGCATTCTGTTCACGCTGCTGGTCATCGGCCTCGGGCCGGTGCTCTACCGGGCGCTGGGCGGCGACGGGCCGGCCATCGGCTTCGCCCTGCTCTATTCCAACATCCTGTTCGCTGGCGCGGTGCTGACCTGGCTCGGCAACACCTTTGGCGTGATCCTGCGCGGCTCGGGCGACACGCGGACGCCGGGCCTTGCCATGCTGGCGGGATCGCTGCTCCAGCTCGGCCTCGGCTTCGTCCTGATCCTGCACACGCCGCTCGGCCTCGTCGGCGCGGCCATCGCCATTCTGACCGGCCAGGCCCTTGCGCTGGTTGCCATGGGCGCGGTGCTGGTGCGAGGCGGGGCCGGCTTCCGTCTCGGCGCGCCGATGCGGCTGCATTGGGCGCCGGCGCGCGACATTCTCGCGGTCGGCGGCGTGGCTGCCGTGATGACCGTGCTGGCCAACCTGACGACCGTGCTGGTCACCGCCCTGGTGGCCCCGTTCGGCACGGCGGCAATCGCCGGCTACGGCATCGGCGCCCGGCTGGAATTCCTGCAGATCCCGATCGCCTTCGGCGTCGGCGCGGCGCTCACCACCATGGTCGGCGTCGCCGTCGGCGCCGGCCGATGGGAGCGCGCCCGCCACGCCGCCTGGATCGGCGGCGCCATGGCCGCCGGTGTCTCAGGCCTGGTCGGCTTCACCCTGGCGCTGTGGCCGGCGCCGTTCATCGCCGTGTTCACGCGCGACCCGGCGGTCGCGCACGCGGCCACGCTCTACTTCCAATACGCCGCGCCCGCCTTCGTGTTCTTCGGCCTCGGCATGGCGCTCTATTTCGCCAGCCAGGGGGCCGGCCGGATGACCTGGCCCTTCGTCGCCGGGTTGTTCCGGCTCGGCCTCGGCGCCGGCGCCGGCCTGGTCGCGCTGACCCTGTTCGGCGCCGGGCTCGAGACCCTGTTCGGCCTCGTCGGTCTCGGGCTCTTCTGCTACGGCAGCATCATCGCCGGCTCGATCGCGCTCGGCTCCTGGCGGCCGCGCGGCGCCGGGATCGCCCCCGCCTAGTCAGTAGCCGAGCCAGCAGATCAGGCTGAGGCAGGGGCCGTCGCCTCCCCGGCCGGCCAGATAGACCAGCACATCCAGCACCGCGCATACCGCCAGTACCGGCACGGCAAAGCGGGTGGCGAAGAACCAGGCCGCCCACAGGGTCGGCCGCGGCCCCGGCGCGGCAATGCCGAGCACCGTCTCAGTTCTCAGTCGCGGCAGCAGCGACGCCAGGGGACGCATGGCTTAGGCTCGCGCACGAATCACGATTCGCCGGCCACTCTCGCCCGCCCCTTGTGCGCATGCAACGTCTCGTCGATCGACCGCAGCGCTGGGATGCCCTGGCCTGGAATGCCCTGGGCGCCGAGATGCCGTTCTTTCCACTCGAGCAGGCCTGGGCCTATGGCGAGGCGATGGCCGAGCTCGGCCAGAGCGTCAGCCGCATACGGGTCTCGGCCGGCGGCGGCACCGCGTCCGCGCAGCTCTTCGCCCGCCGCGTCTTCGGCCTGTGGAACGTGGTGCAGAGCGTGCGCGGCCCCGCCTTTGCCGGCGACAGCGCCGCGATCCCGGAGCTGCTGCGCGAGCTGCTGACGGCATGCCCCAGGGGCTTCCCGCGCGTTCGCCTCCTGATGCCGGAGCTCGGCGCCGACATGCACCGTGCCGTAACGGCGGCCGGCCTGCGCCGCGTGCTGACCGGCTATCACACCCAGCTGCTGGATCTGCGCCAGGGCACCGCAGCCCTCCGCGCCGGCATGGAAGGCCGTTGGCGCAACCGGCTGGTGGCTGCCGAGAGCGAGAAGCTTCGCCTCGACATCGCCAAGGGGGGCCGCCTTCTCGACTGGCTGGTCGAGCGCAATACCGTGCTCGGCCGGCAGCGCGGCATCGCCTTGCCCAAGCCGGGCCTGGTGCGCGCGCTGGTCCAGGCCGCCGGGCCGCCGCAAACCCTGATCGTCGCCGTGCTGGCAAAGAACCAGCCGCTCTGCGCCGGCCTGTTCCTGCGCCACGGGCCGGATGCGACCTACTATGTCAGCCACACGACCGAGGCGGGCCGGCAGCTCTCCGCCACCAACCTGATGCTGTGGACGGCAATCGCGCGCCTCGCCGATGCCGGCGTGCGCCAGCTCGATCTCGGCGGCATCGACACGCGCGCGGCGCCCGGCCTCGCCCGCTTCAAGCTCGGGCTCGGCGGGCGCACGCTGTCGCTCACCGGCACCTATGCCCGGTGAAGCTCAATCCTCCATCTTGAAGGACAGCTTCAGCTTGGCGCGATAGGCGCTGATCTTGCCCTTCTCGATGACGATGTCCTGCTGCACCACCTCGGCGACGCGCAGGTCACGCAGCGAGGAGCTCGCGCGTTTCACGGCAGCCGAAGCGGCCGCCTCCCAGGACGTGGGGCTCGATCCCACCACCTCGACGATCTTGTAGACGCTCTCGGGCATCAAAGCCTCCTCTCGCAGGGTTGCGTCGGGAGCGGCCGAGCGGGCTCGGGCGCCGGTTCGTAACGCAGTGCAAGCATGAGCGTGGCCCGGCAGGCGCATGACCAAAACTATCGCCTGCCGGCCGCCAATATAGCACGATGGCGGGCGCTGACGATGCGAGGCGGGACGATGAACGATACGGCGAGCCGGGCCGACCTGGCCGGATTGCAGGCGGCATTGAGGGCGCGCTATGGGGCCGACCTGCTGCCGCCAGAAGGGCCGTGGAATCCCACCGTCGCCAGCCTGCTCGATCACCGCTCGGTGCGCGGCTACCGCCCGACGCCGGTGCCCGAGGGAACGCTCGAAACATTGGTCGCCGCCGCGCAATCCGCCCCCACCAGCTCGAACCTGCAGACCTGGTCGGTGGTGGAAGTCTCCGACCCGGCGCACCGCCGCGAGCTCGCCGCCATCGCCGGCAACCAGAAGCATGTCGAGACTTGCCCGCTTTTCCTGGTCTGGCTCGCCGACCTCTCGCGCCTGGAGCGGCTCGGCCAGGAGAGCAAGGTCGAGCTGGCCGGCCTTGATTACCTGGAGGTCTTCACCGTCGCGGTGGTGGACGCGGCGATGGCGGCCCAGAACGCGGTGGTCGCCGCCGAATCCCTCGGCCTTGCCACCGTCTATATCGGCGCGCTCAGGAACGACGTGGAGCGCGTGGCCAGGCTGCTCGACCTGCCGCCGCGCGCCTTCGCCGTGTTCGGTCTGTGTGTCGGCTATGCGGAGGCCGCGGCGGCCGGCGAGGTAAAGCCGCGCCTGCCGCAGAGCATGGTCCTGCATCGCGGCCGATATCGAACCGAGGGCGAGGCAGAGGACCGCACGGCATACGACCGCCGGCTCTCCGCTTTCTCCGCCCGTCAGGAAATGAGCGACGACGATTGGACTGGCCGGGTGATCGCCCGCATCGGCACGATCCCGGCGCTGCGCGGCCGTGACCGGCTGAAAGCCGCGCTGGCCGCGCTCGGCTTCCCGTTGAAATAGCTGTTCTTGTGGAAAGTGGTGCCGCAGGAGGGATTTGAACCCCCGACCACTCGCTTACGAAGCGAATGCTCTACCGCTGAGCTACTGCGGCGCCGGTTTCGAACGGGCGCGGACCTTATGCTGCCCGGCAGCAATGCGCAAGCTGGTGGCCGCAACCCTATCGGCGCGGCGGCTTCTCGGCCAGCAACGCCTTGCGCGCCCTGGCCAATTCACGCTTCTGGCGCGGGCTGACCGGCGGCAGCTTGAGGTCGAGGTCGTCGAGCGCATCGTCCACGGCCGCGGCGACGACCAGGCGCGTAAACCACTTGTTGTCCGCCGGCACCACGTACCAGGGCGCTTCCCGCGTCGAGGTGGCGGCGATCATTTCCTCGTAGGCCGCCATGTATTCCTTCCAATGCGCGCGCTCCGCCACGTCGGCCATGGAAAACTTCCAGTTCTTCTCCGGCGTCTCGATCCGCTCCAGGAAGCGGCGCCGCTGCTCCTCCTTGGAGACATGCAGGAAGAACTTGCGCACCACCGTGCCGTTGCGGCCGAGATAGGCTTCGAAGGCGCGGATATCCTGGAAGCGCTGCAGCCAGATGTTCCTTGTCACCAGCTCCGGCGCCAGCTTCTGGGCTGCCAGAATCTCGCGATGCACGCGCACCACGAGAACCTCTTCATAGTAGGACCGGTTGAAGATGCCGATGCGCCCGCGCTCCGGCAGGCGACGCGTGGTCCGCCAGAGGAAGTCGTGGTCCAGCTCCTCGCCGGACGGCGCCTTGAACGAATGCACTTCACAACCCTGCGGGTTGATGCCCGACATCACGTGCTTGATCGTGCTGTCCTTGCCGGCCGCATCCATCGCCTGGAAGATCAGCAGAACCGACCAGCGGTCCCGGGCGTAGAGCCGCTCCTGCAGCCCTGCCATCCGCTCCACGCCGCCCTTGAGCAGCGCCTTGGCCGCGTCCTTCTCGATGTCGAGACCGGCGGTGTCGTTCGGCACGATGTCCTTCAGACGAAACTTGCGGCCGTCGTCGATGCGGTAGCGCTTCAGGAGATTCTTCATGTTCATGCGGCACCTCGTCCGTCTTCCCGCCGGCATCGAACCTCTGATAGCTTGCGGCGGCCGCCGCGAACAGAGCGCGGTTTGGGAGGAAACGAATGAGCAAGCTGAAGATCTACGGCGTTCCGCAATCGCGCGCCTCGCGGGCCCTGTGGGCGGCGCGGGAGCTGGGTCTCGATTTCGAGCACGTGGCGACCCATTTCGCCAAGGACACCAACACGCCGGAATTCAAGCAGGTCAACCCGAACGCGCGCGTGCCGGCGATCGACGACGGCGGCTTCAAGCTGTTCGAATCGATGGCGATCAACCTCTACCTGGCCAAGAAGTACGACAAGGGCCAGGGGCTGAAGCCGAACAGCGTGGAAGAGGATGCGCTCGCCACCCAGTGGAGCTTCTGGGTGATGACCGAGCTGGAGAAGCCGCTGGTCACCATGCTGCTGCACAACGTCAACATGCGGCCCTGCGAGCCGGCGACCTATGAGCAATGCGAGAAGGACGTGAGGCGGCCGCTGCAGGTGCTGGAAGAGCACCTGGCGGGCAGGCCCTATCTGCTCGGCGACCGTTTCACCATCGCCGACCTCAACGTCGCCTCGGTGATGATGTGGGCGCGCGGCGCCAAGGTCGACATGGCGCCCTACCCCAAGATCGCGGACTGGCTGAAGCGCTGCATCAGCCGGCCGGCGGCGAAGGGCTGATCGCGGGCGGCGCGGCGATCCGGCGGTCATAGTCATCGGCCAGTGCGTCGAGCGCGGCGGCACCGTCGCCGCGGTACGAGGGGCCGTGCATGAGGGCGAGCGTGCGCGGCGCCAGCGCCGCCAGCCGCCGGATCGTCGCGCCCATGCTCGGGCTCAGGCTCGACGACCGGAACATGTCCTCGGCCACGATGGCCGGACCGACGATGTCGCCTTCGGTCAACGCCGGGCCGTCGCCCAGCTGGGTGAACAGGTCGCCGCAGAGCAGGGTGCCGGTTCCTTCCTCATAGAGCAGGCCGGCCTCCCAGCCATGCGGCACATGCGGCGTGTCGAGGTAGCGGATCCGCTTTCCGTTGCCGAGATCGATCGTCTCGCCGTCCTGCAGGATGCGAGGCGGCCGATCCGCCACGTCGTTCAACGACACCATGCAGGCAGTCTGCCCGTGCGCCACCTCGGCATGCGGCGCGACCGCCAGCCATTCGTTCATCGCCCCGCATTCATCGGCCTCGTAATGGCCGAAGGTGATCCAGCGCAGCCGCTCTGGCGGCATCACCCTGGCAACCGCCGCGCTGACCAGCGGGAACATGCGCCGCGGGCCGGTATGAAACAGCAGCGGCTGGTCGCCCAGCACCAGGAACTGGTTGAAGGTGAACCCCTTCGGCCCCGCTTCCGCCACGAATGTCGACAGCCGGAAGATGCCACTCGCGATCTCGTCGATCCTGGTTTCCATGCTCACGACCCAGTCATACGCCTCAGCTGGCGCCCCCCTTTACCGCCCAAGCCCGCGCCTTGAGCGGAATCGAGCCGTCGGCGCTGCGCGGTAGTGCGTCGTGCAGTTTCTGCCTCAGTCGCTCGCGCGCCGCCGGCGCCAAGCTGGCGCAATAGCCCGGCGCCGGGCCGGCACCGAGGGTGAACGGCCGCCAAAAGTCGTCGAAATCCCGGAACACGGTCGGAATCTCGATCGGCGCCGAAACCACCGATCTCAGTCCAGCGCGCGTCGCCAGCCCGGTCAATGCCTCCTGCGTGCAATCGGGAAACCGCCGGTCCTCGGTCAGTTCCTGCGCCGCCGGATCGAGCGCCGCGGCGGCGACCCAGAAGGCGCGCATGAACTCGACACCGCCGCCGGGATAGTCCCAGACATAGAAGCCGATCGTGGCACTTTGCCGCGCCGCGCGCCGCATCTCGGCCAACGCCTTGTCCTTGTCCGGCACGAAGTTCAGCACCAGTGCGGAAACCACGATGTCCTTGCTGGCAGTCGCCACCGCCAGGGCCTGGGCATCGCCCACCTCGAACACCACCCGAGCATCCCGCACATTCGCACGCGCCCGGCTGACGAAGCCTTCCGATGCATCGATCGAGAGCAGGCTCCCCGGCTTGCAGCGCTCGACGATGGCGCCGGAAAGCGCGCCGGTGCCACAGCCGATTTCAAGCCAATCCGAACCCTCCCGCGGCGCCAGCCAGTCGAGGAACCGTGGCGCGATCTGCCGGCTCCAGCGGCCCATATAGGCGTCGTAGCTGTCGCCGGCCGCCCAGGCGTCGTGACGGGATGCTTCGGCCATCGGTCACCTCCCGGATTGTCAATACTGCACGCGCCGCGTGATGCCGCCGTCCACCACCAGGTTCGTGCCGGTGATGAAGCTGGCCGCCGGGCTGGCGAGAAACACGGCGGCATTCGCCACTTCCTGCGGCGTCCCCATGCGGCCCATCGGGTTGCGGGCGAGGCTCTGCTGGTACATCTGCGGCGCGCCCTGCTCAATGCGCTGCCAGACGCCGCCCTCGAAATAGATCGTGCCGGGCGACACGATGTTGGCACGCACGCCCTTCGCCGCCCATTCGACGGCAAGCGACTTGATGTAGGGCACCAGCGCCGCCTTGACCGAGCGATAGGGCTGCGGCGGGCCCGCCACCTCCATCGTGGAGACGGTGCCGATCACCACGATCGAGCCGTGCGATTTGGCGAGATGCGGCAGCGCCGCCCTGCAGAGCGCGACGGTGCCGAGGATGTCGATCTCGATGCTCTGCCGCCAGGCCTCGGGCGTGTCGGCGATCGCCATGGCGCTGACATTGGCGACCACCACGTCGAGGCCGCCCAGCACCTCGGCCGCCTGGTCGACGAAGCGCGCCACCGCCGCCTGGTCGCCCGCATCGACGGTGAAGCCATGCGCGGTGCCGCCGCGGGCGACGAGGTCGCTCTCGGCCGAGCGCACCCCGTCGGCGTTGCGGGCGCAGAAGGCGATGGTGGCGCCTTCATGCGCCAGCGTATCGACGATGGCCCGCCCGATGCCGCGCGTGCCGCCGGTGACGGCGGCACGCTTGCCCTTGAGGCCGAGATCCATTCAGCGTCCCTTCCAGTTCGGCTTGCGCTTCTCGGCGAAAGCCTTCGGGCCTTCGATCATGTCCTCGCTCTGGCGCAGCGCGATGACCTCGGGATACATCGTCTCGTAGGCGGTGCGCAGCTCGACCTGGTCGAGGCCCTTGTAGACCGCCTGCTTGGAGGCGCGGATCGACATCGGCGAGCATTCCAGGATCTGACCGGCCCAGCGCTTGGCGCCTTCCAAGGCCTTGCCGACCGGCACCACCTCGTTGACGAAGCCGAGCTCGAAGCCCTCCTTCGCCGGCACATGGCGGGCGGTCAGGATCATGCCCATGGCGCGCTTGGTGCCGATGGTGCGCGGCAGCCGCTGCAACCCGCCGGCCAGCGCGGCGAGGCCCACCTTCGGCTCCGGCAGCGCGAAGGTGGCGTTCTCGGCGGCGATGATCAGGTCGCAGGCCAGCGCGATCTCGAACCCGCCGCCCATGGCGACGCCGTTCACCGCCGCGATCACCGGCTTGGTCAGGTCCCAGCGCGTGGTCAGGCCGGCGAAGCCCGACTTCGTCACCCAGCGCTTGCCGCCGCCCGCCTGATACTTCAGGTCGTTGCCGGCCGAGAAGGCCTTGTCGCCGGCGCCGGTGATGATGGCGACCCAGAGCTCCGGATCGGCGGCGAAGCCGTCGAAGATCTTGTCGAACTCGTCATGCGCCGGCGAATGCAGCGCGTTGTAGACCTCGGGCCGGTTGATGGTGACGATCAGGAGCCGCCCTTCGCGCTCCACCTTGGCGAATTGATACTCGGCCATTCTTGGTTCCCTCCGGCATTTGGTTGCGTCCCGGAGGGTAGCACAGGAGGCCCGGATTGCCCTCTACCGGCCCGAGATATCCGCCGCGATATCAGGGTGGCGATGGCAAGTCACGATGTGGTCGTTGACCAGGCCGGTCGCCTGCATCACGGCGTAGATGATGGTCGGGCCGACAAAGGTGAAGCCCGCCTGCTTCAGCGTCTTGGAAAGCTTGCGGCTCTCCTCGGTCTCGGCCGGCACCTGCTTGGTCGACTTCCAGCGGTTGACTTTGGTCGCGCCGTCGACGGCGTCCCACATCAGCCGCGAGAAGGCGCCCTCGCCGCCCGCTTCCATGATCTTGAGCCAGGCCTTGGCGTTCTGCACCGTGCCTTCGATCTTCATCTTGTTGCGGACGATGCCGGCATCCAGCATCAGCTTGTCGAGCTTCGGCTGACGATAGCGCGCGATCTTCTCCGGCACGAAGCCGTCGAACGCCTTCCGGAAATTGTCGCGCTTCCTCAGGATGGTGATCCACGAGAGGCCGGCCTGAAAGCCGTCCAGGATCAGCTTCTCGAACAGCGCGCGGTCGTCGCGCTCCGGCACGCCCCATTCGGTGTCGTGGTAATGCGTGTAGAGCGGGTCGGCGCCGCACCAGGGGCAGCGGATCGTCTCGGTCGTCGGCATCGGATCAGAAGGCGGCGTAGTCGGGCTTCACAGGTGTCAGCTTAGCATCGCCCGCGGTCAATGCCTCGCCGGTCTCGACATCTTCGAGCCGCAGCAAAGCGAGCGCCGTGCCGTCGAGGCCGGAATAGACCACGCCCGCCTCGTGCTCGCCGCGCAGCACCGGGGTGCCCGGCGCCGGCAGCGGTCCCTCCACCGCCACCTTGAACAGGCGCTTGCGCACCAGCCCGCGATATTTGGTGCGCGCGGTCAGCTCCTGGCCGACATAGCATCCCTTCTTGAAGTCGATGGCGTTCAGCTCCTCGAAATTGTGTTCGAGCAGGAATCCCTTGTCGACCGGCACGTCGCGGCTGCCATCCGGCACGCCAAGCGAAAGGCGATGGCGATGCCAGGCCTCCGGCGGCACCGCCTGGCCCTTACCGACCAGCAGCCGGGCGACCTCCTCCTGCGGACCGGCGAGGCGCAGGCCGAGCGCCGGCAGGCGCGGATCGATATAGGCGGTCACGTCGTCGATCACGGTCGCCGCCCCGGCCTCGGCGGTCAGCCCGAACGCGGCCGCCGCGCCCTCGCCCCAGGCGACCGCGATGGTCTGGTGGCCGGTCAGGTTCTCCACCGCCACTTTCGACCTGAGCTTGTACATGGTGAGCTTCCTGGCGAGATCGGCCGCCCGGGCCGCCTCGCAATCGATCAGCAGGCCGCCATGGCGGGCGGCCACGAAGAAGTCGAACAGGAAGCGTCCCTGGGGCGACAGCAGGGTCGCGTAGATCGCCCGGGTCGGCCCGACCTTCTCGACATCGTTGGAGACCAGGCCTTGCAGGAACTTGACGGCTTCCTCGCCGGTCAGGGCGATGGCGCCCCGTTCGGGCAGCAGGGCATGGGTCAGTTCGGGCATCCCGGCACCTGGGCTCGATAGCGATTCCGTGATCCCGAGGAACTAGGGGAGCTTTGCCGCCAAGGCAAGCCGGCGAGGGCCCGCTATAAGTCGGCGCATGAAGGTTCTGTTCATCGCCGGCGACCGTACCAGCGACGCGGTGCTGGCGACCGGCATCCTCGGCTGGATGGTCGACAACCTGCCGCGCGCCCGCTTCACCGTGGTCTGCGGGCCGCCGGCCGCCGCCCTGTTCGCGGGCCTGCCGCGCCTCGAACGGGTAATCCCCCTGGCCAGGCGCCCCTGGGCCGCCCATTGGTGGGATCTGTGGAAGCAGGTCGCCGGCAACCGATGGTCCAGCCTGATCGACCTGCGCGGCTCGCTGATCGGCCAGGCGCTGGTGGCCCGGCGCCGGCTGGTGCTGCGCAGCCAAATGGGCGGGGCGCACCAGGCCGTGCATCTGGCCGGCCTGCTCAAGCTGCGCAGCCCGCCGCCACTCCGTTGCTTCCTGACATCGGAGGCCCGTGTCGCGGCCGCCGCGTTGCTTCCCGAAGGCCCGCCCGTGCTGGGCCTGGCGCCGGGCACCGGCTGGGCCCGCAAGCGCTGGCCGGCGGAACGTTTCGCCAGCCTGGCCGGCCAGCTGACGGCACCGGGCGCGGCCTTCGATGGCTGGCGCGTGGCCGCGCTCGGCCTTGCCGACGAGGCGATGCTCACAGCCGCCACGCTCGAGCGGATCCCGCCCGACCGCCGGCTCGACCTCGCCGGCCGCACCGATACGGCCGTGCTGCAGGCCTGCCTGGAGCGCTGCGCCTTCGTCGTCGGCAATGACAGCGCGCCGATGCATCTCGCCGCGGCGGCCGGCACCCCGGTCCTCGGCCTGTTCGGCCCGACCCGGGACGACAAGCTCGGCCCCTGGTCCGATCGGGCCGACACCGTCCGCACCACGGAGAGCACCGGCGATCTGGCCCGCCGCCCCGGCGGCGCCTCAGCGATGGACAGCCTGACCGTCGAGCACGCCGCCGAGGCGGCCACGCGTCTTTGGCGCGATCTGCAGCCATGAATGGTATGATCCACCCATGAGCGAGTCCTATGACCTGCTGGTCCGCGGCGGCACGCTGGTGACGCCGGCGGGCATCTCCCCGGGCGATGTCGGCATCCGGGCCGGCCGCATCGCCGCCATCGGCAGCCTCGGCCGGGCCAGCGCCGGGCGGACCATCGACGCCGCCGGACTGCACGTCCTGCCCGGCCTGATCGACACCCAGGTGCATTTCCGAGAGCCCGGCCTCGACCACAAGGAGGACCTCGCGACCGGCACGGCCGCGGCCGTCGCCGGGGGCATCTGCACCATCTTCGAGATGCCGAACACCAAGCCCAACACCGCCGACCGCGCTGCGCTGGAGGACAAGCTCGCCCGCGCCAAGGGCCGCGCCTTTGCCGACCATGCCTTCTTCGTCGGCGCCACCGGGTTCAATTCGACCGAGCTGCCGGCTCTGGAGCGGCTGCCGGGCTGCTGCGGCGTCAAGATCTTCATGGGCGCCTCCACCGGCGACCTGCTGGTCGACGACGACCTCAGGCTGACCGAGGCGCTGCGCCATGGCAGCCGTCGCGTCGCCGTGCATGCCGAGGACGAGCCCAGGCTGCGCGACCGGCGCTTCATCGCGGAATCCGGCGGCGGGCCGGAGCTGCACCCGGAATGGCGCGATGCCGAGAGCGCGCTGAAGGCGACCCGGCGCCTGATCGCCGCCGCCCGCGCCACCGGCCGGCGCGTCCATGTGCTGCACATCACCACGGCCGACGAGATGGCCTATCTCGCCGACCACAAGGACATCGCCACCGTGGAGGCGACGCCGCAGCACCTCACCCTGGCGGCGCCCGAGGCCTATCAGCGGCTCGGCACCTTCGCCCAGATGAACCCGCCGATCCGCGATGCTCACCACCGCGATGGCCTGTGGCGTGCCGTCGCCGCGGGCATCGTCGACGTGCTCGGCTCCGACCACGCGCCGCATACCCGCGAGGAGAAGGCGCAAGCCTATCCGGCCAGCCCCTCCGGCATGCCGGGCGTTCAGACCATGCTGCCGCTCATGCTGGATGCGGTGCACCAGGGCAAGCTCACCCTGCTCCGCCTCGTCGACCTGCTCGCGCATGGGCCGCAGCGCATCTTCGGCATCGCCGGCAAGGGCCGCCTCGTCGTCGGCTATGACGGCGACCTGACCCTGGTCGATCTCAAGCGGCGCGAGACCATCGCGGCGAACTGGCTGCGCTCGAAATGCGGCTGGTCGCCGTTCGAAGGCGTGGAGGTCACCGGCTGGCCGATCGCCACCATCCTGCGCGGCCATGTCGCCATGCAGGAGGGCGAGCTGTTCGAGCCGAAGGGCGCGCCCGTCCGCTTCACCGAGACGCTGGGTGCATGACGATAGCGGCCGTCGTCTTCGACATGGACGGCGTGCTCTGCCGCTACCGGATCGACAAGCGCCTCGCCCATCTGGCCACGCTCTGCGCCAAGAGCGCCGAGGAGATCCACGCCGCCATCTGGGGCTCGGGCTTCGAGCATCTCTCGGATAGCGGGCAGATCACGGCGGAGGCCTATCTGGCCGGCTTCGGCGAGCGCATGGGCGTTCCCCTGACCCGCGCGCAATGGCTCGAAGCACGCCGCCTTGCCATGGCGCCCGATCTGGCCATGCTCGACCTCGTGCGGGCGCTGGCACGCCGCGCCAGGGTCGCGCTGCTCACCAACAACGGCGCCCTGCTGGAACAGGTGATCGACGAGGCTTTTCCCGAAGTCAGGCCGCTGTTCGGCGCGCATTCCTACTTTGCCTGGCAGTTCCGCACCGCGAAGCCTGACCCGGCGATCTTCCGCGCGCTCTGCCAGCGCCTCGGCACCCCGCCGGAGGAGACCTTCTTCCTGGACGACGAGCCGGAAAATGCTGAGGGCGCTCGCGCCGCCGGTCTGATCGGTCATCACTTCACGGGCATCCAGGCGCTGCGCGGCGAACTGGCGCAGCACGGATTGCCGTGAAGCTGCGCGGTACCTGCTAGGCTCTTTCCATGCGCCGCCCCGTCCGCCCGTTTGCGACCTGGCTCGCCGTCTTCGCCCTGGCGGCGCAGACGGTCGCCTTTGCGCTGCACGGCCCGCTGCGCGTGCTCGCCGGCGCCGATGGCGGCCTCGTCATCTGCACGGCGGAGGGGCTGAAGCGGATCGGCCCCGGCCAATCGGAGAAGCCGGCGCGCGGCGCCGATCACGCCTGCACCGCCTGCGTTACCTTGGCCGCCACGGCGATCCCGCCGGCCATGCCGCCGGCTGCGGCCATCGCCTATGTGCCCTTGGACACCGGCACGGGGGCGTTCAGGCCAGCCGCTCCTCGACGCCCCGCCTCGGGCCCCGCGCAGCCGCGCGCCCCGCCGCTTCCGGTCTGATGCCACGCCACCACCCTGCATCCAGACCCGCGGGCGCCTGCCCGCCTTGCCATCAGGAACGACCATGCGACTGAAATCCCTCCTCATCGCCGCCGCGCTCGCCGGATTCGCCACGCTCGCCCACGCGCAGGGGCAGATCACCGTCAAGGAGCCCTATGCCCGTGCCACCATCGGTCAGGCCAAGGTCTCCGCCGCCTATATGACGATCGAAACCAGTACCGGGCCGGATCGGCTCATCGCCGCCGCCTCGCCGGTCGCCGGCACGGTCGAGCTGCACACCCATCTGCACGAGGGCGGCGTGATGAAGATGCGCCAGGTCGAGGCGATCGAGCTGGCGCCCGGCAAGCCCGCCGTGCTCGAAACCGGCGGCTACCACATCATGATGCTGGACCTGAAACAGCCCCTGAAAGCCGGCGAGACCATCCTGCTCACCCTCACCTTCGAGAAGGCCGGCAAGGTCGAGGTCCAGGTGCCGGTGCGCCCCCTCAGGGCGGGCCACCAGCGCCATTGAGCGCGCTATAAAGGAAGGACAGAGCCTGGAGGAGAGCCCCGCGTGAGCCTGACCGTCGCCATCCAGATGGACCCGATGGAAGCCGTCAATATCGACGGCGATTCCACCTTTGTCTTGGCCATGGAGGCGCAAGCGCGGGGCTACCGCCTGTACCACTACCTGCCGCGCGACATGTCGATGAAGGACGGCCGCGTCACGGCGCGGGCCCAGCCGCTGCAGGTCCGCCGCGAGCGCGGCAACCACCATACTTTCGGCGCGGCCGAGGTGATCGAGCCCGGCAGATGCGATGTCGTGCTGCTGCGCCAGGACCCGCCCTTCGACATGGCCTATATCACCACCACGCATCTGCTGGAGAAGGTGAACCAGACGGCGCTGGTGGTGAACGATCCGGTCAGCGTGCGGAACGCGCCGGAAAAGCTGTTCGTCACTCACTTCCCCGACCTGATGCCGCAGACCCTGATTTCCGCCGACCCGGCGGAGATCCGCGCCTTCCGCGCCGAGCACAAGGACATCATCCTGAAGCCGCTCTACGGCAATGGCGGCGCCGGCGTGTTCCATGTGAAGCCCGACGACGAGAACCTGAACTCGCTGCTGGAGATGTTCACCCAGCTTTACCGCGAGCCGATCATGGTGCAGCGCTACGAGCCCAAGGTGCGCGAGGGCGACAAGCGCGTCATCCTGATCGACGGCGTCGCCGCCGGCGCGGTTAACCGCGTGCCGGCCGCTGGTGAGGCGCGGTCCAACATGCATGTCGGCGGCAAGCCGGTGAAGTCGCCGATGAGCAAGCGCGACCTCGAGATCTGCGAGCGCATCGGGCCGGAGCTGAAGCGGCTCGGCCTCGTCTTCGTCGGCATCGACGTGATCGGCGACTACATCACCGAGATCAACGTCACCTCGCCCACCGGCCTGCAGGAGATCAACCGCTTCGACGGCGTGAAGCTGGAAGCGAAGATCTGGGACGCCATCGAACGGCGGTTGGGCGAACGCAAGAAATAGCTCCGTGATCCGCGCCCTGATGGTCGATGTCGACGGCGTCCTCGTGCGCGGGCGGCGCGGCGACGGGCGGCACTGGTCGACCGACCTCGCGGCCGATCTCAGCCTCGACCCCACCAGACTGCAGCGCGAATTCTTCGCCGTTCATTGGGAGGCAATCGTCCTGGGTCGGGCTGCGTTGCGCGAGAAGCTGGCGCCGGTGCTCGCGCGCATTGCACCGAAGATCTCCGCCGACCGGGTGATCGAATACTGGTTCGCGACCGATGCCCGGCTCAATGAGCGCCTGCTTGCCGACCTCGCCGCAGCACGCGCCGACGGCTTGCAGGTGCACCTCGTCACCAACCAGGAACACGAACGCGCCCGCTACCTCTTGCGGGAGCTCCGCTTGGGCGAGGCGATCGACGGCTGCCACTACTCGGCGGCGCTCGGCTGCCGCAAGCCCGAGGCGCGGTTCTTCGAGACGGTAGCGCGCCGGGTCGAATTCGCTCCGGCCGAGCTACTGTTGATCGACGACGTCGAGGAGAATGTCACGGCAGCGAAGACCGCAGGATGGCGGGCCGTGCGGTGGATGCCGGACAGCGTCCTCAGCGAGGCGCTGCGGATCGCCTGAGCTAGCCGACCCGCCGCACCGAGAGCGGCGGCGGCGACCTGAGCTGGGCGAGGTGCGCGACCAGGCGCATTTCCTTCTGCCCCTGGCTCGCAGCCAGCACCACGGCGACGGCCGAGACGGCACGGGCCAGCGCGTTGGGCGGCGCCGCGCCATGCGCGAGATGGCCGAGCAGCAAGCCGGCCAGAAGGTCACCCGAGCCTTGCGGCACCGGCTCGATCCGCGGCGTGGCGGCGAGCCAGGCCGCCTCCGCCGTCACCGCCAGAGTCTCGACCGCGTGGTGCTCGGGGTCCCCGCGTCTGAGCGAGGTCACGACCACGAGCTTCGGCCCACGCGCGATCAGGGCACGCGCGGCGGCAATCGCCTGGTCGAGCGTCGCCACCGCTGCGCCGGCAAGCCGCTCCAGCTCGAAATGGTTCGGCGTGATCGCATCGGCGAGCGGCAGCAGGCGGTCGCGCATCGCCGCTTCCACCCCGTCGCGGACATAGACACGGCCAGCATCGCCGAGCACGGGATCGCAAAGATAGATCGCGCCGGGATTGGCCGCCCGCACACGCCGCACCGCATCGACCACGGTATCTGCCGTGCCGGGATGACCGAGATAGCCGGACAGAACGCCGACCGCTGGCTTCAGCGCGCCGACCCCATCGAGCCCGGCCACCAAAGCCGTTGTCTCCGCCGGCTCCAGCGCCCGCCCCGCCGGCGGCCCGTGCCCCGGATGATGCGCGAGCAAGACCGTCGGCACTGCCAGCACCTCGAAGCCGAGCGCGTTCAGCGCTGGCACGATGGCTGCATTGCCGACATGACCGTAGGCAACTTGGCTCGAGATCGAGAGAATGACCGGATCGGGCATGCCGTAGATTAGCCTGAAGACGAAGCTCTTGGAGGGGCGCGCCAATGTACCGGGTCGTGATCGCGGAGATGAAGCACGAGACCAACACCTTCTCGCCGGTGCCGACGCCGCTCGCCCGCTTCGCCCGCGGCCGCGGCAACCCGCCGGAGGGCAAGAGTGCCTACCAGGCCTATAAGGGCACCGGCTCCGGCCTCGGCGCGCTGATCGACCTCTGCGAGGCGGAGGGCGCCGAGATCTCGCTCCCCATCGCCGCCTCGGCCTGGCCGAGCGGCCCGGTCGAGGATGCCGCCTTCGAGTACATGGCGGGCAAGATCTGCGACGCGGTGAAAAAAGGCTGCGACGCCATCCTGCTCGACCTGCACGGCGCCATGGTGACCGAGAGCCGCGAGGACGGCGAAGGCGAGTTGCTGCGCCGCGTCCGCGCCATCGCACCCGATGTGCCGATCGGCGTGGCGCTCGACATGCACACCAACCTCTATCCGGCCATGGTCGAGAACTGTAACGTCATCGCCGGCTACCAGACCTATCCGCATATCGACAATTACGAGACCGGCATGCGCGCCGGCAAGCCGATCTTCGCCATGCTGAAGGGCAAGGCGAAGCCGGTCATGGTCTGGGGCAACCGGCCGATGCTGCCGCATGTGATGCGGCAATCCTCGCTCGACGAGCCAAACAAGGCGCTGCAGCTCCGCTGCGCCGAGATGGAGCGCCAGGGCGCGCTCGCCGCCACACTCTTCGTCGGCTTCCCGCATGCCGATATCAAGCTGGCCGGGCTCTCCGTCGTCATGGTGACGAACGGTGACCTGGAGAAGGCGGAGAAGTGGCGCGACGAGCTGCTCGACCAGGCCTGGGCCAATCGCGAGGCCTTCGTCTACAAGATCGAACCGTTGGCTGAGAGCATGGCGCGGGCGAAGCAGATGGGCGGCGGCCCGGTCGCGCTGCTCGACCACTACGACAATTCCGCCTCCGGCGGCACCATGGACACGATGACGGTGCTGGGCGCCATCCTGGAATCCGGCCTGGAGAATGTCGCCGCCTTCGCGGTGCACGATCCGGCGGCGGTGCAGCAGATGATGCAGGCCGGCATCGGCGCCGAGGTGACGCTCCCGCTCGGCGGCAAGCTCGACATGCCCTCGATCAAGATGAAGGGCGAGCCGCTCACCGTCTCGGGCCGCGTGAAGCTGATCTCCGACGGCCAGTACAGAAATCGCGGCCCCGCCTCCAAGGGCGTGCTGATGGATATGGGGCCGACCGTCGTGCTGGATACCGGCAAGGTCGAAATCGTGGTGATCTCGCGCCACCAGGAGCCGAACGACCTCAACTGCTTCTACTCGCTCGGCATCGACCCGACGGCCAAGCGCTACCTGATGCTGAAGAGCCGCGTGCACTGGCGGGCCGGTTTCGCGCCGATCATCAAGGGCACCATCGAATGCGCCGGCACCGGCGTCTGCACCTCCGATTACAGCGTGCTGGACTTCCAGCAGGTGCGCCGCCCGATCTACCCGCTCGACCGCCTCAACACGCCCTAAGCACCAGATTCTCACCACGGAGGACACGGAGGCACACGGAGATTTTTCTTTTCCGCCGAAGGCGGATCGCCTTTCTCTCTGCGTGCCTCCGTGTCCTCCGCGTCCTCCGTGGTGAAATGTTTGGAACGGCATCAGGGGGAACCTTGGCCGTAGAAGCGCGTTTCGCCGTCATGGCGAAACCTCACCCGCCGGCTACGCAGCACGACGGAATCCAAACGGCCACCATCTGGCTCGGCAAGGCGATTTACATGGTGATCGCCTTCGCCTTGCTGGCGGTGGCGCTCGCCCTGATCGGCATCAGCCTGTGGGGCGCGCTCTCCAGCTTCGAAGCGGAGCGCGCCACCACCTTCATCCTGCTCGACGCCGTCGGCATGACGGTTCTCGGGCTCGCCATCGTCGACGTCTCGAAATACCTGCTGGAGGAGGAAGTGCTGCGCGAGCGCGAGTTGCGCTCGCCGGCCGAGGCGCGCGGCGCGCTGACCAAGTTCCTCACCATCATCACCATCGTGGTCAGCCTCGAAGCCGTGATCCTGATCTTCGAGACCTCGAAGGGCGAGACGCATCACGAGCTGGTCTACCCGGTGATGATGTTCGGCGCCGTCGTCGCCATCGTGGTGGCGCTCGGCCTGTACCAATATCTCTCCGCCAGGGCGCAGCAGGCCACCGGGACGCGCGACGCCATGCGGGCCGACGAGGCCGAGCGCCAGGCCGAGTAGGGCACCGCGGCGGCCGTTCGGGGTTCGACGGCGGCCCGATCAGCCTCTAGGCTGGACCGACGACTTGCCGGCGCCCAGGGGAGGAGCGGTCTTGGCGGTAAGGTCCCTGCAACGCCCTGACGTACAGCCCGGCGCGGCCGATCCGGTCGCGGCGGCCGAACGCCTGGCGCCGCGCATCGCCGAGCTGGCCGACCGCATCGAGGCCGAGCGGCGGCTGCCGCCGGAGCTCCTGGCGGAGCTGCACGCCGCGCGGCTGTTCCGCCTGCTGCTGCCCGCCAGCCTGGGCGGCCTGGAGACCGATCCGCTCACCTTCTTCCACGCGATCGAGGCCGTCGCCAAGGCCGATGCCTCGACCGCCTGGTGCCTCTCCCAGGCCGCCGGCTGCGCCATGGCCGCGCCCTATCTCGATCCCGCGATCGCGCGCGAGATGTTCGGACCGGCCGATGCAGTGCTGGCCTGGGGCCCACCCACCAGGCCGCCGCGCGCGGTCATGGTCGAGGGCGGCTTCCGCGTCACCGGCAGCTGGAGCTTCCTGTCCGGCGGCCGGCATGCCAGCTGGGTCGGCGCGCATTGCCTGCTCTACGCCGCCGACGGCACGGCCCTGGTCGAGCCGAACGGCAAGCCGACCGAGCGGACCCTGCTGATGCGGGCCGACAGCGTCGATTGGACCGATATCTGGTCGGTGATGGGCCTGCGCGGCACGGCGAGCGACGCCTATGCCGTGAGCGACCGCTTCGTGCCGGCGGGATATTCGGTCCGCCGCGATCATGCCCCGGACCGGCGCGAGACCGGCCCGCTCTACCGCATGACCACGCTCGCGCTCTTCCCGGTCGGCTTCGCCGGCGTCGCGCTTGGGCTGGCCCGCAGCGTGCTCGACAGCTTCCTCGGCCTCGGCCGCAAGGTGCCGCGCGGCGTGCGCCACGCCCTGCGCGACAATCACGCGGTGCAATCCGACCTCGCCCAGGCCGAGGCCGGCGTGCAGGCGGCAAGGCGACACCTGCTGTTCGAGCTGGAGCGGATCTGGCGCGAGGTCACCGCGAGCGGCGAATTCACCCTGGACCAGCGCATGACCATCCGGCTCGCCGCCACCCATGCGATCCACCAGGCCCGCCAAGCCGTCGACTTCGCCTATCACGCCGCCGGCGCCACCGCGATCTTCGCCACGCATCCGATGGAGCGCCGGTTCCGCGACATGCACACGGTGACCCAGCAGGTCCAGGCGCGCCGCGCCAATTTCGAGACCGTCGGCGCCTTCCTGCTCGGCGCCGAGCCCGACCTCACCTTCGTCTGACGAACCAGAGACTGCCCCGGGGAGACCACGATGCCGCTGCATCAGCTTCAGCACTACACGATCGAGCCGACCGATCTGGAGAAGACCAAGGATTTCTACTGCGACGTGCTCGGCCTCGAAGTCGGGGACCGGCCGCCGCTCGGCTTCCCCGGCTATTGGCTCTATTCCGGCGGGGTCGCCACCGTGCACCTGATCGGCCCGCGCCAGCCGCGGCCCGGCATCACCATCCGCCCGCCGGAGATGAAGTTCGAGAATACCGGCCGGTTCGACCACATCGCCTTCGCCGCGACGGATATCGAAGCGGTCCGCAGCCGCATCGACCGGCACGGCGTCAAGTATCGCGAGCAGGTGGTGCCGCGCACCGGGGCCGCCCAGATCTTCCTCTATGATCCCGACGGCGTCGGCGTGGAGCTGAACTTCCCGCCGAAGTAGCACCGCCCAGCCTCGCATCCGGCGGCAAATTCCCGGCCCGCCCGTCAATCGGGGATTAATGCCTGTGGCATAGCGTTCCGGATCGTCGGCGGCCGCGCCCGCTTGCGCCGCCGCCAGTCACGCGTATCGCCCGGACGATTGGATGACGCCGCCCAGTCCACAGTGGAACGAACTGCTCGAACGGCTCGGCGTCCGCAGCAGCACGTTCGACAAAGGGCAGGATGCCGCGGCGATGGCGGCAATGTTCCGCCGGGCCGCCTGGAACCGGGCGCGGCTGCCGCTGCGCATCGTCATGATCGCGGCGGCGGCGATGTTCGTGCTGTTCTGGTACTGGGATCGGAAGCTGGATCCGGTCGGCGCCGAGACCACCCTGCCGATCCGGCTGGCCGCTGGCGCGGCCTTCGCCGCCCTCGCCGTGCTGCCGAGCCTCATCCGGCTGGCCTGGCAATGCATCGCCTGCCTCTATGCCGCCGGCACCTTGCTCGCCGCCGCCCTGCTGGTCGCCATCGCCCTGCTGCTGCAGGACGGCTATCCGATGCTGAACGGGTCGATCGTTCTGGTCGTCATGTCGGTCGCGATCATCGGCCCCTACGACCGCTTCGCCGCGCCGCTGACGCTCGCGGTCGCCGCCATTCCCAACCTGACGGTGCTCGCGCTGCATCTCGCCGCCATACCCGCGCCGGGCCTGCCCGCGCCGGACCGCGCCATCAGCATCGCCATGCTGCACGGCGCCGCGGCGCTGCTGGCGCTGCTGCTGATGCGCCTGCACAGCGTGGACCGGGAGAACCTGTTCGCGGCCCAGCAGGAGCTGCACCGGCTCGCCACCACCGATCCCCTGACCGGCGCCAAGAACCGCCGCGTGCTGCAGGAGCGCTTCGCGCTCGAAGTGGCGCGGCAGAGCCGGCTGCGCGGCTCCACCGCGCTCCTGATGCTCGACATCGACCATTTCAAGCAGGTCAACGACACCTATGGCCACAGCATCGGCGACGAGGTGCTGCGCGACCTGGTGCAGCGCTGGACGATGATGCTCCGCGATATCGACCTGCTCTGCCGCATCGGCGGCGAGGAATTCGTCGCGCTCCTGCCCGACACGCTCGGGCTCGACGCGCTGGTGATCGCCGAGCGCCTGCGCCACGAGACGGCGGAGCTGCCCGTCGCCACCTCGGCCGGGCCGATCAAGGTCACGATCAGCCTCGGCGTGACGGTGGTGGGGCCCGGCATCGACGACCTCGACCTCGTGCTCGAACGCGCCGACGCGGCGCTGTTCGAGGCCAAGGCGGCCGGGCGCGACCGCGTGATGGTGTCGACTCCCCTCGCGCTCGCCGCCTGACGCCAGCTCAGGGGTGCGGGCCCCAGGGTGCTGCGAGCAACAGCTGCACGTTCTGGTTCTGCACCAGCGGACGGAAGTTCTTCGCGAATTCCTGGAACGCCTCGTCGGCGAACAGCCGCTTCCAGAACGCGCGGCGGTCGTTGTCGTCCTCGAACTTCCAGAGATGCACCAGCTGGTGCAGCGGGCCGGTATCGCTGACGAAGTAACCGACCAGGTGGCCCTTGGCGTGCTTCTCCAGAGCCGGCCAGCCGAGCTTCTGGTAGTGCCCGATCGCCTCCGGCATCTTGCCGACCTGCACGTTGTAGGTGCGCATCTCGTAGACGGCCATGCTGTCCTCCCTCGGTTGATCTCAGAGCATCGCGCAGCGCATGGCGGCGGTAAAGCGGCCGTCTTGTCCCCCGCCCCGCCGCTTGGCCTATGATGCGGCGACCACCGCCTTGACCGAGCTGGAACTGATGCCTTCCGAGAACCTGTTTGCCCTGATCCGCGCCGCCAATCCCGACCCGAGCAAGCCGTTCCTGGAGACGCCGGAGGGCCGCAAGTGGTCCTATGGCGACCTCTATGCCGAAACGGCGCGGCTTGCCCATGCGCTCAAGGGCTATGGCGTCAAGGTCGGCGATCGCGTCGCCGTGCAGGTGGAGAAGTCGCCGGACGCCATCGCGCTCTATCTCGCCTGCCTGCGCGCCGGCGCCGTGTTCCTGCCGCTCAACACCGCCTACACGCTGGCCGAGCTCGAATACTTCCTCGGCGACGCCGAGCCGCATCTCGTCGTGGTGCGCCCGGATGCGGAAGCGGCCATGCAGGCGCTCGCCGCCAAGGTCGGCGTGCCCAAGGTGGCGACGCTCGGCACAGCGGCCGACGGCTCGCTGCTCCAGGCCGCCAAGGGGAAGCCCGCCGAGTTCGAGGACGTCGCGCGGGCGAAGGACGACCTCGCCGCCATCCTCTACACCTCCGGCACCACCGGGCGCTCCAAGGGCGCCATGCTCTCCCACGACAACCTCTATTCCAACTCGCGCATGCTGGTGGATTACTGGCGCTTCACCGAGCACGACGTGCTGATCCACGCGCTGCCGATCTTCCACACCCACGGCCTGTTCGTGGCGACCAACGTCACGCTGCTCGCCGGCGGCCAGCTGATCTTCTTGAGCAAGCTCGATCCCGATCTGATCCTGAAGGTGATGCCGCGCGCCACCGCGATGATGGGGGTGCCGACCTTCTACACCCGCCTGCTGCAGCATCCCGGCCTGACGAGAGAAGCGACGGCGCATATGCGCCTCTTCATCTCCGGCTCGGCGCCGCTGCTCGCCGAGACGCACCGGGAATGGAGCGCCCGCACCGGTCACGCCATCCTCGAGCGCTACGGCATGACCGAGACCAACATGAACACCTCGAACCCCTATGACGGCGACCGCGTGCCGGGCACGGTGGGCTTCCCGCTGCCGGGCGTCGCGCTCCGCGTCACCGATCCGGAAACGGGGAAGATCCTCGGCACCGACCAGATCGGCATGATCGAGGTGAAGGGCCGCAACGTGTTCGGCGGCTATTGGCGCATGCCGGAAAAGACCAAGGCGGAGTTCCGCGCGGACGGCTTCTTCATCACCGGCGATCTCGGCAAGGTGGATGCGCGCGGCTATGTCCACATCGTCGGCCGCGGCAAGGACCTGATCATCACCGGCGGCTTCAACGTCTATCCGAAGGAAGTGGAGAGCGAGCTCGACGCGCTGCCCGGCGTGGTCGAGTCCGCCGTGATCGGCGTGGCGCACCGGGATTTCGGCGAAGGCGTCACCGCGGTGATCGTGCCGGAGAAGGGCGCCAGGCTCGACGAGGCCGAGATCCTGAAGACGCTGGAGGCTCGCCTCGCCAAGTTCAAGCTGCCGAAACGCGTCCTCTTCCTCGACGACCTGCCGCGCAACACCATGGGCAAGGTGCAGAAGAACCTGCTCAGGGACCAGTTCAAGGATCTGTACGGGTGAGCGATCCTCCCCCTCCCCGCCTACAGGCGGGGAGGGCCGGGGTGGGGTTTGCGGCCGCGCCGCGATCTCAAAAAAAGAAAACCCCCACCCAGCCTCCCCCGCCTTCGGCGAGGGAGGAGTCCAGCCCTCAATTCATCGTCAGCTCGTGCCGGCCGACGACCATCCAGTGCACCTCGTCCGGGCCGTCGGCGAAGCGCAAATGCCGCACGTCGGTATAGAGCTCGGCGAGCGGGGTCCAGTTGGAGATGCCGGTGGCGCCGTGCATCTGGATCGCCTGGTCGATGATCCGGGCCGCGCGCTCCGGCACCATCGCCTTCACCATGCTGACCCAGACGCGCGCTTCCTTGTTGCCGAGCACGTCCATCGCCTTGGCCGCCTTCAGCACCATCAGCCGCATCGCCTCGATCTCGCAGCGCGCCTGGGCGATGATCTGCAGGTTGCCGCCGAGATAGGCGATTTGCTTGCCGAAGGCCTGCCGGTTCAGGCCGCGCGCCACCATCATGTCGAGCGCCTTCTCCGCCTTGCCGATGGTGCGCATGCAGTGATGGATGCGCCCCGGCCCGAGCCGGACCTGTGAAATCTCGAAGCCGCGCCCCTCGCCCAGCAGCATGTTCTCCTTCGGCACCCGCACGTTGTCGAAGCGGATATGCATGTGGCCGCGCGGCGCGTGGTCGTGGCCGAAGACATGCATGGGCCCCAGGATCTGCACGCCCTTGGTATCGGTCGGCACCAGGATCTGCGATTGCTGCTTGCTCGGCGGCGCGTCGGGGTTGGTCTTGACCATGACGATCATGATCTTGCAGCGCGGATCGCCGGCGCCGGAGATGTAGTATTTCTCGCCGTTGATCACGTAGTCGTCGCCGACCAGCTTCGCGGTGGTCGAGATGTTCTTCGCGTCCGACGAGGCGACATCCGGCTCGGTCATCGCATAGGCCGAGCGGATCTCGCCGGCGAGCAGCGGCTTCAGCCACTTCTCCTTCTGCGCCTTGGTGCCGACGCGCTCCAGCACCTCCATGTTGCCGGTATCGGGCGCGGCGCAGTTCATCGTCTCGGAGGCCATCGGGCTCTTGCCGAGCTCGACCGCGATATAGGCATAGTCGAGGTTCTTCAGGCCCTCGCCGGTCTCGGCATCGGGCAGGAAGAAGTTCCAGAGCCCTTCGGCTTTCGCCTTGTCCTTGGCCTTCTGCAGCACCTCGAGCTGGCCCGGCGCGTAGCCCCAGCGATCCTTCTTGTCGGCGCCGAGGCGGACGAACTCCGCCGCCATCGGGTCGACCGTCTCCTTGATGAACTTGCGGACCCGGTCGTAGAGCGGCCGCGCCTGGTCCGACATGCGGAGATCGTTCAGCTCGTCGCCGGGATTGAGATTGTAGTTCGTCTGCCGGGCAATGGCGGGCACGCGCATTCGGTTTCCTCCTGATTTCTGCCGCCAGCTTAGCGGCGGGGCGCGCCGGAGCAACGCCAAGAAAGCCCTCTCCGCCCTCGAAGAGGGGGGAGAGGGTTGGGTGAGGTGGGGAGGATGCGTCTCCCGGATGTGCGCGAGCGCGGATGCGTTGCGCACAAACGGTTCTTGCCGAGAAGCGGCGCGCCCCACCTCTCCCAACCCTCTCCGCCCCTGTGGGGCAGAGAGGGCTTTCTGGCCGGCTCACCCGCTCGTCAATCGCCGCGCTCTCCCACTGCTGTATGCTCCCACGGACCGAAAGAGCGGAGCCCCCGATGATCGAGATCCACCACCTCAACAACTCGCGCTCCCAGCGCATCCTGTGGCTGCTGGAGGAGCTCGGCGTCGAGTACAGGATCGTGCCCTATCAGCGCGAGCCGACCCGCCTCGCGCCGGCCGCGCTCAAGGCGATCCATCCGCTCGGCAAGTCCCCGGTGATCCGCGACGACGGCCAGGTGGTGGCGGAGAGCGGCGCCATCGTCGAGTACCTGGTCCGGAAGTACGACAAGGCGGGCAAGCTCGCGCCACCGATCGACCCGAGCTCGGCCGAGTGGTGCGCCTGGAATCACTGGCTGCACTTCGCCGAGGGCTCGGCAATGCTACCCTTGATGCTCAAGCTCTATGTCGGCCGCCTCGGCGAGGCCGGCGCGCCGCTCGCGCCCCGCATCGACAGCGAGCTCAAGAACCATTTCGACTACATGGAAGGCGCGCTCGGCACCCAGGACTACTTCGTCGGCAACCGGTTCACCGCCGCCGACATCCAGCTCTCCTTCGTGCTCGACGCCGGCGCCCAGCGCGGCGGCCTGGCGGCGTACCCGCGCCTCACCGCCTTGCACGAACGGCTGAAGGCACGGCCGGCCTATCAGCGGGCGCTGGACAAGGGCGGGCCTTATGAGCTTGGGCGGTAGTGATTCTATGAGCGACGAAGACGACCGAACCACTGCGTTCGGTCTTTTCAATTTCGCCCACAGCTATTGGCAATCGGCCGTCGCTCTCAAGAAGGCCGACGTCAGTGCTACGCACTCCGATGAACCAGTAACATTTCTCTATTGCCACGCAGTCGAGCTGTACCTGAAAGCCTTCCTCCGCGCCGCTGGGCTATCGGTGAAGGAGCTGCGTGACAAGTACGGCCATAACGTCGTCAAGCTGGCTGACGCGGCGCGCGAGGACGGTCTCGAATTTCAGGACGAGGATTCGGCCGTCATTGAATTAATCGCACAGATGGGCCCCGTGACGCTCCGCTATCTCAGAACCGGCTATTTCCGACGTCCTGCTCTTGAGGCGTTGAACCGCACGTGTAGGAGCTTTCATGAATCCGTTGCGAGGCTCCTCGTGGAGCAAGGCCACAAGATCCGCCCTCTCACCCCTATTGGCCTTGCCCAATGAATCTCCGAATGATTGCCACCACTGCACCGGCAGACGGGGCTCCATGGTCAGGTCTTGCCTCTTGATTAGGTGCGCTCGGCGCCACCTCCGTGTGAACCATAGTTGACACACAAGCAGACGATAACCATAGTTCACACCATGCTCGAGCTCATCGCCAGCAACCTGTTCACCCGCTGGCTCGACGGGTTGCGCGATCGGCAAGGGCGCGCCGTCATCCTGGCCCGGCTAGCGCGCGTCGAGGCGGGGCAGTTCGGCGATGCGAAGCCGGTCGGCGGCGGCGTCTCCGAGCTGCGCATCGCCTTCGGCCCCGGCTACCGCGTCTATTTCGCCCGGCGCGGCGCGACAATCGTGCTGCTGCTGGCCGGCGGCGACAAGTCGAGCCAGGCGCGCGACATCGCCAGGGCGAAGCGGGTCGCGGCCGAATGGAAGGATTAGGTGCCATGCCAGTGAAGACCCGGGCAGGGAAGACCAGCGCAAAGCAGGCCGCGGCGAAGCAGCGCAAGGTGGGGAAGATCACGTTCCGCCGCTTCGACATCGCGGAGAAGCTGGAGAGCGAGGCGGACATCCTCGCCTTCATGCGGGCCGTCGTGGCGGAGGCGGGCGACGACCCCGCGGCGATCACCGGCGCGCTCGGCCATGTCGCGCGTGCGCGCAACATGGCGCAGCTCGCGCGCGATACCGGCCTGACCCGGGAGGGTCTCTACAAGGCGTTCGGGCCGGGCGGCAATCCGAGCCTCGCGACGGTTCTGAAGGTGGCGCGGGCGCTGGGCCTCAAGCTGACCTTTGCGGCGGCCTGACAATCGGCGACTTCCCTTTTAGAAAGAATTCTGCTAAAGTTCACGCCGGAAAGTGCGCCTGCCGTAAGCGGCGGCGTGCGGCTCTGCTCTTTGAACGTGTGAAGATCGGTCCAATCAGCTCGCGGCACAGGCCACGGGCGCGGCGTTCGCGTGGCCCAGGTGATCCCGGG
Organism: Desertibaculum subflavum; assembly: GCA_003576705.1. Classification (GTDB taxonomy): domain Bacteria; phylum Pseudomonadota; class Alphaproteobacteria; order Ferrovibrionales; family Ferrovibrionaceae; genus Desertibaculum; species Desertibaculum subflavum. The sequence goes on from QOZS01000002.1 coordinate 93,959, forward strand.
GATCACTTCGGGAAGCCAAGGCCAGTCAAATCAAAGGCTTGAGTACCCAGCGCGATCCCCGAACCAGGCCAGAACTGGCTGAAACTGGCAAAAACTGGCTCAAACTGGGCAGCCACCGGCGCGAAACTGGCCAAAACTGGTTCGAACTGGCGCTGGCTGGCCGCCACAGGCTTGAGGCCGCCTCACCCCCGGCCGAAGCCGAGCGTCGGCTTGAGGCCATCGGCGATCAGCGTGTCGGCAGTGAAGCCGAAGGCGGCCTTGGCGGCGGCGGGGTCGCCCAGGCTCTCGCGGATGTCGCCCGCGCGGGCGGGCCCGTGCACGATTTTCGGGTCGTTGCGGCCGGCGATGCGGGCGATCGTCTGCGCCAGCTCCAGCACCGTGGTGGCGCGGCCGGTGCAGATGTTGAACACGCGCGCGCCCTGCTCCATCCCCGCCATCGCCGCCACCAGGTGGCGCACCACGTCGGCGACATAGACGAAGTCGCGATACTGGCCGCCATCGCCGTTGATGGTGATCGGCTCGCCCGCCTTCACCCGGTCGGCGAAGATGGCGATCACGCCGGAATAGGGCGATTTCGGGTCCTGCCGCGGCCCGTAGATGTTGAAGAAGCGGAAGCCCGTGGACGGCACCTTGTGCACCACCCAGGCGACGCGGGCATGCAGCTCGCAGCCGAGCTTGTCGGCGCCATAGGCCGAGAGCGGCTGCGTGGCGGAGGTCTCCTTCAGTGGCAGCGCCGGGTTGTCGCCATAGACCGCGGCGGAGGAGGCATAGACCACCGGCACCGGGCCTTGGCTGTTGCAGCTGCGCGCGAGGTCGAAGGCGGTGATCGCGCCGGTCAGGTTGGCGCGGTGGGTGCCGAGCCAGTCCTCGTTGCCGCGCTGGACGGAGGCGATGGCGGCGAGGTGGAAGCAGCCGTCGATGCCGGCCATCGCCCTGGCCATCAGGCTCGCATCGGCGATGTCGCCGACGATGATCTCGGCGCCCGCCGGCGCGTTCTCGCGCTTCCCCGTCGACAGGTCGTCGACGATGCGCACCTTGTGCCCGGCCGCCACCAGCGCGTCGGCCAGGTGCGAGCCGATGAAGCCACAGCCGCCGGTCACTAAGTACGTCGCCATTCAGAGCTCACTCCGCCTTCGCAACTGGAGCCCTCTCCCTCATTGAGGGAGAGGGTTGGGTGAGGGTGAGAGTGTCCGGACGCGCTGCTTCAGCAACGGGCCCTCACCCCGGCCCTCTCCCGCGGTGCGGGAGAGGGAGAAGATCAAGCCTGCGCCGCGGGCGTTATCACGCGGTGAACATCTTGCCGGGGTTCATCAGGCCTGCCGGGTCGATCGCCTGCTTGATCAGGCGCATCACGCTGACCGCGTCGCCATGCTCGGCCTGCAGGAACTTGGCCTTGCCGTAGCCGATGCCGTGCTCGCCGGTGCAGGTGCCGCCCATGGCGAGCGCGCGCAGGATCAGCTTCTCGTTGATCCGCTCGGCCTCGGCGAGCTCGGCGGGTTTATCTTTATCGAGCACGAAGGCCAGGTGGAAATTGCCGTCGCCGACATGGCCGACGATCGGCGCCACCAGGAAGCTGGCGTCGAGGTCCTGCTTGGTCTCCAGGATGCATTCGGCGAGGCGCGAGATCGGCACGCAGACATCGGTCGCCCAGAGGCCGAGGTTGTTGCATTCGTGCTTGCGCAGCGCCAGCGCCGCATAGGCCGCGTCGTGCCGCGCCTGCCAGAGCTTGGAGCGGTCCTCCGCCCGCGTGGTCCACTGGAACTCGCCGCCGCCGTTCTCCGCGGCAATAGCGCCGACCATCTCGGCCTGCTCCTTCACCCCGGCCTGGGTGCCGTGGAATTCGAGGAACAGGGTGTGCTGCACCGGATAATCGAGGCCGGAATATTTGTTGATGGCGTCGAGCTGCACGTCGTCGAGCAGCTCGATCCGGGCGACGGGGATGCCGGCCTGGATCGTCGCGATCACGGTGTTGACCGCGCCGGCGAGATCCTTGAAGCCGCAGACGGCGGACGACATCGCTTCCGGCACGCCATAGAGCCGGAGCGTGATCGCGGTGATGATGCCGAGCGTGCCTTCGGAGCCGACGAAGAGCCGCGTCAGGTCGTAGCCGGCGGCCGACTTGCGGGCGCGGCGCGAGGTCTTGATCACCCGACCGTCCGGCAGCACGACGGTCAAGGCCAGCACGTTCTCCCGCATGGTGCCGTAGCGGACGGCGTTGGTGCCGCTGGCGCGGGTCGCGGTCATGCCGCCGATCGAGGCATCGGCGCCCGGGTCGATCGGGAAGAACAGGCCGGTATCGCGCAAGTAGGCGTTGAGCGCCTTGCGGGTGACGCCGGGCTCCACCGTGCAGTCGAGATCCTCGGCGTTCACCTCCAGCACGCGGTTCATCCGCGTCATGTCGACCGAGACGCCGCCGTTCAGCGCCACGACATGGCCTTCCAGCGAGGTGCCGGTACCGAACGGGACGATCGGGGTGCGGTGGCGGGCGCAGATCCTGACGACCTCGGCGGTCTCCTCGGTGCTCTCGGGGAACACCACCGCGTCGGGCAGCCGGGCGGCGTGCCAGCTCTCGCCCTTGGAATGGTGCTCGCGCACCGCCTCGGCCGTGGTGCAGCGCTCGCCGAGCAGAGCTTTCAGCTCGGCGATGCAGGCATTGGTGGCTGCGGGAACGGCGCTCATCGGGCTCTCCGGGAATTGAGGTCCGAGCCTACCGGGACGCCGGCTTCCGTGCGAGCCCCCCGCTGTTATGATCCGCCCCCCGCCAAGCAGAAGAAAGCACGAGGAAATCGCCCTTGAACGACATGCCGAACAAGCCTCTGGACCCGGCCCTCGAACTGCCCCCGGCGCAGGTGCTGCCGGAATGGATCGACTACAACGGCCATATGAACGTGGCCTATTACGTGCTGGCCTTCGACAAGACGCTCGACCGGTTCTGCGACCGCATCGATGTCGGTGCCGATTACGTCAAGCGGACCAACCAGTCGATCTTCACCCTCGAGATGCACGTCCACTACCGCCAGGAGGTGCTGCAGGGCGACCCGCTCCGCTTCACCTTCCAGCTGCTCGATGCCGACGACAAGCGGATGCACTACTTCATGCGGATGTATCACGGGACGGAGGGCTACCTCGCCGCCACCTGCGAGCAGATCGCGCTGCATGTCGATCTCGGCAGCCGGCGGACCGCGCCCTGGCCGGCGGCCCAGCGCGAGCGGCTGATGGCGCTGAAGGCCGAGCACGCCGCCCTGCCCCGCCCGGCCGAGGCGGGCTCGGTCATCGCCATCCGGCGCAAGTCGGCGTGAATTCCGCACCGCGCCACGCTTTCGCCATCGGGATCGCCGCACTGCTCGCGAGCGCATGGCCGGCCTCGGCCCAGCTCAGCGACTGCGCCGCCCCGCCGGGGCCCGGGGTCAACTGGCAGCGCTGCCAGCTGAACGACCGCGACATGCCGGGCTTCGACCTGACCGGCGCCAACCTGCGCGAGGTCAACCTCTCGGCCACCGACCTGACCGGCGCCCGGCTGGTCGAGATCGATGGCCGGCGGGCCCGGCTGACCGCGGCACGGCTCCGGAACGCGGTGCTGGACAAGGCGGTGCTGCGCGAGGCCGACCTGACCCGCGCCGACCTGCGCGGCGCCTCGCTGAAGGGTGTCGATCTCCGCCGCGCCAAGCTGTTCCGGGCCAATCTGGAGAGGGCGGATCTCAGCGGCGCGCAGATCGACGGCGCCGACCTGCTGCATGCGGAATTGAGCGGCGCGCTGTGGATCGACGGTCGGACCCGCTGCAGCGAAGGGTCGAGCGGGCAATGTCGGGCCGCACGGCCAAACAAGGAGTGAAGTCTTCACTGGGGTGTATCTTTCGATTTCTCAGACACTTGCTTGGTAAATTGATGTTCTTTGATAAAACTTTAGCAAATATAACTGCAAATATTACTGGTTAAATTGCCGCGAGAATGATTTTGTACTTGCCTCTCCACAAATTAGGGGGTAGGCGTATTGCATCGAGAGAGGTGTAATCATGGCCACGTTGAGTGCAGCCGCGTCCGCGCCTGTATCGTCGAGGGTTTCCTCGGCGAACGTGGCGCCGCCACCCAAGCCCGAAGCCGAGCCGGCGCCGAAGCCCGCCAACTCGAACTCGTCGCAGGTGCGCTATCTGAGCCCGGTGATCGAGATCGATGCCGAGGCCGGCCTCGCCCTGCTGCAGGTGCGGGATGTCGAGAACGGCAACGTCCGCTTCCAGCTGCCGCCGGAACGGGTGGTGCGGGAATACAAATCGACCGAGGCGGCGACCAATCCGCCGCCGGCCGAGCCGCCACGCTCGGAGGCGCCCCGTACGGAGCCGAGTGTCGAAGCGCCGCCCGTCGCGACTGCTGCCGAGGCGGCCGCGACCTCGTCGATCACTCCGGCGGATCCGGCCGCCGCGAAACAAGCCTGAGCGCCGGCAGCGCGTCGTCGCCGCGCGCTGCCGCCAGCGCCTGTTCCGCCAGAGGATCCAAGCCTGCCGGCACCGGGCGGCCCTGCCGCAGCCGGTCGCTCAGCGCTTCTTCCAGGCTCCGCCGCCGCCGCAGAAGATATGGGCTCACCATCCTCGACCCTCATCCCCGTCAAGCCCGGCCTTGCGCGGCCGATGCAGCATTTACCTACAAAATGTAGATTCGCCGGTCAAATCAAACGCTACATATAGATACGACCCAGCTCTCCACAATCAACATCCAATAATAACACGCCGTATCGCCGAAGACACCATGTATTTACTTGGTTAATATTCTATTAATATCCACAGGCCTGTGGAAAACGCTGTCGTTCATTCCAATTATCAAGCCGATTCGCTCCGATTCGCGGCATAGTCGGACGGGTCGAAGTCAAGCTTGCAATGAGGGCGCAATACACTTGACCGCAAGAAATTTGGATTCACGGGTCGACGTCTTGATCTCTGGAAATTCATTGCCGCCGCCCGCGGACGCGCTCACGGCGATACGGCAAGATCGAACTGCGAAGCTGTGAACGGCGCGCCGGCGGCCCCGGCGGTCCGGCAGGTCACGCCGATGGTCCAACCGCGCGCCGCGCGGCCGATCTCGTACAGGTTCCAGCCACCCAGATCGCCGTGCCGGTCGTTGCCGGCGGAGGCGGACGGTGCCCCGATCACCGGGGTCGCGCCGGCAACCCCCTCGATCTTGCCGAGGTGCCGGCGATGCGTGTGACCGTGGATCACCAGCTCTGCCCCCGCCCGGCTCACCACGGCGCGGAACGCGGCTGCGTCGGCCAGGCCCTTGCGGCCCCGCCCGCCGCGGATGGCTAGCGGCGGGTGGTGGATCAGGACTATGCGGCAGAGCCCCTCCCGGCCGAGCACCGCCAGGCGGTCCTCCAGCGCCGCGAGCTGGTCGCCGCCGACCCGGCCTTGCGACGACCACCAGGGCATCGGCCAGCCGGTATTGACGCCGATCAGCGCCACCTCGCCGATCCGGCGCACCGCGGGCTGGGCCTCGCCGGCATCCCCGGTCACATACGGCGCCCAGGCCGGCATCGCCCCGCCCGGCCCAAGCGGGACATAGGCGTCATGATTGCCGGGCACCACCATGACCTGCCCGGGGGGGCCGAGCCCGGCGAGCCAGGCACGCGCCGCGGCGATCTCCGCCGGCAGGGAGATGTTGCCGATATCCCCGGTGACCGCGATGCGGTCGGGATGGTGGGCTTCCAGATCGCGCTGCACCGCCGCCAGCACTGCCGGCAGATGGGTGGTCCGACGGGAGCGGTGCCAGGATTGCCAGCCCAGCACCCGCTTGCCGAGCAGATCGCGCAGGCGCGCGGGCGGCAGCGGCAGATGCGGGTCGGTCAGGTGGGCCAGTCGGAACATTGCGGGCAGGCTCGGCAGAAGGTCGCGCAGGGAGTCGCGTCGGAGGCGCCGAGCGTGTATGAGGCGCCCGTCGCAGGCTGATTAGGGCGTCATCGGGGTATGAGCAACCGCGATTCGAAGGCAGCGCGGCCCGCCATCGCGGGGCGCGTGGTCGGCCGCGGTGCCGCCGAGATCTGGGGAATGTCTTCCGAGCAGCGCCTGCAGCGCCTCTTCGCCCGCCTTGGCATCGCGGTCGAGGCCGGCAGCGCCGACGGTCAGGTGCTTGTCCGCGCCGATTTCGTCACCGACGAGGCGCTGATTCGCGACCTGGCGGTCGCGCCGCGCACGGCGCTGACGACGGAAGACGGCGCCGCACTGGTCGCCGTGCACGCGCCGGCGGCCGAAGCCGGGGTCGCCGCGACGGCATTGATCGAAGGCAATGCCGCGGGCCTGCCGCAGACTTACCGGTTGCTGCCTCCGTCGGCGCTGAGCAGCAGCTACAACGCCAAGCTGCGCAAGCGCATGCAGCCACTGCTCGAGCCGTTGACGGCAGCGAAGGCGCCGATGATCGAGGCCCGCATGTTCACCGGCGCCTACAAGGGAGCCACCGACCTGGTCACCAAATACGTCTGGCCGCGGCCGGCGCTGACGGTGACGCGCTGGTGCGCCCGCGCCGGCATCTCGCCGAACGCCGTCACCTGGGTCAGCCTCGGCTGCGTCATCGCGGCGTTCTGGCTGTTCTGGCAAGGGGCCTTCATCGCCGGCCTCGCCTTCGCCTGGATGATGTGCTTCCTCGACACCGTCGACGGCAAGCTCGCCCGCGTCACCTTGACCTCGACCAAGCTCGGCGACGTGTTCGATCACGGCATCGACCTCGTGCATCCGCCGTTCTGGTACTACGCCTGGGGCGTCGGCCTGTCGGGCCCGACGCTGACCCCGGAGATCGCCGCGCTGGTCGCCGTCATCGTCGCCGGCTACGTGATCGGGCGCCTGCAGGAAGGCTTCTTCATCTGGCGCTTCGGCCTCGAGATCCATATCTGGCGCCCGGTCGACACCTGGTTCCGCCTGATCACGGCGCGGCGCAATCCGAACCTGATCCTGCTGATGGCCTTCGCCATGGTCGGACGGCCGGATCTCGGGCTGTGGTCGGTGGCGCTCTGGACCGCAGCCTCGCTCGGCTTCCACTTCCTGCGCATCGCCCAGGCCGCCGTCGCGAAGCGGCGCGGGCCGATCGCCTCCTGGCTGGCAGAGCCGGCATGATCCAGCAGGGGGCCGTGCGGATCGGCGTCATCACCAATCCCGATGCGCGGCGCAATCGCACCGACCATGCGGTGCTGCGCGCGCTGGAGCAGCGGCCGGAGATTCCGCGCATCTCCTATCGCGGCGAGGGCGACCTTGCCGCGAGCCTCGGTGAAATGGCGCGCGGCGGCATCACCGACCTTGTCGTGGATGGGGGCGACGGCACCGTGGTCGCTGCCGTATCCGCGGCGCTCCGGGTCCCTGAATTCGCGCGGCTGCCGCGCCTCGTGGTGGTGCCCTCCGGCATGACCAATCTGATTGCGGCCGAGATCGGCGCGACCGCACCGCGCGACGCCGTGATCGATCGCCTGCTCACGGCCAGCGCGGCGACCCTGGAAGCGGCCACGGTGACGCACGCCCCGATGCGGATCGAGCGCGGCGATGCACTGCCGCCACTGCACGGCTTCCTGCTCGGCGCGGCGGCGTTCCATCGCGGCACGCTGCTCTCCTGGGAGCGCGTACACCGGCTCGGCGCGACCCAGCACGCGGCGGCCGGCCTCGGCATCCTCGCCAATGTCTGGCGTGCGATATTCGGCGCCGACCGCCAGATCTTTCTGAACGGCGATGCCATGCAGGTCACGGTGAACGGCGCGCACCTTCCCGGCGAGCGACGCTTCCTCCTGCTGCTCAGCACGCTCGATCGCCTCGTCCTCGGCCTGCGGCCGTTCTGGGGCGATGGGGACGGCGGCATACGCTGGCTCGACGTCACGGCACCGCCGGTGCGTGTGTTCCGCGCGCTGCCGCGCGTCCTGTTCGGCCGACCGTCGCCCTGGATGGAGGCAGCCGGCTATCGCAGCGGCCGCGCCGACCGGATTCGTCTCGATACCGCCAGCCCCTTTATCGTCGATGGCGAGGTGGTGGAGCCAGGGCCGGGTGGTTTCGTCGACATCACGATCGAGCGCCCGTTCCGGTTTCTGCGCCTGAGCTGACGCCATGCGCGCCGGCGACGCCATGCAGCTCATCCGGACGGCGATCGACGCCGAGACGTCGAAGCCCGTCACGGCCGGCGTCCAGCGCATGGTGGCCGCCGTGCGCGAGCGCTTCGGCCCTGCGGTCGCCGGCATCATCTTCTACGGCTCGTGCCTGCGCGCGGGAACGACCGAAGGCGTGCTCGACTTCTACGCCATCGTCGACAGCTACGAAGCCGCGTTCGGCAGCGGCCTGCTGGCGCTCGGCAACCGGCTGGTCCCGCCGAACGTGTTTCACCTCAAGGCGATGCACGGCGACGGCGATCTCCGGGCCAAGGTGGCCGTCCTGTCGCTTGACGATCTCGACCGTCTGACCCGGCCCGACAGCCGCCAGACCTCGGTCTGGGCGCGGTTCTGCCAGCCGACCGGCATCGTCTATGCCCGCGACGAGGCCGTTCGCGGCGAACTGGTCGAAAGGCTGTCGCAAGCCGTGGTGACCGCCATCGGCAGCGTCGCGCCCCTACTCCCGGCCGATCTGTCGCCCGCAGAGCTCTGGACGCAGCTGTTCGCGCATACCTTCGGCGCCGAATTCCGCACCGAGCGAAGCGACCGGCCGGCGGTGATCTATCGATTCGATTCCGAGCGCTATGACCGGCTCGCAAGGCCGGCATTGGCCGCCGCCGGAATCGCTGTCGCGGAGGCGGGCGGCAAGCTTCGCCTCACCATCGCCGCGCCCGAACGCGAGGCGGCGCGGCGCGGCTGGCGCGCCAAGGTACGTCGCGGCAAGAGCCTGACGCTGCTGCGACTGGTCAAGGCGGTCTACACCTTCGATGGCGGCGTCGACTATCTCATCTGGAAGGCCGAGCGGCATTCCGGGCGCAAGGTCGATGTCTCAGCCTTCGCCCGCGCGCATCCGATTCTGTGCGCGCCAGTGGTGTTCTGGCGGGCGTGGCGCCAGGGCGTGTTCCGATGATGCGCCCATTCCGATGACGCGCGTGTACCGCTGAAACGACGACGCCCCGCCGAGGCGGGGCGTCGGTATCCGTGCGTCCCGCTGTGGCGCGCTACTGCGCGACGGCGAGGCGCGGCTCCTCGAGCAGGCCGAGCTCGGTGCCGATCGCCTGGAACACATCGAGGATGCGCTCCAGCTGTTCGCGGCTATGCGCGGCGCAGACGCTGCAGCGGAGCAGCGACACGCCGTTGGGCGTCGCGTGCGACGGCGCCAGGTTCACGTAGATCCCGCTCTCCAGCAGCATGTTCCAGAACCGCACGGCCACTTCCAGGTTCGGCAGGTGCACGGCGACCACCGGGCTGACCTCCGGCCCGACCTGATAGCCGAGGCGGCGCATGCCGTCGTAGAGCAGGGTCGAGTTGGCCTTGAGGCGCAGCCTGAGCTCCGGCTTCTTGCGCAGCACGCCGAGGGCGGCGCTGACCGAGGCCATCACCGAGGGCGGCAGCGAGGCGGTGAACTTGTAGGTCCGGCAGGCGACGCGCAGCACGTCGAATTCCGGATGGTTGGAGACGATGAAGCCGCCGACGGCGCCGAGGCTCTTGGAGAAGGTGCCGACGATGAAATCGACCTGGTCCTCGACCTCGGCCTCCTCGGCGAGGCCGCGGCCATGCCGGCCGAGCACGCCGAGCGAATGCGCCTCGTCGACCACCACATAGGCGCCGTGACGCTTGGCGACCTCGACGATCTCCTTCAGCGGCGCACGGTCGCCCAGCATCGAATAGATGCCTTCGACGACGACGATCTTCTCGCCGGGCTGGCGGGCCAGCCGCGCGAGGCGCTTGTCGAGATCTTCCGGATTGTTGTGGCGGAAGCGGGTGACCTGCGCGCTCGAGAGCTTGCAGCCGTCGTAGATGCTGGCATGGCTGTCGGCATCGATGACGAGATGATCGTGCGGGCCGGCAAGCGTCGACAGAATGCCGAGATTGGCGTGATGGCCGGTCGAGAACACCATGGCCGAGCGGCGGCCGAAGAAATCGGCGAGCTCCTGCTCCAGGCGACGATGCTCCTCGTACGAGCCGTTGGCGACGCGTGAGCCGGTGGTGCCAGTGCCTTCGCGGCGCAGCGCGTCGACGGCCGCGTCGATGCAGGTCGGATCGAAGGTGAGGCCGAGATAGTTGTTGGTGCCGGCCATGATGGTCGGGCGGCCGTTAACCACCGCCTCGGTCGGCGAGACGACCTTGCCGACATTCACCTTGAACGGGTTGTGGCCGGCCGCGGTGACCTGCTCGTATTCCTTCAAGAGCGGCGCAAACTTATCGAACAGGCCCATCTCTATCCTTCCTTCATCTTGGCGATCATCGCCGCCAGATCTCCAACGGTTTCGATCTCGGGCAGATGGTTGATCGAGATCGAAACGTCGAACTTGTCTTCCAACGCCATCAACAAATCCATCTCGGCGAGGGAGTCGAGATTGAGGTCCTGGCGCAACACGGTCGACGCAGTCACCGGTACCTTGTTCTGCGTCACTGCCCCCAACGTCTCGATGATCGCGGTTAAGATCTCCTGGTCGTCACCGGACATAACGCTGGATCCCAATCGCGTTCACCATCACCGTAATCCAAATCCCTGAATTGGCCGGTCCGGCCGGCGCACCTCCTGCGGCGCCCCTGCCGCAAAACTGCAACGAGAAGGTAAGTGGCCGCAATTCCAACAAGAAATCACAAACTGTAACCAACTATTGCGGCGCAAAAGCCGATTTTAACTCTCAGATCCAGCCATTTTCGCGGTACCAGGCGACAGTCTCCCGGAACCCCTGGGTCAGATCGATGCCGGGAACCCAGCCGCCGATCTGGGCCAGCGAGGGGCCCTGGCGGGCCCAGCTGGCATGGTAAATCTCGCGCACCTTGCCCGTCGAGAGAATCTGCGGCCGACCGGTCAGCCTCCCGGCGGCCTGCGTCAGCAGGGCGGTGGCCCAGAGGGCCGCACGCGGTACCGGCAAGACGATCGGGCGGCGCCCGACCGCTTGGGCGCCGGCCGCCAGCATATCGCCCCAGAGATGGCCCGCCGCTGCACCGTCGTCGACCTCGAAAATTCGCCCCTCGCCGCCCGGCGCGAGGGCGCGGCGGATGCCGCCCACCAGATCGGCGACATGGACCATGCCGACGCGCGCCTCGGAACGGTTGAGCCTGAGCGCAATGCCTCGCGCCAGGACACGGAAGAAGGGCAAGGTCTCGGGATCGCCCGGACCATAGACCGCCGTCGGCCGCAGCACGATCCAGGCGCCGGGAAAACGCGCCGGCAGCACGATCTCGGCGGCGCGCTTGCTCGCGGCATAGGGCGAGAGCCAGGGCTCGCGCGCCGCCAGCGTCGATACCAGCACGAAACGACCGACCCCGGCCGAAGCGGCCGCGGCGGCGAGCGCGCCGGTCCCGTCGCGATTGGCCAGCATGAACTCGGCGGCGCTCCGCGCCTTGATCGCACCGGCAAGATGCACCACCGCATCGGCGCCGCGCACCAGCCGGGCCAAAGCCGCGCTGTCGGCCAGGCTGCCGATTACCACTTCCTCGCCCCGCGCATCTTCGGGCAAGCGCCGGGCGAGCGAGCGCACATGCCAGCCTTCGGCCAGCAATGCGGGCACGAGATGCCGGCCGACAAATCCGGTGCCGCCGGTGATGGCGACGATGCGCGGCAAGGAGATCAGCGCGCCGCGGCGCGACTGGGACCGGCGGCGGGCGCGAAGGCGCCCTGTTCGAACATCCGCTTCGCCTGCGAGCGGCTGAGCTTGCCGGAGGAAGTCTGCGGCAGGGCATGCGGCGCGACCAGCACGACATCGCCCTCGACGCCGGCAACATCCTTCACCGCATTGGCGACCTTGCGGCGCAGGTCGTCGCGGTCGGCGGCCGCCGAGGCGCGGCACTGCACCAGCAGCACGACCCGCTCGCCGGAAGCGCCCGCATCCACCGCGAAGGCGGCGACATCGCCGCTGCGCAGGCCGACGGCGCGCTCGGCACCCCATTCCAGATCCTGCGGCCAGATATTGCGCCCGTTGACGATGATCAGGTCCTTGGCGCGGCCGGTGATGACAATCTGGTCGCCCAGCCAATAGCCGAGATCGCCGGTATCGAGCCAGCCTTCGCCGTCCAGCACCGCCGCGGTCTCCGCCGGCCGGTCGAGATAGCCCTGCATCAGGTTGGCGCCGCGCGTCAGCACGCGGCCGACCCGCCGCTCGCCCACCGCCGCGCCGGTCGCATCGATCAGCTTGACGTCATGTGCCGGCAGCGGCCGGCCGCAGGCGACGAAGCTGCGCGCGCGGCGGTTCGGCCCCTTCGGCGCGGCGGCAATGCCTTCATCCTCCAGACGATCGAGATCGACGGTGTCGGTCAGCATGCCGCGGTCGAGCGGTGCGAAGCTCACCGCGAGCGTCGTCTCGGCCAGGCCGTAGCTCGGCACCAGCGCCGTCGCCCTGAAGCCGATGCGGGCAAAGGTCTCGGCGAAGCGGTTCAGCACCTGCGGCCGGATCATGTCCGCGCCGATCCCGGCGGCGCGCCAGGACGACAGGTCGATATCGTCGATCGGCGCCGTCTCCGCCCGGCGGGCACAAAGCTCGTAGCCGAAGGTCGGGCTGTAGCTGAGCGTGCCGCGATTGCGCCCGATCAGGCGGAGCCAGAGCAATGGCCGCCGCGCGAAATCGCGCGTTGCCATCAAGTCGACCGAGATCTGGCAGGCCAACGCCGCGAGGAAGAATCCGACCAGCCCCATATCGTGATAGAGCGGCAGCCAGGACACAGCGCGATCCTGCTCGCGCACCTGCAGGCCATGCGCGGTGATCCCGATCACGTTCGCCATCAAGGCGCGCTGGGTCACCACGATGCCCATCGGAAAGCGCGTGCTGCCGGACGAGAACTGGATGTAGGCGACATCCGCCGGCTGGGCGGCGTGCTCGACCGGCACGGAGGGCCGGTTCGCCAACGTCGCGACGTTGCCAAGGAACAGGAGCTCGAGCCCGTCGGCCGCCGCTTCGACATAGCCGAGCAGGTCGGCATGGGCGATGGCGGCCTTGGGCCGGCAGGCCTGCATCAGACCGCGCAGCTGATCGATATAGGCCTGCTTGCCGCCGAAGCCCTGCGGCAGCGGCAGCGGCGCCGGCGCCAGGCCGGCATACTGACAGGCGAAGAAGGCGCGGGCGAAATCGGCCTCCGTCTCCGCCACCAGCGCGACATGGTCGCCGGGCTTCAATCCGAGACCGGCCAGACGGCCGGCCAGGTCCAGCGCCTCGTCGCGCAGCCGCGCATAGGTCAGCACCTCGGCAAGGTCGCCCCGGGCCGAGTGGAAGTTGAGCCCGGTTTCCCCACGCGCCGCGTAGTCGAGCGCGGCAACGATCGTCGGAAAGTCGCCAAGGCGCCGCGGCAGCGAGGTATTGTCTGTCGGAGTCGGATTCAACATCAACATAGAGTAGGCGACCCGGAGCAGGCGCCAAAGCGGGGCTCTGTAACAGATGGACCCGGATACAGCAAGAAAGCGGCGGCGCAAGGCAGAGATGTGGCGCCATCGCGGCGAGGGGCGGTGCCCGGCGCGCCGGACGCAGATCGTCGCGTGAGCCCCCTCTCCGAAGCCACAGATGCGCCGCGCGTCTGGGCGCTGCTCGGCGACAAGGCGGGCGACAACGCCCAGGTCCTGGCGCTGGCCCGCGCGCTCGGCTGGCCGTTCGAGGTCAAGCGCCTCGCCTATCGGGACTTGCGGAAACTGCCGAACCTGCTGTTCGGCGCCTCGCTGGCGACGCTCGACCGCCGGCGGTCCGCCCCCCTGGCGCCCCCCTGGCCGGACCTCGTGATCGCGGTCGGCCGGCGCAGCGTGCCGGTCGCCCGCTGGATCCGCCGCCGGGCCGGCGGTCACGCCCGGCTGGTGCAGATCGGCCGGCCGCGTGCCCCGGCAGCCTGGTTCGACCTGGTGGTGACGACGCCGCAATACGCGATCGCGCCGGGGCCGAACGTGATCGAGCTGCCGCTGCCGATCGCGACACCGGCCGCCGCGGATACGATCGGCGATTTCGAAGCGCTGCCGCGCCCGCGCATCGTTGCTCTCGTGGGCGGCCCGTCGGTCGCGTTTCCCCTCGATGCCGCCGCCGCGCGCCGGCTACGCGAGCATCTCGAGGCGATGGCGAAAACCTGGCAGGGCTCGCTGCTGGTGACCACCTCCCGGCGCACGCCGGAACCGGTGGCGGCCACGCTGCTCGCCTCCTATGCCGAGCCGAGCCGCACGCTCGGCTTCGGCGCGACGCCCGGGCCGAGTCCCTATCCCCGCCTGCTCGCCGCCGGCGACGTGTTCGTCGTCACCGCCGACAGCGCTTCGATGCTCGCCGATGCGGTGACCACGGGGCGGCCCGTCTTCGCGTTCGGCGAGCCTCGTTCCGTGCAACCGCTTCCCTTGTCCTGGCGCCTGCATCGGCGTTTCGGCACCGACAGGCCGGGCGCCGGCGGCCCGCTTCGACGGCTTTACCGATGGCTCCTGAATATCGGCCTGATCTACGGTCCGAGACGGCTCGACCTCCTGCTCGCGCGGCTTTACAGAGAAGGCCTCGTGCAGGAGCTGCCGGACCGTCCCATGCCCACGCCGCCCACCGCTGCGCCCCGCGGCACCGTCGCCGGGCTCGACCTGGTCGTCGAGCGCGTGCGCCGTTTGATGCAGGAGCGCTAGGGGATGGCAATGCGCGGCCTTTCGGTGCTGGCCGTGGTGCCGGCGCGCGGCGGCAGCAAAGGCGTGCCGCGCAAGAATCTGCAAGCCGTCGGCGGGCAGAGCCTGATCGCCCGCGCCGCCGCCGTGGTGCGGGCGCTGCCCTGGCTCGACGCGGCGCTGATTTCGACCGACGACCCCGACATAGCCGAGGAAGGCCGCCGGCACGGGCTGCAGGCGCCGTTCCTCCGTCCGGCCGAGCTTTCGGGCGACACGGCCGGCGCGGCCGAGACCTGGCGCCATGCCTGGCTGGAGGCGGAGCGGCAGCACGGCCGGCGCTTCGACCTCTCTGTCTGGCTGCAGCCGACCAGCCCGATGCGCGAGCCGGACGAAGTGACGCGGACGGTGACGGCGATGCTCGACGGCAACCATGCGGCGGCGGCCACGGTCAGCCGCGTGCCGGGCCATCACACGCCGGAAAAGACCTTCACGATCGATCCGAACGGTGTGATGCGGTTCTACCTGCCGGAAGGCGCGCGCCATACCAGCCGGCAGAGCATCCCGCCCTACTACACGCGGAACGGGCATTGCTATGCCACCCGTCGCGCCACGCTGGTCGACCGCCTGCACATCGTGGAGGAGGATTGCTGCGCCGTTGTGATCGACCGCTTCATTGTCAACATCGACGACCCGATCGAGATCGAACTCGCCGAATGGGCCATGGCGCGCGAAGCCCGGTTGCGAGGGACATGAAGCCCACCCTATCCTGGCCGCGCGCCCAACGGACATGACCAACATGAGCGACGCGCCCAACGCCACCATCGCCGCTTTCGGCTATCCCCGCACGCTGGTCGCGGAATATCCCCATTGGATGGTTCTGCTGCGCCCGCGCCAGGTGACACTCGGCTCGCTGGTGCTCGCCTGCCGCGGGGCCGCGACCAGCTTCGGCGCGATCGGCCCCGATGCCGCGGCCGGGCTCGGCCAGGCCATCACCGATATCGAGGCGACGCTGAAATCGCTGTTCGCCTACGACAAGATGAACTACCTGATGCTGATGATGGTCGACCCCCACGTGCATTTTCACGTGATCCCCCGCTATGCCGGCCCGCGGCAATTCGCCGGACAGGCACTCACGGACGCAAACTGGCCGAAGCCGCCGGACGTGACCCAGGCGCTCGCCTTGTCCGATGCGGCTTTCGCCGACCTGCTGGCGCTGGTGAGGTCGGGCTGGCGTCGCGCTTGAGACGCCGGCGCCGCGGAAGGCAAGCGATATGAACAAGCCGTTCGGCGCGCTGGATCGCTATCTGCTGGTCGAGACCATCCGCCCGCTCACGGTCGGGCTCGGCATCGTGCTGTCGGCGCTGCTGCTCGAGCGCATGCTCCGCCTGTTCGACCTGCTGGTGAACAAGGGCGGCCCGTTCGTGCTGGTGCTGAAGATGGTGGCGAACCTGGTGCCGCACTACATGGGGATGGCGCTGCCCGCGGCGTTCTTCCTGTCGGTGCTGGTGGTGATCTCGCGGCTCTCGGCCGAGAGCGAGCTCGACGCCATGCTCGGCTGCGGCATCTCGCTGAAGCGCCTGATCGCGCCGCTGATCGGCCTCGCCATCGTGCTGACCGTGGCGACCGCCTTCCTGTTTTCGTATCTGCAGCCGCACAGCCGCTATGCCTATCGCTCCATCGTCTATCTGGTGACCAACGCGGCCTGGGAGGCGATCCTGGAAGAGGGCGTGTTCGTCACCGCCCAGGGCCGCAACACCATCATGGTCGACCAGATCGAGAATGGCGGCCGCACCCTGCACGGCGTCTTCGTGCACCAGTTCCACAAGGACGGCAGCGCCGCCGCCATCACCGCGAAGCGCGGCTCGATGGTGCGCTCCGACGACGGCACCAACTTCCTGCTGCGGCTGGTCGACGGGCAGCAGATCGTGACCCGGCCGGAGGACCGCCAGCCCTCGGCCTCGACCTTCGACACCGTCGAGTTCCGCATCGACCTGACCAACAACGTGCCGCCGTTCCGCGCCCGCGGCGAGAACGAGCGCGAGATGACGCTGCTCGAACTCTGGGAGCGCCGCAACGACGAGGATCCCGGCATGCAGCGCCGGGTCCGCTCGGAGCTGAACGGCCGCCTGGCCCGCATCCTGTCCATTCCGGTGCTGCCCTTCGTCGCCCTGCCGCTCGGCATCTCGGCCAAGCGGGCAAGGCGGGCCTCCGGGCTGGCGATCGCCGGCGGCCTGCTTTTCCTGTATCACCACGCGCTGCAATTCGGCGAGAGCATGGCCGATCTCGGCCGCATCCCGCCGGCAGTCGCCATCTGGTCACCGTTCATCATCTTTGCGGCCAGCGGCGCCTGGCTGTTCAGCTGGGCCAATTCGCGGCCGGGCTCGAACCCGCTGGCCAGCCTTGCCGAGTGGCTGGCGCGATGGCTCGGCCGCTACGGCCGGCCGGTTTCCGACAAGACGGCCGCCTCGTGAGCCGGTCGCTCGCTCTCTACGTCTCGCGGCTCTTCCTTGCCCGCTTCGCGATGTGCCTGCTGGCGCTGGCCGGCCTGCTGCAGCTGCTCGACCTGCTCGACAGCGCCAAGGACATCCTGGCGCGGGAGAACAGCGGGCTCTCGACCATCTTCTACTATGCCCGGCTGCGCTTCCCGTCGCTGATCGTGCAGATGGGCACGGTCGCCACCCTGCTGGCGGCACTGATCACGCTGGTGACCCTGGTGCAGCGCAACGAGATCATCGCCATGAAGGCGATCGGGATCTCGTATTTCACACTGCTGCTCACCTTCACCCCGGCCGCCGCGGTGGTCGCCGCCTTCCATTTCGCCGTTGGCGAGTGGGTGGCGCCGCATACCGATCGCGAGCTGCAGCTCTGGTGGGAGGCGACCGCGCCGCGCGGCGAGGACAGTCCGGTCAACCGCTCGATTTCCTGGGTGCGCCGGGCGGATGTCATCGTCGCGGTCACTTCCATCCGGCTGCCCGGAACGCATCTGGAAGGATTGCGGATCTTCGACCTCGACGATGCCGGCGAGCTGACGATGGTCACGCTGGCCGAACGGGCCGATTATGTCGACGGCCGCTGGCGGCTCGAAGAAGTGCAGGAGATCGACCGGCGCGCCGACAGCCGCCAGCTCGCCAGCGCCGTCTGGCAAACCGACCTGAAGCCGGTCGATTTCGCCGAGCTCGCCCTGCCGCCGCGGCAATACTCCATCGCCTCGCTGGTCAGCCTGAGCGAACGCAGCAAGGTGGGCGCCCGCAACGTGCGGTTCTACGACGCCATGCTGCAGAAGAAGTTCGCGACGCCGGTGGCGACCTTCCTGATGGTACTGATCGCCGCGCCGGTGGCGCAGACCAGCCGCCGGCGCGGCGGCACCGGCTATGCCTTCGGCCTGGGCGTCATCATCGGCTTCGCCTTCTTCGTCACCGACGGCCTGGTTCTGGTCGCCGGGGAGAGCGGCATGTTCCCGACCGCCTTCGCCGCCTGGGCGCCGACCATCCTGTTCACCAGCGTCGCCGGCACCATCCTGGTGCACACCGAACGGTAGCTTCCATATCCAGAAAACCGCGGAAATCCGCCAGGGAAACACCCGCTAACATTTTGTGACTTTGCGTTAAGGCTGCGAGCCGCATCTATGCGGTTGAAGGCCGGTGAAAGGAACGGGCCCGCGCGCCATGTTCAACAGCAAATCCTGGAAGGGCCATGCCTACGACCTGGGACGCATGACGTTCCGGGAGCTGGTGGTCGCCTATGTGACCTATCCGGCGATCCAGGTCTATGCCCTGCTCGCGGCGGTCAGCCTCGGCCTGGCGATCTACTGGCTCGACGGGCTGGCCGCGCCGCTGCTGGCTGCTGCGGCCACGGTCACGATCTACCCCGCGGTCTGGTACGCACTGCACCGCTGGGTGCTGCACGGCCGCTGGCTCTATCGCATGCGATGGTCGGCGGCGCTGTGGAAGCGCATCCACTTCGACCATCATCAGGATCCGAACAAGCTTGAAGTCCTGTTCGGTTCGCTGACCAACACGCTGCCGACCCTGGTGCTGGTCACGCCGGCGATCGGCTGGCTGATCGGCGGGCCGCCGGCCGCGGCCGCCGCCTTCGCCGCCGGCCTGCTGACCACCTGCTTCTACGAATTCTGCCACTGCATCCAGCACCTGAACTACAAGCCGCGCTATGCCTTTCTGGCGCGGATGAAGGAACGGCACCTGCAGCACCATTTCCACAACGAGAACGGCAATTACGGCATCACCAATTTCGCCGTCGACCGGCTGCTCGGCACTTACTACGGCGCGGCGAAGGACCTGCCGCGCAGCGCCACCGTGTTCAACCTCGGCTATGACTTGGAAGAGGCCAAGCGCTATCCCTGGGTGGCGCAGCTCTCTGGCGAGCTGCCGCGCGACCGACCCCGCCGGCCGGCCCAGGGCTTGAGACAAGCGACCTAGGGCGTTGTGACGGCGGGGGGAGCACAACAAGGCCTGGAGATCGTCCCGGTCGAGGGCCCGCGCGATCTTGATGCCTTTGTCCGGGTCCAGCACGAGCTGCACCGCGGTCAGCCGCACTTCGTGCCGCCGCTCTACATTGAGCGGCGCGACGCGCTGTCGGCTACGAAGAACCCATATTTCAAGCATGCCGAGACCCGCTTCTGGTACGCCCGCCGGGGCGACAAGGCGGTCGGTCGCATCAGCGCGCAGATATGCCGCCTGCACATCGCCAAGCACGATCCCCAGGGCGGCCATTTCGGGCTGATCGAATCCATCGACGACGCGGACGTGGTCGCCGCGCTGACCGGCACGGCCGAAGCCTGGCTGAAGTCCAAGGGCATGCGCCGGGTGCTGGGGCCGTTCAACCTGTCGATCAACGAGCAGATGGGCCTTCTGGTCGCCGGCTTCGACACCCCGCCGCGCCTGCTGATGGCGCATGACCAGCCTTATATGGGCGGGCTGCTGGAACAGGCCGGCTATGCCAAGGCGAAGGACGTCTACGCCTACGACTACGACATGGTGGCCGAGCCGCCGAAGGCGATTGCGCGCCTGCTGTCGCGCCAGGCGCCGCCGCGGCTGGTGATCCGGCCGATGCGGGCGAAGGAATACGGTGTCGAGCTGGCGCGGGCCCTCGACATCTTCAACGACGCCTGGGCCGACAATTGGGGCGCCGTACCTTATACGCCGGAGGAGGTGCTGCATCTCGGCAAGGAGCTGAAGCCGCTGATCGAGGCGCGCTATTTCTGGTTCGCGGAGCTGGACGGCGAGCCGGTCGGCTTCATCATCGGCCTGCCGGACCTGCACCAGGCGATCCATGATCTCGACGGGAAGCTGCTGCCGTTCGGCGTGGTGAAGCTGATCTGGCGGCTCAAGATCAGGGGCGTGAACGGCGGCCGTGTGCCGCTGATGGGGATCAAGCGCAAGCTGCAGAGCACCGCGCTCGGCGCCACCATCCCGCTCTACCTGATCGCCAAGCTGCGCGAGGCGGGGCTCGCCCAGGGCTATCGCCATATCGAGCTGTCGTGGATCCTGGAAGACAACACGGCCATGCGACACATCTGCGAGGCGCTCTGCGGCCCGCCCTACAAGACCTATCGGATCTACGGCAAAGAGCTGGCGTGAGCGGCCCCATTCCCGCGCTCATTCTGGCCGGCAGCCGCGGGCCGGACGATCCCCTGGCGCTGGCGACGGGAACGGAGCACAAGGCCTTCATCGAGATCGGCGGACAGCCGATGCTGGCCCGCGTCGTCGCGGCCTTGTCGCAGGTGCCGGCGGTGGGGCGGATCACCATTGCCATCGAGCGGCCGGAACTGGTCGAGGCGGCGACAAGCCTGGCGCATTGGCGCGCAGAGGGCCGCCTCTCCGTGATGCGCGCCGCCGACTCGCCGGCGGCGACCGTCGCCCGGGCCTTGGAGCAGATCGACGGCGCCCCGCCGCTGTTCGTCACCACGGCCGACCATGCCCTGCTCACCCCGCAGATGGTTCGGCATTTCCTCGATCACGCGCCGGCCGAGGCGGATGTCGCGGCCGGCATCGCCACCGACCACACCATCCAGGCGGCCTATCCGGGCACGCGGCGCACCTATCTCCGCTTCCGCGGCATCGCCTTCAGCGGCTGCAACCTGTTCCTGTTCCGCAGCGAACGCGCCCGCCATGTCGCCGACCTCTGGCGCGAGGTCGAGCGCCACCGCAAACGGCCTTGGCGCATGATCGCAATGCTCGGCATCGGCAATCTGACCCGCTTCCTGCTCGGCAGGCTGACGCTGCCGGACGCGCTGGCGCGCCTGTCGACACGGACCGGGGCGCGGCTTGCCGCCGTCGACATGCCGTTCGCCGAGGCCGCGATCGACGTCGACAAGCCGGCCGATCTGGAACTGGTACGCGGGATCGTCGAACGCTCGGTCAGCCCTTCCCGGCCTTGATCCAGCGCCGGGCGAGATCGTTGGCGCGATCGACATCGGCGGGAAAGTCGACTTCGCCCCATTCCAGCCCCTCGATCGAGGCGACGCCGACATGGCCGGCGCGGGCGATCTCGGCGATCACCGAGAGGTACCAGAGCTTGAGCCCCTCGGGCCGCTTCATCACCGTCTCGACGGCGTTGCGGAACAGTGCCGGCCCGTCGCCCTTGAAATGGAGCATGCCGATCGATTCGCCGTTGGTGACGTCGCTGGTCAGCGTCTTGCCGATATCGATCAGCCGGTCGCCTTCGACCGCGACCTTCATGTCGTCGGCGTCGTAATTGTCCTTGCGGTCGATGGTGACGGTGATCGGCATCTTCGCCGTCTGCAGCAGGCGCTGCATGATCGCCGGTTCCGAGATGGTGTCGCCGTTCATCAGCACGAAATCGCCTTCCATCTCGCCGCGCGCCAGGAAGCAGCTCGCGAGATTGTCGGACACGGCATAGAACGGGTTGTGCAGCAGGCGGATCTTGAGACCCGGGATCTTCACGCGGGCGAGCCGCTCCTCGACCTTCTCGGCCATGAAGCCGACGACGACGACAACCTCGGTGATGCCGTTCCTGGCCAGCGAATGGATCTGCCACTCGATCAGGGTGCGGTCGCCGACAGGAAGCAGGCATTTCGGCCGGTCGGCGGTCAGCGGCATCAGCCGCTTGCCCTGGCCGGCGCTGAGGGTAATGGCTTTCAAGATCGCGATCTCCGGATCGGGAAAGCCCCCTTCTAGCTCGGATTCACCGCTTCGGGGAGAGCCGTGAGCGCTCAGCGCGGCAAATCGGAGCTTCCCATCAGGAAGGCATCCACCGCGCGGGCGGCCTGGCGCCCTTCGCGGATGGCCCAGACGACAAGGGACTGGCCGCGACGCATATCGCCGGCGGCGAAGACCTTCGGGTTCGACGTCTGATAGCGGTCGGTGTCCGCCTTGACGTTGCCGCGGCCGTCCCGCTCCAGGGCGAGCTGCTCCAGCATGCCGGCATGCACCGGATGCACGAAGCCCATGGCGAGCAGGACGAGATCGGCCGGGATCTCGAACTCGCTGCCCGCCACTTCCTGCATGCGGGCGCCTTCCCAGAGCAGCCTGGCACCGCGAAGCCTGGTGACCCGGCCGTTCTCGCCGATGAAGGCCTTGGTCGTCACCGCGAAATCGCGCTCGCAGCCTTCCTCGTGCGACGAGGAGCTGCGCAGCTTGAGCGGCCAATTCGGCCAGACCAGCGGCGTGTTCTCCTTCACCGGCGGCCGCGGCAGGATCTCGAATTGCGTGATCGAGGCAGCACCCTGGCGGTTCGCCGTGCCGATGCAGTCCGAGCCGGTATCGCCGCCGCCGATTACCACCACGTGCTTGCCCGTCGCCAGAATCTGGCGCTGGTCCGAGGCATCGTCGCCGGCGACGCGCTTGTTCTGCTGCGTCAGGTAGTCCATCGCATAGTGGACGCCGTCGAGCTCACGTCCCGGCACGGGCAGGTCGCGCGGATGCTCGGCGCCGCCGGTCAGCAGCACCGCATCGTGCTCGGCGGTGAGCCTGTCCGCCGCGAAGCCGACCCCGACATGCACGCCGGTGCAGAAGGTGACGCCCTCTGCCGCCATCTGCGCCATGCGGCGGTCGATCAGCCGCTTGTCCATCTTGAAATCGGGAATGCCGTAGCGGAGCAGGCCGCCGATACGGTCGGCCTTCTCGAACAGTGTCACATTGTGGCCGGCGCGGGCGAGCTGCTGCGCCGCCGCCATGCCGGCGGGACCGGAGCCGACCACGGCGATCCGCTTGCCGGTCTTCGCCGCCGGCACGACCGGCGCGATCCAGCCCTCGTCCCAGCCGCGATCGACGATGGCGCATTCGATCGTCTTGATCGTCACCGGGTCGTCGTTGATGGTCAGCACGCAGGACGCCTCACAGGGCGCCGGGCAGATGCGGCCGGTGAACTCGGGGAAATTGTTGGTCGAATGCAGCGAGTCCAGCGCGGCCCGCCACTGGTGGCGGTAGACCAGATTGTTCCAGTCCGGAATCAGGTTGTTGACCGGACAGCCGTTGTGACAGAACGGCACGCCGCAATCCATGCAGCGCGCAGCCTGCTTGGCGAGCTTCTCCTCCGGCAGCGGGACCAGGAACTCGTCGTATCCCTTGACCCGTTCCTTCGCCTTGACGTAGCCGCGATCCTCGCGGCCGAACTCGAGAAAGCCGGTGACCTTACCCATGCGCCGGTGCCCCCTCGCCGCCCTTGGCCGCGAGCGGCGCCTGCGCCTTCATCTCGTTCAGCGCACGGCGATAGTCGGTCGGCATGATCTTGACGAATTTCGGCAGATAGGCGTTCCAGTCGGCCAGGATCGCCCGGGCGACGTCGCTGTTGGTGTAGTGGAGATGCCGCTCGATCAGCACCCGCAGGCGCCGCGCATCATCGGCCAGATGATCGCCCGGCAGATGGCCGTTCATGTATTCACCGCTCGGCCCCGCATCGCCCACGACATCTTCGAGCTCAACCATCGCCGTGTTGCACTTGCGACGGAAACTGCCGTCGGCGTCCAGAACATAGGCGATGCCGCCCGACATGCCGGCGGCGAAGTTTCGGCCGGTCGGCCCGAGCACCACCACGACACCGCCGGTCATGTATTCGCAGCCATGATCGCCGACGCCCTCGACCACGGCGACGGCACCGGAATTGCGCACCGCGAAGCGCTCGCCCGCGACGCCGGAGAAATACGCCTCGCCCTCGATGGCGCCGTACAGCACCGTATTGCCGACGATAATGTTCTCGCTGGGCACATAGCGGCCCGCATCCGGCTTGTAGATGGCGATCCGTCCGCCGCTCAGGCCCTTGCCGACATAGTCGTTTGCCTCGCCCGCGAGCTCGATCGAAACGCCATGGGCGAGGAAGGCGCCGAAGCTCTGGCCGGCCGTGCCATGCGCCTTGATCGAGATCGTGTCGTCCGGCAACCCCTTGTGACCATAGGCCAGCGCCACCTCGCCGGACAGCATGGCGCCGACCGTGCGGTTGACGTTGCGGACCTCGGTCTCGATGCGGACGGGCTTGCCCCGCAGCAAGGCCGGCTGCGCCTCCGAGATCAGTCTGCGGTCGAGCGCGGCATCGAGCCCGTGATCCTGGGTCTCGCAATTGTGTATCGCGACTTCCGGCCCGACCGGCGGCCGATAGAGCAGCCGCGCGAGATCGACACCCTTCGCTTTCCAGTGATCGATGGCGCGGCGCATGTCCAGCCGGTCGGAGCGGCCGACCATCTCGCGAACCGTACGGAAGCCGAGCTCGGCCATCAGCTCGCGCACTTCCTCGGCGACGAAGAAGAAATAGTTGATCACGTGCTCCGGCGCGCCGGCGAAGCGCTTTCGCAACACCGGATCCTGGGTCGCGATGCCGACCGGGCAGGTGTTGAGATGGCACTTGCGCATCATGATGCAGCCGGCGGCGATCAGCGGCGCGGTGGCGAAGCCGAACTCGTCGGCGCCGAGCAAGGCGCCAACCACGACGTCGCGCCCGGTGCGCAAGCCGCCATCGACCTGCACGGCGATGCGGCCGCGAAGCCGATTGAGCACCAACGTCTGCTGCGTCTCCGCAAGCCCGATCTCCCACGGGCTGCCGGCATGGGTCAGCGAGGTCAGCGGGCTCGCGCCCGTGCCGCCCTCGAAGCCCGAGATCGTCACGTGGTCGGCCCGCGCCTTGGAGACGCCGGCTGCGACGGTGCCGACGCCGATCTCGGAGACCAGCTTCACGCTGACCCGCGCGCGCGGGTTGGCGTTCTTCAGGTCGTGGATCAGCTGGGCCAGATCTTCGATCGAGTAGATGTCGTGATGCGGCGGCGGCGAGATCAGGCCGACACCGGGCGTCGAATGACGCACCTTGGCGATCGGGCCGTTGACCTTGTGGCCGGGCAGCTGGCCGCCCTCGCCGGGCTTGGCGCCCTGCGCCATCTTGATCTGCAGGTCGTCGGCGTTGACCAGGTATTCGGTGGTCACGCCGAACCGGCCGGACGCCACCTGCTTGATCGCCGAGCGCATGGAATCGCCGTTCGGCAGCGGCTGGAAGCGGTCCGCTTCCTCGCCGCCCTCACCCGTGTTCGACTTGCCGCCGATACGGTTCATGGCGATGGCGAGCGTGGTATGCGCCTCGCGGCTGATCGAGCCGTAGGACATCGCACCGGTGGCGAAGCGCTTGACGATCTCGGCCGCGGGCTCGACCTCGTCCAGCGGCACCGGCGTCGCCGCCGGCTTCAGCTGGAACAGGCCGCGCAGCGTGAGCAGACGCTCGCTCTGCTCGTTCACTCCCTTGGCGTAGTCGCGGTAGGTGTCCCTGCTGTTGCCGCGCACGGCGTGCTGCAGCTTGGCGATGCTCTCGGGATTCCAGACATGCGCCTCGCCGCGCAGGCGGAGCTGGTACTCGCCGCCCGGATCCAGCGCATCGCGGTAGACCGGCGCGTCGCCGAATGCCTGACGATGGCGCTCCACCGTCTCGGCCGCCACCTCGTCGAGACCGACGCCCTCGATGCGGCTCGCCGTGCCGGTAAAGTATTGCTGCACAAAGCCGGTGGCGAGGCCGACCGCGTCGAAGATCTGCGCGCCGCAATAGGACTGATAGGTCGAGATGCCCATCTTGGACATCACCTTCAGGATGCCCTTGCCCATCGCCTTGATGTAGCGCTGCGCGACCTTGTCCGCCGTCGCATCCGCCGGCAGCTGCTCGCGCATTGCGCCCAAGGTCTCGAAGGCGAGATAGGGATTGATCGCCTCGGCGCCATAGCCCGCGAGGACACAGAAGTGATGCACCTCGCGCGCCTCGCCGGTCTCGACCACGAGGCCGGTCTCGGTGCGCAGCCCCTCGCGGATCAGGTGGTGATGCACGGCCGAGGTGGCGAGCAGCGCCGGAATCGCGATGCGGTCCTGATCCATCGCGCGGTCCGACAGGATCAGGATGTTGTGGCCTTGCTCCACTGCCTGCTTGGCGGCGGCGCACAGCCGGTCGAGCGCCGACGCCATGCCGGCGCGTCCCTCGGCAGCGTCCCAGCAGATGTCGAGCGTCTGGGTGCGGAAGGCATCGCCGACCAGGGCATTGATGCCGCGGATCTTCTCCAGATCCTCGTCGGTCAGGATCGGCGTGCGCACTTCGAGGCGACGATGCGTATCCGCATGATGCAGGCCGAGCAGATTGGGCCTCGGCCCGATCTGCGACACCAGCGACATCACCAGCTCCTCGCGGATCGGGTCGATCGGCGGGTTGGTGACCTGGGCGAAGCACTGCTTGAAATAGCTGTAGAGCAGCTTCGGCCGGGCGGAGAGCACCGAGATCGGCGTGTCCGAGCCCATGGAACCGATCGGCTCCTCGCCGGAAACGGCAATCGGCTCGAGGATGAAGCTCACATCCTCCTGCGTGTAGCCGAAGGCCTGCTGGCGATCGAGCAGGCTCGGCCCCGGCGCGCGGTTCGAGCGCACGGCATCCGGCAGCTCCTCCAGGCGGAACTGCGTCGCCTCGAGCCAGGCCTGGTAGGGATGCGCATTGGCGAGATCGGCCTTGAGCTCGGCATCGTCGACGATGCGGCCGCGCTCCAGGTCGATCAGCAGCATCTTGCCGGGCTGCAGCCGCCACTTCTTGACGATGCGCTCTTCCGGCACCGGCAGCACGCCGGCCTCGGAGGCGAGGATCACCTTGTCGTCGTCGGTCACGACATAGCGCGCCGGGCGCAGGCCGTTGCGGTCGAGCGTGGCGCCGATCTGCCGTCCGTCGGTGAAGGCGATGGCGGCGGGCCCGTCCCAGGGCTCCATCAGCGCCGCGTGGTACTCGTAGAAGGCGCGGAGCTTCTCGTCCATCAGCTGATGGCCGGCCCAGGCCTCCGGGATCATCATCATGACGGCCTGGGCGAGCGGGTAGCCGCCGGCGACCAGAAGCTCGAGCGCGTTGTCGAAGCTCGCCGTGTCGGACTGGCCCTCGGCGATCAGCGGCCACAGCTTGGCGAGATCCGAGCCGAACAGCTCCGACGACATCGAATGCCGGCGCGCCGCCATCCAGTTCAAGTTGCCGCGCAGCGTGTTGATCTCGCCGTTATGGGCGATCATCCGGTAGGGATGCGCGAGCCGCCAGGCGGGGAAGGTGTTGGTCGAGAAGCGCTGATGCACCAGCGCCAGCGCGGTGACGACGCGCGGATCCTTGAGGTCGACGTAGAACGTGCCGACCTGGCCCGCCAGCAGCATGCCCTTGTAGACCAGCGTGCGGGTCGAGAGCGACGGGAAGAACAGCTTGCCGAGGCCCTCGCGCGGCTCCTCACGCACGGCATTCTCGAGCAGCTTGCGGATGACGAAGAGCTTGCGCTCGAAGCTCGCCCGGTCGCGGCAATTGGCGCCGCGGCCGATGAAGATCTGGCGGATGACCGGCTCGTTCGCCTTCACCGTCTCGCCGAGCCCGGTGCGGTCGACCGGCACCTCGCGCCAGCCGAGCAAGGTCTGCCCCTCCTGGGCGACGGTGTCCTCCACCATCGACACGGCCTTGACCCGGTCGGCCTCGCCGCGCGGCAGGAACACCATGCCGACGCCGTAGTCGGGCTCCGGCGGCAGCTTCACGCCCTGCTCGGCCATGACAGCGCGCAGGAAGGCATCGGGCTTCTGGATCAGGATGCCGGCGCCATCGCCGGCCAGCGGGTCGGCGCCGACGGCACCGCGATGATCCAGGTTGATCAGGATCTGCAGGCCCTGGCGGATGATCTCGTGCGACTTGCGGTTCTTGATATCGACAACGAAGCCAACACCGCAGGCGTCGTGCTCGCGGCTCGGGTCGTACAATCCCTGCGCTACCGGCAGCTCATTCACCCCATCGACCCTTTCCCCATTCGCGGCCTTTCGGCCTGCGTTTCCGCCCACCCCCGCGCCCATGCCAACCGTCGGTCGGTCTGCCTGCCCGGCCGCCAGCCTCGTTGTCTCGCGGAAGCTTCAATTTGTTACATAGACCGCCCGTCGGCCGCAACGACCGAGTCGGTCCGCAACACGCCGCGTCACACCAGTTTCGACTGGCGCCCCTGCCAGTACCTATCGCGAATCAGTCGCTTGTAAAGCTTGCCCGTCGGGTGGCGCGGCAGCTCGGCCTCGAAATCCACGCTGCGGGGGCATTTGATCGCCGACAAGTGCGCCTTGCAGAAGGCGATCAGCTCCTCGGCCAGGGCCGGGCCTGCCGCGCCTGGATCGATCGGCTGCACCACCGCCTTCACTTCCTCGCCGAAATCGACGTTCGGCACGCCGATCACCGCCACGTCAGCGACCTTGGGATGGGTGACCAGGAGATTCTCCACTTCCTGCGGGTAGATATTCACCCCGCCGGAAATGATCATATGGGCCTTGCGATCGGTCAGGTGCAGAAAGCCGTCCTTGTCCAGGTAGCCGATATCGCCGAGCGTCGACCAGCCTTGCGGCGTGCGTGACTCTTTCGTTTTCCCCGGATCGTTGTGGTACTCGAAGACCGGGCCGTTGGCGAAGTAGATCATGCCCGCTTCGCCCTGGGGCTGCTCCTTGCCCGCCTCGTCCAGGATGTGGATCTCGCCGAGCAGCGCGCGGCCGACCGTGCCCTTGTGGGCCAGCCATTCCTGGCTGTTGCAGGCGACGAAGCCGTTGCCCTCGGTGCCGGCGTAGTATTCGTGCAGCACCGGGCCCCACCAGCGGATCATCTCCTCCTTCACCTGCACCGGACAGGGCGCGGCCGCGTGGATCGCGACCTTGAGGGAGGAGACGTCGTATTTCTTCCGCACCGCCTCCGGCAGTTTCAGCATGCGGACGAACATGGTCGGCACCCATTGCGAGTGCGTGACCTTGTATTTCTCGATCAGCGCCAGCGCCTGCTCGGCGTCGAAATGCTCCATGACGATGCTGGTGCCGCCGATCCGCATCACCGTCATGTTGTAGCGCAGCGGCGCCGCGTGATAGAGCGGCGCCGGCGAGAGATAGACGACCTCAGACGTCAGGCCATAGAGCGCCGTCGCCAGGTTGAGCAGCGAGCCCGGCGCGTCGATCGCCTCCTCCAGCAGCTCGGTCTTCACGCCCTTCGGCCGGCCGGTCGTGCCGGAGGAATAGAGCATGTCGCGGCCGGCGCGCTGGTCGGCGATCGGCGTCGACGGCATGGCGGCGAGGGAGGTTTCCCAGCCCTCGTAGCCGTCGATCTCGCCGCCGACGGCGAAGCGATGCGGCACCTTCGGCATGCGCGTCCGCAGTTCCAGCGCCTGGCTCCGCTGGCTGACGGAGGCGATGAACAGCTTCGCGCCGCAATCGTTGATGATGTACTCCGCCTCCTCGGCCGTCAGGCGCGAGCTCATGGCGGTGTAGAGCAGGCCGGCGCGCTGCGCCGCCCAGCAGATCTCGAAATAGCGGGCGTTGTTGTCCATCTGCAGCGCGATGGCATCGCCCGCCTTCAGGCCGAGCTGGCGGAACAGCTGCGCGCCCTGGTTGGAGCGCTGGTCGAGCTGGCGGTAGGTCACCGTCTCGCCGGTCGCGGCCATGATGTAGGCCGCCTTGTCCGGCGTCTTCTGGGCATGGATATAGGGATGCATTGTCGTTGCTGGTCCTGAACGGGGACGCTTCCTCCGGGAAGCGCCGTTATGCCGCTTTGGCCTTGGCCCGTTCAAGCCCGGCGAAGACGGCACCCAGGATACCCTTCGGCATGAAGATGATGAACAACACCAGCATTAGGCCGTAAATCGTTGTATCGGCGGCATGATACTCGTTACCGATCAGAATGCGGAGGGTCTCGGCCAGGATCAGGGTGAAGGCGGCGCCGACGGTCGGGCCGAGCTGGACGAACATGCCGCCGGCGACGACCGCGAACACGATCTGCAGCGAGACGCCGATCCCTGAGACGGTCTCCGGGTTGATGTACATCTGGTACTGCCCGAACACCGCGCCGCCGAGCGCGGTCAGCCCGGCCGAGAGCAGGATGATGCGGATCTTCTCGACGCCGACATTGATGCCGACCGAAGCCGAGGCATCCTCGTCGGAGGAGATCGCCTGCAGCGCGTAGCGGCCCATGCCGCGATCCACCGCGCGCCACACGAAGAGACCGATCAGCCAGAGTACCAGGGCGACGTAGAGGAACACGGTCTTGGAGGCGAACTGGAAGGCATAGATCGACGTGCCCGCCGCCTCGCGGTTCGGCGTCAGACCGAGCGAGCCGCCGGTGATGTCGCGCAGACCCACGATGCTGAGGGCGACCACCGCGGTCAGCGCGAGCGTCACCAGCGCGAAATAGTGGCCGACGATGCGAAGCCGGACGCAGGGCCAACCCACGATCGCCGCCAGCGCCACGGCCGCCGCGACAGCGATCGGCATGCCGATCCAGGGCGTCAGCTCGAAGAAATTCCACAGCAGGACCGTGACATAGGCGCCGATCCCCATGAAGGCACCGTGGCCGAGCGAGACCAGGCCGAACCGGCCCATCAGCGACCACGCGGTGTAGATGAAGCCCCAGAGCAGGATCTGCACCAGGATGTGGATGAAGTAATCCGTCTGGCCGGCGAACGGGGCCAGTGCCACCAGCGCGGCGATGACCAGAGGGGCGATGACGTCGCGCTGCATGGGCCTATTTCCCGAACAGGCCCTGCGGCCTGATGAACATGGTCAGGATGAAGAAGGCGAAGGCGATGACGTAGCCCCACTCGATATGGAAGAAGAACCCGCCGATCGAGATGAACTGGCTGATGATGAAGGCGGCGACGAAACCGCCGATCATGTTGCCGAGCCCGCCCAGCACGCAGATCATGAAGGTGATCGGCCCAAAGGTGAGGCCGATCGCCGGATGCACGTCGTATTGCAGCACCAGCAGGCAGGCCGCGAGGCCGGCGAGCCCGCCCCCGATGCCCGAGGTGACCAGATAGAGCTTGCGGC
Source organism: Desertibaculum subflavum (assembly GCA_003576705.1). Lineage (GTDB taxonomy): Bacteria > Pseudomonadota > Alphaproteobacteria > Ferrovibrionales > Ferrovibrionaceae > Desertibaculum > Desertibaculum subflavum. The sequence continues at coordinate 124,896 of QOZS01000002.1, forward strand.
TGTCGACGCCCATCAGCGGCATGATCTCGCGGTCCTGCGCGATGGCGCGGATCGCGGTGCCGAGGAAGGTGCGGGTGAGGAAGAGGTAGAGGCCCACCATGCCAGCCAGCGCCACCAGGAAGGCCAGCACGCGGGCATAGGAGAAATACATCTCGCCGAAGTTCAGGATCGGCAGCTTGAGGCCGAGATTGCGGAACTCGATCCCGAACACCAGAGTCGCGAAGCTCTGCAGGAAGAACAGGACCCCGCCGGTGACCAGCAGCTGGTTGATCGGCTCGCTCTGCAGGACGGGACGAATGACCAGGTAGTGCAGCAGCGCACCGAGCACGCCGACCACCACCACCGCCCCAAGGCAGGCGAGCAGGACCGGGACCCCGTAGACGACGTGCAGAAAATAGACCGTGTACATGCCGAGCATGACCAGCTCGGCATAGCAGATCCACACCACGTCGATGACGCCGAAGACCAGGTTGAGGCCGAGCGCGAGCAGGCCGAGCACGCCGCCGAGCAGCACGCCGTTCACGATCGCCTCGAGCAGGTAGATGTCGAAGATTGTGTCCATGCGTCAGAGCCCGATATAGGCGCGGCGGATCTCGTCGCTGGCGAGGAGATCGGCACTTTTGCCGGAAAGCTTGATGCGGCCGACTTCGAGGAGATAGGCGCGGTCGACCACCTTCAGCACCTGCTGGATGTTCTGTTCCACGATCAGCACCGTGTAGCCCTCGGAGCGGATGCGGCGCACCAGATCGAAGACCTGCTGGACGATCACCGGCGCGAGGCCGGCCGAAGGCTCGTCCATCAGCAGCAGCTTCGGTCCCGACATCAGGGCGCGGCCGATGGCGCACATCTGCTGCTCGCCGCCCGACATGGTGCCGGCGAGCTGGTTGCGCCGCTCCTTCATGCGCGGGAACAGCGAGTAGACGAAATCGAGCCGCTCGGCGAAGCGGCTGCGCGCCGCCGGCAGATAGGCGCCGATCTTCAGGTTCTCCTCGACTGTGAGTCGCGGGAACAGCCGGCGGTTCTCCGGCACATGAGCGATGCCGGTCTCGATGATGCGGTGCGCCGGCACCCGGTCGAGGGGCCGCCCTTCCATGCTGAGATGGCCTTCGCGCAGCGGGATGATGCCGGAAATGACCCGGAGCAAGGTGGTCTTGCCGGCACCGTTCGGGCCGATCACCGCGACCGCCTCGCCCGCCTGCACGTCGAGGCTCGCCCCGAACAGCGCCTGGAAGTCGCCGTAGCCGGCGGAGACACCCTCAAGCTTGAGCATGCTGCCTCGCCGTCGGGTCAGAGCCGAGATAGACCTCGATGACCTTGGGATGGGCCGCCACCTCGGCCGGCGTGCCGCTGGCGATCACCTCCCCGTGGTCCAGCACCATCACCCGGTCCACCACCCGCATCAGCACGCCCATGATGTGCTCGACCCAGATGATGGTGATGCCCTTGTCGCGCCGGATCGCCTGCAGCATGTCGGCGGCCTGGTCCATCTCCGATTCGTCGAGGCCGCCGAGGCTCTCGTCGGCGAGCAACAGCTTCGGCCCGGTGGCGAGCGCGCGGGCCAGTTCGAGCTTCTTCAGGCCGGCGGCGCCGAGTCCGCCGATGCCGAGCGTCGGATCGACCGGCAGGCGCACCATGGCGAGCGCCTCCTCCGCATGGACGAAGGCCTCGCGCCGCGAGACCGACCTCGCCCGGCCGTAATAGGCCGAGACGGCGACGTTCTCCAGGATGGTCAGGTTCTTGAACGGCCGCGGAATCTGAAAGGTCCGCGCAATGCCGGCATGGCAGACCCGGCTCGAGCTCCATCCCGCGATGTCGCGCCCCTGGAAGCGGACGTTGCCCGATGTCGGCAGATACAGCCCGGACAGGCAGTTGAACGTCGTGCTCTTGCCGGATCCGTTGGGCCCGATCAGGCCCAGGATCTCGCCTTCGGCGAGATCGAAGCTGACGCCGCTGACCGCGGTGAACCCGCCGAAGCGCTTGGTAAGGTCGCGAACTTCAAGCAATGGCACACGCCCCCGACTGTGGCACTGCGCGCCCGCCCCGGGCGCGCAGTGTCTCCCCCTTCACCGAACGAAACGCTCGGATCAGCGTGCGTAAGCGTGGCCCTTGGGCAACGGGATCACCGGGTCGATCGTGCGCAGGCCCGTCGGCCAGGCGATCTTGGTCTCGCCCTTGACGTATTGCATCACCACCGGCGAGGACAGCGCATTCTGCCCCGCCATCTTGTGGCCCGGCGGATTGAACTTCACGCCGTAGCCCTGGATCGTGCCGCCCTCCGGAATGTTGGTCTCCAGCGCCGCCTTGCGCAGAGCCTCGGCATCGAAGCCGCCATATTTCTTGATCGCGCGCGGCAGCACGTCGCTGAGGAAGATCCAGGTCTGGTTGAAGCCCATCGAGGTGTGAGGGGGCACTTCCTGCACGCCAGTCTGCGCCTTGTAGCGCTTGATCATCTCCGCCGTCAGGTCGCCGATGCCGGGCTTCAGGCTCTTGGCATCGAGCAGCTGCGCGGCGACCGGGTCGACGTTGTAGAAGTAGTTCACGTCGTCCTTGAAGGTCTCGATCAGCTTGTCGATCTGGCCGTAGCCGGCACCGTGGCCGATCATGGCATCGAAGCGCAGGCCACCCTCGCGGGACTGGCGCAGGAACAGCGTGATGTCCGGGTTGTAGCCGGTATGCAGGATCACGTCGGGTCGGGCGCGCTTCAGCTTGGTCACCAGCGAGGAGAGATCGGCCGAGCTCGCCGAATAGCCCTCCTTCAGTACGACCTGCATGCCGAGCTCTTTGCAGACCTCCTCGTTGCCTTGCGCCACGCCGACGCCGTAGGGGCCGTCCTCGTGGATGATGGCGACCTTGAGGTCCTTGACCTCCTTCTTCATCTTCGGCTTCGCCACCTCGGCCAGGAACTTGCAGCTCGCCTCACCGAACTGATCGGAATGCACCTGCGGGCGGAACACGTATTTCAGGTTCTTGTCCTTGAACACCGCGGAGGCGACGCAGACATTGGCCCAGAAGAATTTCTGCGCGGCGTCGACCTTCTGCGCCAGCGGCACGCAATGGGCCGATGAGTAGACGCCCATCAGCAGGTCGACCTTCTCCTGGTTCAACAGCCGCTCCGCCTCGTTGATGGCGACATCGGCCTTGGACTGCGCGTCGGCATTGATCGGGATGATCTTGTGGCCTTCCACGCCGCCCTTCTCGTTGATCATGTCGATGGCGATCTGCGTGCCGATCGCGGCCGCCTTGGAGCCGCCGCCGGCGAACGGGCCGGTCAGGTCGTAGATCACGCCGATCTTGATATCGGCCGCGGCCGACAGCGCGGACCCGCACACCAGTGCGCCCGCCAGCACGCTCACGCGCGCAGGGAATCCCAGCCTCATTCCACCCTCCCCGTTTATCGATATCCCTTGGAGGGCAGATTGAAGAAGCCCGCGAAGGATTGTCAAGGAGCGCGACGGCGTTCGGGCCGCCGCGCCCGCTTTTCAGCCCTTCGCCCAATCGATGCGGAAGTTTCCCTGGTGGGGATGGATATGGCCGCAGCCGGAGGCGCCGAAATGCGCCGGCAGCAGCAGCGACTTCCGCTCCACGCAGAGCTCGAGAACGCGGCGCCGGCTCGACGCCGACATCTTCGGATCCCAGCAGAACTGGCTGGACCAGCCCGGCCGATAGACCTGGATCGGGTGATGCATGATGTCGCCGATGAAATGCGCTTCCTCGCCCTTGCTCTGCAGCCCGATGACGAGGCTGCCCGGCGTATGGCCCGGAAACTCCTCCAGCGTGATGGCGCGGTCGAAGTCGTAATCCTTGTCGACCATCACGGCGAGGCCGGCATCGACGATCGGCACCACGCTGTCGAGAAAGGCGCCATCGCCGACATTGGCGCCGGGCTTTTTCTGCTCCTCGGCCCAATGGGCGTACTCGGTGCGGCCGAACAGGTATTTCGCGTTCGGGAAGGTCGGCACCCAGCGGCCGTCCTTCAACTGGGTGTTCCAGCCGACATGATCGACATGAAGATGCGTGCAGCAGACATGCGTCACATCCTCCGGCTGCACGCCGACAGCGCGTAGCTGCTGCAGGAAATCGCCCTGGCGCCGGTGCCAGAACGGGCGGTCGGGCCGCTCCTTGTCGTTCCCCAGGCAGGTATCGATCAGGATGGTCTGCCGCCCGTTGCGCACCACCCAGCTGTGGATCGACATGTTGAAGCGGTTCTTCTCCCGGTTCCAATGATCGGGGCAGAGCCAGTCCGCATTGGCCTCCAGCACGTCGGGCTCGAGATCGGGCAGCAGTTGCTTCGTCACGAAGCCCATGCCCGCCAGATCGACCACCTTGTCGATCGTGATGTCACCGACCCTCTGCACGCTCATGCACTTCCTCCCGACCCTTTGGCTCGTTCGACCAACAATGACGCCGCGGCGTTCATGATCGCCTCGGCATCGATCCCGTAATGTCGGAACAGGTCCGGCAGGTCGCCGGACTGGCCGAAATGCTCGACGCCCAGCGAGCGCACGCGATGCCCGCGCACCGCGCCGAGCCAGGCGAGCGTCGCCGGATGCCCGTCCAGCACAGTGACGATGCCGGCGTCCGCCGCAAGCGGCGCCAGCAGGCGATCGATCGGTGAACGCGCGCCCGCATTGCCGTGCTCGCGCGCCCGCGCCGCCGCGGTCCAGGCGGCGTTCAAGCGGTCTGCCGAGGTGACGGCGAGCAGGCCGATCCCCGGCATTTCCTCGGCCAGCTCGTCGAACGCGGCCAGCGCCTCCGGAGCGATGGCCCCGGCATAGGCGATGGCGAGCTCGGCACCGGGCCCGGGCTCGCGGAGCCAGTAGCCGCCGGCGATGACGCCGTTGCGCAGAGCCTCGTCCATCGTACGGCGCGGCTGGTCGATCGTGCGCGTGGAGAGGCGAAGGTAGACGGAGCCGCCCTCCATATCGCGCAGCCATTCGATCGGCGAAGTCCCTTCGCCGGAGCGCTGCATATAGTCGAAAGACCAGGTCATGATCGCCGCCAGCTCGTCGGCGAAGGCCGGCTCGAAGGCGGCAATGCCGTCCTGCGCCATGCCGATCAGCGGCGTGCCGATCGACTGGTGCGCACCGCCTTCCGGCGCCAATGCAAGGCCCGAGGGTGTCCCCACCACCATGAAGCGCGCATCGACATAGCAAGCGTAGTTCAGCGCATCGAGGCCGCGCGCGACGAACGGATCGTAGAGCGTGCCGACCGGCAGCAGCCGGGCGCCGAAATGCTGTTCCGACAGGCCGAGCGCGGCGAGCAGCAGGAAAAGGTTGTTCTCGGCGATGCCGAGCTCGATATGCTGACCCTTCGGTCCCTTGGCCCAGCGGAACGGCGAGGCCACTGCCTCCTCCCGGAACAGGTCCGGCTGCTCGATCCGGTGGAACACGCCGCGCTGGTTGACCCAGCCGCCGAGATTGGTCGAGACGGTGACATCCGGCGAGGTGGTGACGACGCGCCTGGCCAGCTCGTCGTCGCGCCGCGCGAGATCGTTGAGGATGCGGCCGAAGGCCTCCTGCGTCGATTGCTTCTCCTGCGCCGGCGCCGGCAGGGCCGCGAACGGCATCACAGGCCCGCGCCTTGCCGGCTTGGGCCGGCGGTTGAAGGGGACGGCATCGAGAAAGGCGCGCAGCTCCTCCGCCGGCAGCTCGAGGCCCGCGAAGGGGTCCCATTCGCTGCCCTCGGGCACGCGCTGGGCCGCGCGGAACGCCGCCATCTGCTCCCTGGTCATCAGGCCGGCATGGTTGTCCTTGTGGCCGGCGAGCGGCAGGCCATGGCCCTTGATCGTGTAGGCGACGAAGCAATGCGGCCGGTCGTCCTTCACGCCGTGGAACGCCTCCAGCAGGGTCGGCAGGTCGTGACCGCCGAGATTGGTCATCAGCCGGTGCAGCGCCGGATCGTCATGCCCGTCGAGCAGTTCCTTGAGTCCTGACGTACCGCCAAGGTCGCGCTGCAGATGCTCGCGCCACGCCGCCCCACCCTTGAAGGTCAGCGCCGAGTAGAGCTGATTCGGGCAATCGTCGATCCATTGCCGGAGCGCCCCGCCGGCCGGCCCCTCGAAGGCGTGCTGCAGCAGCTTGCCGTATTTGATGTTGACCACCTGCCAGCCGACATTCTGGAAGAAGGTCTGGATGCGTTGGAACAGGTCGTCGCTGACCACGCCGTCCAGGCTGTGGCGGTTGTAGTCGATGACCCACCAGAGATTCCGGACGTCCTGCTTCCAGCCTTCCAGCAGCGCCTCGAAGATATTGCCTTCGTCCAGCTCGGCATCGCCGACGATGGCGACGAGGCGGCCCTGCGTGCGTGCCTCCGGCGCCAGCCCCTGCAGGCGCACATAGTCGCGCACCAGCGCCGCGAACAAGGTGGCGCCGACGCCGAGGCCGACCGAGCCGGTCGACCAGTCGACATCGTCCCTGTCCTTGGTGCGCGACGGATAGGATTGCGCGCCGCCGAAGCCGCGGAACCGTTCCAGCGCTTCGCGGCCCTGCCGGCCGAGCAGATACTGGATCGCGTGGAAGACCGGCGAGGCATGCGGCTTCACCGCCACCCGGTCGTCCGGCCCCAAGACGTCGAGATAAAGCGCCGACATCAAGGTGGCGGCCGAGGCGCAGGAGGATTGATGCCCGCCGACCTTGATACCGTCGCGGCTCGGCCGCACGTGGTTGGCGTTGTGAATCGTCCAGCAGGCGAGCCAGAGCACCTTGCGCTCCAGCTCGCTCAGCACGCCTGTGATATTGCCGCCGCGCGGCGAGGGCGCGTCCATCGAAAATCCTCCTTGCGGAAACCTATGCTAGCCTGACCGGAAACAGAATGCCCTTGGAGGAAGCGTGTTCCAGGCAGGCCTGCTGGCCGGCAAGCGCATATTGATCACCGGCGGCGGCACCGGCCTCGGCAAGTCGATCGGCCGGCGCTATGCCGAGCTCGGTGCCGAGCTGGTCATCTGCGGCCGCAGGCTTGAAGTCCTGGAGGCCACCGCCGCCGAGATACACAAGGAATACGGCGCCAAGGTCACGCCCATATCCTGCGACGTGCGCGATCCCGAGGCGGTCGAAGCGATGCTGGATCGGATCTGGGCCGACCGGGCGCTCGACGTGCTGGTCAACAACGCGGCCGGCAATTTCATCGCCCAGACGCACAAGCTGTCGCACCGCGCCATCGATTCCGTGCTCGGCATCGTGCTGCACGGCGCCGCCTATTGCACCATCGGCTGCGGCCGGCGCTGGATCGAGGAAGGCCAGCCCGGCACGGTGCTCAACATCCTGACATTGTCGGCGCTGACCGGCGCGCCGTTCACGGTGCCCTCAGCCATGGCCAAGGCGGGACTGGTCGCGATGATCAAGAGCCTAGCCGTCGAATGGGGGCCGAAGGGCATCCGCCTGGTCGGCGTGGCGCCCGGCCCCTTCCCGACCGAGGGCGCCTGGAGCCGGCTCCGCCCCGAAGGCGCCGGCCGCAAGCCTGCCGAGGCCGCGATCCCGCTGGGCCGCGTCGGCCGGCATGAGGAGCTGGCCGATCTCTGCGCCTATCTGGTCTCGGACAAGGCCGGCTTCATCACCGGCGAGATCATCGCCATCGACGGCGGCAAGCAGCATACCGGCGGCGGCGGTGTCGGCACGACGGAGATGTTGAGTTGGACCGATGCCGATTGGGACCGCATCCGCCCGGCGAAGAAGAACAGTTGAGCCTGAGGATACGTCCATGAACTTCCAGGAAATGCTCTACGACGTCGCCGATGGCGTCGCCACCATCACCTTCAACCGGCCGGACAAGCTGAACGCCTGGACGGTGCAGATGCAGCACGAGCTGAAGGACGCGCTGAAGCTCGCGACCGATGACGAGGCGGTGCGCGCCATCGTCATCACCGGCGCCGGCAAGGGCTTCTGCTCCGGCGCCGACATGGCCCGGCTGCAGGCCTCCTCCACCGGCGAAAAATCGGCCATGCAGCAGCCGCCGCTGACCCCGCCGGGCGACGGGCTGGAAGCCAATTTCGAGCGCCGCTACAGCTACATGCTGCGCGTGCCGAAGCCGGTGATCGCGGCGATCAACGGCGCCTGCGCCGGCGTCGGCTTCGTCATCCCGCTCTATTGCGACCTGCGCTACATGGCCGACGGCGCCCGCATCGGCACCGTCTTCGTGCGCCGCGGCATGGTGGCGGAACACGGCATGGCCTGGATGCTGCCGCGGCTGATCGGCACCGCCAACGCGCTCGACCTCTTGTTCTCCGGCCGGATGATCGAGGCGCGGGAGGCGAAAGCGATCGGCCTGGTCAACGACGTGCTGCCTATGGAAGGCTTCCTCCCCGCCGTGCAGGCGAAGGCGCGCGATCTCGCGACGCTCTCCTCGCCCCGCGCCATGCGCATCATCAAGCGCCAGGTCTACGACGCCTGTTTCCAGAGCCTGGCGGAAGCGACCGCGGTCGCCGATGCCGAGATCGTCAAGTGCCGCGGCACCGAGGATTTCAAGGAAGGCGTCGCGCATTTCATGGAGAAGCGCCCGCCGCGCTTCACCGGGCGTTGACATGCTGCCGCTGAAAGGAATCAAGGTCGTCGAGGTGGCGCAGAATCTCGCCGGCCCCTACTGCGCGCAGATCCTGGCGCATCTCGGCGCCGATGTGATCAAGGTGGAGCGGCCCGAGGGCGGCGACGATGCGCGCCACTGGGGCCCGCCCTTCCTGGACGGCACCTCCGGCGGCTTCAACGCCGTCAACCTGAACAAGCGCTCCATCACCGTCGACCTGAAGGACAAGGCGGAGATCGAGAAGCTGCTCACGCTGATCGACCATGCCGACGTGCTGGTGCAGAACCTGCGCCCGGGCTCGATGGAGGCGCTCGGGCTTGACGCGGCGACGCTCACCGCGCGCAACCCCAGGCTCGTCTACTGCTCGCTCTGGGCGCTCGGCAGCGTCGGGCCGCTGAAGGACAAGCCGGGCTTCGAACCGATGGTGCAGGCCTTCTCCGGCCTGATGACCCTGCAGGGCGACGAGGGCGGCAAGCCGATCCGCATGGGCACGCAAGTGCTGGACCACGGCACCGGCATGTGGGCGGCGATCGGCGTGCTCGGCGCGCTGGTGCGGCGCTCGGTGACCGGCCGCGGTGGCATCGTCGACACCTCGCTGTTCGAGACGGCGCTTGGCTGGTGGACCATGCCCTATTCCGGCTATGCGCTCTCCGGCGAGCTGCCGCAGCGCCACCCGACCGGCTCCAGCCGACTCATCGTGTTCCAGGGCTTCGACACGAAGAACGGTCCGGTCGTGGTCGCCGCCGGCAACGACCGCCTGTTCGCCAAGCTCGCCATCGCACTCGGCCGCAAGGATTGGGCCGAGGATCCGCGCTTCGCCAAGAATGCCGGGCGCTACGAGCACCGGGACGAGATCATCCCCGAGATCGCCCGCATCATGACGACCAAGACCAAGGGCGAGTGGATCGACATCCTGGAGGCGGCCGGCGTGCCCTGCGCGCCGATCAACACGCTGCCCGAGGTGCTGGCCGAGCCGCAGACCGAGGCCGTCGGCATGCTGATGAACGTGCCGGGCATCGACATCCGCCTGATGGGCCTGCCGATCAAGTTCGAAGGCGAGCGCCCCCAGGTGGTGCGCCGCGCGCCGAAGCTCGGCGAGCACACGGCGGAGATTCTTGGCGAGGTTTTCGCTAAGAAGTAGCCATGCCCTATCGTGACCCGCCGAAGCCGGGCCAACGCCGCATCGCTCTGGTGCATGCCATCCCGGTCTCGATCGATCCGATCAACCAGGCCTTCGCCGAGCATTGGCCGGAAGCCTGGGCCTTCAACCTGCTGGAGGATTCGCTGATCGCCGGCCTCGCCGAGGCCGGGGGATTCACAGCCCTGTTCAACCGCCGCCTCACCGATCTCTGCCGCTACTGCGTCGATGCCGGCGCCGACGCCATCCTGTTCACCGGCTCAGCCTTCGGCCCGGCGGTCGATGCGGCGAAGGCCAAGGTCACGGTGCCGGTGCTGAAGCCCTACGAGGCGATGATCGCGCAGGCGCTGGCTGCCGGCAGCAATCTCGGCCTGATCGCCAGCTTCCGCGGCACCTTCGCCCCGTTCAAGGCCGACGTGATGGCAGCGGCCAGGCACCCGATCGGCCTGTTCACCGAGGAGGCGACCGGCGCGCTCGAAGCACTGGAGGCCGGCGATGCCGCCACGCATGACCGCTTGGTAGCCGAAGCCGCCGCACGCCTGCCCGCCTGCGACGCCGTCATGCTGGCGCAGTATTCGATGGCGCGCGCCGCACCGCTGGTGAAGCACCCGAAAGTGCTGACGCCGCCCGACGCGGCGGTGCTGCACCTGAAGCAGCTGCTCGGGGCGTAGGCGAAGATCTTCCCCCACAGGGCGGCGGACGCCGGCCCAGCGCGCCAATGGCTTTGTCAGGAGCGCTTCCGATTCCCCGGTTCGGGCAACGGTTCGAACCGCCTCACATATTCGGCCGGAGTGACGATGCGGATGCCTCGCCAAGGGTCCAGGACCAGAAGATCGTCGTCGCTCGATACGATGGTCTGCGCCCCTGCAGCGAGCGCAAGTTCGAGATACTTGTTGTCCTTCGCGTCACGACAGTCGGTCACGGATTCGGTCGGCGTGACGAATGTGGCCGCCATCGATAGCAGGCTCAGGACCGCGCCCCCGCGTCCACCAGAAAGATGCCTGGCAAATCGGGGACGGGAGAACACCTCGCGGATCTCCGCCTCGACCACCGGCGAAAGGCATATCGTTTCATGACTGCGCGCGAGAAGCAGAGCCCGCTCGGGGATCGAATCCGCCTTCAGCAGCGCACCGACAACCGAACTCGCGTCAAAGACGACGGTCGGCATTGTAGGCGGCAAGCTCGGCGTCGATTTCCTTGTCGCTCAGGCCCTCAGCGCGGGCCGCAGCCTTGATCTCGGCAATCAGCGCTGCAAGCGGATCGCTCACCGGCGCCTCGGGACGCAGGAGATTGCTGACCAATTTCCCCACCTTCTCGCGCCGCGCCTGCTCCTGCAGAGCCGCTGCAGCCTCGCGCGAGACGGGGATCTGAACCATGACGGTGTCGTTCATCATCCATCTCCTCCAGCGAATAGCCTAGCATACGGACGTGGGCAACGGCTCTAGTCGGCAACGCCTCGCAGGAAGCTACATCGGGCTTGTTGCCAGCCGCAGACGCGTTGCCATTCGGGAGTTTCGGTGCCGTGCGCTCCGCAATACGATCAAGGAGCGACTCCCGTCGATCTTTCCCATCTGTCCAGGATCCTCTCCTGATCGTCGAACAGAAACAGGACTTGGACGCCACCGTCGCCAAATCCCTTCGGGCAAAAGACGCGGCGCAGACGCACTGTTTCGATCCCCGTATAGGTGGGGTTTCGGGCTCTGACGTCGTCGGGAAGCGGAACGACAAATACATCCTTTCTCTTATCCAAGATGCCGAGATCTAGGCCCAACTCGCCCGCAGCTGATACCACTTCGCCAACAACAGCGGCTTTCTCGATCTCCGACTTAAAGCGGTCATAGGACGGGCGGCCGGTGAGATCGGCAGATGGCCTCGAAGGGCATTCCTGGGCCGCCGCGGGAAACCATCCCGACACGAGGCACGACAGCGTCAGCACAGCTACGATGATCACCCGCATCGCGGTTTCCAAACCTGGTTCAGCTCGATACCTTCTTCTACAAGACATCGCCTCGCGCACGTGAAAGACGGTTCTCCGCCTGCACATGCTTGGACCGGCGCCACATCGTTCGCATTTCAGCTCCGCCCGTAGGTATCGGCGAAGCGCACGATGTCGTCCTCGCCGAGATAGCCGCCGGATTGCACCTCGATCAGCTCGAGCGGGATGTGGCCTGGATTCTCCAGCCGGTGCGTCATGCCCATGGGGATGAAGGTCGACTGGTTCTCGTAGAGCAGGAAGGTCTCCTCGCCCTTGGTGACGCGGCCGGTACCGCTGACCACGATCCAGTGCTCGGCGCGATGGTGATGCATCTGCAGCGAGAGCGAGGCGCCAGGCTTGACCACGATGCGCTTGACCTGGAACCGCGCGCCTTCGCCGATGCCGCGATAGCTGCCCCAGGGCCGGTACACGGTCGGATGCTCGGCATGCTCCTTGCGGCCCATCTGCTTCAAGCGGTCGACCACGCCCTTGACGTCCTGCACGCGATCCTTGGCCGCGACCAGCACGCAATCGTCGGTCGCCACCACCACGGCCTCGTCGAGGCCGATCACGGCGGTCAGCGGGCCTTCGGAGCGGATATAGGAATTGGTGGCGTCGAACGTCACCACGTCGCCGCGCAGCACGTTGCCGGCGGGATCGCGCTCGCCGATATCCCACAGCGCCGTCCACGAGCCGACATCGCTCCAGCCGACATCGATCGGGCAGGTGGCGGCGAGCGCGGTCTTCTCCATCACGGCATAGTCGATCGATTGCGACGGCGAAGCCGCGAAGGCCTTGGGATCGAGGCGCAGGAAGTCGAGATCGCTGGAGCCCTTCGCCACCGCCTCCTTGGCCGCGGCGAGCATGGCCGGCTCGAGCCGGCCGAGCTCGGCGAGATAGGCCTTGGCGGAGAACAGAAACATGCCACTGTTCCAGGCATAGCCGCCCTCGGCGAGATAGCTCTCGGCCGTCTTCAGGTCCGGCTTCTCGACGAAGCGATCGACCGCGAAACAGCCGACGCAGCCCGGCAGCGGCGCACCGGCGCGCACATAGCCGTAGCCGGTCTCCGGCCGGTCCGGCTTGATGCCGAAGGTCACGAGCTTGCCCATCGTCGCCGCCTTGGCGGCGACTTCCACGGCGGCGCGGAAGCCTTCGGCATCGCGGATGACATGGTCGGAGGCCATCAGCAGGACCAGCGCCTCCGGGTTTTCCTGCTGGGCGATCAGCGCGCCGGCCGCGGCGGCGGGCGCGGTGTTGCGGGCGACCGGCTCGAGAACGATATGGCCGCCGTTGATGCCGGCCTCGCGCATCTGCTCGGCGATGATGAAGCGGTGGTCCTGGTTGCAGATCAGGATCGGCGGCGCGAAGGCGGACGTGGCGACGCGCTTCAGCGTCTCCTGCAGCATGCTCTGATCGCCGGCGAGCGGCAGAAGCTGCTTCGGATAGGCCTGGCGGGAGAGCGGCCACAGCCGCGTGCCGCTGCCGCCCGCCATAACGACCGGGTGAATCCGCATCTGCCTGGACGCCATACTTGCCTCGCTCTTCCGCCGAAACGCTAGCGAATGCGCTGTTAACGCATTTCTACCATTTCAAGGAGGCATTTGCGGCATCAGCAGGGCCGGAACCGGCAACCGGCGTCGAACCTCTCGGTGACCGGATTGCGCGGCGGCAGCAGGGTCGCCAGCAGCAGGTCCAGGGTGCTGCGGAAGGCCGGGTCGTCCAGCGATGCCGGCCGGTCGGTATAGCCGTTGGCTTCCGAGACGAAGCGGTCATAGGCGCAGAAAACCGCCTGTATGCGCATCTTCCGGTCCTTGGGCGGCGGATTCAGATCCGCTGAGCGCTCGCCCTGGCAGACCCGTTCGCCGCTGACGGCGGCGGATGCCGGATCGAAATGCAGAATCACCCGATAGCCCGCCGGCGTCTCGGGATCGGGCCGCGTGGTGAAGCGGAACGGCGGCAGCCAGCCCGGCGGCCGCATCAGGAAAGTGACGGCTTCCGGCGTGCCCGGCACATTGCCGCGGATCTCCGTCGCCATCTCGCCTTTCGGCGTCGCATAGGCGACGAGGCCTGTCGTGTAGATGGTGCCGTAGTGGCCGGGACCGATATGGTCCGTGCCGCAGGCCATCAGGGCCGACGCGGCCAGTATCGCCGCGCAATCGCGGTATCGCATATCCGACCTCCGGGGCAATGACCCGCGTTCGGCCTCAGCGTTCCTCGACCAGGTCGACGCCGCCCACCTGCTTCAGCGCGGCGCGCGCCTCGCGCGTCACCGCATAGCCGCCGGGCAGCTGGATCTCCACTTCCGACCCGTCTTCCGGCAGGCGCAGCATGATGCTGACCTGGCCGCGCGCCGTCGCCTTCTTTACCCGGTCGAGCACGGCGCGGATGCCGCCGATCGGGGCCATGTCGCGGATATGCACGACGATGCCGTCGGCCGCCGTATCGGCCACCTTCTCCAACGGCTCGATCGCCTTGGCGCTCAGGCGCGCGGTTTCGCCGTCGGGCCGCGCTTCGACGGTAACCACCAGGGCCTTGCCGGGTTCCAGGTGCTCGCGCGCGTTCGACAGCGCCTCGGCAAAGACCAGCACCTCGAACGTGCCGGAGGGATCCGACATCTGCACATAGGCGAAGCGGCTGCCGCGTTGCGAGGTGCGCTCCTGCCGGCCCATCACGATGCCGGCGATCCGGGCCTGCGTCGGCCGGTCGGAGAGGCCGCGCGCCAGATCGGCATAGCGCATCACGGCGAGCCGCTTCAGCGACCGCGCATAGGCATCCAGCGGATGCGCCGAGAGATAGAAGCCGATGGCGGCGAATTCCTGCTCCAGGCGATGCAGGTCGTCCCAATCCGGCCCCTGCGGCAGCGGCAGCGGCGGCTCTGCCGCCGCCGCCCCGCCGAACAGCGACACCTGCTTGGATTCGCGCGCCTCCGCCGCCGACTGCGCCTGGCGCATGATGACGTCGGCGCCTTCGCAGACCTTGCGCCGGTTGCGCTCCAGCGCGTCGAAGGCCCCGGCCCGCGCCAGGTTCTCCACCATGCGCTTGTTCAGCGCCTGAGGGTCCATCCGGCGGGCAAAATCGGCGACGCTGCGGAACGGTCCGCTCTGCCGTTCCCTGACCAGCCCCTCGACCGCGCTCATGCCGACATTGCGGATCGCCGCCAGCGCGTAACGCACCGCACCCTTCCCGCTTGCAACGGCTTCGACCGAGAACTCGACCTCCGACCGGTTGACGTCCGGCGGCAGCAGCTCGATGCCGAGCCGGCGCAGCTCCTGGCGGAAGGTGCCGAGCTTGTCGGTATTGGCGATGTCGAGGCTCATGGTCGCGGCCATGAACTCGACCGGGTGGTTCGCCTTGAGATAGGCCGTCTGATAGGCGACCAGCGCATAGGCGGCCGCATGGCTCTTGTTGAAGCCATAGCCCGCGAACTTGTCGACCAGGTCGAAGATGTAGCTGGCGCGCTCGGCCGGAATGCCTTTCGCCTCGGCGCCTTGCACGAAGCGCTCGCGCTGCGCCTCCATCTCGGCCTTGATCTTCTTGCCCATGGCGCGACGCAGCAGATCGGCTTCGCCGAGTGAATAGCCGGCCAGGATCTGGGCGATCTGCATCACCTGTTCCTGGTACACGATGACGCCGTAGGTCTCCTTCAGCACCGGCTCCAGCAGCGGGTGCAGGTAGTCGGGCTCCTCGCGGCCGTGCTTGCAGTTGATGAAGCGCGGGATGTTCTCCATCGGGCCCGGGCGGTACAGCGCCACCAGGGCGACGATGTCCTCCAGCCGGTCGGGCTTCAGGTTGCGCACCACGTCGCGCATGCCCTGGCTTTCCAGCTGGAAGATGCCGACCGTATCGGCCCTGGACAGCAGATCGAAGCTCGGCCGGTCGTCGAGCGGCAGGTTGCCGAGATCGAGATTGATGTCGCGCTTCCGCAGCAGCTGCACGGCACGCTGCAGCACGGTCAGCGTCTTCAAGCCGAGGAAGTCGAACTTCACCAGGCCGGCCGGCTCGACCCATTTCATGTTGAACTGGGTCGCCGGCAAGGGCGAGCGCGGGTCGCGGTAGAGCGGCACCAGCTCGGTCAGCGGCCGGTCGCCGATCACCACGCCGGCGGCATGCGTCGAGGCATGCCGGTGCAGGCCTTCGAGCTTCATCGCCACGTCGAGCAGGCGCGCCACGCTCTCGTCGGTATCGCGCTCGTGACGCAGCCTCGGCTCGCCCTCCAGCGCCTTCGACAGGGTCACCGGATTGGCCGGATTCATCGGCACCATCTTGGCAATGCGGTCGACCTGGCCGAGCGGCATTTCCAGCACGCGGCCGCAATCGCGGATCGCGGCCCGCGCCTGCAGGGTGCCGAAAGTGATGATCTGCGCCACGCGGTCGGCGCCATAGCGGTCCTGCACGTACTTGATCACCTCGTCGCGCCGGTCCTGGCAGAAGTCGATATCGAAATCCGGCATCGACACGCGCTCGGGGTTCAGGAAGCGCTCGAACAGCAGGCCGAAGCGCAGCGGGTCGAGATCGGTGATGGTGAGCGCCCAGGCGGCGACCGAACCGGCACCGGAGCCGCGGCCCGGTCCGACCGGAATGCCCTGCCGTTTCGCCCATTGAATGAAGTCGGCGACGATCAGGAAGTAGCCGGGAAAGCCCATCGTCACGATCACGTCGAGCTCGTAGTCGAGCCGCTCGCGATAGGTCTTGGCCTGCTCCGGCGACAAATCGCCCATCGCGGCGAGGCGCCGGTCGAGACCTTCATGCGCCATGCGGCGCAGCGCCGCCGGCTCGTCCTCGCCCACTTCGGTGGTGAAGCGCGGCAGGATCGGCTTCCGCTCCGGCGCCATCACGGCGCAGCGCTGCGCGATGACCAGCGTGTTGGCGATCGCCTCCGGCAGATCGGCGAAGGCGGCCTTCATTTCGGCGGCCGAGCGGAAACGGTGGTTCGGCGTCACCCGCCGCCGGTCGTTGTTGCTGACCGAGGAGCCCTGCGCGACGCAGAGCAGCGCGTCATGCGCCCCGTACATCGCCTCGGTCGGGAACAGGCAATCGTTAGTCGCGACCAGCGGCAGGTCCAGCGCATAGGCAAGATCGATCAGCCGCTCCTCGATCGCCGCCTCGGCCGGCACGCCATGCCGCTGCAGCTCCACATAGAGACGGCCGGGATAGAGCGCGGCCAGCCGCTGCAGCACCTCGCGGGCCGCATCGTTCTGGCCGTCGGCGAGCAGCCGGCCGACCACGCCGGCGGTGCCGCCGGTCAGGCAGATCAGCCCGTCGGCCATTGCCTCCAGGTGGCGCCAGATCACGTGCGGCGTCTCACCGGCCGGCGTCTCCAGATAGCCGGCGGAGCTGAGCGCCATCAGGTTGCGCCAGCCGGCCTCGTCCTTGGCGATAACGACGATGGCATCCGGCTCCGGCTTGCGGCCGATCCGCCCGGACAACCCCTCCGCCTCCTCACGCGCCAGGCCGAGCTTGCAGCCGACCACCGGCTGGATGCCGGCCTTGGCCAGGGTCGCGCAGGCCTCCATGGCGCCGAACAGGTTGCCGCTATCGGCGATGCCGACCGCCGGCATCGCATGCGCCTCGCAGAGCTTGGGCAGCTCCTTGATGCGGATCGCGCTCTCGGAGAGCGAATAATCGGTCTGGACGCGGAGATGGACGAAATCGGCGGGCATGGCTCGGCTGGCGGAGTCGCGGCCGGCCATTGTCGCACGCTCTCGATCGCGTGTCGGTAGGCCGGTGCGCATTAACCTGAACGCGATATTCACCACGAATCCGGTGCCGGCCGAAACCCGGCGGTAAGGCCTCGCACCTCAGTCTGCAGCTTCATTCCCGAGGGATCGGAGCTGGAGGCGGATCATGCTGAAGCAACTCTTGCTGACGGGCGCGGCGGTGACCGCTCTGGCCGGCGGCGCACAGGCGTCCGCCGTCACCTGGGACTTCGAGGATCTGTCCAATACGACGGTGACCTCGGGCGGCTCGGGCTTCGGCAACAGCCTGACCTTCACCGCCGACGGCCAGCAGGTGCGGCTGACGGCCTGGAGCCTGACCAGCGGCGGCGTGTTCGAGGCGGCGCAGCTCCTGCGCTATGGCGGCGCCGGGCTGGGTATCTGCAACCAGGGCGAAAGCACCGGCTGTGGCTCGCCGAGCCACCAGATCGACAATGTGGGGAACAGCGGCCGAAACGACTTCGTGCTGATCGAGTTCCTCGGCGGCGGCACCTTCGACCCGACCAGCGCCACCATCCGCCGCTACAGCAGCGACAACGACTACAAGGACCTCGACGTCACCTATTGGGTCGGCGACGGCAACGTGCCGCTCGACCTGGCCGGCGCGGGGGTGAACGACCTCGCCGCCCTGGGCTTCGACAGCCAGTTCGACGACGACACCTCCAACAGCTCGTCCAACCGTACGGTCTGGACCGGCGGCGACACCACGGCGACGGCGCTGCTGTTCGGGGGTCGGATCGGGTACGACGAAGACGACGCGTTCAAGCTGCAATCCCTGACGGCCAGCTATTCCGCCCCGCCGCCGGCAACGAGCGACGTGTCGGAGCCCGCCTCGCTGGCGCTGCTCGGGCTGGGCGTCGCCGCGCTCGGGCTGCTGGTCCGCCATCGCCGCCGGAATTGAGCGGCACGCCGTTAACTATAAATCCGGATACGCGTCCACCTTTACTGTCAGGAATCGATACATTCATAGAGATAAAGGGAGATAGTGAAGAGAAATTCACTAGAAAAGCGCCCAGTTTCTGGGGCGTTTCGTGGCTTCTGATATCGACACCTTCAGTTGGCATCCTCGTTGCTTATAGGTCGGCATCGCTAGTCGATCCGGGGTCAGGTGAGGCAACGGGCGGCGCGTAGATCAACTGGAGGAGTACAATGCTGAAGAACACCCTTTTGGCCGGCGCCGCGGTTGCCGTGCTTGCCTTCGCAAGCTCGGCCCATGCCGCCGCCTATAGCTGGAGCTTCACTGGCGGGAACAGCAACGACAACGGCTCGGCCGGCAACACCCGCAACTTCGCCAGCAGCCCGGCCGGCATCTCGCTGACCGCCTCGGCCTTCTATGCGACCTCGAGCTCGTCGAACATCCAGGCCGCCTATCTCGGCCACTATTCGCCGGGCCTCGGCGTCACGAATACCTGGAACGAAGATCACTATGTCGATAACGGCGGCCGTATCGATCTCGTCCTGTTCCAGTTCAGCCAGGCGATCGACATCGACAGCATCATCCTGACCTCGTACGGCGACGCCGACATCAAGGTGTGGTTCGGCAGCAACTTCGCCGGCGGCACGATCAACGGCGATTTCGGCCTGACCGATCTCGGCAGCTTCTCCTGCAACAGCAGCTGCAACGGCAACGGCGAGGTGCAGACCTACAGCAACGTCAATCCGCTCAACATGACGGGCACCTACCTGCTCATCGCCGCCGATCCGAGCGGCGACAACGACGAGTTCAAGATCCGTGGCCTGGCGGCCAGCTACAGCCCGCCGACCACCGTCGCGGAGCCGGGCACGCTGGCCCTGCTCGGCCTCGGCCTCGCCGGCCTCGGCGCGGCGACCCGCCGCAAGCGGAGCGCCTAAGCACCTCCAGATCTCGGGGGAAGACGGACGGGCGGCGCGCCAGCGCCGCCCGTTTCCGTTTGCGCTATAAGTGCGGTCGACATCATCCAAGGACCGCCGGCGTAAAAACGCGGCCCGCGACCGACCTCTGGGGGAAACGCATGAACCGCAAGAAGATCCTGATCCCGCTCGGCATCCCGGAAGCGGGCCTCGCTTTGGTCAAGGCACGCGACGACATCGACTACGAGGTCCTGGATCCCGCCCCGCCAGAGCAGTTCCGCGCCAAGCTGAAGGACGTGCACGGCGTGACGCTCCGCGTCACCGGCTTCACCGCGGCCGACCTGGCAGTGGCGCCGAACCTGATGGCGGTGGCCCGGCTCGGCGTCGGCTATGACAACGTCGACGTCGCCGCCTGCACGGGGCGCAACGTCGCGGTGATGATCGCCGGCATCGCCAATTCGGTCAGCGTGGCAGAGCAGGCGGTGTTCTTCATGCTGGCGCTGGCCAAGCGCGCCGCCGAGATGGACGCCATGGTGCGCCGCGAGCGCTGGGCCGAAAGATTCGGCGCGCTGCCCGGCGACCTTGCCGGCAAGACCGTGCTGGTGATCGGCGGCGGGCGGATCGGCTCGCGCGTGATCCGCCGCTGCGCCGCCTTCGAGATGAACGTGCTGGCCTATGACCCCTATCTCAAGACCGACGTGTTGCGCATGTACGGCGCCGAGCCGGTCAGCGACCTGCGCGCCGCCCTGGCCCGGGCCGATTTCGTCACCATCCATTGCCCGAAGTCAGGGGAGACGGTGGGCCTGATCGGCCGGGCCGAGCTCGCGGCGATGAAGAAGGGCGCCTTCCTGGTCAACACCGCCCGCGGCGGCATCGTCGACGAGGGCGCCCTGCACGCCGCCCTGACCGGCGGCCAGCTCGCCGGCGCGGCGCTCGACGTGTTCGACCGCGAGCCGGTCGACCCGGCCAATCCCTTGCTCAAGCTGCCCA
This sequence comes from Desertibaculum subflavum, assembly GCA_003576705.1. Classification (GTDB taxonomy): domain Bacteria; phylum Pseudomonadota; class Alphaproteobacteria; order Ferrovibrionales; family Ferrovibrionaceae; genus Desertibaculum; species Desertibaculum subflavum. The sequence goes on from QOZS01000002.1 coordinate 145,057, forward strand.
ACACCATCTACGCGCCGCACATGGCCGGTGTGACGCGGGAGGCGCTGGACCGCATGGCGGTGGCGGCGGTGCAGAACCTGCTGGATGTGTTCGACGGCCGGCCGAAGCGGGAGAACTGCGTCAATCCGGAAGTGCTGGGGTGACGATGGGATCTGCTGCGTCCGGTTGTATTCCAAGTTGACAGCAGCTCTCGACCCGCCGTGCCAGAACCGCGCGTTTGCGATATCGGTGTGATATTGAATGGCGCGGCAGACCGGCGACAGCTGCATCGGTGCGGCAGAGCACCATGCTCGGCGCATGAATTCCCGTTAACCAAATAAGAGACCATGCTCTCGAACGAATTCGCGGACAAGAAAGCCGCGAGGAGGTTCGGCATCAAGACTTATCCACAGCGTATTTGCCTCGCGCTGTAAGGGCCGATCATTTGTGTAACTTGGCGTGACCATTGGGTTGTTGTCCCGACGCGCCCGATTTGATCGGCCGACCGCCAATCGGAGTCAATATTTTTTACGAAACTTGACACACTCTTCCGTGATAAATCTGAAATATCAACGGGACCAAATAGTTAACAAATTGGCACGAAGCCTGCTTCGTTAACGGCGTGTGACGCACTCGTCCAACAGTTGGGGGTATAAATGAACCACGTGATGGGCCGCCTGGCCCTCATTTCGGCAGGCTTGGGCGCCGGGCTGATGCTCAGCTCGGCAGCCTCGGCAACACAGATCACGCAGTGTTCCAACGTCGGTGACGTCGGCGATTGGGCGCGCGTAGGCAGCTGCGTGTCCGGCGACAAGAAATTCACCTATGTCAGCAGCAACAATGCGGGCTCTGGCAGCGACATCGACTTCGATATCAATGGGAACGGCCTTCTGCATACGTTCCAGTACGATCAGGATCGGGATGGCGGCTTCAACGGCGTCGATTTCAACCTGAAGTACATTATCGAAGTGCTCGACCCGAACTACAAGATCACGTCGGTGGAGCTGACCTCGGACTTCGATTGGGAGCAGGGCTCTGGTTCGAGCACGGTGACCAAGAAGATCTACAGCTCGCTGGGCGGCGCTTTGCTGGACACGCTCGAAGTGACCAACGACGGCTCGGACACGTCGATCCCGCTGAGCGCGTCGATCCTCTACATTGAGGACTACGTTCACGTCGACGACGACGACAAGCTGAAGAGGTTCGAGAACAAGTTCACCCAGACCCTGACCCCGCCGACCACCGACGTGCCGGAGCCGGCCACGCTGGCGCTGTTCGGCGCGGGCCTGGTGGCGATGGGCCTGATCCGCCGCCGTCGCTCGGCCTGATACCCGAGCCTCTCCGGAGGTTTACGGAACGGGCGGCGCGCAAGTGCCGCCCGTTTTCTTTTGCGGCCTTCTGGATCACACTGCGCCCCGCGCCGGCCCGGCCGGCGCCATCGATCGGGAGGGACGCAAGATGAAGGCAGGCCCGGCCATTGCCGAGATCCTGAAGCGCGAAGGCGTGGAGATCATGATCGGCTATCCGGTCAACCATCTCCTCGAGCACGGCGCCGCCGCCGATATCCGCCCCATCATCGTGCGCCAGGAGCGGGTCGGCCTGCACATGGCGGATGCCATGTCGCGCGTCAGTCGCGGCAAGAAGCTCGGCCTCTTCGTCATGCAGCACGGCCCGGGCGCCGAGAACGCCTATGGCGGCGTCGCCCAGGCCTTCAGCGAGAGCGTGCCGATCCTGGTCATGCCCCAGGGCTATGCCCGGCGCATTGCCCATGTGCCGCCGAACTTCAACTCCACCATCCAGATGGCCGGCATCACCAAGAGCGCCGAGCCGATCACCTCAGGCCGCGAAATTCCCAACATCCTGCGCCGCGCCTTCACCCAGCTGCGCAACGGCCGCGGCGGCCCGGTGCTGGTCGAGGTGCCGACCGACATCTATGCCGAGGAGGTGCCGGAGCCGCTCGACTATCAGCCGGTCTTCACCACGCGCTCGGGCCCCGATCCCGAGGCCGTCGCCAAGGTGGCCGAGCGGCTGGTGGCGGCGAAGCGCCCCGTCATCCATGCCGGCCAGGGCGTGCACTGGGCCGAGGCCTATGCCGAGCTCCGCGAGCTCGCCGAGCTGCTCGCCGCGCCGGTGATGACGACCCTGCAGGGCAAGAGCTGCTTCGACGAAACGCACCCGCTCGCCCTCGGCTCCGGCGGCCGCGCGCACCCGGCGCCGGTCACGCATTTCCTCAAGGCCTCGGACCTGATCTTCGGCATCGGCTGCAGCTTCGGCGAGACCAATTTCGCCACCGCCATGCCGGCGGGCAAGCCGATCATCCACGCGACGCTCGACAGCCGCGACCTCAACAAGGACGTCCGCGCCGAGATGGGCCTGGTCGGCGATGCCAAGCTGACACTCGCCGCGCTCACCGATGCCTGCCGCAAGTTGCTCGGCGGCAAGGCGCGCGATGCCTCGCAGGTCGCGGCGGAAATCAAGCAGGTCGAGGCTGCCTGGCTCGAAACCTGGGCACCGAAGCGCAACTCGAACGACGCGCCGCTCAACGCCTATCGCGTGCTGGCCGAGCTGCACCGCACCGTCGACGTCGCCAACACCATCATCACCCACGATGCCGGCAGCCCGCGCGACCAGCTATCGCCGTTCTGGAAGACGACCCGGCCGATGACCTATCTCGGCTGGGGCAAGACCACGCAATTGGGCTACGGCCTCGGCCTCGCCATGGGCGCCAAGCTCGCCGCCCCCGACAAGCTCTGCATCAACGTCTGGGGCGACGCGGCGATCGGCTTCACCGGCATGGATTTCGAGACCGCGGTGCGCGAGCGCATCCCGATCCTCTCCATCCTGCTCAACAACTTCTCCATGGCGATCGAGCTGCCGGTGATGAAGGTGGCGACCGAGAAATACCGCTCGACCGACATCTCCGGCGACTATGCCGCGATGGCGCGCGCCTTCGGCGGCTTCGGCGAGCGGGTGACGCGGCCGGAGGAGATCGTGCCGGCGATCAGGCGCGGCATCGAGGCGACGCAGAAGGGTCAGGCCGCGCTGCTGGAGTTCATCACCTCGAAGGAGATCGACATCTCCCGGCCCTGAGGGTCAGACCAGCACGCCGTCCTTGAGATGGACCACGCGGTCCATCCGGGCGGCGAGGTCGGGATTGTGGGTCGCGATCAGGGCGGCGAGCTGGTGCTCGCGCACCAGGCCGAGCAGCTCGCCGAACACCACGTCGGCGGTGGCGTGGTCGAGATTGCCGGTCGGCTCGTCGGCCAGCAGCACTTTCGGCCCGTGCACCACGGCACGGGCGATGGCGACGCGCTGTTGTTCGCCGCCCGATAGCCGCGCCGGCCGGTGCTTCAGCCGCTCGGCAAGGCCGAGCCGGCCGAGCAAAGCGGATGCGCGCTGCTTCGCCTCGCTCTTCGGCAGTCCGGCGATGATCAGCGGCATCGCCACGTTCTCCAGCGCGGAGAATTCCGGCAGCAGGTGATGGAATTGATAGACGAAGCCGAGCTTGGCCCGCCTCGCCAAGGTGCGCTCGGTCTCGCTCATGCGCGAGGCGGGCGCGTCGTCGATCAGCACCTCGCCGCCGCTGGCGCGCTCGAGCAGCCCGGCGATGTGCAGCAGGGTCGACTTGCCGGCGCCGGATGGCCCGACCAGCGCCGCCACCTCGCCGGCGCGGAGCGCAAGGTTGACGCCGCGCAGCACATGCAGCCGCTCGGCGCCCTGGACGAAGACCCGCTCCACATCCTGCAGGCGCAGCGGCTCACTCATAGCGCAGCGCCTCCACCGGATCGAGCCGCGCGGCACGCCAGGACGGATAGATCGTGGCAAGGATCGACAGCGCCAGCGCCATCGCCACCACCTGCACCACCTCCATGACCTCGACCTTGGCCGGCAGCCGGGTGAGGAAATAGACCTGGGCCGGGAACAGCTCGACCAGGAAGGTGGATTCGAGCCAGCGGCGGATCGATTCGATATTCGCCGCGAAGGCATAGCCGGCGGCGCAGCCGAGCACGGTGCCGATCACGCCCACCGCCGCGCCGGACAGGAAGAAAACGCGCATCACGCTGCCGCGCGTCGCGCCCATCGTGCGCAATATCGCGATGTCGCGCCCCTTGTCCTTCACCAGCATGATCAGGCTGGAGATGATGTTGAAGGCGGCGACCAGGATGATCAGGCTCAGGATCAGGAACATCACGCTGCGCTCGACCTGCAGCGCGTTGAAGAACTGCGCATTGGCCTGCTGCCAGTCGTAGATGCTGTAGCGGTTGTTCAGCGCCTGGGCGATCTCCAGCCGCTTCTGCGGCGCCGCGTTGCCGTCCTTCAGCATCACCTCGATGCCGCTGACCTTTTCGCCCAGGCGGAAATAGATCTGCGCCTGCGCGAGCGGCATGAACACGAAGGCGCTGTCGTATTCGAACATGCCGATATCGAAGGTGGCGACCACGCGATAGGCCTGCAGGCGGGGCACGGTGCCGAACACCGTCGCCGTGGTCTGCGGCGAGATCAGCGTGATGCGGTCGCCGATCTTGAGGCCGAGCGTGCGCGCCATGCGGTCGCCGACCACCACGGCATCCTCGCCGCCGAAATCGGCGAGGTCGCCCTGCACGATCCGGCGGGCCACCAGCGACTGCTTGCGCAGGTCGTCAGGAGCGAGTCCGCGCACGCGCGCCCCGGTCGCGGCGCCATTCGCCGTCGCCATCACCTGGCCGTCGACCACCGGCTGCACATAGGTGATGCCGTCGAGCCTCTTCAGCTCGCCCATCAGCCGCTCGTGGTCGTCGAGCCCGCGCTCGAAGCTCTGCACCATCAGATGGCCGTTGAGGCCGAGAATGCGGCCGAGCAGCTCGGCCCGGAAGCCGTTCATCACCGCCATGACGACGATCAACGTGCCGACGCCCAGCATGATGCCGAGCAGCGAGAACAGCGCGATGACCGAGATGAAGCCTTCCTGCCGCCGCGCGCGCAGATAGCGCCCGGCCATCATCCATTCGAAGCGGGAGAAGATCATGGGCCCGGGATCAGAGAGGCGGATCGCGGCGAAACCGTGGCACCGCGCTCACGATCCGAGCAGCCTGGCGAGAGCGGCGTCGACCGACAGCTCCTGCTTCTCGCCGGTCGCGCGCCGCTTCAGCTCCACCGTACCGGCCTTCGCACCGCGGGGCCCCGCGGTCACCTGCCAGGGCAGTCCGATCAGGTCCATGGTGGCGAACTTCGCGCCGGCGCGGTCGGCGCTGTCGTCGTAGAGCACGTCCTTTCCCGCCGCCTTCAGCTTGCTCTCAAGCTCCGCGCCGAGTTTCGCGCAAGCCGCATCGTCCGGCTTCAGGTCGACGATGCCGACATCGAACGGCGCCACGCTGTCCGGCCAGATGATGCCGGCATCGTCGTGGCTCGCCTCGATGATGGCGCCCAACAGCCGCGATACGCCGATGCCGTAGGAACCGCCGTGGACAGTGACCATCTCGCCGTTCGGCCCGGCCACCTCGGCTTTCAACGGGCCCGAGTACTTGGTGCCGAAATAGAAGATATGGCCGACCTCGATGCCGCGGGCGGAGACCTGGCGCTCGGCCGGAATGGCATTGAACCGCGCCGCGTCGTGCTTCTCGTCGGTCGCCGCATAGGCTGACGTCCAGCTGTCGACCATCGGCTGCAGGTCGGCGTCGTAGTCGACCGCTTCCGACAGCACGTCGCGCTCGACCAGTGCCTTGTCGCAGAACACCGCGCTCTCGCCGGTCTCGGCCAGGATGATGAATTCGTGCGAGAGATCGCCGCCGATCGGCCCGGTATCGGCCTGCATCGGAATCGCCTTCAGGCCCATGCGAGCGAAGGTGCGCAGATAGGCGACGAACATCTTGTTGTAGGCGCGGCGCGCGCCGGCCTGGTCGAGATCGAAGGAATAGGCGTCCTTCATCAGGAACTCGCGGCCGCGCATGATGCCGAAGCGCGGGCGCACCTCGTCGCGGAACTTCCATTGGATGTGATAGAGCAGCATCGGCAGGTTTTTGTAGCTCTTCACCTCCTTGCGGAAGATGTCGGTGATCAGCTCCTCGTTGGTCGGGCCATAGAGCATGTCGCGCTCGTGCCGATCCTGGAGGCGCAGCATCTCCTTGCCGTAATCGTCGTAGCGGCCGCTCTCGCGCCACAGATCGGCCGACTGGATGGTCGGCATCAGCAGCTCGTTGCAGCCGGCCGCGTCCTGCTCCTCGCGCACGATCTGCTCGATCTTCTTCAGCACCCGGAAGCCAAGCGGCAGCCAGGAATAGATGCCGGCCGAGGCCTGGCGGATCATGCCCGCGCGCAGCATCAGCCGGTGCGAGACGATCTGCGCCTCGCTCGGGTTCTCTTTCAGGACGGGCAGGAAGAAGCGGCTCAAGCGCATTGCGGCATCCGATACGGGACGGGTCCGCAACTATTTACGTGGCCCCCGGTTGGGCCGCAACGAAACCCTCAGCGCCGGCGGCAGGCCGCCACGACGTCGGATTCGAAGGCCTGGTCCAGCGGCTTGCCGTTCAGCATGGCCTTGCCGGTCTTGAGATCGACCGCAACCTCGCCGACCACGATCTCGGAGGCACCAAGGCTGCCGGTACCGATGGCGAGGTCGCGCTTCAGCGCCACCCGCACCTCGTCGGGCCCCGCCGCCGCCTCGGCCGGCAGGTCGGCCGGTGCCACCGGGCGCCCCTGCACGTCGACTCCCGGCTTGTATTCGACGCCGGGCGCCGGGCGGTGGGCGGTCAAGGCCCGGCAGGTGTCGCGTCCAACCACGACGACTTCCAGCGGCTGCGCGCGCAGCGGATCAGGAAATAAAATAACCACAACTGCCATAACCAGCGAAAGAATCTTGATGACTTGCTGCCCGGACTCGACTAATTTTTCCAGCGATAAATAGTGTCTCCGGGCAGTTTCCCGGTGGCCCAAGTCTTGGGAGGAAAAGCCCGACCAACGGTCGTTCGCCATGGGCGGCCGGATGGAACAAGAAGGGTTCATTGCCAGATGGCAATAGCGCAAGCCCCCGGATGGGTCTTGCGCTTTCTTTTTGCCCTCAGAGACGGACCGTTAACCGGGGCCAGCGGCGAATCCAGCCTTTGGCGGCAATGCGGGCATAGAAGACGTCGAGCCGGTCGCGATAGGCCGGCACCGGCCGCAGCACCAGGGCCAGCAGGTCGTCGACCCCGTGCGGCGCTGCGATCTCGATGCCGCCGCGACAGTCGAGTCGCGCCGCGACGGCGGTCACCGTCTCCACCCAATGGCCGATCGCGTGCACGGCGCCGGCATAGGGCGCATGCCCATTGCGCCGGTGCATGCGCGCCTGGTTGTGCACCGACCATGGCAGGCCCGGCGCCTGCCGGCGCAACTCGGCTTCGATGGCGGCGTCGCGCTCGGCCGAGGCGTCGTCCGGATCGAACCAGGCGACATCGATATCGGCGAGCGGTTGCGGCGCGAGCTCGTGCAGATGGTCGAAAACCGGATTGCGGACAGCGCCGGCACCGATCCAGGCATCCGGCAGTGCCAGGCCGGCGAGCGCCGGCAGCGCCCGCTGCAGCACCGGATCGCGCCGCAGGATGTCGGCGATGCGGGTTTCCGCCGGGTTCACTTCCCCTTCCAGAACGCGCCAAGACCGAACAGGTCGCGATCCTGCACAAACCAGAAAGCGGCGAACAGCACGCTGGCGATCGCCGTCGTCAGCAGGGCCTTCATCACCAGCCGCGGGCGGATCGGGGCGCTCGGGACTTGGCCGGGCACCGCGTCGACGCCGGCCTCCTCCGGCGTGCGCACGCCGATCGGCAGCACGGCGAACAGCACGCACCACCAGATGATGATGTAGGTCATGACGCCGGTGTACCAGTTCACCTGAGCCTCTTATCGTACCCGTGCAATACGGATCTCGACATGCGGGCGACGGTCGATGCGTCGACGGACCGCCGCGCGCAACGCCTTGGTCGCGCTCTCGATCACCTTGTCGTCGTCGAAGCGCATGCGTCCCGGCAGGCCTTCGACCGCCCGAGCAACGGAATCGGCGACCTCATCCTCGAAGCCGTCGCTCTCGTCCTCGGCCACGCCGACCAGGGTGATCGCCGGCTCGGTCTCCAGATCGCCCTGGGGGTCGAATACCAGGTTCGCCACCGCGACGCCGTTGTACATCAGCCGGCGCCGGCGCCGCACCAGCTCGCCCTCCGGCGCGATCAGATCGGCATCGCCGTCGAGGGCGAGCCGGCCGGCCGGCACCTCGCCCGCGACCGCAGGCTCGCCGGGTCCGAGCCTCAGCACGTCGCCGTTGTTCAGGATCACCGCCTGCGGCACCTGCAGCGACTTGGCGAAGGCGGCATGCTCGGCCAGGTGCCGCGCCTCGCCATGCACCGGCACCGCGACGCGCGGGCGGATCAGGCGGTACATCTCGGCCAGCTCCTCCCGCGCAGGGTGGCCGGAGACGTGCACGAAGTGATCCTTCTCGGTCACCACCTCGATGCCGGCGCGGGCCAGCTTGTTGTGCAGCGAAAACAGCGTCCGCTCGTTTCCCGGGATGATGCGCGAGGAGAACACCACCGTGTCGCCGGGCGAGAGGTGGACATGGCGGTGGTCACCGTTGGCGATGCGCGCCATGGCACCCTGAACCTCGCCCTGGCAGCCGGTGCAGAGCAGCAGCACCTTGTCGCGCGGCAGGTCGCCGAAATCGCGCTCCGACAGGACCGGTGGCAGGTCGCGCAGATAGCCCGCCTCGCGCGCCGCGTCGTGGATGCGCCAAAGCGATCGGCCGACGATGACGAGATGGCGGTCCAGCTCCCGCGACACATGCGCCACGGTCTCGAACCGCGCGACATTGGAGGCGAAGGTGGTGACGGCGATACGGCCCGGCTTGTCCTTCAGCAGGTCGAGCAGGCCCTCGCGCACCGCCGCCTCCGAGCCCGACCTGCCCTTGTTGAAGACGTTGGTGGAATCGCAGACCAGCGCCAGCACGCTCATGTCGCCGAATTTCTGCAGCGCCTCGCGGTCGGTGGCGGGGCCGACCAGCGGCGTCTCGTCGAGCTTCCAGTCGCCGGTATGCAGCACCGTGCCGGCCGCGGTCTCAATCGCCAGCGCCATGGATTCCGGGATCGAATGGGTGATGCCGATGGGCGTCACGCGGAACGGCTTGATGTCGAGCACGTCGCCCGGCTCGTAGAGCCGCACCTCGACCTCGTCCTCGAGCCCGGCATCCACCAGCTTGCGGTGCAGCAGGGCCGCGGCGAAGCGTGTCGCATAGACCGGACAGCGCAGCCTCGGCCAGAGATGCGGCACGGCGCCGAGATGATCCTCATGAGCATGCGTCAGCACCAGCGCCACCAGGTCGTCGCGCTCGCCCTCGATGAAGGCGGGGTCCGGCATCAGGATGTCGATCCCGGGCAGCGTCTCGTCGGCGAAGGTGATGCCGAGATCGACCATCAGCCATTTGCCGGCATGGCCGTAGAGCGACAGGTTCATGCCGATCTCGCCGGCGCCGCCGAGCGGCAGGAAGACCAGGCCGCCGTCCCGTGTGTCGGTGGCGCTCACAGGCGGCCGCCGTTCCGCCGCCAGATCTCGAACAGGCCGCGCATGGTAATGTCGGGGATGACCTGCTCGATCACCCCGCCGGTCGAGCCGTCGAATACCGGGGCAAGGCCGCCGGTGGAGATCACCTTCATGGGCCGGCCGAACTCCGCCTTGATGCGGGCGACGATGCCCTCGATCAGGCCGACATAGCCCCAGAACACCCCGGAATGCATGCAGGCGACCGTGTTGGTGCCGATCACCTGCTTCGGGCGCTCGACCACGATGCGCGGCAGCAGCGCCGTGGCGTTGACCAGCGCCTCGATCGAAAGGTTGATGCCCGGCGCGATGACGCCGCCGCAATAGGCACCCTGCTCGTCCACCACGTCGAAGGTGGTGGCGGTGCCGAAATCCACCACGATCATCGGCTGCTGCGGAAACATCACCCCCGCGCCGACGGTATTGCAGATGCGGTCGGCACCGGCCCCGGCGCCCTTCACCTCGATGCCGTAATTCATACCGGGCTCGCCCAGCACCATCGGCTCGGAATTGAAGTAACGGGTGCAGAGCCGGCGCAGATTGAAGGTCGCCTGCGGCACCACGCTGCCGATGATCGTGGCGGTGATCGATGCCGGATCGATCTTCTCGATCGCCATCAGCTGGAACAGCCAGACGGCATGCTCGTCGCCGGTGCGCAGGGCGGTGGTGTGCTGGCGCCATTCGCCGACGATCCGCTCGCCGTCGAACACGGCGAACTTGGTGTTGGTGTTGTTGGCGTTGATGGCAAGCAGCATGATTCAGCCCACAGGGAAGACTTCGCCGGCCGTGATGACATGGCGCTTCCCGTCATCGCCGGCAAGCAGCAGGGCGCCGGCCGCGTCCAGCCCCTCGAAGGTACCATGCAGCTCGTGGCTACCGGTACGGGCCCGGATACGGCGGCCGAGCGCATGGGCGCGCGCCAGCCAGGCCGCGCGGACCGGCGCGAAGCCCTCCGCCCGCCAGCGCCCGAGCCAGCGGTCGAGCGCCGCCACCTCGGCCGCCACCACCGCCTCGACACCGCCGGCATAGCCCTCCGCCGACAGCGACGTGGCCGGCCATTCGGTGCCTTCCGGCCTGGTCGCAACATTGGTACCGATGCCGACCACCAGTGCCTCCACTATGCCGGAGGTGCCGAGCCGCGACTGCAGCAGGATGCCGACCGCCTTGCGGGCGTCGATCAGCACGTCGTTCGGCCATTTGCAGGCAACGGCCTTGCCGGGCGCCAGCAGGGCCTCGAAGGCCTCCGCCACGGCAACGGCGGCGAGGAAGGAGAGGCTTGCGGCTTCGGCCGCAGGAACCGCGGGGCGCAGCAGCAGCGAGAAATAGGCATTGCCCGGCGGCGACGCCCAGCCCCGGCCCGACCGTCCGCGCCCGCCCGATTGCGCCTTGGCCCAGACCACCGTGCCGGCCGGCGCGCCCGCCTCGGCCAGCCTCAGCGCCTCGTCATTGGTGCTGCCGATCGTGTCATAGGCGGCCAGCTGATAGCCGGCCGGCAGGGCGATCACGGCAGCAGGGCCCGCGCGGCGATCTGCGCGCCGGCGACGATCGGCGCCGGATAGACGAAGAAGAAGAGCGTGAACAGACCCGCCGCCACGGTGACGACGCCGACGCCGCGGTCGGTATTGGCCGCGAAGGGCTCGGCCGGCGCGTCGAAATACATCAGCTTGACGATGCGGAGGTAGTAGTAGGCGCCGACCACGCTGGTCACCACGCCGATCACCGCCAGCACGTAGAGCCCGGCATTCACCGCCGCCATGAAGACGTAGAACTTGCCGAAGAAACCGGCGAGCGGCGGCACCCCGGCGAGCGAGAACATGAAGACGGCCATCGCCGCCGCCAGTCCCGGCCGCGTGCGGGCGAGGCCGGCAAGGTCGGAAATCTCTTCGCTGTAGCCGGTGGCCCGGCGCATGCAGAGAATGACGCCGAACGTGCCGACATTCATCGCGAGATAGATCGCGAGGTAGATCAGCACGCCGCGCACGCCTTCCTGGTTCGCGGCAGCGAGACCGATCAGGGCGTAGCCGACATGGCCGATCGAGGAATAGGCCATCAGCCGCTTGATGTTGCTCTGTCCGATGGCGGCGAAGGCGCCGAGCACCATCGAGAGCACCGCGATCACCACGATGATCTGCCGCCACTCCTCCACCATGCCGCCGAACGGCACCAGGAAGACCCGCATGAAGAGCGCGATCGCGGCCACCTTCGGCGCCGCCGCCATGAACGAGGTGACCGGCGTCGGCGCGCCCTCGTAGACGTCGGGCGTCCACATATGGAACGGCGCGGCCGAGCATTTGAAGGCGATGCCGGCGGCGATGAAGACCAAGCCGACCAGCACCCCGATCGGCGTGCCACCGCCCTGCAGCACCTGGGCGAGGCCGGCGAAGCTGGTGGTGCCGGCGAAGCCGTAGACCAGCGAGGCGCCGTAGAGCAGCATGCCGGAGGAGAGCGCGCCGAGGACGAAGTATTTCAGCCCGGCCTCGGTCGAGCGCGTCGAATCCCGCTTGAACGCCGCGCAGACATAGATGGCGAGCGACTGCAGCTCGAGGCCGAGATAGAGCGCGATCAGGTCGCCGGCCGAGACCATGATCATCATGCCGATCGTGGAGAGCATCAGCAGGACCGGGAACTCGAACCGCTCGATGCCCTGGTCGCGCAGATAGCCGAGCGACATGGCGATGGCGAGGCCGGTGCCGACCAGGATCAGGATCTTGGCGAAGCTGCCGAAGGCATCCACGACGAACATGCCGCCGAAGCCGGTCGCGGCCTGCCGGCCCAGCACCAGCACGATGGCGGCGGCGAGCGCGACGATGGCGGCCGTCGCGACGAAGCGGGTCGACTTCTCGCCGGCATAGACGCCGAACACGAGCAGCACCATGGCGGCGACGGCGAGGAAGATCTCCGGCAGGGCGAGGGCGATATCGGCGATCATCTTCGCCTCCTACATCCCGGCCAGTTTCTTGGCGGTCTCGAGCGCCGCGAGATGCTGCTCGATCAGGTTGTCGACCGAGACCTGCATGACCTTGAGGAAGGGATCCGGCCAGACGCCCATCCAGAACACCACCAGCAGCAGCGGCGCGAAGATCGCGATCTCGCGCGGGCTGAGGTCGACCATCTTCTTCAGCTCGTCGCGCGTCAGCGTGCCGAACACCACCCGGCGATAGAGCCACAGGCTGTAGGCGGCGCCGAGAATGATGCCGGTGCAGGCGAGCGCCGCGACCCAGGTCGACACCTTGAAGGCGCCGAGCAGGATCAGGAACTCGCCGACGAAGCCGGAAGTGCCCGGCAGGCCGATCGTCGCCATGGTGAACACCATGAAGACGAAGGCGTATTTCGGCATGTTCTTGACCAGCCCGCCATAGCGGGCGATCTCGCGCGTGTGCAGCCGGTCATAGACCACGCCGACGCAAAGGAAGAGCGCGCCGGAGACGATGCCGTGCGACAGCATCTGCAGGATGCCGCCCTGCAGGCCCGCCGCGGTGAAGGTGAAGATGCCGATCGTCACGAAGCCCATATGGGCGACCGAGGAATAGGCGATCAGCTTCTTCATGTCCTCCTGCATCAGCGCCACCAGCGAGGTGTAGATCACCGCGACGACCGAGAGCGCGAAGACCAGCGGCGTGAAGTAGGCGCTCGCCTCCGGGAACATCGGGATGGAGAAGCGGAGGAAGCCGTAGCCGCCCATCTTCAACAGCACGCCGGCCAGGATGACCGAGCCCGCCGTCGGCGCCTCCACATGCGCGTCCGGCAGCCAGGTATGCACCGGCCACATCGGCACCTTGACCGCGAAGGAGGCGAAGAAGGCGAGCCAGAGCCATTTCTGCACGTCGGCCGCGTAGAGCTTCCCCTCGCCCGCCAGCTGGATCAGGGTCGGGATGTCGGTGGTCCCCGCCTTGAGGTAGAGCGCCAGGATGGCGAGCAGCATCAGCACCGAGCCGAGCAGGGTGTAGAGGAAGAACTTGAAGGTGGCGTAGATCCGCCGCTGCCCGCCCCACACGCCGATGATCAGGAACATCGGGATCAGGCCGGCCTCGAAGAAGAGATAGAACAGCACCACGTCGAGCGCGCAGAAGACGCCGATCATCAGCGTCTCCATCGCCAGGAACGCGATCATGTATTCCTTGACGCGGGTCTCGATCGCATCCCAGCTGGCCAGGATGCAGATCGGCATCAGGAAGGTGGTCAGCAGCACGAAGAACATCGAGATGCCGTCCACGCCCATGTGATAGGCGATGCCGGCGCCGATCCACTCGCCCCGCTCGACGAACTGGAAATCGGCGGTGCGCGGATCGAAATCCTTCCAGATCAGCAGGCTCACCGCGAAGGTGATGATCGTGGTCCACAGCGCCACCATGCGGATGTTGCGCTTGGCGAGCTCGCTGTCCTCGCGGATGAACAGCAGGATGAAGAGAACGCCGACCAGCGGCAGGAAGGTGACGGTGGAAAGCAGCGGCCAGGTCATCGATCAGTGCCCTACCGCGAAGTACCAGGTGACGAAGGCGGCGACTCCGATCAGCATCGCGAAGGCGTAGTGATAGACATAGCCGGTCTGCAGCAGGACCACGCGCCTGGTCACCCGGATCACCGTGGCCGAGACGCCGTCGGGGCCGAGGCCGTCGATCACCCTTCCGTCGCCGCCCTTCCACAACAGACGGCCGAGCCGCATCGCGGGGCGCACCAGCGCCCAGTCGTACAGCTCGTCGAAGTACCACTTGTTGAGCAGGAACCTGTACAGCGGCTCGTTGCGCGCCGCGAGGCCGGCCGGCACCCGGCGGTCGCGGATATACATCCAGTAGGCGACGGCGATGCCGAGCACGCCCGCCGCCACCGGCGCGAGCTTCACCCAGAGCGGCACGTCGTGGAATGTCGCCATCACCTTGTGGTTCTCGGCGACGTAGATCGAGCTGCCCCAGAATTCCTGCCAGTGGTGCCCGGTCATCATGCCGGCGAAGACGATGCCCGCCAGCACCGCGCCGGCGGCCAGCACATAGAGCGGGATCAGCATGACGGGCGGGCTCTCATGCGCCGCCTCGAAATGGTGATGGTCGTGCGGATGGCCGTGGAAGGTCATGAAGATCAGCCGCCAGGAATAGAAGGCGGTCAGCACGGCGGCGGCGAGGCCCATGGCGAAGGCGAAGTCGCCGACGCCGGAATTCGCCGCGAAGGCGGATTCGAGGATCGCGTCCTTGGAGTAGTAGCCGGCGAAGAACGGCACCCCGGCCAGCGCCAGGGACCCGATCCACATCAGCACATAGGTCTGCCTGATCTTCGACCAGAGCCCGCCCATGTGGCGCATGTCCTGCTCGTGATGCATCGCGTGGATGACCGAGCCGGCGCCGAGGAACAGCAGCGCCTTGAAGAAGGCATGGGTGAACAGGTGGAAAATCGCCACCGGATAGGCCGAGACGCCGGCGGCGAAGAACATGTAACCCAGCTGCGAGCAGGTGGAATAAGCGATCACCCGCTTGATGTCGTTCTGCACCAGACCGATGGTCGCCGCGAAGAAGGCGGTGAAGGCGCCGACCGCCGCCACCACGTTGAGCGCGAACGGCGCCATCTCGAACATCGGCGAGCAGCGCGCCACCATGAAGACGCCGGCCGTCACCATGGTCGCGGCATGGATCAGGGCCGACACCGGCGTCGGGCCCTCCATCGCGTCGGGCAGCCAGGTGTGCAGCGGCACCTGCGCCGACTTCCCCATGGCGCCGAGGAACAGCAGCAGGCAGAGCGTGTTCATGATGTCCACGTCCCAGGACAGGAAGTGGAACGTCTTGCCCGCCATGTCGGGCGAGGCCTTGAACACGGTGGCGAAATCGACCGAGCCGAACGCCAGGTAGACGCCGAAGATCCCGAGCGCGAAGCCGAAATCGCCGACCCGGTTGACCACGAAGGCCTTGATCGCCGCCGCATTCGCCGAGGGCCGCTCGTACCAGAAGCCGATCAAGAGGTAGGAGGCGAGGCCCACGCCCTCCCAGCCGAAATACATCTGCACGAAATTGTCGGCGGTCACCAGCATCAGCATGGCGAAGGTGAACAGCGACAGATAGGCCATGAAGCGCGGCTTGTGCGGATCTTCCGCCATGTAGCCGACCGAGTAGACATGCACGACGGCGCTGACCACGTTGACCACGATCAGCATGACCGAGGTCAGCTGGTCGATGCGCAGCGCCCAGGCGATCTGCAGGTCGCCGGCGACGATCCAGTCGAACAGCATCACCGTGGTCGGCTGGTGGCCGATCACCACCTTGAAGAACGCGACGATGGAGAGCAGCGCCGAGGTGATGACGGCGCCGCAGGTGACGATCTGCGATCCCCGGTCGCCCAGAAAGCGCCCGAACAGGCCGGCGACGATGGCGGCGATCAGCGGCAGGAAGACGATGGCGGCGTACACGCGCTCAGCCCTTCATCATGTTGACGTCCTCGACCTCGATCGAGCCGCGGTTGCGGAAATAGACCACCAGGATGGCAAGGCCGATCGCCGCCTCGCCGGCCGCGACGGTGAGCACGAAGAGGGCGAAGACCTGGCCCACCAGGTCGCCGAGGAAGGCGGAGAAGGCGACCAGGTTGATATTGACGGCGAGCAGCATCAGCTCGACCGACATCAGGATGATGATGACGTTCTTCCGGTTCAGGAAGATGCCGAATATCCCGAGCGTGAACAGGATCGCCGCGACGGTCAGATAGTGCCCGAGCCCGATGGTCATCACACGCCCTGCCTCGGCTCGACCTTGCGCAGCGCCACCGCTTCCTCGCGGGTGCGGGAAACCTGCACGGAGATGCGCTGCTTCCTGACGCCTTCGCGCACGCGCAAGGTCAGCACGATGGCGCCGATCATGGCGACCAGCAGGATCAGGCCCGACACTTGGAATGCGAACATGTATTTGGTGTAGAGCACCTGGCCGATCGCATGCGTATTGGCGATCTGCTCGACCGGCGGCGTCGGCGTGGACGCGAACTTCGCCGCCTCCGGCGCGATCGCCCAGGCGCCCAGCACCAGGAACAGCTCGACCAGCAGGATGCCGCCGATCACCAGGCCGATCGGCAGGTAGTTGAGGAAGCCCTCGCGCAGCTCCGCGAAGTTGATGTCGAGCATCATGACGACGAACAGGAACAGCACGGCGACGGCGCCGACATAGACGATGACCAGGATCATCGCCAGGAACTCGGCGCCGAGCAGCACGAACAGCCCCGCCGCGTTGAAGAAGGCGAGGATCAGGAACAGCACGGAATGCACGGGGTTGCGCGCGGCGATCACCATGAAGCCGGCGGCCACCGTGACGGCGGCGAACAGGTAGAAGGCGAGCGCCTGGACGATCATGGTCCCCTTGTGTCCCCCGCTTCCGGCTCAGCGGTACGGCGCGTCGGCCGCGATGTTGGCGGCGAGCTGCCGCTCCCACCGTTCGCCGTTCGCCAGCAGCTTGGCCTTGTCGTAGAACAGCTCTTCCCGCGTCTCGGTGGCGAACTCGAAATTCGGCCCCTCGACGATCGCATCCACCGGGCAGGCCTCCTGGCAGAAGCCGCAATAGATGCACTTGGTCATGTCGATGTCGTAGCGCGTGGTGCGGCGCGAGCCGTCCTCGCGCGGCTCGGCCTCGATGGTGATCGCCTGGGCCGGGCAGATCGCCTCGCAGAGCTTGCAGGCGATGCAGCGCTCTTCTCCGTTCGGATAGCGGCGCAGCGCATGCTCGCCGCGGAAGCGGGGCGAGAGCGGCCCCTTCTCAAACGGATAGTTGATGGTCGCCTTCTTCCGGAACATGTAGCTGAAGGTCAGCGCCAAGCCGGAGACCAGCTCGCTCAGGAAGATGGTCCGCGCGCCGCGGTCGAACATCGCCATGGCCTACCTCCGGACCGGCGCGACAGGGCCGGTTCCCGTTTGGCGCCGCACCATAGTGAGGCGACCTCTCGTTGCAAGCTCGCGCGTCATGCTCATCTCACATCACCGTCTTCGGCGCGAGATCGAAATAGACCAGCACCGCCGCCGTCAGAACCAGCCAGGCGAGCGAGAACGGCAGGAACACCTTCCAGCCGAGCCGCATCAGCTGGTCGTACCGGTAGCGCGGCAGTGTCGCGCGCACCCAGATGAAGACGAAGAGCAGCAGCGTGACCTTGAGCGCAAACCAGAACGGTCCCATCCAGACCGGGGTCGGCAGCGGATACGGGGCCAGCCAGCCGCCGAGGAACAGCACGGTGGTCATGCCGCACATCAGGATCATGTTGGCGTATTCGCCGAGCATGAAGAGGCCGAAGGACATCGACGAGTATTCGACCTGGTAGCCGGCGACGAGCTCCGATTCCGCCTCCGGCAGGTCGAAAGGATGCCGGTTGGTCTCGGCCAAGGTCGAGATGAAGAAGATGATGAACATCGGGAACAGCGGCAGCGCGAACCACACGGTCCGTTGCGCCTCCACGATCTTCGACAGGTTGAGCGAGCCGACGCAGAGCAGCACCGAGATGATGATGAAGCCCATGGAGACTTCGTAGGACACCATCTGCGAGGCCGAGCGCAGCGCCGCCAGGAACGGATAGCGCGAATTCGACGACCAGCCGGCCATGACGATGCCGTAGACGCCGAGCGAGGAGATCGCGAACAGGTAGAGCACGCCGACATTGATATTGGCGATGACGAGGCCGGCGCCGACCGGAATCACCGCCCAGGCGATCATCGCCAGGATGAAGGTCAGCATCGGCGCGGCGAGGAAGATCACCTTGTTGGCGCCGGTCGGGATGATCGTCTCCTTGAAGATCATCTTCAGCGCGTCGGCGAAGGGCTGCAGGATGCCGAACGGGCCGACCACGTTGGGCCCGAGGCGCAGCTGCATCGCCGCCATCACCTTGCGTTCGAACAGGGTCAGGAATGCGACGATCACCAGCAACGGCACCAGCAGCGCCAGGATCTGAGCGACAATGATCCCGCCGGGCAGGAGATAGCCGGACCAGAGCTCATCCATGGGTGCCGGTCCCTTTTTCGGGCATGCGGCCGGCCGCCAGCGCGCTGCACTCCGCCATGGTGCGCGAGGCCCGCGCGACCGGGTTGGTCAGATAGAAATCGGCGACCGCCGGCTGGAACGGCGCCGCCTCGATTGCGCCGCCGCCCGCGCTCACCGCCCAGCTGGCCGACACGAGACGGTCGACCCTGGCGAAGCAAGGTGCCACGGCGGCGAGCTTCTCGCGCACCGCACCGATCGTGTTGTAGGGCAGCGTCTTGCCGAGCCGCTCCGACAGCGCCCGCAGGATGGTCCAGTCCTCGCGCGCATCGCCCGGCGGCAGCACGGCGCGGCGGCCGCGCTGGGCCCGGCCTTCGAGATTGACGTAGGTGCCGTCCTTCTCGGTATAGGCGGCGCCCGGCAGGATCACGTCGGCGCGATGCGCGCCGCGATCGCCGTGATGGCCCTGATAGATGACGAAGGCCTTGCCGAGACGGTTCGTGTCGATTTCGTCGGCGCCGAGCAGGTAGACCACCTCGATCTGACCCTTGGCCGCGCCGTCCAGGATGCCGGCGACATCGCGCCCGCCCTCGCCCGGCACGAAGCCGATCTCCAGCCCGCCGACCCGCGCCGCTGCGTTGTGCAGCACGTTGAAGCCGTTCCAGCCTTCCTGGATCAGGTTGCAGGCCTCGGCGAGCTTCTGCACGGCGGGCAGCAGCGCGGCGCCGTCCGCCCGCGCCAGCGCGGCCATGCCGACGATGACCATCGGGCGTTTCGCCGCCTTCAAGATTTCGGCGAAGGGATGCGCGCCCGCGGCGATCTGCTCGATCAATTTGGGATCGTTGCCGAGATCCTCGCAGGCGAAGGTCAGATCCGCCTTCGGCCCGATGCTCGCCGCCTTGAAGCCACCGGCCAGATAGCGCTTGCGGATGCGGGCGTTGAGCACCGCCGCCTCCTTGCGCGGGTTGCAGCCGACCAGCAGCAGCGCATCGGCCTGCTCGATGCCGGCAATGGTGGAGTTGAACAGCCAGCCGGCGCGATTCTTCGGATCGAGCCTGGCGCCGTCCTGCCGGCAGTCGATGTTGGCCGAGCCGAGCGATGCCATCAGCTCCTTCAGCAGCAGCATGCTCTCGGCGTCGCAAAGATCGCCGGCAATGGCCGCGATCTTCGCGCCGGCAACGCCATTGAGGCGCGCGGCAATGGCATCGAAAGCCTCGGCCCAGCTCGCCGGCTTCAGCTTGCCGTCACGGCGCACATAGGGCGTGTCGAGGCGCTGGCGCTTCAGCCCGTCGCAGGCGAAGCGGGTCTTGTCGGAGATCCACTCCTCGTTGACGTCGTCGTTGGTGCGCGGCAGCACGCGCATCACCTCGGTGCCACGGGCATCGATGCGCACGTTGGAGCCGAGCGCGTCCATCACGTCGACAGATTCGGTCTTGCGCAGCTCCCAGGGCCGCGCGCTGAAGGCATAGGGTTTCGATGTCAGCGCACCGACCGGGCAGAGATCGATCACATTGCCCTGCATCTCGGAGGTCATCGCCTTCTCGAGATAGGTGGTGATCTGCATGTCCTCGCCGCGGCCGACCGCGCCGAGCTCCTCCACACCGGCCACCTCGGTGGAGAAGCGGATGCAGCGGGTGCAGTGGATGCACCGCGTCATGATCGTCTTGACCAGCGGGCCGATATACTTGTCCTTCACCGCCCGCTTGTTCTCGTGGAATCGGCTCGAGCCCCGGCCATAGCCCATGGCCTGGTCCTGCAGGTCGCATTCGCCGCCCTGGTCGCAGATCGGGCAATCGAGCGGATGATTGATCAGCAGGAACTCCATCACCCCTTCGCACGCCTTCTTCACCAGCGGCGTGTCGGTGTGGATCACCATGTTGTCCATCACCGGCATGGCGCAGGACGCGATCGGCTTCGGCGCCTTCTCCTGCTCCACCAGGCACATGCGGCAATTGCCGGCGATCGACAGGCGCTCGTGATAGCAGAAGCGCGGGATCTCGATGCCAAGCTGCTCACAGGCCTGCAGCACCGTCGTGCCGGGCTCGACCGTGATCTCCTTGCCGTCGATCGTGAGCTTGGGCATGGACGCTTATCCTTACGCGGCGCGCGACGGCTTGGCCGCCGCGATGCGCCGTTCGAGCTCGGGTCGGAAATGCCGGATCAGGCCCTGGATCGGCCAGGCGGCCGCATCGCCCAGCGCGCAGATCGTGTGGCCGTCGACCTGGGTGGTGACTTCGAGCAGCAGGTCGATCTCCGCAGGCTCCGCGTCGCCCCTCACCAGCCGCTCCATCACCCGCCACATCCAGCCGGTGCCTTCGCGGCAGGGCGTGCACTGGCCGCAGCTCTCGTGCTTGTAGAATTCCGACAGGCGCGCGATCGCCTTCACCAGGTCGGTCGACTTGTCCATCACGATCACCGCGGCGGTGCCGAGGCCCGACTTCACCGCGCGCAGAGAATCGAAATCCATCAGCACGGTGTCGCAGATCGATTTCGGGATCATCGGCACGGACGAGCCGCCGGGGATGATCGCCAGCAGATTGTCCCAGCCGCCGCGCACGCCGCCAGCATGCTTCTCGATCAACTCCTTCAGGGAGACGCCCATCTCCTCTTCCACGTTGCACGGCTTGTTCACGTGGCCGGAGATGCAGAACACCTTGGTGCCGGTGTTATTGGGGCGGCCGAGCGCTGCGAACCAGGCGCCGCCGCGGCGCAGGATGGTCGGCGCGACCGCGATGCTCTCGACATTGTTCACCGTGGTCGGGCAGCCCCAGACGCCCATATTGGCCGGGAAAGGTGGCTTGAGCCGCGGCTGGCCCTTCTTGCCTTCCAGGCTCTCGATCAGCGCGGTCTCCTCGCCGCAGATATAGGCGCCGGCGCCGCGATGCACGAAGACGTCGAAATCGTAGCCGGAGCCGCAGGCATTCCTGCCGAGCAGGCCGGCGTCATAGGCCTCCTGGATCGCCGCCTCCAGGATGTTGCCCTCGCGGTGGAACTCGCCGCGGATATAGATGTAGGCGGCAACGGCGCGCATGGCGAAACCCGCAAGCAGGCAGCCCTCGACCAGCTTGTGCGGGTCGTGGCGCATCATGTCGCGGTCCTTGCAGGTGCCGGGCTCGCCCTCGTCGGCATTGACCACGAGATAGCTCGGCCGGCCGTCCGACTTCTTCGGCATGAACGACCATTTCACGCCGGTGGGGAAGCCGGCGCCGCCGCGGCCGCGCAGGCCCGAGGCTTTCATCTCGTCGATGATCCAGTCCTGCCCCTTCTCCATGATGGCCTTGGTGCCATCCCAGTCGCCGCGCCGCCGCGCCGCTTCCAGGCGCCAGTCGTCGAAGCCGTAGAGGTTGGTGAAGATGCGGTCCTGGTCCTTCAGCATCTGGGCACTACTCGGCAGGACGGTTGATTGACGTAAGGGTGGTCGCGCCGCCCGCGGGCTCGGAGGTGTGGCGACCGGACTGCGTGCCGGGCTTCGGCGTCTCGCCGGCGGCGAGCTGCTTCAGCACCTTCACCGCCGTCTCCGGCGTCAGGTCCTCGTAATACTCGTCGCCGATCTGCATCATCGGGGCGTTGACGCAGGCGCCGAGGCACTCGACTTCCTTCAACGTGAACATGCCGTCGGCGGTGGTCTCGCCCACCTTGATGCCGAGATGCTTCTCGCAGGCCTGGACGATATCGCCGGAGCCGCGCAGCCAGCACGGCGTCGTGGTGCAGACCTGCACATGGTGCCGGCCGATCGGCTGCAGGTTGTACATGGTGTAGAAGGACGCCACCTCCCACACCCGGATCTCCGGCATGCCGAGGAAGCCCGCGATGTAGCGGATCGCCGGCTCGGTCAGCCAGCCGCCGATCTGGCGCTGCGCGATGTCGAGCAGCGGCATGACCGCGCTCTGCTGCCGGCCCGGCGGATATTTCGCCACATGCTTCTGGGCCAGCGCCTCGTTCTCTGCCGTGAAGGCGAAAGGCGCATTGGAAAGCGTCGGCGTGTAGTCGTGTCCACTCATCGGTCGATGCTGCCGAAGACGATGTCGAGGCTGCCGATCACCGCCGGCGCGTCGGCCAGCATGTGCCCTTTGCAGAGGAAATCGAGCGCCTGCAGGTGGGCGTAGTCCGGACAGCGGATCTTGCACTTGTACGGCCGGTTGGTGCCGTCGGCGATGACATAGACGCCGAACTCGCCCTTCGGCGCCTCGACCGCCACATAGGTCTCGCCGGGCGGCACCTTGTAGCCCTCGGTGTAGAGCTTGAAGTGGTGGATCAGCGCCTCCATGGAGCGCTTCATCTCAGCCCGCGAGGGCGGCGCCACCTTGCGGTCCAACGTGACCACCTCGCCCGGCGGCATCTTCTCGAGGCACTGCTCGATGATGCGCACCGATTGGCGCATCTCCTCGATGCGGCAGAGATAGCGGTCGTAGCAGTCGCCGTTCTTGCCGACCGGGATATCGAAATCGACCTCCTCGTACATGTCGTAGGGCTGCGCCTTGCGCAGGTCCCACGGGAGCCCTGAGCCGCGCAGCATCACGCCGGAGAAGCCCCAGTCCAGCGCGTCTTCCAGCTTGACCAGGCCGATATCGACATTGCGCTGCTTGAAGATGCGGTTCTCGGTCAGCAGGCCTTCCAGGTCGTCGATGAACTTCTGGAAGCCGCGGGCATAGGCGCCGATATCGTCGCCGAGCTTCGCCGGCATGTCCTGGTGCACACCGCCGGGCCGGAAATACGCCGCGTGCAGCCGGGCGCCCGACACGCGCTCGTAGAACTCCATCAGCTTCTCGCGCTCCTCGAAGCCCCAGAGCGCGGGCGTGGTGGCGCCGACATCGAGCGCCTGCGTGGTGATGTTGAGCAGGTGGTTCAGGATGCGGGTGATCTCGGAGAACAGCACCCGGATCCACTGCCCGCGCGGTGGCACTTCCAGCCCCAGCAGCTTCTCGACCGCCAGCGCATAGGCATGCTCCATGCACATCGGCGACACGTAGTCGAGCCGGTCGAAATACGGCACCGCCTGCAGATAGGTCTTGTACTCGATCAGCTTTTCGGTGCCGCGGTGGAGCAGCCCGATATGCGGATCGCAGCGTTCCACCACTTCGCCGTCCAGCTCCATGACCAGGCGCAGCACGCCGTGGGCCGCCGGATGCTGCGGCCCGAAATTCAGCGTGTAGTTCTCGATCTTGAGCTCGCCCGACTTCACCGCATCCATGGCTCAGCTCCCCGGCTTCGGTGCGGGCGGCGCGGATGGGGGCGCCTCGGCCTTCTCGTCGCCCGGCAGGACGTAGCGGGCGCCCTCCCACGGGCTCAGGAAATCGAAGCGGCGGAATTCCTGGGTCAACGTCACCGGCTCGTAGACGACGCGCTTCTGCTCCTCGTCGTAGCGCAGCTCCACATAGCCGGTGAGCGGGAAGTCCTTGCGCAGCGGATGCCCCTCGAAGCCGTAATCGGTGAGCAGACGGCGGAGATCGGGATGGTCGGAGAACATCACGCCGTACATGTCCCAGGTTTCGCGCTCGAACCAGTTGGCGGTGGAGTAGACCCCGACCGCCGATGGGACCGGCGTCGCCTCGTCGGTCTGCACCACCACCCGTATACGCTGATTCTGTTTCAGGCTGAGCAGGTGATAGACGACGTCGAACCGCTTCGGCCGCTCCGGCCAGTCGACGCCGGTGATGTCGACCAGCACCTGGAACAGGCAGGACGGCTCGTCGCGCAGCCAGGCCAGCAGCCGCACGATCGCCGCCGCCTCCGCTTCCACGCGAAGCTCGCCGAGATTGACCGAATAGCCGGTCACATCGGTCGGGAAGGCCTGCGCAATCTGCTGGCCGAGTTCGTTCAGCGCCTCATCCATGACGCGTTGCTCGCGCCCCTTTCATTGCGATGCCTGGATTGCCCCTGCCCCTCACCGGGCGATGGTCTCGACCCGGCGGATGCGCTTCTGCAGCTGCATGATGCCGTAGACCAGCGCCTCCGCCGTGGGCGGGCAGCCGGGCACGTAGATATCGACCGGCACGATGCGGTCGCAGCCGCGCACCACGGAATAACTGTAGTGGTAATAGCCGCCGCCATTGGCGCAGGAGCCCATCGAGATGACGTAGCGCGGCTCCGCCATCTGGTCGTAGACCTTGCGCAAGGCCGGGGCCATCTTGTTGGTCAAGGTGCCGGCGACGATCATCACGTCCGACTGCCGCGGGCTCGCGCGCGGCACCACGCCCAGCCGGTCGAGGTCGTAGCGCGGCATATAGGCGTGGATCATTTCGACGGCGCAGCAGGCCAGCCCGAAGGTCATCGGCCAGAGCGAGCCGGTGCGGGCCCAGTTGACCAGCTTGTCGAGTTGGGTGACCAGATAGCCCTTGTCAGCCAGCGCGTCCTGGAACGCCTTCAGCGCCGCCTCGTGGTCGCTGGTGAGGGCAATGGTGCCGGCGCTCATTCCCATTCGAGCGCTCCCTTCTTCCACTCGTAGATGAAGCCGACGGTCAGCACGCCGAGGAAGACCATCATCGACCAGAAGCCGACCACGCCGATCTCACCCAGCGTGACCGCCCACGGGAACAAGAAGGCAACTTCCAGGTCGAAAATGATGAACAGGATCGCCACCAGGTAGAACCGCACGTCGAACTGCTTGCGCGAATCGTCGAACGGCTCGAAGCCGCATTCGTAAGGCGACAGCTTCTCCGCCTCCGGCCTCTGCTTGGCGGCGATGATCGACACCAGGATCATGACGAGGGCCAGACCCACCGCGATCCCCAGAAACAGCAGGATCGGCAGGTACTCGGCCAGCAGCGCTTGCATGATTCGACCCTAGATCGGCGCCCCGGCCGCACCCGACGCGAGCAGCAGCCTTCGGCGCCCCCCGAAAACGGCCGGAGTATAGGCGCGGCTCCCGGTGATGGGAAGGTTTCCGGCTCGCAGGTGCGAAATGTCGCGCCGCCGGCGGAAACCTGGCCGAACCGGCGAGATCGGCCGCCGGAATCGCCCGCCGGAATCAGGCGGCGGCGGACAGGCCGTCGAGCGCCCTGGTCGCCTCCCGGATCGCATCCCCGAGCTCGCGCACCAGCGCCGCCCGTGCGTCTTCGCCCAGGTCGCAGCGTTCGATCCGTTCCGCGATGTCGGCCAGGCGCAAGACGCCGAAATTCCCCGCCACGCCCTTCAGCGAATGCGCCGCGGCGGCCACGGCGCCGGCATCGCGGCTCGCATTGGCCGCCACGACGGTGGCGACGGCCGCCGTCAGCGACGGCAGCAGGCTGGCGATCAGGTCGTCGAAAGCGCGCCGGTCGAGCACGTCCCGAATCTCGTCCAGCCGGCCGCGATCGAGCACCGGCAGGGCGCCGGCCGCCTGCTGCGCCGCCCCCGGCGCCGCGCCGGCCGGCGCGTCGACGGCATGCGCCATCGCGGCGAACAGTCGCGCGGCGTCGATCGGCTTCGGCACGTGATCGTCCATGCCGGCCGCCAGATAGCGCTCGCGGTCGCCGACCAGGGCATTGGCGGTCAGGGCGATGATCGGCACCCGCGCCGCGCTGCCGCCCAAGTCGCGGATCTGACGGGTCGCCTCGAGCCCGTCCACCACCGGCATCTGCACGTCCATGAGGATCAGGTCGAACCGGCTCTCGCGTGCCGCCGCGACCGCCTCGGCGCCGTTGCCGGCCAGCGCGACGACATGGCCGGCCCGCTCCAGCAGCTTGCGCACCAGCACCTGGTTGATCTCGTTGTCCTCTGCGACCAGCACGCGCAGCGGGCGAAGCGCCGCCCCGCCGGATGCCTTGCCGCCGTCATCGGTGCTCTCGATCGCGGCGGCGTCGCCGGCCGGCAGCGGCACGGCGAACCAGAAGCGGCTGCCCGTCTGCGGATCGCTCTCGACGCCGATCTCGCCCCCCATGAGCTGGACCAACTGCTTGCAGATGGAAAGGCCGAGCCCGGTGCCGCCATAGCGCCGCGCGGTGGACGAATCCGCCTGCACGAACCGATCGAAGATCTTCGCCTGGGCCTCGCGCGGGATGCCGATGCCGGTATCGATCACCTCGAACCTGAGGCGCGCCGCTTCGCGCGTCACCTGGATCCGGATCGAGCCGCCTTCGGTGAATTTGATCGCGTTGCCGACCAGGTTGAACAGGATCTGCCGCAATCGTGTCGGATCGCCGCGGAACCAGCCGGAGGCCGCCGGCGCGATCTCGGTCAGAAGCTCGTTCCGCCGCGCCCGCGCCCGCGCCGCCAGCAGCGAGACCACGGCATCGACCACCGGCTCGAGATGGAAGTCGACCGCCTCGAGCTCGACCCGGCCGGCTTCCAGCTTCGAGATGTCGAGGATGTCGTCGATGATCGCCATCAGCCCGTCGGCGCTGCGTCGGGCGAGGCTCAGATAGCCGGCCTGCTCCGCATTGGCCGACATGGCCTCCGCCAGGCCCAGCATGCCGATCACGCCGTTCATCGGCGTGCGGATCTCATGGCTCATCACCGCGAGGAATTCCGACTTCGCGGCGCTTGCCGCCTCGATCTCCGCCTGCTGCCGCTTCAGGTCGGAGATGTCGGTGATGGTGACCACGGTGCGCCCGTGCCGGGCCGGCATCGTGACATGGCGGTACCAGCGCGCGTTGAAGCCCTCGAACTCGACGGCGCCGCGACGGTGCGACCGGAAGGATTGCAGCATCGCCTCGCCGATCGGGTCCTCCGCCGCCGCCGTGCCGGCGGCCCGGGCCGCGCGATGCCGGCGCTCGATGATCTCCTCGAAATGCAGCCCGACGATCGGCCCCATCGCCCGGCGGATCGACGGCGCGAACCTGTCGTTGTGCAGCACGAGCTTGCCATGCGCGTCGAACAGGCCGAATCCGGCATCTATGGACTCGATGGCGTCGCGCAGCGAGCTCTTCGCCCGCTTCAGGGCCGAGATGTCGGTGGCGACCATGACGGTGCCGCCATCGGGCGTCGGCTTGCGGCTGATCCACAGCGTGCGCCCGTCGGTCAGGCGCCGCTCGTAGCTCTGATGCTGGGCGAGGCCGTGCTCGGCCACCCGCTCCGCAAGCCAATGCTCGGCATCGTCCTCGACGGTGGGATCGACGATGTCCCGCAGCACCAGGCGGGCCAGATCGCCGAAGCTGCGCCCGGTCAGCTCGCCCGCATCGCGGAAGCTCGGATAGGTCTCGCGAAACCGCGTGTTGTGCATGGCGAGGTTGCCCTGCGCGTCGAACAGCGCGAAGGCGTCGGGGATGCTTTCGATCGCCTGGCGCAGCCGCATCTCGGTGCGCTTCATGGCCGTGATGTCGGTGCCGACCATCACGCGCCCGCCATCCGGCGTCGGACGGCTGTTGATCAGCAGCGTGCGCCCGCCGCTGACTTCCAGCTCGTAGGGCGCCTCGGTCCGCGGCGCCAGCGCGATCCAGCCGTTCGGATCCTCGGCCGCCACCGGCTCGGCGATCTCGGGCACGGCGAGCCGGCGCAGGGCCGCGCGGGTGATGCCGACCAGGCTGGGCGCGGCGGCAAAGCCCGCCAGCATGGTGCGGAACTTCTCGTTGTGCATGACCAGCCGCTCGTCGCGGTCCCACAGCGCGAAGCTGTCGCCGATGCTCTCGATCGACTGCCTGAGCCGCATCTCGGCATGCTTCAGCGCGGTGATGTTGGTGCGCGTGACGACGACGCTGCCGCTCGGCGTGCGGCGGGCGACCGTGCGGAACCATTCTCCGTGGATACCCGGCAATTCGAGCGGCACGCCGTCGGCCCGCGCGAATGCCTCCAGCATGGCCCGCTTGTTGGCTTCGAGGTCGACCGGTTCGATGTACTCGTCGATATAGGCGTCGAGATGAGCCAGCAGTTCCAGTGCGGTCTTGCCGCGCAGATCGCCATGCGTCGCCGCGACGCGCGGCAGCAGCAGGTCGTTGTACTGTTCGAGCCTGCCCTCCTGGTCGAACAGGCCGAGGCCGATATCCATCCCGTCGATCGCGTCGCGCAGGCGCATCTCGCTGCGCTTGAGGGCGGTGATGTTGGTGAGGGTGATCACCGTGCCGCCGTCGCTCATCCGGTGGCAGGCATAGCGGAACCAGCGGCCGCCGCTGACCGGCCGGTCGAGCGGCGTGCCGTCGGCACGCGCGAACCCGTCGAGCAGCGCCCGCTTCAGCGCCGCGAGATCGACACCCGCCGAACCGAAGACGTTGAGCTGGGCATACCGGTCGATCAGATCGGACACGTGTACGCCCGGCAGGCTTTCCCGATCGGTTATCCGGGGCAGGAAGCGGCTGTTGCAGCGGACCAGGCGGCCGTCCGGCCCGAACAGGCCGACGCCGAGATCGAGGCTCTCCACCGCGTCGGCGAGCTGGATCTCGGTGGCGGAGAGCGACCGGCCGAGCCGCTCGGCGAGCGCCAGCGCCTGCCGGCGCGTCCGGCCGAGCAGCCAGACCAGGCCGCCGAGCAGGCCCGACAGCGCCGCGCCGATCGCATCGACCATCCAGGGCTCGGCCGGCTGCGGGGCAAGCTGCTCGACGGTGGCGCGCCAGTCCCGCCCGCCGAACCGCACCAGCTCGTCATGCGGCACCGGCGACGGGCCGTCGACGGGCGGCGCCAGCGCGCCGGCCACGGCGATCGGCGGCGCCGGCAAGCCGTTCTCGTCGTCGGCGATGGTGACGCGGAGCGGCGCGTCCGCCGGCACGATGTCCTGGATCATCCGCGCCGTGACCACGGCGAGCGACACCCAGCCGACAATGGTGGCACGCCGCGCTTCCTCGGTCGGCGGCACCACGTTGCCGCGGAAGACCGGGAAGTTCAGCACCACGGCCATCTCGCCGGCGCTGAGCTGCACCGGCGTGAAGGGCCGGGTGACGGTCGGCGATCCGGTGGCGATGGAGGCCTGCAGCGCCTGGTGCACGGTCGGGTTGGCGCAGGCATCGCGGCCGATGACCGGCGCGTTGCGGGCGCGCGGCTCGCTCTGGACGATGATGCAGTGCGGGCCGGCCTCGGCCCGGTTCTGCAGCGCGAACCGGGGGTCGCGCGCCGTCTCGGCCGCGACCAGGGCCTCGAGGCCCGCCGCCTCGACCCGGCGGATGAACGAAACGCCCTGCAGGCCGGGGAAGCGCCGCTCCAGGTCCAGCCCTTCGATGAAGGCCCGCCAATGCGCCGGGTTCGGATGTCCGTCGGCGGCGGCGATCGCCTGCGCCGCGAAGCCGGCCGCCTCGATCGCCGACAGGCGGCGGCGCAGTTCGGTCAGGATGGCGCCGGCGCGCATGTCCTGCGCATCGGTCGCCATCTTCACTTCGGCACGCCGCACTTCGGCGCGCTGCCAGGCGGTTGCGCCGAGGCCGGCAACGAGGATCGCGGCGGCCAGCGCGGTCCCCCATTCCCTGGCAATGTTGGCGAATCGCATGACCGGCATCCCGAGGCGCTTGCCCGGATGCTGCCGGATCGGTCTCTACGCGCTGTTAACGCTCAGATACATCGTTCGGCCTAACGCCAAACCGTTGCAACTGTTCGCAGATTTCAGAAGGAAATGGATCGGTCCGGGGAAGGCGCCCGCTGGCCGCCCTTCGGGTTCGGCCGCCCGATCCGAGCGCGCCGCCCGGATCTCAAGCCCGCCGCGACTGGCGGGAGCGACGGGGCTCGAACCCGCGACCTCCGGCGTGACAGGCCGGCGCTCTAACCAACTGAGCTACGCCCCCGCATTCTCGGCGCGAGACGCGCTCCTCTAAGGACCGCGCCTGCCGCTGTCAAGGAAAGCGGCGGCGGCAGCGAAATTT
This sequence comes from Desertibaculum subflavum, assembly GCA_003576705.1. Lineage (GTDB taxonomy): Bacteria > Pseudomonadota > Alphaproteobacteria > Ferrovibrionales > Ferrovibrionaceae > Desertibaculum > Desertibaculum subflavum. The sequence continues at coordinate 175,187 of QOZS01000002.1, forward strand.
CAGCTGCCGGCGGGCTTTGAGGTGGGCGCCGGCTTGTCGGTCGAGGCGACCGGCGTCGAGGTCGCGGTCGACGCGGTCTCCTCCACGCATTGCGCGGCGACGGGGAGGGCCAGGGCGGCCAGGAAACCGGCGAGTACGAGCTTCACGAGCATCTGCGCACCTCCAGGCGGGCGATATGGTTATTGTCGCACAAGCGAGGTCCGCGGGGAACGCGGCGCGCCGCCGTTCACGCAACCGTGTCGAAAAGCCTGCCATGCCGCGGATCCTGCCGCTTCTTTGCCTGCTTCTGCTCGCCGCCTGCGCCGGCGGTTCCGATTGGACCCATCAACTGCGTGCCGACCATCCGCTGGTCGGCCGGATCTGGGATCCGCAGGCCAATGCCTATGTCGGAGAGGCGGAAGCGCTGCAGCGCGCGGCGGCCGCCGAGCACGTCCTGCTCGGCGAGCGGCACGACAATGCCGATCACCACCGCCTGCAGGCGCGCGTCGCCCGGGCGGTCCTGGCCAAGGATCGCGGCCGCGCCATCGCCATGGAGATGCTGACGCCGGAGCAGGAGCCGGCGGCACAGAACTTCATGACCAGCCGGCCGATGGAAGCGGCCGGCTTCGGCGAGGCGGTCGGCTGGGGCAAGACCGGCTGGCCGCCCTTCGAGATCTACCGGCCCATCATCGAGACCGCGCTGGTCTATGCGAGCCCGCTGCGCGCCGCCAATCTCGGCCGCGAGGAGGTGCAGACCTTGCGCCGCGGCGGCGCGGCGGCGCTGACCGCGACGCGGCGCGCCACGCTCGACCTCGACCGCGAGATCCCGCCGCCGCTCCGCGCGGCGATGGAGCAGGAGATCGCCGATTCCCATTGCGGCGCCCTGCCGCCGAGCGCCCTCGCCCCCTTCGCCAGCATCCAATGGGCGCGCGACGCGGTGATGGCGGCGACCATGCACGAGGCGAAGCGCTCGATCCTGATCGCCGGCGCCGGCCATGTGCGGCGCGACCGCGGCGTGCCGCTGCACCTGATCCAGCGCGCCCCGGCCGACCGCGTGCTGTCGATCGCCTTCGTCGAGGTGAGCGCCGAGCTCACCGACCCGAAGTCGAGGGCCTGGCCGTTCGATCTGGTGTGGTTCACGCCGCGGGTCGACGAGGTCGACCCCTGCGTCAGGTTCCGCGAGCGGATGCGGCCGGCTTCTCGATCCGGCGTTTCGGCGCCCACTTGAGCACCATGCGGCCGTCGGCGGTGAAGCGGACGGTGTTCTCGGTCGAGGCCCGTTTCGGCGCCATGCGCTCGGCCGCCGAACGCGCCGGCGCATAGGCCCGGCGCATCGCCTCGGCGGTGATCTCGCTGTTGGCGCCGCGCTCGAGCGTGGCGCGCCACAGCCCGTCGGCGGCAATCAGGCGGCCGAGTTGCACCGTCGACTGGGAACCATATTCATGCCACACGATCTCCAGCACCGCGCGCGCCGCCTTCGACACCATCGGCTGCGGCGTGACCGCGAGCCCGGCATCCAGCGCCACCAGCACGGTCGGCTCGACCGGCCCCTGCTCGCTCGCCAGGAAGGTTGCCGGCATCAGCTTGGCCCCGCCCGAACGGCCGACATAGACGGCCTGGGCGAGATACATCAGCTGCTGCAGCTTGCGGGCCGACAGCGTCGCGCTCGCGGCCTCGGCGCGGCTCGTGAACCAGAGCGCGACGTCCAGGCTCGAACGCACGGCCGGGCTTGCGGAGGCCAGGGTCGCGGGGGCCAGGGTCGCGGAGGGATGGCGGGTCATCCGGCCAGTGAACGGCGGCCAGGGTTAGCGTTCCGTAAAGACCGCCCTCACCGCTTGCTGCGCCAGGTGACGACCGAGCTGACGGCGTAGTTCCAGACGGCGCCAACCAGCGCGCCGACCAGGCCCGAGACCCACCAGGTCCATTTCTGCTCGAAGGCGAAACTGGCGAAGCCGACATTGGCGACCACGCCGAGGCCGCAGACGAGATAGAACGAGATCAGGCCCCAGACCACGCGCCAGCCCCTGAGGCGGCGGTCGCGATAGGTCAGCACGTTGTTGAGGAAGAAGTTCGACGTCATCGCCACGAAGGTGGCGATGGTCTGCGCCGCCACGAAGGCGACGCCCATCGCCTGGTGCAGCACGCCGAGCGTCGCGAGATGCACCACGACGCCGGAGCCGCCGATCATGCCGAACAGCAGGAAGCGCACCGGCACGAAGCGGCCGAACATCTTGTCCAGCAGCAGCAGCAGGAATTCGAGCACGACCATGCTGTCGAGCTTGCTCTCGCCGTGGATGCGCTGGCGGAACACGAAGGGCAGCTCCTTGAAGCGGAGCGGCTTCGGCGCCGAGGCGAACAGATCGACCAGGATCTTGAAGCCGATGGCGGAGAGGTTGCGCACCGAGCCCTCGAAGGCGGCGCGCGTGATCATGAAGAAGCCGCTCATCGGATCGGAGAGATGCGATTTCAGCACCAGGCGCGCGAGCCGGGTGGCGAAATCGCTGATGGCGACGCGCGAGGCCGCCCAGTCGCCGAGCCCGCCGCCTTCGACATGCCGGCTCGCCACCACGGCGTCGTAATTGCCGCTGGTGATCTCGGCATACATCTTCGGCAGCAGGTTCTCGTCATGCTGCAGGTCGGCATCCATCACGGCGAGATAGGGTGCCGAGGAAGCCAGCATGCCCTCGACGCAGGCGGAGGAGAGGCCGCGGCGGCCGATCCGCTGCACGCAGCGCACATAGGGCTTGTCGCGGCCGAGCCGGCGCACCTCGTCGGCGGTGCCGTCCGGGCTGTCGTCGTCGACGAAGATCGCCTCCCAGGCGATGCCGGCCAGCACCTTCTCCAGCCGCGCCACCAGCTCGGCGACGTTGTCGCGCTCCTTGAAGGTCGGGATGACGATGGAAAGCTCGGCGGCACGCACCGCCGCCAGGGGCGGAACCGCGATTTCGGCGTCGTTCATACAGCGGTCCCCACTCGTGACGGCCAGGATCGCCGTCATAGGTCAATGAATGGTTGCGGCGCCTGGGATACCCCCGGCCCGCGCCGCGACGCCCCATATCACAGCGATGGCCTCGCAGCGATGGCCGGCGGGTCGCGCCTGGCTGCCGGGCGCCGCCGGCCGCGCCCAATGCGTCAGCTTGCCCGGACCGGCGCCGGCCGCCCGCCCCCGCCCCGCCGTTCGAACAGGGCGTCGTACTGAAAGTATATGCTGTCGGTCGCGGCATTCGAGCGGCGGACCGGCGACAGGATCGTCGCCGTGAAGCCCTGCCCCGCCATGATGTCGAACAGCACGTCCTTGGACGAGCCGAGCTGCCGCAGGCTGAATTCGGAAACCTCCATAATGACGACCTTCACCCGCGACAGCGTCGCGCGCGCGCCTTCCAGCAGCTGCACCTCCGCCCCCTCGACGTCGATCTTCAGCAGGTCCGGGACTTCGGTCCCGAGCTGGTTGTCCAGGGTATCCAGCGATATCGAGACGGTCCGGCCGCCGGTCGGGCGCAAGGTCGCAGCCCCCAGGTTGGAATCCCGCTCGATATGCAGCGTCGCCGTGCCCGGGGCCGCGGCGAGCCCGACCGCGCGGATATCGATCCGGTAGCCGTTCAGATCGGCGTTCCGCCGGATGGCGGCGGCACAATCGGGGTTCGGCTCGAAGGCGATGACCCGCGCGCCCCGCGACGCCGCCAGCAGCGAGAAGAAACCGACATTGGCCCCGCAATCGACGAACAGCCGGCCAGGGCCGATGCGGGACCGGACCGCATTCGCCACGCCGTCATCCCAGGTGCCGGTCAGACAGATCTGCCGCTGGATGAAGTCGGAAGTGTCGAGCTCCATCAGGAACCGGTCGGCGGTGCGGCTTCGCACGGTCGGCTTGCCCAGCCGCCGGTCGGCGATCTGCTGCAGTCGCCACCGCCCCGCCGGCGCCCAGCGCGACGCCCAGATTGCCGCTTCGGCAAGCGCCCTCATCTACCGGCCCCCTCGTGGTTGTTCAATTGACCGGGCGGCCCCTCACAGGTGACGATAATCAATCATGGCAGCCCGCGACCCGACCACAGAGCAAAAAAGCTGACGCCACACCTTCCGGTCGCCGATCACGTTGAATCCCGCTTTACAGGGAATTGAATGGGCGACATTCCTCTTGCTGCGGCTTTTCGGGCCGCGGCGGTCCCACTTCTGAAGAACCCCCGCCGTCCGAAATCCATGGCTGGCGCCTCGATGCAGCGGTAGGTGACAGCTGACAGGGTTAGTGTGGCGACGATCGTTGCCAACCCAGTAGCGAGTGCCAAAGCAAGCTTTCCACGCACGGCGAACGGCTCGTAGAGCCAGTAGAGCGCCAGAAACGATATCAACCCATGTGTCAGGTAGACCGAATAGGATACCTTGCCGAGCCAGAGCAGAGCCGAATTATACATTATAGCAAGTCCGATTCGCTGGACGGCGGTTTGCGCCGGCCGACGGTCGGCAAGGATTAGTGCAACCATCGCGGCCCATACGATCAGGCCGAGTGAACGGGCGACCATCAGATAGATGGCGGTGATGGCGAGCACCGCGGTGGCATCGATCAGCCTCGGCGCGATGTCGACGTACTGCAGATGTCGATAGCCGTAGAATGTCAAGATGCCGGCCAAGAAGTAGCCGCCTTGCCGGATAGCGAAGCCTTCGCCGCCGTAGTTGGTGAAACGGAGCAGGCAAATCGTGCCGAGTGCGGCGATCAGCGCGTACCACCGCCGTGCCACCGCCATCCAGAACAACAGCGGCGCGACAAGATAGAACTGCCACTCGACCGAGATAGACCAGCCCTGACCGACGAACGCATAGTCACTGTTCGGCAGAAGCCTAGGGTCCGCCAACCCGTGCAGCATCGGGACATGCAGGACGAGGTGCAGCCAAAAGTGCTCTAGCGTATCGCGAATGTTCTGCAGCATCGGCGCGTAGCCGGCATTCTGCTCGGCCAGCCATGCGGCGGGGCCGACCTGCCAGGACATCGCCAGCGCCGACACCAGCACAACGAACAGATAGACCGGTGCGAGGCGGAAAAGCCGGCGGCGAATGAACTCGCCGTAGCTCGGCCGCTGGCCGTCGAGCAGATAGAAAATCACGAAGCCGGATAGGATAATGAAAACGTCGACCGCATGGCCCGGCTCTGCCAGAGCCTTGAATGTGCCGAGATCGGCCGCGGTATAGCCCGCGCCCTTGACGATATGGCCCACCAAGACCCAAAGGGCCATGAGGCCACGAAGCGATTCGAGGGCCGCGATGCGCTTCATGCCGCCGCCACGACCGCAGCGATGGCGGCCACCGCGAGCGGCAGCATCAACGCTCACATACGCGGAAGCTGTTGCGCCCCATCACGTCACCCCCCTACACAAATCTAAACACTGTAGGTTGCGGCGTGCAAGGAGTTTTCTATAAGCAAAAGTGGGAATTGGCTTACGGCGCGATGGTGATTGCATCGTCAAAATTAGAACGGGACAAAAGCAAGCTTGAGACCCACAGTTGGATGAAGAATTCGCATCCCCAATGCGCTGCGTGATGATCAAACGCGGTTTCGATTCTACTGAGGCTCCAAAGATCGACGATACCACCGCTCCCTGAATGGGCTGCCGACCGGAGAGATTACACTTGGTCGGCCGGCATGCTTCGAAGCTTCTCAGTGTCTATGAGCGGCGTAATGCGCGGTCACTCAAGGCCCGCATTGAGAATACGAGATCCATACAAATCTTCTTTGGAAAATGAATGCAGGACTTCGTGACAGTAATGGTGGCGACCAAGAGTGCTATCCAACAGACAGGCGCTTGGAAGGGGCCGGAGTGCTGTATCGATAGCGCAACGGCAAACGGCTCGCGGCAGGCTCGACGAGTTGCTGAGGCATCACTTTCCCCGATCGGCGAACCATGGCCTTCTGAGCCGGCTCATGTGGCATCGGGCTGAAGACTTGGGGTCTTCTCGGAATCTGCCATCTCCCGCTGTCATTCTGGTAAGAGCGATCGCCATTACGCTGGCGATTCACGTCGGTTCGCAGAGGTCAACGTCGAGGTCTTGGCATGATGCCGTCGAATAGTGCCGGGTTGCGCAACTTCGCCTCCAGCCCTGCCGGGCTGGCGCTGCTGGGCGTCGGCGCCTTGTGCATCCTGCCCACACTGGCGATGTGGGCGATGGGATCGGGCCTGGGCGTCTGGCGCATCCGGCAATGGACGGAGTTCCTGGCCAGCAACGATTCCTGGGTGCCGATCAAGGCGGCGCTCGAATATCTGGCGCGCGGGGATGCCGCCGGCCTGTACGAGGAGACCTATTATCGGGCGCGGGATCAGTTCCTTTATCCGCCGGTCAGCCTGGCCCTGTTCAGAATCACCGAGGAGCTGCTGTTCATCGATTGGAGCTCGCCCCGGAAGATGAACATCCTGAGCTGGTTTCTGATCCCGCTCTCGGCCGCGATCGTCGCCACGATTGTCTTCAAGTCGATCCAGCTGGCGAACCGGCAATTTCCGGAGCGCGCCATCCGCCGGCCGGATGCCTGGCTGATGACCGCGACGGCGGCGGCCTCGGTCTTCGTCTTCTACCCGCTGATCAAGGGCTACACGCTGGGCCAGATCCAGACGCTGCTGACGACGTTGATCCTGCTGTCGATCGCGTGCTGGATCGTGCGGTACAAGCTGGCGGCCGGCATCTGCCTGGGCCTGGTCTGCGCCATCAAGCCCCACCTCGTGCTGATCTATCTATGGGCCGTCCTGCGGCGCGAATTCGGGTTCGTGGCGGGCGGGCTGCTGGTGCTGGTGCCGCTCTCGATCTTCGCTCTTGTCGCCTTCGGCCTGCCGGTTCACCTCGAATATCTCGACCTGATGTCGTTCCTGTCGCGCCGCGGCGAGTCCTATTACGCCAGCTATTCGATCAACGGCCTGCTCAACCGGATGTTCTTTCTCGGGCCGAACCTGGAATGGGACGGAACGCACTCGCAGATCATCTACAACAAGTGGGTACACATGGCGACGGTGGTGAGCTCGCTCGCGCTGGTCGCCCTGGCGCTGTTCTGGCGGGTGCCCAGGCGCATCTCGCCGCTGCCGCTCGACTACTGCACCGCCCTCGTCGTGCTGAGCATCGCGGCCCCGGTCGCCTACGAGCACCATTTCGGCTTCACCATCGCGGTGTTCTGGATCTGCCTGATCGCCATGCACATGGTCGGCATGGTCGGATGGCGGCACCTCGCCCTGCTCGCGGCCGCCTACTTCCTGTGCGCGAACTTCATCTATCACCCGCTCGACCGGCTCGCCGACACCTATTTCAACTTCCTGCAGTCGTACATGATGTACGGCATCTTTGCGCTGATCTGGCTCCTGTTCCTCATCCGGGCGCGCGTCGAACATGCCCCCCGGCCCGCCGCCGCAGCCGGCGGGCCGCGGCTGCGGCAGGCTTCGACCGGCGAGCTGCCGGGAGGGGGATGATGCACGCCCCCGGGTCGAGGCCGGGCCTGTCCGCGCACACCATCGACCGCCGCGATCTGCTGACCGGCGCGCTGCTGTTCGTGGCCGCGGCGCTGGTCCTGGTGCCGCTGACCGGGCTGCTCGACCGGCTCGGCGCCTATGAGCGGCTCGACATCCTGTTCAACGCCGACAGCAAGGGCGCCCTGCAGGAGATGACGACGGGGACCGGGCTCAGGGCCCGCTCGGTCTCGCATCCGCTCTACCATGTGCTGATCGGCTATCCGGTCAAATACCTCGTCCTGGCGGTCGCCGCGCTGCTGCGGCAGCCGGCCGGCGAGATCGCTCGCCACTTCATCTATGTCACGCCGCTGGTCGCCGCCGCGCTCACCACCCTGCTCTACGCCACGCTGCGCCGCTTCTGCGCCAGTCGGGCCGCCTGCCTGCTGGCCGCCATCTTCTTCGCCGCCGGCTTCGCGATGCTGGTCTTCGGATCGATCCTCGAGCATTTCCTGCTGTCGGGCTTCCTGATCGCCGCCGCCTTCGCCGCCGCCCTGCACATGGTGGCGCGCAGGACCTTCTCGCGCCTGTTCTGGATCGGCGCGGCCTTCCTCTGCGGCGCCATCACGGTGACCAACCTGGTGCCGATCGGCATCCTGTTCCTGCTGCACGCGATCTATGTGGGGCGGCCGGCGATCCGCGATGCCCTGGTGATTTCCCTGACCTCGGTGGCACTGCTCGCCGGCGCGATGGTCGCCACCCACTATCTGGTGCAGGACTACAATCTCGGCGGCCCGAGCATGCCGGAGAAGTATCTCGTCGCCGACTATATGGACCGGCTGGTGCATATCCCGGATTTCCTGGTCAATGCGGTGGCGCCGAGCGCCGTCGCGCTGGAGCCGACCGATCACGGCACCGGCTTCACCTTGAACGGGGTGCGCTCGGCGATCTCGCTGCCCGGCCTGGCGCTGCTGGTGATGCTGACGCTCAGCGCCCATGCCTGGCTGCGGTCGCGCGATCGCACCTTCCGCTTCGCCATGGCGGCCGCGGCCCTGGTCGTCGCCTTCAACCTGGTGTTCCATTCCTTCTGGGGCGACGAGGTCTTCCTCTATGCGCCGCACTACATATTCATGCAGGGCTTCCTGCTGCTGGCCTGGCTGCATGTCGCGGGCGCGGGCCTGGCCGCGGCCGTACTGGTGCCGGCGACGGCGCTGGTGATCGCCGCCAACCATGCCAGCCTGCGGTACGTCCTCGGCACGATCGGCACCCTGCTGTAGCGCCGCCGCCGCGCTTCCCCTGCCCGCCTTGCGTGCTAGGGTTCGCGCTCTCGCACATTTTTCGCGTGGAGTGGACGAAACATGGATATGTCGGGCGAGCAGATCATTCCGGCGCCGCGGGCCCAGGTCTGGGCGGCGCTGAACGATCCGGCCATCCTGAAGCAGGCGATCCCCGGCTGCGAGACCATCGACAAGCTCTCCGATACCGAGCTCACCGCCACCGTCGTCGCCAAGGTCGGCCCGGTGAAGGCGACCTTCAAGGGCAAGGTCACGCTCTCCGACATCGATCCGCCCAACGGCTACACCATCTCGGGCGAGGGCCAGGGCGGCGTTGCCGGCTTCGGCAAGGGCGGCGCCAAGGTGGCGCTCACCGATGCCGAGGGCGGCGCCACGCGCCTCACCTACACCGCCAACGCCCAGGTCGGCGGCAAGCTCGCCCAGATCGGCGCGCGGCTGGTCGATGGCGCGGCGAAGAAGATGGCGGACGACTTCTTCGCCAATTTCAACCGCATCGTCGGCGAGCAGGCCGCCGCCGCGGCGCCCGCGCCCGAACCTGTCGCGCCGGCCGCGCCGGAAGGCGCCGCGCCGGCACCCACACCGCCT
>QOZS01000020.1 GCA_003576705.1 Desertibaculum subflavum
TCCGACGGCACCAACACGCTGAGCGCGGCCGGGGTGGCGGCGGCGCCGCCGCCCTAATGTCGCGAGGCGGCGGCGCGCGCCGCGCGGCGACCGCCGGCGGCAGCGCCGGGACGCTTCATCCCGGGCGCGGTATGCGTCTCCTCGAACAGCTCGGCCAGCTTCTCCAGCATGGTACCGCCGAGCTGCTCGGCATCGACGATGGTGACGGCGCGCCGGTAATAGCGGGTCACGTCGTGGCCGATACCGATGGCGATCAGTTCCGCGGGCGAGCGGTTCTCGATCATCTCGATCACATGGCGCAGGTGCCGGTCGAGATAGTTTCCCGGATTGACCGAGAGCGTCGAATCGTCGACCGGCGCACCGTCGGAGATCACCATCAGGATCTTCCGGTCCTCGGTGCGGGCCATCAGGCGGTTATGCGCCCAGAGCAGCGCCTCGCCGTCGATATTCTCCTTCAGCAGGCCCTCGCGCAGCATCAGGCCGAGGCTGCGCCGCGCACGGCGCCAGGGCGCGTCGGCATCCTTGTAGACGATGTGCCGCAAGTCGTTGAGGCGGCCCGGATTGGCCGGCTTGTTCGCCGCCAGCCAGGCTTCGCGCGACTGGCCGCCCTTCCAGGCCCGCGTGGTGAAGCCGAGGATCTCGACCTTCACCGCGCAGCGCTCCAGCGTGCGGGCCAGGATATCGGCGCACATGGCGGCGACGGTGATCGGCCGGCCGCGCATGGAGCCTGAATTGTCGATCAGGAGCGTGACGACCGTGTCGCGGAAATCCGTCTCGCGCTCCTGCTTGTAGGAGAGCGGCAGCACGGGATTGACCACGATGCGGGCGAGCCGCGCCGCATCGAGCATGCCCTCCTCCAGGTCGAACTCCCAGGAGCGGGTCTGCTTGGCGAGCAGGCGGCGCTGCAGCCGGTTGGCGAGGCGGCCGACCATGCTCTGCAGATGATGCAGCTGCTGATCCAGATGCGCACGCAGCCGCGCCAGCTCGTCGGTGTCGCAGAGGTCGGTCGCCTCCACCACCTCGTCGAACTTGGTGATGAAGGCCTTGTAGGCATTCTCGTCCTGCAGGCCGGGCAGCAGGTTCGGATAGTTCGGCCGCTTGCCGCGGCCGGCTTCTTCGCCGGCGCCGGCCATCTCGGCGGCTTCCGCGGCGGAGGCCTCGGTCTCGCTGGCTTCGGCCCCTTCCTGGTCCATGGCGCTGGACTGGCCGGCGGCCTGGTCGCTCTCCGCCTTGTCGCCGGCCTGGCCCTCGCCGCCGGCATCCTGGGCGTCGTTCTTGTCGCTCTCACCGTCGCTGTCATCGTCGGAGAGGTCGCTCGCATCCTCGTCGGCGAGCTCGAGATCAACGATCAGCTTGCGGGCGACGCGGGCGAAGTTCCTCTGGTCGTGCACGGCGTCGTGCAGCTTGGCGAGATCGGCGCCGCCCTTCTCCTCGATCCAGGCGCGCCACAGATCGACCATGCGGCGCGCCGTTTCCGGGATCGGCGCGCCGGTCAGCTTTTCGCGCACCATCAGCCCGACCACGTCGGCGAGCGGCGCCTCGGACCGGTCGCGCACCCTGGAATAGCCGCGGGCACGGCAACGCTCCTCCAGCGCCGCCTGCAGGTTCTTGGCGACGCCGGCCATGCGGAGCGCGCCGATCGCCTCGCAGCGCGCCTGCTCCGCCGCCTCGAACACGGCGCGCGCGGTGCCGCCGACGGGCTGAAGCCGGTTGTGCACCTTGGCGTCGTGATGACGGAGACGGAGGGCAAAGCTGTCGCCGACGCCGCGCACCTGCGCGACTTCCTCGGCCGGCAGATCGCGCGCCGGAATCGGCAGCCGTGCCTTGTTGCCGCGCAATCCCGGCGTCTCCGGCCCGTAGCTGACCTGCAGCTCGCGGTCGTGAGAAACCGCGCGCATGGTCGCCGCGACCGAGCGCTTGAAGACGTCGACCGGGGTCTCCGGCTTCCCTGTCATGCCCGCCTCGCGATGCCGCTAGGCCACGTCCACATGGGTGGACGATTCCGGCAGTTCCTCGCCCATGCAGCGCTGATAGTACTCGGCGACCGTCGGCCGCTCGATCTCGTCGCACTTGTTGAGGAAGGTGACGCGGAAGGCGAAGCCGATATCGCCGCCGAAGATCTCGGCATTGGCGGCCCAGGTGATCACCGTGCGCGGGCTCATCACCGTCGAGATGTCGCCGGCCATGAAGCCCGAGCGCGTGAGATCGGCGACCGACACCATCTGGGCGATCAGCTTGCGTCCCTTGTCGGTGTCGTAGGACGGCATCTTGGCCAGCACGATCGCCGTCTCGTCGGCATGCGGCAGATAGTTCAGCGTGGTGACGATCGACCAGCGGTCCATCTGGCCCTGGTTGATCTGCTGCGTGCCGTGATAGAGGCCGGTCGTGTCGCCGAGGCCGATCGTGTTGGTGGTCGAGAACAGCCGGAAGCAGGGATGCGGCCGGATCACGCGGTTCTGGTCGAGCAGGGTAAGCTTGCCCTCGACTTCCAGCACGCGCTGGATCACGAACATCACGTCCGGCCGGCCGGCATCGTATTCGTCGAACACCAGCGCGGTCGGCGTCTGCAGCGCCCAGGGCAGGATGCCTTCGCGGAACTCGGTCACCTGCTGGCCGTCGCGCAGCACGATGGCGTCGCGGCCGACCAGGTCGATGCGGCTGATATGGCTGTCCAGGTTGACGCGGATGCAGGGCCAGTTGAGCCGCGCGGCGACCTGCTCGATATGGGTCGACTTGCCGGTGCCGTGATAGCCCTGGATCATGACGCGGCGGTTGAACGCGAAGCCGGCGAGGATCGCGAGCGTCGTCTCGCGGTCGAAGCGATAAGCGTTGTCGACGTCAGGTACGTAGTCCGACCGCTCGGAGAACGCCGGCACCGCCATGTCGCTGTCGAAGCCGAAAGTCTGCCGCACCGACAGCTTGATATCGGGCATGCCCTTCGGCATGGCGGTCGGCGAGGTCGTTTGCGGGACGCTGGACATTGTCTCAAGTTCCGTCGTTTGGGTTCGTGTCGAGTGCAGACGTTGCCGGGCCTGTCAGCCTCCTCCCCGGCTCGTCAGCACGGAATAGGCGCGAATTATGCGCTTGAGCTGCTCTTCGGCCGCGGTGTCGCCGCCGTTGGCATCCGGATGAAAGCGCTTCACCAACTGCTTATAGCGGGTCTTGATCTCCTGCAAGGAGGACGACGGCTCGAGGTCCAGGTCGGCAAAGGCCTGCCTCGCCTCGGGATCGATCCGCGGCTCTTCCGGCCGCTCCTCGCGGGCGCGGCTGCCGGCGAATCCGGCGGCCCCGATAATGTCCATCGGGTCCACCCATTCGTAGCCTGCAAACTTCACCGTGCCGGGCCGGTCGCCAAGTCGCCAGGTGGGCCGGTGCCAGGTCGAGTTGCCGCGCTGATAGGCCTCAATTTCAGATTGATTCATGCCGGAAAAGAAGTCCCAACCGGCATTGTAGGCCCGCACGTGATCGAGGCAGAACCAGAAATGGTCCTGCCCGCGACGATCCTTCGGGGCGCGATATTGACCGGCGGCGGAGCAGTCTGGATGGTCGCAGCCGCGACCCGGGGCCTCGCTCTCCGCGGCCCCGCGCACCCAAGCGTCGGACCTTCGAGAACGCGGCATTGACAGAGTATGGTGGGTCGCCGGGGGCGAGGCAAGTTCGCCCGGCGCAATGTTATGCACGTGGAGTTGGGGAGATCTGCATGGCCATCATGTCCGACCGCTGGATCCGCCGCATGGCGAAGGAGCAAGGGATGATCGAGCCCTTCGTCGAGGCACAGAAGCGGGACGGCACGATCTCCTACGGCCTTTCCTCCTATGGCTATGACGCCCGCGTCGCCGAGGACTTCAAGATCTTCACTAATGTGAATTCGGTGACGGTTGATCCGAAATCCTTCTCGCAAGAAGGATTCGTCGACCGCAAGAGCGATGTCTGCGTGATCCCGCCCAATTCCTTCGCGCTGGCACGCACGGTGGAATATTTCCGCATTCCGCGCGACGTGCTGGTGATCTGCCTCGGCAAGTCGACCTACGCGCGTTGCGGCATCATCGTCAATGTGACGCCGCTGGAGCCTGAATGGGAGGGCCACGTGACCCTGGAATTCTCCAACACCACGCCTTTGCCGGCAAAGATCTACGCCAACGAGGGCGCCTGCCAGTTCCTGTTCCTGCAAGGCAACGAGCCTTGCGAGATCTCCTATCGGGACCGCGCCGGCAAATATATGGGCCAGCGCGGCGTCACCCTGCCCAAGCTGTGAGCCCGGCAAAGCGCATGCCGGGCCGGGACCCAGCAGAGCCGGAGCCGGCCTTTGTCTAGCGCCGTCATGCCGCTGATCGAGCGCGGCCGAGCCGCCAGGCTTGGGGGCCACCCGGCGGCGGCCGTCGCGCCCCTGCAGCAGGCGATCCAGCTCGCCCCCGACGACCCGCTGGTCATGCAGGAGATCGGCCTGACCTGCATCGCGATCGGCGATATCGGCAACGCGCTCGGCGCGCTGCTGCGTGCGCTCGCCGTCGACCCCGCCCTGTCCGATGCCGGGCGCGCCCTCGCGCTGCTGCTGGAGCACAATCAACTGACCGATGACAGCGAGATGACCATCGGCGTGCTGCGGCGGCTGTACCAGCGCGGCGACGTCAATCCCCAGCAGCTGGCGCGATCGACCGCCAATATCATGCTCAAGCGCCAGGATCTCCGGCAGCTGCTGTCGCAGCTGCAGAACGGAGATCCGGCCGACAGCTGGGCGGCGCTTCCAACGGGGCTGCTGGGCGAGCCGCTGTTCCGCGCCATGCTTGTCAGCGGCTTCAACCGCGACGCCGTCCTCGAGCGAATGCTGACCAGGCTGCGCCGGGATTTTCTGCTGAGCGAGCCGGCTCTCGATCCGACGCGTATCGACTTTGCGGCGGCGATCGCGCAGCAGGCGAACAACAACGAGTTCGTCTTCTTTGAGAGCGACGAAGAGGCGTCGGTCGTCGATGCGATCACCCGCATCGAGGATCTGCGATCACTCCTGCGCGTCGCCATGTACCGCCGGTTGGATCTGCGGCCGGAGGCCGCCGCTTTGCTCGAACGAACCTGGCCTCCGTCGGTCCACGAGCTGCTCGACCGGGTCGTGCGACGGCCGCTCCGGGAGCGGGAGATCGCCCGGGACCTGCCCCAGTTCGCCGCCATCGACAACGCGACCTCGACATTGGTGAAGGAGCACTACGAAGAGAGCCCCTATCCCCGCTGGTTCAGGTTGACCCTGCCGGATCCGGGCAGCCGCAAGGCCTGGGCCGAACGCATGCTCGCCGGCGATCGGCGCGGCATCGGACCCGATGGCCGTCTGCAGGTTCTGATCGCGGGCGGCGGCACCGGATTCCAATCGGTTTCGACGGCGCTCGCCTATGGCCCGGAAGTCGACCTTCTGGCCATAGATCTTTCGCGGACGAGCCTGGCCTATTCCGTCTGTCAGGCCGAAGCCCAGGGAGCGAGCAATCTGCGGCATATGTGCGGCGACCTGCTCGAAGTCGACCGGCTGCCCGGCCAGTTCGACATCATCGAATCGACCGGCGTGCTGGTCTGCGTTGCCGACCCGGCGGCCGCGCTGGCCGCCCTGGTGTCCAAGCTGCGGCCCGGGGGCCTGCTGTTCCTCGCGCTGTACAGCGAGGAAGCCCGCCGCGACGTGGTTGCGGCGCGCGAGCGCATTGCCGCCGAGGGAATCCCCGACACGCCGGCCGGCATGCGGGAATTCCGGAAGGCTTTGATGGAGGGGCCCGACATTCCGCTCAAGGCGGACCTGCTTGCCTCTCCCGGGTTCTACTCGCTGTCGACCTGCCGCGATTTCCTGTTTCACCGGGTCGAACACAGATTCACGCTCGAGCAGGTCGGCGCGCTCCTGGCGGCGAATGGGCTGCAGCTGCGCGACTGGGATCTTCCGCCCGGCGTTCAGACGAGATTCCTGGGGCGGTTCGGACCCGCCGCCGATGTCTTGAATCTGGGTCAGTGGGCCGTCTTCGAACGCGAGAATCCGCGCACGTTCCGCGGCATGTATCGCTTCTGGTCGCAGAGGCGATAGGGCGACCGCACTTTACCCGCCGGGCGCACGCCCTAGGTCATTCCGGCGCAACGGAGGGGAAGCCATGGCAGAAACAGCGATCATCGTCGGGACCGGACCTGGGATCAGCGCCTCGGTCGCACGCGCCTGCGCGCGCGAGGGCATGCAGGTCGTCATCGCCGCCCGCAACGCAGCGAAGCTCGCCCCGCTCGCCGGCGAAATCGGCGCCACCGCGGAGGAATGCGATACCAGCCAGCCGGCGGCCGTCGCGAGGCTGTTCCAGGCGGTGGACCAGCGCCACGGTGCGCCGGACTTCGTGCTGTTCAACGCCTCCTATGGCTATCGCGGGCCGTTCCTGGAGCGCGACCCGGCGGAGGTGCGCAAGGCGCTCGAGATCGGCGCCTTCGGCGGCTTCCTGGTGGCGCAGGAAGCGATCCGGCGCATGCAGCCGCGCCGGTCGGGATCGCTGTTCTTCACCGGGGCGACGGCGAGCGTGAAGGGCTTTCCCAATTCGGCGGCCTTCGCCATGCAGAAATTCGCGCTGCGCGGCCTGGCCCAGAGCCTGGCCCGGGAATACAGCCCCCAGGGCGTCCATGTCGCCCATTTCGTCATCGACGGCGGGGTCGCCACCGGGCGGGACGGCAGCGGCGACCCGCCGGACCGCTGGCTGGACCCGGATGCCATCGCGGCGACCTATCTGGCGACCCATCGCCAGCACCGCAGCGCCTGGACCTGGGAGATCGAACTCAGGCCCTGGGTCGAGAAATTCTAGGCGATTCCGGCCCTTCTCCCCGAAACTGCCCGGATTCCCGGCTATTCGGCTTGAGGAGGCCGGCCCCGGTCGGCTAGATAGCCCAAGGTTTCCGAGGCAATCCCGTGGACAGCATCCGCATCGAGGGCGGCCGCCCCCTGTATGGCGCCATTCATGTCGGCGGCGCCAAGAACGCCGCCCTGAAGCTGATGTGCGCCGCGCTGCTGACCGACCAGCCGCTGGTGCTGGAACGGGTGCCGCGGCTCGCCGATATCCGCACCCTGGAAGTGCTGCTGGCCCAGCATGGCGTCGACATCAAGGTCGAGGATGCCGCGAACCCGCAAGGGCAGCGCCTGATCCTGCAGGCCGGCGAGATCACCAGCACCACGGCGCCTTACGATCTGGTGCGGCGGATGCGCGCCTCGGTCCTGGTGCTGGGGCCGCTGGTCGCCCGCTGCGGCACGGCCGACGTGTCGCTGCCCGGCGGCTGCGCCATCGGCGCCCGGCCGGTCAACCTGCATATCGAGGGCCTGCGCGCGCTCGGCGCCGAGATCGACATCGAGGGCGGCTATATTCGCGCGCGTGCGCCGAAGGGATTGACCGGCGCGATTGTCCGCTTCCCCTTCGTCTCCGTCGGCGCGACCGAGAACCTGCTGATGGCGGCGACCCTCGCCAAGGGCGAGACGGTGCTGGAAAACGCCGCGCGCGAGCCCGAGATCGGCGACCTCGCCCATTGCCTGGTGAAGATGGGCGCCGAGATCGAGGGCATTGGCACCGACCGGCTCCGCATCCTCGGCAAGCCGTCGCTCGGCGGCGCTGCGCACAAGGTGATGGCCGACCGTATCGAGGGCGGCACTTATGCGCTGGCCGCCGCGATCGCCGGCGGCAAGGTGGAGCTGATCGACCTGCCGGCCGAGCATCTCGGCGCCATGATCGACGCGCTGCGCCGCGCCGGCGTCACCGTCGAGGCGAACGGCACCGGCACCATCGTGCGGCGCGAGAACAACCGGATCAGCGGCGTCGACGTGATCACCGAGCCCTATCCCGGCTTCCCGACCGACCTGCAGGCGCAGTTCATGACCCTGATGACCATCGCCGAGGGCGCCGCGATGGTGACCGAGACCATTTTCGAGAACCGCTTCATGCACGTGCCGGAACTGGCTCGCATGGGCGCCAATATCACCGTGCACCACGCCTCCGCCCTGGTGCGCGGCGTGCCGAAGCTGAAAGGTGCGCCGGTGATGGCGACCGATCTGCGCGCCTCGGTCTCGCTCGTGCTGGCGGGCCTCGCCGCCGAGGGCGAGACCGTGGTCAGCCGCGTCTATCACTTGGATCGCGGCTATGAGCGCGTGGAGGAGAAGCTGTCGGCCTGTGGCGCGCGGATCGAGCGGATCGCGGCGTGATGGCGGCGGCACGGCTGCAGCTTCAGGCGCTCGACCTGGAAGACCTCGCCGCGCTGGACGAGGCCGTGCGCGGCGCGCAGGTGCGGGTCGGCAATATCGGCTTCGAGCCGAAGCGGCACCGCTTTGCCATCGTCCTCGACCGCCACGGCATGGCGAGCGGCCTGCATTTCGAGGGCGTTCTCAAGGCGGCCAGCCGCGGCTTCGACCGCGACGATCCGGAAGCCCAGCTCGAGCTGCGGGCGATCGGCTGCGAGCCGGGCTCGGATGCCGCGGCCACCGTCGTGCTCGCCTTCGCCGGCGGCGCCTCAATCCGCCTCGACGTCGAATGCATCGAGGCCTATCTCGCCGATCTTCCGGCGGCGGAGCGGAGCTGATGTCGCGTCCCAACAATCTGCTGACCCTGGCGCTGCCGAAAGGCAGAATCCTGGACGAGGCGATGCCCCTCCTCGCGCGTGCCGGCATCGAGCCCGAGCCCGATTTCGCCAACGAGAACTCGCGCAAGCTGCGCTTCGCGACCAATCACCCGAATGTCACCGTGATCCGCGTGCGGTCGTTCGACGTCGCGACCTTCGTCGCCTTCGGCGCGGCGGAGATCGGCATTGCCGGCAACGACGTGCTGATGGAATTCGGCTATCCCGAGATCTACGCACCGCTCGATCTCGGCATCGGCCGCTGCCGGCTGTCCGTCTGCGAGCCGGCCGAGCTCCGCCGCACCGACAATCCGGCGCGCTGGAGCCATGTCCGCGTGGCGACCAAGTATCCGCGCATCACCGAGGCGCATTTCGCCGCCCGCGGCGTGCAGGCGGAATGCATCAAGCTGAACGGCGCCATGGAGCTGGCGCCGCAGCTCGGCCTCTGCCGGCGCATCGTCGACCTGGTCTCGACCGGATCGACGCTCAAAGCCAATGGCCTGGTCGAGGTGGAGACGGTCGCCGACATCAGTTCGCGCCTGATCGTCAACCGCGCGGCGCTGAAGACGCGCCCCGCCGATGTCGGCGGCGTGGTGGACCGTTTCCGCGAGGCCCTCGATGCCGCTTGAGCTGAACGCACGCGACGCCGACTTCGCCGCGCGGTTCGACGCGCTGGTGAAGTCCAAGCGCGATGCCGAGGCGGATGTCGGTGCCACCGTCGCCGCCATCATCGCCGATGTGCGCGCGCGCGGCGACGAGGTGCTGCACGAGCTGAACGCCAAGTTCGACAAGGTGGACAGCCGCAAGCTCGGCCTGCGCATCACCCAGGAAGAGATCGACGAGGCGGCCGCCCAGGTCGATGGGACGACACTGGCGGCGCTGGAGACAGCCGCGATCCGCATCCGCCAGTTCCATGCCCGCCAGATGCCGGCTGACGACATGTTCACCGATGCGCAGGGCGTAACCCTCGGCCATCGCTGGACGCCGCTTGCCGCCGCCGGGCTCTACGTCCCGGGCGGCAAGGCGGCCTATCCCTCCTCGGTGCTGATGAACGCCATTCCGGCGCTGGTCGCCGGCGTCGAACGGGTCGCAGTCTGCGTGCCGACGCCCGGCGGCGAGCTCAATCCGCTGGTCATGGCGGCGTTCAAGCTGATCGGCATCGGCGAGGTCTATCGGACCGGCGGCGCCCAGGCGGTGGCCGCCATGGCCTATGGCACCGAAAGCATCGCACCGGTGGACAAGATCACCGGGCCGGGCCGCGACTACGTGGTGACCGCGAAACGCATGGTGTTCGGCCAGGTCGGCATCGACAACCCGGCTGGACCGTCGGAGATTCTGGTCGTCGCCGACAACAAGAATGATCCGGCCTGGATCGCCGCCGACCTGCTGTCGCAGGCCGAGCACGACGAGGTGGCACAGTCGGTGCTGATCACCGATGACGCAGCCTTTGCGGCAAGCGTCGGCAAGGCCGTGAAGAAGCAGCTCGCCAGCATGCCGCGCGGCAATATCGCGGCGGCAAGCTGGGAGCGGTTCGGCGCCCTGATCACGGTCAAGGATCTGCAGGACGCCCCCGCCCTGATCGACCGCATTGCACCGGAGCATCTCGAGCTCGCGGTCGAGGATTCGGCGACCCTGGCCCGCGCGGTGCGGCATGCCGGTGCCATCTTCCTCGGCCGCCACACGCCGGAAGCGATCGGCGACTACGTGGCCGGCCCGAATCACGTACTGCCGACTGCCGGCGCGGCCCGCTATGCGTCCGGCCTCAACCTGCTCGACTTCATGAAACGCACCACGCTCGTGCAGTGCGACGAGCGCTCGCTCCGCGCCATCGGCCCGGCCGCCATCGCGCTCGCGGAGGCGGAGGGCCTGCCGGCGCATGCCCGCTCCGTCGCGATCCGCCTGGAGAGCTGACGCCGCCGTGGCGGAGCCCCGCATCGCGCAGATCCATCTCGACGAAGCGACGATCGGCTGGCGCGGGGCCGATGTCGATCACGAGCGCAAGGTCGCGATCTTCGATCTCCTGGAAGAGAACCGTTTCGCGCTGGCCAACGACCCTGACGGCGGCCCCTATCACCTTCGCCTCGCTATCGAGGAAGGCCGCCTGGTCTTCGACGTACGGGATACGGCGGAGGCGCCGCGGCACAAATTCGGGCTGTCGCTGACACCGCTCCGCCGCGTGCTGCGTGACTATTTTCATATGGTCGAGACCTATCACCAGGCGATCCGCACGGCGACGCCGTCGCGCATCGAGGCGATCGACATGGGTCGCCGCGGCGTGCACGACGAGGGCTCGCGCATCCTGAAGGAGCGCCTCGACGGCAAGATCGATGTCGACCACGACACGGCGCGCCGCCTGTTCACGCTGATCTGCGTCCTCCATATAAAGGTATAGGCGGGAACGCGGATGGCGAAGCTGCCGGGTGCCGTGCTGTTCGCCTGCACCTCCAACGTCATTCGCTCGCCGATGGCCGAGGCGATGCTGAAATATCTGCACGGCAACCGGATCTACGTGCAGTCGGTCGGCATCCGGACGGGCGAGCCCGATCCCTTCGTCGCCGAAGTCATGGACGAGATCGGCATCGACCTCACGCGTCACAAGCCGAAGACCTTCGACGACCTGCACGACGAATACGAGGAGGAGACCGAGAGCTTCGACCTCGTCATCTCGCTGTCGCCCGAGGCGCATCACCATGCGATCGAGATGACGCGCAACGCCGCGGTGGATATCGAGTTCTGGAACACCTTCGATCCTTCGGTCGTGCAGGGATCGCGCGAGCAGATCCTGGACGCCTATCGCGCGGTGCGCGACGAGCTGTTCCGCAAGATCCGCGCCCGCTTCCCACGCGACCCGGTCGCGCCCGCCTAAGCCTTGAAGATGAAGAACACGGCGCCGAGCAGGCAGCCGAAGGCGGCGAAATAGTTCCAGCGCAGGGTCTCGCCGAGATAGAGCACGGCGAAGCCCGCGAAGACGGCGAGCGTGATCACCTCCTGCATGATCTTCAACTGCGCCACGCTGAAATCGCCGTAGCCGAGCCGGTTGGCCGGGACGGCGAGGCAGTACTCGAAGAAGGCGATGCCCCAGCTCACCAGGATCGCCTGCCACATTGCGAAGGACGGGTGCTTCAGATGCCCGTACCAGGCAAAGGTCATCAGCACGTTGGAACCGATCAACAGCACAATGGTGGACATGCAGGTCTCCGCCGGAATGCCGGCGGAGAATAGCCGTAGATTTGCCGCTCCGGGGCGCTGCTAGCGGCGCACCACGCTGGCCTCGCCGGTGGTGCCCTTGTTCACGCCAGTGCGGCGCAGCATCGGGCTGGTCTCGTCGCGGCCCCAGACGTTCGGGCCTTGGGCGAGAATGGCGCCGTCCACGGTGAGGATGTGGCCAGAGACGAACACCGCGTCGTCGCTGGCGAGGTAGAGCGCGGCGGAGGCGATGTCCTCCGGCCGGCCCCGGTCGGGCCAGGGCTGCGCCCGTGCCACGCGTTCGTCGAGGTCGCGATTGCTGGTGGAGCCGAGCAACGGCGTCCAGATCACCCCCGGCGCAATGGCATTCACGCGGATGCGAAAGCGCGCCAGGTCGGAAGCCGAAGCCTTGGTCAGGTTGGCGACAGCTGCCTTGGCGGCGGAGTAGCAGTTCGAGCCGGCACCGCCGCCGAGCCCGGCGATCGACGCGGTGTTGATGATGGAGCCGCCGCCCTGGGCGCGCATCACCGGGATCGCGTGCTTCATGCCGAGGAATACGCCACGAACCAGAACGGCAAAGGTGTAGTCCCAATCCTCGACCGTCACCTCGTCGAGCGGGCCGAAGGCACCGCCGACCCCGGCATTGTTGAAAATGACGTCGAGCCGGCCGAATTTCGCTGTCGCCGCCTCGATCATGCCCTTCACGTCGCCTTCCTGAGCGACGTCGACGCGTCGATAGGCGATGCGGTCGCCATGACCGGCCTTGGCCGCGAGGCCGACCGTCTCGTCCGCCGTCGCCTGGTTCATGTCGGCGAACAGCACCTTCGCCCCTTCGTCCAGGAAGCGCAGCACGGTGGCGCGGCCGATGCCGCTGGCGCCGCCGGTTATGACCGCGACCTTGCCTTCAAGCCGGCCCGTCATGGTTTCCTCCTCTTGTTGTCGTTGGCACGCATCGCCTAGGTAACGATGCCGTCGGCCCTGAGCTTGGCGATCGCCGCCCCGTCGTAGCCCGCCTCGGCGAGGATCGCATCGGTGTCCTGGCCGAGGCCAGGCGCCGGTCCCGGCGCGCGGCGCGCGATGCCGTCGACGTGGAACGGCGCTGCGATGGTACGCCCGACCGCCGGATCGTCGGAGGGCACCACGGCGCCCGCATGCACCGCCTGCTCGTCGCCCGGGATGTCGCGCAGCTCGGCGATCAGCCCGAAGGTGATGTCGAAGCGGCTCAGGGTCGCCGCCCAGTCGGCCCAGTCGCGGCCGGCGAAGATCGGATCGAGGATGGCGAACAGCGCCTTCGGATCGGCGCGGCGCTTCTTCAGCTGATCGAAGCGCGGATCGGTCGCGAGGTCCGGCCGGCCGATCGCCTCGCAGAGGCGCGGCCAGAGCTTTTCCTCCTGCACCAGGTTCAGCACGAACCAGCGTCCGTCGCGGCTGCGATACTGGGTGCCGACGGCGTTCCAGGGATCGTGCCGCGGCCGGCGCGGGCCTGGCACGGTGCCGAGCAGCGAGGCCTGGGCCAGCACGCCGTTGGCCCAGAGCCCGTTGGCGAGCAGCGAGCTGGTGACGCGCGTGCCCTTGCCGGTGCGCTCGCGCAGCATCAGCGCCATCAGGATGCCGGCGAACAGGCTCATCGCCGTCGGCCGATCGCCGCCGCCGGGCACCGCCTGCGAGGGCGGTCCATCCGCGACCCTGAGCGCGTGGCTGATGCCGCTGCGGGCGAAATAGGCATTGGTGTCGAAGCCCGGCCGGTCGCGGTCCGGGCCGGTCTCGCCGTAGCCCGAGAAGGAGGCATAGATCAGCCGGTCGTTCAGCGGCGCCAAGTCCTCGTAGCGGAGCCCGAGCCGCTCGCGCACCTGGAACGGAAAGTTGGTGATGAAGATATCGGCGCGGCGGACCAGCCGGGTCACCACCTCGCGCCCGGCCGGCTGCTTCAGGTCGACCGCCAGGCTGCGCTTGCCCCGGCTGTCCAATGCCCAGCTATACGGCACGTCATGCGGCGGCATGCCCGGCAGCTGGTGCAGGCGGCGGTTCGGGTCGCCCTCCCCCTTTTCCTCGACCTTGATGACGTCGGCGCCGAAATCGGCCAGCACCGTGGCCGCGGCCGGGGCGGCGATGAAGCTCGCGGCGTCGATCACCTTGAGGCCGGCCAGCGGCAGGATTCGATCACTCATCTGATTTCACCCGCGTTGCGCCGGCGACCCTTCGCCGGTACAACGCGCCCCTCTCCCTAGCTAACGCCGTCGGAGCCGCCATGGCCGCTTATCAATACGTCTATGTGATGAAGGGTCTGAACAAGACCTATCCCGGCGGACGGCAGGTGTTGAAGAACATCTGGCTGAGCTTCCTTCCGGGCGCAAAGATCGGCGTGTTGGGCCTCAACGGCGCCGGCAAATCCACCCTGCTCCGGATCATGGCCGGCGAGGACAAGGAGTTCAACGGCGAGGCCTGGGCCGCCGATGGCGTGAAGGTCGGCTTTCTGCCGCAGGAGCCGCATCTCGACCCGGCCAAGGACGTGCTCGGCAACGTGATGGACGGCGTCGGCCCGACCAAGGCGCTGCTGGACCGTTTCGAGGAGATCTCGGCCAAATTCGCCGAACCCTTGGAAGACGACGAGATGAACGCCCTGCTGGCCGAGCAGGCGGAGCTGCAGGAGAAGATCGACGCCGCCGGCGCCTGGGACCTGCAGCGCAATGTCGAGATCGCCATGGATGCGCTGCGCTGCCCGCCCGGCGACGCCGAAGTCAGCAAGCTCTCGGGCGGCGAGCGGCGCCGCGTCGCGCTCTGCCGGCTGCTGCTCGAGAAGCCGGACATGCTGCTGCTGGACGAGCCGACCAACCATCTGGACGCCGAATCCGTCGCCTGGCTCGAGCATTTCCTGCACGACTATCCCGGCACCGTGGTGGCGGTGACCCACGACCGCTACTTCCTCGACAACGTGGCGGGCTGGATCCTCGAGCTCGACCGCGGCGCCGGCATTCCCTGGGAAGGCAATTACACCTCCTGGCTGGAGCAGAAGGAGAAGCGGCTGGAGCAGGAGGGCAAGGCCGAGGATGCCCGCCGCCGCACCCTCAGGAACGAGATGGAGTGGATCAAGGCGAGCCCGCGCGCCCGCCAGGCCAAGAGCAAGGCGCGCATCAAGGCCTATGAGGAGCTGCTGTCCCAGGAAGCCGAGGCGCGCCAGGAGACCAAGCAGATCGTCATCCCGGCCGGCCCCCGCCTCGGCGACCTGGTGATCGAGGCGAACGGCGTGGCCAAGGGCTTTGGCGACCGCCTGCTCATCGACGACCTGTCGTTCAAGATTCCGCCCGGCGCCATCGTCGGCATCATCGGCCCGAACGGCGCCGGCAAGACCACCCTGTTTCGCATGATCACCGGCCAGGACCAGCCGGATGCCGGCACCATGCGGATCGGCGATACGGTGAAGCTCGGCTATGTCGACCAGAGCCGCGACAGCCTGAACGACAAGAAGACCGTGTGGGAGGAGATCTCGGGCGGCGACGACGTGATCACACTCGGCAAGCGCGACGTGCCGAGCCGCGCCTATGTCGGCGCCTTCAACTTCAAGGGCGGCGACCAGCAGAAGAAGGTCGGCCAGCTTTCCGGCGGCGAGCGCAACCGGGTGCATCTCGCCAAGATGCTGAAATCCGGTGCCAACGTGCTGCTGCTCGACGAGCCGACCAACGATCTCGACGTCGACACGCTGCGGGCGCTCGAGGAAGGCATGCTGGATTTTGCCGGCAACGTGCTGGTGATCAGTCACGATCGCTGGTTCCTCGACCGCATCGCGACGCACATCCTGTCCTTCGAAGGCGACAGCCATGTCGAGTGGTTCGAGGGCAACTTCCAGGACTACGAGGAAGACAAGAAGAAGCGGCTCGGGGCGGACGCCGCCGAGCCGCACCGGATCAAGTACAAGCCGATCAGCCGCGGCTAGCGCTTCTTCGCAGCGGCGCGGCGGCTGCGCGTGGCTGCCGCCTTCTTTGCCGACGCCGAGCGTGCCGCGGCCGGGCGGGCTGCGGCGGCCCTGCCGCCGATCTTGCCGCCGCGGCGAGAGGACACCTTCGTATCCTTCTTGCCGCGGCCGGAGCCGCTCTTGTTGCCGCCGCCGGTCTCCTTGTTGACGGTGGCCCAGGCGCGCCGCTCGGCCTCGCCCTCGGAGACGCCGCGCTTGCGGTAGCCCTCCTCGATATGCTCCGCCTTGCGCTTCTGCTTGCCCGTGTAGCTGGACTTGTCGCCTCTCGGCATGGCTCGCTCCTTCACGATGCGCGGCGGATCACGCCGCAGGCGATGCGGTCGCCGGCATCGCCGGATGGCTGGGATTTGTAGTCATCGGGCTTGGCGTGCACGACGACGGCCGAGCCGTCTTCGTCCAGCAGGTTTCCGGCCGTGCGCGGCTCCAGGCTGAGCGCGGCCGCGAAGAATTCGACTACATGCTCGCCCGTCTTCGGGATGTGCAAATTCGGGAGATCTCCCGCATGCGCTCCGCGAAGGGCGAGCACGCCGTGCTGATGGCCCTCCGGCGCGAAGTGGTCTCCGGCCGCTGCGAAGTCGGGTGCACAGGCCCCCTTTTCGTGAACGTGGAAGCCGTGTTGCCCAGCGGGGAGGCCGCCGGAAATGAAGCCGGCGGTGATGGCGACCCCGTGCGCCGCAGTCTGGCGAAACACGACCTTGCCGATCTCGCGGCCGTCTCGGTCATGCATCTCGGCGACGGCGATCGGCTCCGACTGCGCCCATCCGGTCAGCGGGACCGTTGCAAAGACCATGGCGGCAAGGCAGGGACGAAGACGCATGCTCGTCCTCCCGTGGTTGCGGTATCGCCGTGGGAACGTGTTTCCGGTGCAGAAGGTTGCCGCGACGCGAGAGGGTCAGCGCCCCGCCGCCCATCCCTTCAGTGCGTCTACGTCGAGCGCGCCATCGATACCGGCGGCGAGCTTTTCCCCGATCACAGGTCCGAACTTGAAGCCGTGGCCGGAGAAGCCCGAGAGCAGCCAGGCTTTCGACCCCAGCGGCTCGACGATGAAACGCTCCTCCGGTTCGACGTCGTAGAAGCACACTTTGCCCTGAACCAGGCGATAGCCCGAGAAGTCGACCAGGTTGTCGTGGGCGGTCGCCATCAGCGCCTCCGCCTCGCCGGCGCGCAACTCGCGTGGCGCCGCAGGATCGCCTTCGAGCGAGAAGCGATGGTCGCCGATCTTGAGGCCGGTGCCCGGCACCGGCGGCACCGCGTAGAAGCCGGAATCGGCGCCGATCTTCAGCACCATCGGGCTCGCCGCCCAAAGCTGCTTCATCGCCGCCGGCGGCTCGATATAGGCGACGACCTGGCGCGACGGCGTGACACGGGCGGCCAGCGCCGGGACGAGGCGCGTCGCCCATGGCCCCGCTGCCACGACGACCGTATCCGCATCGATGCGATTGCCATCCGCCAGGACAATGCGGCCCTGATCGGCCTCCACTGCTTCGACCCTGGTGTTCTGATGCAGCTCGACGTTGCGCGCGGCCGAAAGATGCCGGGCCAACGCCTCGACGATGGCGCCGGCGCGCAACACGCCGCCCGAAGGCGCGTAGAGCACAGCTTCCGCCGCACCGAAGCGGAGATGCGGAAACCGTGCCGCCGCCTCGGCCGGCTTCAGCACCTCATGGGCGATGCCCAGCCGGTGCATCGAGCGCTGCGACGCCGCCGCCCAGCCCTGTTCCGCCGCATCGAAGGCGATCGTGCCGGTCGGCGCGTACAGAACGGTGCCGAGATCGGCCCAGACCCGCTCCCAGGCGGCATAGGCCTCGTCCACCATCCGCACATAGGCGTCGAATTCGCCATAGGGGTGGCGGATCAGCCGGTGATCGTCGACCGATGAGCCGGCCGGGTTCGGCACTTCCGCCTGGTCGAACAGCTGCACCGCATGGCCGCGCCGCGCCAGCGCCCAGGCGGTGCAAAGCCCGATGATGCCGGCGCCGACGATGCTGATCTTCATGCGGGAATGCCGAGATTCTCGGCCGCCAACTCGGCCGCCGCGAGATCCTCGATGGCGGTACCCACCGACTTGAACAGGGTGATCTCCTCGGCTGAGCGGCGACCGGCCACCTGGCCGCGGGCGAGCTCGAACAGATCGCCCAGGATCGCCGCTTCGCCCAGCACGCCGGAGCGCAGCGGCTGGACAATGTCGCCCGCCTCCTTCCCTGCACCGGCCCGGGTGTCGACATAGACCCGTGCCCGCCGGACGGCGTCGTCATCGGTCTCGCGCATCGCCGGCGTGTAGCCGCCGACAAGGTCGAGATGCGCGCCCGGCTTCAGCCAGACGCCGGAGACGACCGGCGTCGCACTCATCGTGGCACAGGAGACGATGTCGGCGGCACGTACGGCCGCTTCCAGGTCCGGCGCCGCCCGCGCGCGCAGCCCCTCGCCGGTCAGCTGCCGGGCCACCGCCTCGGCCCGCTCCGGCGTGCGGTTCCATATGGTCACTTCGTCGATCGGCCGCACCGTGGCATGGGCACGGGCAAGATGCGCGCTCAAGGCGCCGGCGCCGACCAGGACAAGGCGGCGCGCATCGGGACGGGCGAGAAAGCGGGCAGCGAGTGCCGAGGCCGCCGCAGTCCGCCGGAGCGTCAAAGTGACGCCGTCGAGGACGGCACGCGGCCGCCCGGTGGTGGCGTCGAGCAGGAGATAGAGACCCAGCACGCTGGCGAGACCGCGCGCCGTGTTGCCGGGGAAGACCGTGACACATTTGACGCCGAGCGCGGCGCCCGTACGCCAGGCCGGCATGAGCAGCAGGGTGCCGCCCGGCCCCTCCGGCGTGGCCACGGCATGGTGATGCCGTAGCGGGACCTCGGCGCCCTCGCGGAAGGCCTGTTCCAGGCGGTCGACCAGCGCGACCACGGGCAGCGCCGCATCGACCTCCGCGGCGCCGATCATGCGCAAGGAATTCATGACCGCCGGGTCAGGGACGGCCGGGCGCCGCCGGCCAGGTGGTCAGGGCGCCGCCGGCTGACGGTTCCTGCTGGCCGGACTTCAGGGCCGCATTTTCACGCCGTAGCGATTCCGCCGCCGCACGGGCTTCGCGGGCCGCGCGCCTGAGCCGGCGCTCCCGCCACCATTCCGCCATCACGCCCAGCAGCAGGCCGATCACCACGCCGCCATAGAGCACGGCGAACAGCGGCAGATCGATTCGCCAGGGAAACGGGTCCAGGCTCAGTTCGACGGATTGGCGGTTCGCGATCGCGAATCCGATGGCGACGATGCCGACGGGAATGGCGACGACGATGGTGGAGAGGCGCACGGGCCGGTCAGTCGGAGGAGCCGGTGGCGGCCGATTCCATCGGCGGGGCCGCCTGCACGCCGGACTGGGTGGCGTTCAGCCGTTCCCTCAATTCCTTGCCGGTCTTGAAGTAAGGCACCGATTTCTGGGACACGGCGACCGCGTCGCCGGTGCGCGGATTGCGGCCGACCCGCGAGGGACGGCGCTTCACCGAAAAGGCGCCGAAACCGCGAAGTTCCACCCGATCGCCACGCGCCAGGGCCGCCACGATCTCGTCGAAAATGGTCGCAACGATACGTTCCGCCTCACGATGATTGAGGCTCGGGTTGCGCGCTGCCACGCGGGCCACCAGCTCTGATTTTATCATTCCCGTTCCCCCGGCGATCCCCACTCACCGTGCCACCTATCGTGGCTGGTCAGGGTGCCAAAGGGAAATCAGCCCGTCAAGCGTAAGTCTTTCTGGAAACACGGATTTTCCGATGATCCGCGCCCCCTGCTCGGCCAAGTCCGAAAACACCGGTTGGACCGGGAAGTGACGATACGGCAGGCCGCGGTCGATGCCTCGCTCACGCGCCAGCCAGTCGAGCGCCTCGCGGTCGCCGCCGATCTGGTCGATCAAGCCCGCCTCCAGGGCCTCACGGCCGTGGAAGACGCGCCCGTCGGCCAACTGGCGTGCCTGCTCCATCGGCAGGTTGCGGCGGTCGGCGACCAGGCCCACGAACCACTCGTAGGCCTTGTTGACGAGATCCTGCACTGCAACGCGGCCACGGTCGGAGAGCGGCTTGAAGGGCGACGGCTCAGCCTTCAGCGGTCCGGAGGTAATGGCCTCGGCCGAGATGCCGAGCTTGTCCATCAGCCGGGAGACCTCGACGGTCTGGAACAGGACGCCGATCGAGCCGACGATCGAGCTTTCGCGCGCGAAGGTGCGATCCGCCGCCAGCGCCGTGAGATAGCCGCCGGACGCCCCCATGGTGCCGATCACCGCAACGACAGGCTTCTTGTCGGCCAGCTTGCGCAGCTCGACGAAAAGCTGCTCCGCGCCATAAGTCGAGCCGCCGGGCGAGGAGATGTAGACGATCACCGCCTTGGCGTCGTCGTCCTTGGCGATGTCGCGGATCGCGCTTTCCAGCCGGCGGTCTTCGGCGATCACGCCGACGACGTCGAGCCAGGCGATGTAGTCGCCGCGCCGGAGGACGAAACGCCCCTCAGCCGGATCGTAGGTCGCCAGAAAGGCAACGAGGGCCGCGATCACCAGGACCGCGAGCCCCCGCCACCAGGCGATGCGGCGCTTGAGCCGGCGGCGGTCGGCGAGAAGGTCGCTCTCGACGCTCATCCGTCCTGCTCAAGCCGCCATGGGTCGAGGCCGCTGCTCAGCCTTCCTCGCCCTCGTCCTTCTTCTCGGCCTCCTTGCGGGCACGGTGCAGGGCCGCGCCGAGGATGTCGCCGAGCGAGGCGCCGCTGTCGGTCGAGCCGTACTGGGCGACCGCGTCCTTCTCCTCGGCGATCTCGCGCGCCTTGATGGAGAGCGAGATCTTGCGGGTCTTCGGATCGATCGCCGTGATCTTGGCGTCGATCTTCTCGCCCACCGCGAAGCGCTCCGGCCGCTGCTCCGCGCGGTCGCGCGACAGCTCGACCTTGCGGATGAAGCCGGTCAGGTCGTCGCCGATCTTCACCTCGAGGCCGGCATCCTGCACCGCGGTGATGGTGCAGGTGACCACGTCGTTGCGCTTCACGGCATCGGAGCCGGCCAGCGGATCCTTCTCCAGCTGCTTCACGCCGAGCGAGATGCGCTCCTTCTCGACATCGACGTCCAGCACCTGGGCGCGCACCATGTCGCCCTTCTTGAACTTCTGGATGGCCACCTCGCCCTGCTCCGTCCAGGACAGATCGGAGAGGTGCACCATGCCGTCGACGTTGTTGTCGAGGCCGAGGAAGAGGCCGAACTCGGTGATGTTCTTGACCTCGCCTTCCAGGGTGCTGCCGACCGGATGCGCCTCGGCGAAGCTCTCCCAGGGATTGGCCAGGCACTGCTTGAGGCCGAGCGAGATGCGGCGCTTCGAGGGATCGACCTCGAGCACCATGACCTCGACCTCCTGGCTGGTCGAGACGATCTTGCCGGGATGGACGTTCTTCTTGGTCCAGGACATCTCGGAGACGTGCACCAAGCCTTCCACGCCCGGCTCCAGCTCCACGAAGGCGCCGTAGTCGGTAATGTTGGTGACGCGGCCGGTGAACTTGGCGTTGACCGGGTATTTCGCTTCGATGCCGTCCCAGGGATCGGCCTCGAGCTGCTTCATGCCGAGCGAGATGCGCTGGGTTTCCGGGTTGAGCCGGATGACCTGCACCTTCACCGTCTGGCCGATGTTCAGCGCCTCGGACGGATGGTTGACGCGGCGCCAGGCGATGTCGGTCACGTGCAGCAGGCCGTCGACGCCGCCGAGATCGACGAAAGCGCCGTAATCGGTGATGTTCTTGACCACGCCTTCCAGCACCTGGCCTTCGCGCAGGTTGGCGACCAGCTCGTTCCTGGCCTCGGCGCGGCTTTCCTCCAGCACGGCGCGGCGCGACACCACGATGTTGCCGCGGCGGCGGTCCATCTTGAGGATCTGGAACGGCTGCGGCGTGCCCATGATCGGCGTCACGTCGCGCACCGGCCGCACATCCACCTGGCTGCCCGGCAGGAAGGCCACGGCGCCGGAAAGATCGACGGTGAAGCCACCCTTCACGCGGCCGAAGATGATGCCCTCGACGCGCTGGTTGCCCTGGAAGGCGTGTTCCAGCTTCTCCCAGGCCTCTTCGCGGCGCGCCTTGTCGCGCGACAGCACGGCCTCGCCCTGCGCGTTCTCCACGCGGTCGAGATAAACGTCGACGGTATCGCCGACCTTCAGCTCGGCGGGACGGCCCGCCTGCGAGAATTCGCGCAAGGGCACCCGGCCCTCGGATTTCAGGCCGACATCAATGATGGCGAAATCGTTCTCGATGGAGACCACGGTCCCCTTGATCACCGAGCCTTCGAGGCCGGAGCCGGAGCCGTAGATCTCGTCGAGCAGCTCCGCGAAATTCTCGTCGGTCGGGGGCGGCGCCGCGCGTTCGGCGGCGACGGCAGTACGGGCACGAGCCATGCGAAATGTCCTTTCAGTCGACCCTATCAGGCCTCGCCGGTTGTCTCCGGCGGGTCACGAGGCCACGAAATCCCACGCCGGCACTCGGGCCGGCCCGCGCTGGCGGGACGTCAGTTTCGGGATGCCCCGGCGCGTCGGGGCCGTTTCAGCGGCCGAGCCTGCCCGCCACGAAGGCGCGGGCCGCCCGGAAAGCGGCGTCTATATCCAAGTCGCTGGTGTCGAGCAAGTGGGCATCCGCGGCCGGCTTCAGGGGCGCTATGGCCCGCTCGCTGTCGCGTTTGTCCCGGGCGACCAGGTCCGCCAGGACTTCGGCCTCGCTGATCGTCTCGCCGCGGGCCTGCAATTCGAGGTAGCGGCGACGGGCGCGCACCTCGGGCCGGGCGGTGACGAACAGCTTCGCCTCGGCCCCGGGGCAGACCACGGTGCCTGTATCGCGGCCATCCAGGACCGCGCCGGGCTCGCCGCCGGGGGGCTGGGCAGCAAACCGGCGCTGGTAATCGAGCAAGGCGGCCCGGACGCTCGGGATCGCCGCGACCTTCGACGCGGCATGGCCGGCCGCCTCCTCGCGCAGGCCGTCGGCGGCAAGGTCCGCGGGACTGAGCTTGGCTGCGGCCTGGAGGGCCCGCGCCTCGTCGGCCGGGTCGCCGCCAGCCCACATGACCTTGCAGCCAACCGCCCGATAGATCATTCCGGTGTCCAGATGCGCGAAGCCGAGATCGGCCGCCAGCCGACGCGACAGCGTGCCCTTGCCGGCCGCGACGGGGCCGTCCACGGTGACGATCACGCCGCCACCTCGATCCGGGCGCCGAGCCGGTTCATCAGGCCGACGAAGCCGGGGAAGCTGGTATCGATCATGCCGACATCGTCGACCGTGACGGCGCGTTCCGCCAGCAGGCCCAGCATCAGGAACGACATGGCGATGCGGTGATCCATGTGGGTTACCACCTTGCCGCCGCCCCTGGGCCGGCCGCCACGGCCCTGCACGGTCAAGCTGTCGGGCGTTTCCGCATAGTCGATGCCGTTGGCGGCGAGGCCAGCGGCGACGGCCGCAATGCGATCGCTCTCCTTGACCCGCATTTCCTGGATCCCGGCCATCACCGTGCGGCCCTCGGCGCAGGCGGCGGCGACGGCGAGCACCGGATATTCGTCGATCATCGATGGCGCCCGCTCCGCCGGCACCTCGACGCCCTTGAGGCGGGCACCGCGGATGACGATATCGGCCACCGGCTCGCCCCCCTCGATCCGCCGGTTGTCGAAGCGAAGGTCGGCGCCCATCTCGCGTAGCGTCTGATAGAGGCCGGCCCGCAGCGGATTGATGCCGACGCCCTGTAGCGTCAAATCAGAGCCCGGCAGCGCGGCGGCGGCCACGGCCAGGAATGCGGCCGAAGAGGGATCGGTCGGCACGACCACGTCCCGTCCCGCGAGCTCCGCCTCGCCGGTGACGCTCACGATGCGGCCGCCTTTCCCGTCGGGCGCGACCGTCACGGTGGCGCCGAAATGGCGCAGCAGGTTTTCCGTGTGGTCGCGGGTGGCCTCCGGCTCGATCACCGTGGTGCGTCCCGGCGCCACGAGGCCGGCCAGGAGGATCGCCGACTTCACCTGGGCCGAAGCAACCGGCAGGCGGTACTCGATCGGCAGCGGATTGGCAGCGCCGATCACCGCCATCGGCAGCCGGTCGCCCGCCCGGGTGATGAAACGCGCGCCCATCTGTTCCAGCGGGACCTTCACCCGGCCCATCGGGCGCCGCCGCAGCGACGCATCGCCGGTCACGAAAGTGGTGATGGGATGGGTCGCCAGCACCCCGGCAATGAGCCGCGCGCCAGTGCCCGAATTGCCGAGGTCGAGGATATCGGCCGGCTCGCCGAGCCCGCCCACGCCGCGTCCACGGATCGTCCAGTCGCCGTCGGCGCCGCGCTCGACCTCCGCCCCGAGCGCCCGCATGGCGGCGCCGGTGCGCAGCACGTCCTCGCCTTCCAGCAGGCCGGTCACCCGGGTTGTACCGGTGGCCAGCGCGCCGAAGATCAGGGCACGATGCGAAATCGACTTGTCGCCCGGCACCCGGGCGCTGCCCGACAAGGCCTCGACGGGGTGAGAAACATGCGGCCGCGCGGCCGCCTGACCGGTCATTCGTTAAAGCGCCTTTTGCAGGGATCGGCCCCAGCCGAATTTCAAGGGTTGACAGCGGGCCGGTTCTTACCACAAAACCCCCCGCCTTCGCATAGGGACCGCCAAGGGCGGTCCGAGGCCGAACACCGCAAGCCGAGGTCAGGATGGCGAAACCGGAATGGGGCACCAAGCGGCGCTGCGTGAGCTGTGCGGCGGCGTTCTACGACTTCCGCAAGGACCCGATCATCTGTCCGCGCTGCAACACCGTGCACCAGCCCGAGCAGATCCTGAAGCCGCGCCGCACCCGGCCCGATGACAAGGCCGTGGTGGTGCCGAAACCCGCGCCGGAGCCGGTGGACGTGGATGCGGTCGAGGAGACCGAAGAAGACGCCTTCATCGAAGATGCCTCGGAGCTGGGCGAGGACGAGGAGGATGTCGTCGAGGTCGTCGAATCGGCCGACGAAGGGGAGGATACGGTCGATCGCTGATCCGACCTGCCGCCCCTTGCGCGGCGGCGGCGGCGGACATAGAAGGAGGCCCGCGCGGCGGCGCGGCAGATTTCCCGAGGAGATATTCCAGGGGCCATAGCTCAGTTGGGAGAGCGCTTGAATGGCATTCAAGAGGTCAGGGGTTCGACTCCCCTTGGCTCCACCAAATCCCTGAGGGCCCGGCCGGCGACGGTCGGGCCCTGATCGTTTAGGACTGCCGCCCTCGCTCGACAGACGGGGCCTGCAAAGGATCCAGGTCGGCGGCCAAGCGCCGATGAAGTTCCAAGGTTGTCATCGGCTCGGCGCCGACCTGCACCAGCATGTACTCCAGAAGCCGCTCGATCGTCGCCAGAAACTGATCCCGGTCGGCGTCGGAGCGCACATAGGGCGTATGCCCCGGCGAGAGCGACGGCGAGTGAAAGGAGAACACCAGAACGCGGTGGCCGTCTTCCAGCATGGCGTCGACCAGGCGGCGCTGGTCGTCGAAATTGTTGCCTTCCGGCGACAGGGTGACGCGCTCGAGCAGGCCCAGACGCGCGAAGAAGGCCCCGACATGCAGTGTGCGACCGGTGCTGGCGGCGACCCGCGGATACAGCGCGGCGCCGATATTCCGCAGGCGACCGACGAAGGCCCGCGTCGACGGCAGCTCGAGAACCTCGCCGGCGCCGAGCCAGAACGGGTGACGGTCAAACTCACTGTAATCCGGTCCGCCTTCATCCACATACGAGGTGAAAGGCATCACGCTGGTATCGACCAGATAGCCCAGGGACTTGATGATGCCGATCGTCGACGGGCCGAGGCCGTAGCGGCCGGCCTTGAAGACGCGGGGCCGCATGCCGCAGCGCCGCTCGATCAGATCGGTCAGGGCTTCGATCTTGCGGCGCTCGACATCGAAGGCGAGGTTGCCGGGGTAGGAGTTCCGCACCGAGGCGACCTCGTCATGCGGCGGGTTGACCCAGGGATGCAGCTGGGCGCCGAGCTCGCAACGCCCCTCGGCCGAGGTGCGCGACAGGAACTCCGCGCCGAAGTCGCTGGCGACGACCGGGTAGTCGGCAAGGTAGGTCGGCCGAACGCCGAAGGCGTCGAACCGGGCTTGCGCCACGGGAAGCGCGTGCAGGTGCGTCAGGGCGACATTCTCGCGCGAGAACGGGCCTTTCCAGTCGAACTCCTCCTCCAGATCGACCAGCGAGATCAGCACCGGGCGGCGCAGCGTGCGTTCCTGAACCGCTCGGAACCCGGTCAGGTCCGGCCCCGTCGTCGCCACTGCGCTCGCCAACATCTGCAACGAATCTGCCTCCCGCGTCGTCCCGGCCTTTTCGGCCGTTTCTGCCTCACCAAGAGGGTACGCCATCGCTACCGCGTTTACAGGCGACCGGGGCCATTATATGCATTCGCGGCGCTGAACAAATTCTTGCTCGGGATTGGGCCTTGGCCATCGATCAGAAAGAAGTCGATCGGACTCCGCTCGTCTCCGTCGTGATTCCTTCGTTCAACGCCGCTTCCACCTTGGCGCGCGCCATATGTTCCGTGCGCGACCAGACCTATCGGCCGATCGAAATTGTGGTGATCGACGACGGCAGCTCGGACGATACGCCGAACCTGCTGGAACGCCTGGCAGGCGCTGACCTCAACGTTCTGCGGAACCCCAGGCCAAGCGGGGCCTCCAACGCCCGCAATCAGGGAATCCAGCATGCCACCGGCGAGCTGGTCGCCTTCCTCGATGCCGACGACGAATGGTTTCCGAACAAGCTTGCCCTGCAAGTGCCCGCGCTGCTCGCAAATCCGAGAGCAACCTTTTCCGCCTGCGGCGGCAGCGTGATCGATCTCGATGGGCGCTATGCGCCCGACCAGTACCCCGGTGTACGCAAGGTCGGCGGGCCCGACGCCTGGCGGGCGATTCTGCGGGCGAACTTCATTGCGACGCCGAGCGTGCTGGCATGGCGCAAGGCGCTGATCGACGCCGGGCTGTTCGATGTCGCCCTCAGAGTAGCAGAAGACCAGGATATGTGGATCCGTCTCGCCGTCGCGGGCGACCTCGTCTATCTCGACCGGCCGCTGATCGTCATCCACGAACAGCCATCGAGCCTGACCGGGGGACAGCCCAGGATCAAGCTGCAGCAGACCTACACGTTGCCGATGCTGCATCGGCACCTGGCGCGGCTGAGCGACCGGCTTGCCCCGGCCGAGCGCCGGCGAATCCTTGCCGAGCGCTATGCGCGGATCGGCCGGGGTGCCTATGTGGAGACGCCTCGCCCCGCCTTGCGATTTCTCGTTCTCGGCAGTTTCTATGGCTACCAGCCTCTGCAGAACCTGATCTTCTCACTCACCTCTTCTGCCTTCGGCCGGTGGCTGCGCGGGTTTCTGCCCTGAAGCCCCGCCCTCTCCCGCTTACCTGATCCTTCCCAGGCGCGCCGCCGCTCCCGGCGACCGCACTGCCGCCGATTTGATCGGAAGCCGCGGCCGCCTGTCCGAAAGGTGAGAGGGCTGGTCGTGATCCTGCCTGGCCGGCTCGCCGTAGCGAGGAAGACAGGCGGTGAGGGACCCTGCGAAGGCCGTTTGTCCGCGTGCTCATCTCAAGCGAGGACACATCCGTGCTTTCATCACCTCATCGCGGCCTGCTCGCCGCTGCGGCAGCCTTCATTGCGACCTCGTTCGCCTGGCCTGCCGCCGCCACGATCTTCACCGTCCTGCCCGGCGGCTTCGAAAGCCAGGCCGGCGGGTTCCAGGGCCCTGCCCCGCTCCGCTTTCCGGGCGGCGGCGGCAGCCGCTCGCAGCTCGTCTACGACTCGTCGCTGTTCGGCGAATTCGATGGCCCGCGCTCGATCACCGGTTTCGATCTGCGGACCTTCCCCGGCATCGCGCCGAGTGCCTTCTTCGGCAATACGGTGACCGCGTCGAACGTCGTCATCCGGCTCTCGACCACCGCGCGCGGCGGTGAGGGCAACCCGCTCAGCACCACTTTCGCCGACAATGTCGGCGCCGACGAGGCTGTGGCTTTCGCCGGCCGCCTGACGCTGACCACCGCGGCGAACAGCAATCTGCCGGTCAGCCCGTTCGACTACTCGATCGAGTTCGCGACGCCGTTCACCTTCGATCCCGATCTCGGTAACCTGCTGATCGACGTCCTGGTGCCATCCGACGCGACCGTCACTCCGAATGTCGGCTTCGGCTTCCTGACATTCGACACGGTGAACGCGCTGAACGACGGCGTGTTCAGTGTCATCAACCTGAATTCCGGCAGCGCCGCAACCGGCACGGAGAGCACGACCGGTCCGATCCTCCGCCTGCGCAGCGAGGCTCTGCCCGGAACCGTCGCGGTGCCGGAACCAACGCTTCTCGCCCTGTTCGCCGTCGGTGTGGCCGGTCTCGGCCTGTGCCGGCGGCGGCGCATGGCATAGCTTCTATGGCAGCGGGGTCTGCCTCTCAGGCCCCGCCGCGCCACAGCACCGGCCAGCGCCACAGGCAGAGGCCGAGCAGCAGCAGGCCCTCGGCGGTGGAGAGCAGCACGGCACCCGGCGCACCGAGCCAGCCCGCCAGGAGGCCGATATGCAGATGGCCGAGCTGGCCGAGGCCGATGCAGGTGGTCAGCACGCCCATCATGCGCGATTGCTGGTCCGCCGGCGCGTGAGTCAAGATCAGCGTGCTCTGCGTCGTGGCGAAGATGCCGGTGCCGCAGCCGAGCAGGATCAGCGCGGCGAGCGACAGGAGGTAGTTCGCCGAAGCGCCGAAGCCGAAGGCGCCGATCAGCACCATGGCCGAGCCGGCGAGCAGGCAGCGACCCAGCCAGACCGAACGGCCGAGCCAGGCCAGCAGGAGCGAGCCGAAGAGTGCCCCGATGCCCTCGGCCGAGGAGAGTAGGCCAACGGCGATGGGCGACGCCAGCAGGACGTCCTTGCCGATCACCGGCACCATGCTGGTATAGGGGAAGCCGAAGAAGTTGAGCACGATGCTGACCGCGAGCGTGCCCATGACGACCGGCAGCAGCCGCGCCGTGCGGAAACCCTCGAGGATGATCGTCGCCACGCGGCCCTGGCGACCGGCCCGCGCAGCCCGCCCGACGGAGAGCGTGGCGGCAAGACCGGCGCCGATCCCGAACAGGAGCGCGCCGAGCAGATACGAGCCGGCAAGGCCGATCGCCACGTAGAGGCCGCCGCCGACCAGCGGGCCGATCGTCCGCGTGATGCTGAATGTGGCCCAGTCGAGCGCCATCGCGGCCGCCATCCGCGGCGCGCCCGCGACCTCGCCGGCAAGGGTGCGGCGGACCGACATCTCGGTCGCCCAGTAGAGACCCGCGAGAACAGAGCCGATGGCGACGTGCCACACCTCGATCGCGCCGGTCGCGGCGAGCCCGGCCAGCAGGAGATAGCCCAACGTCATCAGAGCCAGCGCGACGGTGAGGAAGCGCTGGAGCGCCAGCCGCTCGGCCAGCGCGCCGGCAAAGACGCCGGCCAGCATCGGCACCAGCCGCAGCAGCGTCACCACAGCGACGGTGAAGGCCGAGCGGGTGACGTCGAACACCCAGATGCCGACCACCAGCATGTCGAGCCAGCGCATGGTGCCGATCAGCGCCCCAATCAGCCAGATGCGCCGGAAGACAGGGTCGACCAGCAGGCTGATCGGCTGATGCCGGGCAGACGTGGTATTCGAGGACGTTTCCAACACCCGGCTTCGCTCTACGGCGATTGATTCCTTGACACCAACCGTAGCCGATTTGCGGATGTCGCGGGCGCGCTTGATACCGACGCGACCGCGCCCTAGCCTCGCTGCGAACGGGAGGAAACGGAGCCGCTCACATGCGCAACTGGCAGCTTGACGTGCGGCCGATCGCTGGCGCCCTGGGCGCCGAGATCCATGGCATCGATATCGGCGGCGATCTGGACGACGAGCAGGTGGCGGCGATCCGCCGGGCCTGGCTCGAGCATTGCGTTGTGTTCTTCCGCGACCAGACGCTGCCGCCCGAACGTTTCATGGCCTTCGCCGCGCGCTTCGGCCGGCCGATCGAATATCCCTTCGTCAAGGGCATCGAGGGCTATCCGAAGATCATCCAGGTGGCGAAGTTCGAGAACGAGAAAATGAACTTCGGCGGCATCTGGCATGCCGACACGACCTATCTGGAGGACCCGCCGATCGCCACCATGCTGGTGGCGCGCGAGGTGCCGCCGGTCGGCGGCGACACGCTGTTCGCCAACCAATATCTCGCCTACGAGATGCTCTCCGCGGGGCTGAAGCAGACGCTCGACGGCCTGATCGGGGTCTCGAGCTCCGCCAAGGCCGATGTGACCAAGACGCGCGAAGACCGGCTGAAGACCAGTGCCACCGACGAGGCCGGCCACGAATTCATCGCCGAGCATCCGGTGGTGCGTGTCCATGCGGAGACCGGGCGCAAGGCGCTCTACGTCAACTTCGCGCATACCGTGCGGTTCAAGGGCTGGACCGAGGCCGAAAGCCGGCCATTGCTCGACTTCCTGTTCCAGCACCAGGTGCGGCCGGAATTCACCTGCCGGTTCGACTGGCAGCCCGGCTCGCTCGCCTTCTGGGACAATCGCTGCGCCCAGCACAATCCGATCAACGACTATCAGGGCTATCGGCGCATCATGCACCGCATCACGCTCGCCGGTGACAAATCGGCCTGAGCCGGATCAGTTGCGGAAATGGGTACGCAGGCCGCGCCAAAGCGCGACCGTCTCGGCGGTGCCGGGATCGCGGGCATTGAAGCGTACCGCGGTGTTGACCATCACCAGCTTCGTCGCCGGGTCGACGAAGATCATCTGGCCGCGCACGCCGAGCAGGGCGAAGCTGCCGTCGTTCTCCGGGAAGATCCAGGTCTGGTAGCCGTAGCCGAAGAACCGGCTCGCGGTGCCGGGTGCGAGATGCGGCGAATGCACCATCGTCGCCTCGCGCAGCCAGGCGGACGGGACGAGCTGGCGCTCACCCACACGGCCGCCATTGGCGAGCAGCAGCGCGAGCCGCGCCCAGTCGCGCAGCACCGCATTCAAGCAGCAATAGCCGAGCTCCTGGCCCGTCGGATCGATCTGCCAGCTGGCGTCGGATTCCGCGCCGATCGGCTGCCAGATCCTCTCCGAAAGATAGTCGGAGAGCGGCCGCCCCACTGCCGCCGCCAGCACCAAGCCCAAAACCTCCGTCTCGCTGGAGGCGTAGTAGTGCCGCTGCCCCGGCTCGGCGATGCGCTCGTTGAACTGGCCGAGCACGGCAAGACCGCCGATGCCGGTCGGCGAGAGCGTCGCCCGGCTCAGCTTGCTGACGTCGTCCGACCCATCGTAGTCCTCGCGGAACTTCACGCCCGAGGACATCGTCAGCAGGCGCCGGAGCGGCGTGCGGCCGTATTCGGTGCCGGCAAGAGCCTGGACGTAGTCCTGCGCC
Organism: Desertibaculum subflavum; assembly: GCA_003576705.1. Taxonomy (GTDB): domain Bacteria; phylum Pseudomonadota; class Alphaproteobacteria; order Ferrovibrionales; family Ferrovibrionaceae; genus Desertibaculum; species Desertibaculum subflavum. The sequence continues at coordinate 31,123 of QOZS01000020.1, forward strand.
TTGTCGTCGAGCGAGCGGATCGCGCCCTCTTCCCGCGCGATGCCGATGAGCATCGACACAACGGTTTTCGCCATCGACCACGATGTCAGGCGGTGGGTATCGAGCCGCCCATACTGGTAGCGCTCGACCAGGATGGTGTCGTCCTTGGCGATGATCAGGCCGGTGATCGGATTGCGCGCCAGATAGCCGTCGATCGTGCGCGCCTCGTTGCCGACCCGGTACGTCAAGGGCGGCGGCTCCACCGCCCGCGCGATGGCGCGGGGCGCATCGGACCTGGCAACCCGACGCGCCGGAAAGATCTCGTCGAGCCTGGAATGGGAATCGACGAGGAAGGGGATCTGCCAGAAGGTCTGCTGGTTGGCGACAGGAAATCCGCTCGCGCTCAGGCCGAGCCTTTCGGCTTCCGGACCGCCGGGATCGAAAACCGGACTGCCGGCGGCAACGGAGGCCGCGCGACAAGCGAAGATCGCCCCGACGGCGAGGGCCGCGAAAGCGCGCCGCCACATCGGGGCGAGCGCCGGAGAACGATCAGCCGCCGAGCACGCTCGACAGCTTCATCGCGATGCCCATCGAGCCGGCGACTTTCAGCTTGCCCATCATGAAGGCCATGGTCGGGTCCATCTCACGCTTCACGATGGCGACGAAGTCGTCCATCTTCACCGACAGCGTGCAGTCGGCCTCCTTGTCATCGTTCGACACCGTGTAGGGCGAGGTGGTGCCGTCGAGATAGATTCTGCCGTCGTCGCCAAAATCGAACTTCACCGTCGCATCCAGGCCGGACTTGCCCTGAACGCGTTCGCGCATGCCGTTGGTGAGCGTATCGAGGTCCATTCCCGTCTCCCGTTTCCCGCCGAACGTGGTCAGCTTGACGTTAACGTAAAGCCCGCCTAGCGTGCGGTCAAACGTGCCGCTTCGCGGCGCATCGTAACAACGAAAGTTGGGAGGAAGGTGACACGGCATGCCCTACCGGTCCGTGTTCCGACCGGGCTTGTTCGACGGCCAGGTCGCGATCGTCACGGGCGGCGGCAGCGGCATCGGCCGTTGCACTGCTCATGAGCTGATCGCCCTCGGCGCCAAGGTCGCTCTCGTCGGGCGCCGTATCGAAAGACTGGAGCAGGTCGCCGCCGAGATCGCCGAGGTGAAGGGCGAGGCCGGCTGCTTCGCTTGCGACATCCGCGACGAGGAGCGCGTCAAGGCGACGGTCAGCGAGGTGCTGGCCCGGTTCGGACGGATCGACGGCCTGGTCAACAATGCCGGCGGCCAGTTCGCCGCGCCGGTCGCCGCCATCACCCAGAAGGGCTGGGAAACGGTGGTCCGCAACAACCTGACCGGCGGCTTCCTGATGGCGCGCGAGTGCTTCGTGCAGTGGATGAGCGGCCATGGCGGCAGCATCGTCAACATCGTCGCCGATATGTGGATGGGGATGCCGGGCATGGCGCATTCCGGCGCCGCGCGGGCCGGCATGGTCAACTTCACCGAGACCGCCGCCTTCGAATGGGCGGCAGCCAATGTGCGGGTCAACGCGGTGGCGCCGGGCTGGATCATGTCTTCCGGCATGGACCACTACCCGCCGGAAATGGCCGAGCACATCCGCGGCCTGAAGAACATCGCGCCGCTCGGCCGCATGGGCACCGAAAGCGAGGTCTCGGCGGCCATCGTCTTCCTTCTCTCGGAGGCGGCCGGATTTATTTCCGGCTCGACGCTGCGCGTCGATGGTGCGGTGCCGAATGCGCGACCCAGCTTCCCGATCAAAGCGCCCACGGCGCGACAGGGCGCGCCGGCTTATAACGGCTTCCACCTCGCGGTGACGCCCAAGGTTCTGCAGGACAGCTGAGATCCAATGCCCGCCTTCGAAAGCCGCATCGATACGAACAGCGACGACTTCCGGAAGAACCGCGAGCAGATGCTGGCGCTCATCGCCGAGTTCCGCGGGCTGGAGCAGAAGGTGCGCGACCGGTCGAACGGCCAGAAGGATCGCTTCCGCAAGCGCGGCCAGCTGCTGCCGCGGGAGCGCATCGCGCTGTTGCTCGACAAGGACAGCCCCTGGCTCGAACTGGGCACCTTGGCCGGCCTCGGCATGCATGACGACGACGGCAAGGACGACGTGCTCGGCGCCGCCTCGATCGTCGGCATCGGCTATGTCTGCGGCATCCGTGTCATGGTCGGTGCGTCCGATAGCGCGATCAAGGGCGGCACCACGGCGCCGATGGGTCTGAAGAAGAACCTGCGGGCGCAGCAGGTGGTGCTGGAGAACAAGCTGCCCTTCATTCACCTGGTGGAGAGCGGCGGCGCCAACCTGATCTACCAGTCAGAGATCTTCGTCGAGGGCGGCCGCGGCTTCAAGAACCAGGCCCGCATGTCGGCGCTCGGCATCCCGCAGGTCACCGTGGTGCACGGCTCGTCCACCGCGGGCGGTGCCTATCTGCCGGGCTTGTCCGACTACGTCATCATGGTGAAGAAGCGGGCCAAGGTGTTCCTCGCCGGCCCGCCGCTGCTCAAGGCTGCCACCGGCGAGGTGGCGAACGACGAGGAGCTCGGCGGCGCCGAGATGCACACCATGGTTTCCGGTGTTGCCGAGTACCTCGCCGAGGACGATGCCGACGGCATCCGCCTCGCCCGCGAGATCTTCGCCAAGCTGCCCTGGAACGAGCAGCTGCCGATGATCCCCAGGCGCAGCTACAAGGAGCCGCGCTACGCGCCGGAAGAGCTTTGCGGCGTGGTGCCGACCGATTACCGCCGGCCCTACGATGTGCGCGAGGTGATCGCGCGCCTGATCGACGGCTCCGATTGGCTGGATTTCAAGCCGCTCTATGGCCCGCACACGATCTGCGGTCATGGCGCGATCGAAGGCTGGCCAGTCGGCATCATCTCCAACAACGGGCCGATCGACGCCGACGGCGCCACCAAGGCAACGCAGTTCATCCATCTCTGCTGCCAGTCGAACACGCCGATCGTCTACTTGCAGAACACCACCGGCTATATGGTCGGGCGCGAGGCCGAGCAATCCGGCATCGTCAAGCACGGCTCGAAGATGATCCAGGCGGTGGCCAACGCGACCGTGCCGCAGATCACCATCCATATCGGCGCCTCGTTCGGCGCCGGCAATTACGGCATGTGCGGGCGGTCCTACGACCCGCGCTTCATCTTCGCCTGGCCGAACAATCGCGTCGCCGTGATGGGCGGCGAGCAGCTCGCCAAGGTGATGTCGATCGTCACCGAGGAGAAGGGCAAGCGCGAGGGCAAGCCGGTCGACATGGCCAAGCTCGCGGCGACCGAGAAGTCGATCCGCGACCGCATCGACCGTGAATCGACCGCCCTGTTCGCCACCGCGCGCCTGTGGGACGACGGCCTGATCGATCCGCGCGATACCCGCAAGGTGCTCGCCTTCTGCCTCTCCATCTGCCGCGAAGCCGATCTCCGCCCCCTTAAAGCCAGCACGTTTGGCGTGGGGCGGATGTGATGCGCCGGAACATGCACCAAGTTTCCTTCTCCCTGGGGGAGAAGGTGGCCCGAAGGGCCGGATGAGGGGCACCCTATGAGCCTGCAATCCGCCCGCCGACTGAGACGCACGATGACCGAAGCGGAGAGCCTGCTTTGGTCGCGCTTGCGCGATCGCCGATTGGACGGCCTGAAGTTTCGTCGCCAGGTACCGCTTGGCCCGTACGTATTGGACTTTTTCTGCGAAGAGCACCGCTTGGTGGTCGAAGTCGATGGCAGCCAGCACGCAGATCGAGTCGAGCATGATGAGAAGCGCACCGAGTGGCCCGAAGCCCATCAGTGCCGTGTCCTGCGATTCTGGAACAACGACGTGATGCAGCGCGCGAACAGCGTGCTGGAAGCAATACGAGCTGCCGCTGGCGGTGCCCCTCACCCGGTGCGCCTTGCGCGCCACCCTCTCCCCCAGGGAGAGGGTTCGATTGACGGAGTCTGATCATGCGATTCACCCAGGAGCACGAGGAGCTGCGGCGCAATCTCGCGCGGTTCATCGACAACGAGATCAATCCGCATGTCGATGCGTGGGAGGAGGAAGGCACCTTCCCGGCGCATGAGCTGTTCAAGAAGATGGGCTCACTCGGCTTCCTCGGCATCCACAAGCCGGTGGAATATGGCGGCCTCGGCCTCGACTATTCCTATGCGATGGTGATGGCGGAAGAGCTCGGCGGCATCAATTGCGGCGGCGTGCCGATGGCGATCGGGGTGCAGACCGACATGGCGACGCCGGCGCTGGCCCGCTTCGGCGGCGACACAGTGCGCAAGGAGTTCCTGGCGCCCTCGATCAGCGGCGACTATGTCGCCTGCCTCGGGGTCTCCGAGGTCGGCGCCGGCTCCGACGTCGCCTCGCTGAAGACCACGGCCCGCAAGGACGGCGACGACTACGTCATCAACGGCGGCAAGATGTGGACCACCAACGGCACCCAGGCCGACTGGATCTGCCTGCTCGCCAATACCTCCGACGGGCCGGCGCACGAGAACAAGTCGATGATCTGCGTGCCGATGAAATCGAAGGGCGTCGAGATCGCCCGCAAGCTCGACAAGCTCGGCACCCGCTCCTCCGACACGGCGCAGATCTTCTTCGACGACGTGCGCGTGCCGCAGCGGAACCGCATCGGCGAGGAGGGCAAGGGCTTCACCTACCAGATGCTGCAGTTCCAGGAGGAGCGCCTCTGGGCTGCCGCCAAGGGCCTGAAGGGCATGGAGCGCGCCATTCAGCAGACCATCGACTACACGCGCGAGCGGATCGCCTTCGGCAAGTCGATCCTCGACAACCAGGTGGTGCACTTCAAGCTGGCCGAGCTGCAGACCGAGGTGGAGGCGCTGCGCTCCCTCGTCTACCGCGCCTGCGAGGGCTATCTCGCCGGCCAGGACGTCACCATGCTGGCCTCGATGGCGAAGCTGAAGGTTGGCCGCCTCGGCCGCGTGGTCATGGACAGCTGCCTGCAATACTGGGGCGGCATGGGCTTCATGAACGAGACCCAGATCAGCCGCGCCTATCGCGACGTGCGCCTCGGCTCCATCGGCGGCGGGGCCGACGAGATCATGCTGACCATCATCGCGAAATACATGGGCACGCTGCCGAAGCCGGAGCGCTCCCGAAAGCCGCTGAAGCAGGCGGCGGAGTAGGACGCACAATGCAATTCACGCCCCAGCACGAAGAGCTGCGCCGCTCGCTCCGCAAGTTCATCGCGGCGGAGATCAACCCGCACGTCGACGCCTGGGAAGAGGCCGGCATCTTCCCCGCCCATGAGCTGTTCAAGAAGATGGGCGATATGGGCTTCCTCGGCGTCAACAAGCCAACGGAGTTCGGTGGCCTCGGCCTCGACTATTCCTATGCCATGGTGATGTGCGAGGAGCTCGGCAACATCAATTGCGGCAGCGTGCCGATGGCCATCGGCGTGCAGACCGACATGGCGACGCCGGCGCTGGCCAAGTTCGGCTCCGACGAGGTCAGGCGCGAGTTCCTGGCGCCCTCCATCAGCGGCGATTTCATCGCCTGCCTCGGCGTCTCCGAGGTCGGCGCCGGCTCCGACGTCGCCTCGGTCAAGACGACCGCGCGCAAGGATGGCGGCGACTACGTCATCAACGGCGGCAAGATGTGGACCACCAACGGAACCCAGGCCGACTGGATCTGCCTGCTCGCCAACACTTCCGAAGGCCCCTCGCACCAGAACAAGTCGCTGATCTGCGTGCCGATGAAGACGAAAGGTGTGCAGATCGCCCGCAAGCTCGACAAGATGGGCATGCGCTCCTCCGACACGGCGCAGCTCTTCTTCGACGAGGTCCGGGTGCCGCGCCGCAACCTGGTCGGCGAGGAAGGGGCCGGCTTCACCTACCAGATGATCCAGTTCCAGGAGGAGCGGCTCTGGGGCGCGACCTCGGCCATCGTCGGCATGGAGCGGACGATCGACGACACGATCGAATACACGCGCAACCGCATCGCCTTCGGCAAGCCGATCCTGGACAACCAGGTGGTGCATTTCCGCCTGGCCGAGCTGAAGACCGAGGTCGAGCTTCTGCGCGCGCTCTGCTACCGGGCCTGCGAGGAATATCTCGCCGGCACCAACGTCACCCTGCTCGCCTCGATGGCCAAGCTGAAGGCCGGCCGCCTGCTGCGCGAGGTAAACGACAGCTGCCTGCAATACTGGGGCGGCATGGGCTTCATGAGCGAAAGCCGGATCAGCCGCTCCTATCGCGACGGCCGGCTCGCCTCGATCGGCGGCGGCGCCGACGAGATCATGCTCGGCATCATCTCCAAGCTGATGGGAACGGCGCCCCGGCCGCAGAAGCGCAAATGACCGCCCTCCCCACGACCGAACACATCAAGCTGGAGCGGCAAGGCCCGCTGCTCCGGCTCTGGCTCAATCGGCCGGAGATGCGGAACGCCTTCTCCGCCCAGATGACGGCCGAGATCCTGGCGACCTTCCAGGCGATCGAGGCCGACCGCTCCATCCGCGTCGTGGTCCTGCGCGGGGCCGGTGGCACCTTCTGCGCCGGCGGCGACCTCAAGAACATGCAGGCCTCGGGCACGCCGCCGGCCCCTGGCGAGCGCGACGAACTGAAGGAAGGCAATCTGCGCTTCAGCCGCATGATGCAGGCGGTCAACACTGCACCGCAGGCGGTGATCTGCGCCGTCGAGGGCTTCGCCATGGGCGGCGGCTTCGGCCTCGCCTGCGTCGGCGACATCACCATCGCGCGGGCGGACGCCACCTTCGCCATGACGGAGGTGACGCTCGGCATCGTGCCGGCAGCGATCTCGCCCTTCGTGGTGAGGCGGATCGGCCTCACGGCGGCCCGGCGCTTCGGAGTCTCCGGGGCCAAGCTGAACGGCGTGCAGGCGGTCGAGATCGGCATCGCGCACGAGGCGGCGGCCGACGGCCCGGCGCTCGACGCCGCGATCACCGCCAACGTCAACCAGGTGCTGCGCTGCGCGCCGGAGGCGGTGGCGGAGACGAAGCGCCTGATGCACCGTGCCGCGGGCCCTGCGCCGATAGACGAGATCGCGGCCTACGCCGCCGAAAGCTTCACCGCGGCGGTGCGGGGAGCGGAGGGCCGCGAAGGCACCAAGGCCTTCGTCGAGAAACGCAAGCCGGCCTGGGCCGTCACCATCGACTGAACGAGCGCCGATGTCCTTCACCAACATCCTGATCGCAAACCGCGGCGAGATCGCCTGCCGCATCATCCGCACGGCGCGCGCCATGGGCTATCGTATGACGGCCGTGTTCAGCGATGCCGACGCCGATGCGCGCCACGTCGCGCTGGCCGACCAGGCGGCGCGCATTGGCCCGCCCGACGTGCGGTCGAGCTATCTCAACATCGACGCGATCCTCGCCGCGGCAAAGAAGGCCGGCGCCGACGCGGTGCATCCGGGCTATGGCTTCCTGTCGGAGAACGAGGGCTTTGCCGCCGCCTGCGAGCAGGCCGGCCTCGTCTTCATCGGTCCTCCGCCCGCCGCCATCGAAGCGATGGGCAACAAGGCCGCGGCCAAACGGCGCATGATCGCGGCCGAGGTGCCGACCGTGCCGGGCTATCAAGGTCACGATCAGTCCGACGCACGCCTCGCCGAGGAGGCCGAGCGCATCGGCTTCCCGCTGATGGTGAAGGCAGCGGCCGGCGGCGGCGGGCGCGGCATGCGGGTTGTCGGCTCGATGAACGAGTTCGCCCGCGCGGTCGCCGGCGCCCGCTCGGAGGCGAAGAACGCCTTCGGCTCCGATGAACTGATCCTGGAGCGCGCGGTGATCGGCGGCCGGCATGTCGAGATCCAGGTCTTCGCCGATGCCCATGGCAACGTGATCCATCTCGGCGAGCGCGACTGCTCCGCCCAGCGGCGGCACCAGAAGGTGATCGAGGAGGCCCCTTCGCCCGCCGTCGACCCGCACCTGCGTGCCCGCATGGGCGAGGCGGCGGTCGCCGCCGCCAAGGCGATCGGCTACCGCGGGGCCGGCACGGTCGAGTTCCTGCTGGACGCCAACGGGCATTTCTACTTCCTGGAGATGAACACCCGCCTGCAGGTCGAGCACCCGGTGACCGAGATGGTCACCGGTTTCGACCTGGTGGAGTGGCAGCTTCGCGTCGCCGCCGGCGAGAAGCTGCCGATCAGCCAGGAAGAGCTGACCCTCACAGGGCATGCCATCGAGGCGCGGCTCTACGCCGAGGATCCGTTCCGCAATTTTCTGCCGCAATCCGGCGACATCCTGGTCTGGGCGCCGGTCGAGCGCGACGGCGTACGCACCGATCACGGCCTGAAGCCGCGGGCCACCATCAGCCCCTATTACGATCCGATGATCGCCAAGGTGATCGCGCATGGCCGCACGCGCGAGGAGGCACGGCGCCGGCTGATCGCCGCGCTGCAGGACACGGTCGTGCTGGGCATCCAGACCAACCGCCGCTTCCTGGTCGACCTGGTAAGCCATCCCGTCTTCGTCGAAGGCGGAACGACCACGACCTTCATCCAGGAGGCCTTCGGGCCGAAGAGCCCGCTGGTGAAGCGCCCGGCGCCCGGCACCGAGGCGCTCGCGATCGCGGCCGTGCTGCATCAGCGGCGATTGGGCGCGGCCATGCCGCTCGACGGCGGCGCCCGGGGTTGGCGGTCGACCGGCATCACAACGCAGCCGCTGCGCCTCACCATCCGCGACGAGCATCATGTGGTCGACGTGACGCCGCATTCGCCAGCGGCCTTCGAAGTTGCCGTCGGCGACGCGCGGGTGAGGGTCGACATCATCGAGATCGGCGACAACCGTTTGACCATGGAGATCGACGGCCTGCGCCGCACCGTCGCCTATGCCTTCCGCGATGCGGAGCTGGTCTTCGAGGCCGACGGCGTGTCGCTGGTCGTGGCGGAGACCCTGATGGTGCCGCGCAGCGCCGCCGAGGGCGACGGCGATGCCGAGTTGCGGGCGCCGATGAACGGCAAGATCGTCTCCGTCCTCGCCCAGCCCGGCGACAAGGTGGCCAAAGGGCAGCGCCTGATCGTGCTGGAGGCAATGAAGATCGAGCATGAGATCGCCGCCGGCCGCGCCGGCACGCTGGCGACGGTCAACGTCAAGCCGGGCGACCAGGTGCCGACGCGGCACCTGCTGGCGAGCCTCGCATCGGAAGGTTAGCGCAGCGCCACATTCGCTTCGTCGCGCACGACGCGAAAGCCTACATCGATCAGATCGGCCTTGCCCTCGACCGGCTCGAACCGCACGCCGCCGGCGATGAACAGCGCACCGGAACGGAACGAGCCGCCGAGCATCAGACGCCGCGCGCAGGCGTCGACGCAGTCGGACGTCCATTCCCACACATTGCCGAGCACGTCGTAGAGACCGAAGCCGTTCGGCTTGTAGCTGCCGACCGGCGCCGTCTTGATCCCCGCATAAGTCGGGTCGCAGGGATCGCAATTGCCGTCGGTGAACTCCGCCCACGGATTGTCGGTCGTGACCCCGCTGCGGACGTAGTATTCCCATTCCGGCTGCGTGGGCAGCCGATAGCGCTGGCCGGTGGTGGCGCGCAGCCAGGCCACATAAGCCTCGGCATCCTTGTAGGCGACGTTGACGACGGGCCGGCGCCCCCGCCCCCAGCCCTGGTCGTGCAGCCGCCGGCAGGCCCCCTCGGCCGCACAGGCATCCCATTCGTCGAATGTCACCTCATGCCGGCCGACCGCGAGCCGGCTCGCGATCCGCGCTTTGGAAATCCCGGCCGGCGCCCGCTCGAGGCCAAGATCGACCGCACCGGCGCGGACGAACACCATTTCCGGGCACTGGCCGCAATCGCGAAACGGCGCGCCGAGCGGCGTGTCGTCGGCACGCGCCGGCGCAAGACAGAACAGCATCGCAATGACCGGACCGGAAAGCCGCATGCCGCCATCCTAGCCGATCGCGAGTGACTCATTGCCGCCCATCCGCTACGAGACCGCGCCAGCATGACATCCGATCCTCCCACCGCCCGCGACGCCGCCCGACGCATCCTGTCCGCCGTGCTGGAGCGCGGCCGGCCGCTGGACGAAGCCTGGGCGGCGGCGCTCGCCCCCGACGCGCCGCTGACCCGGCTGTCGGAGCGCGATCGTGCCTTCACCCGCCTTCTCGTGGCCACGTCGTTGCGCCGCAAGGGTGAGATCGATGCCGTGCTGGCGCGCTGCATCGCCAAGCCGCTGCCGCCCAAGGCCGGCCGGGAGCGCACGGCGCTGCAGCTCGGTGTCGCGCAACTGCTGCATCTCGGTACACCGGCCCATGCCGCGGTCGGCGAGACGGTGGCGCTGGTCGGCGAGGCAAGCCCCTACCGTGCGCTGGTCAATGCCGTGCTCCGGCGCGTCGCGCGAGAGCCCCAGGCGCTCGTGGCCGATCTCGACGCCGCACATCTCAACACGCCGGAATGGCTATGGCAGCGATGGTGCAAGGAATATGGCGAGGCGGCGACCCGTCGCATCGCGGCCCAGCACATGGCCGATCCGCCGCTCGACATCACCGCCAAGGAAAACCCCGGCAATTGGGCGGAGCAGCTGGGCGCCGCCCTGCTTCCGACCGGAACGCTGCGCCGGCCGCATGCCGGCGCCGTCGAACAGTTGCCGGGCTTCGCCGAGGGTGCCTGGTGGGTGCAGGATGCCGCGGCCGCCCTCCCTGCCCGACTGCTTGGCGACGTGTCGGGCAAGCGGGTGATCGACCTTTGTGCGGCCCCGGGCGGCAAGACGGCACAGCTGGCCGCGGCGGGCGCCCGGGTGACGGCGGTGGAGAAATCTTCGGCCCGCGCGCAGCGGCTGCAAGGCAACCTTCGGCGCCTCAAGCTCGAAGCGGAGATCGTGGTGGGCGACGCCACCGCATGGCGGCCTGGAGATCCGGCGGATGCCGTCCTGCTGGACGCGCCCTGCTCCGCCACCGGGACGGCGCGACGCCATCCCGACGTGCCGCATCTCAAGCGGCCCGACGACCTGGTGGCACTGACGGCCTTCCAGGATGCTCTGCTGGCTGCGGCAGGACGAATGGTGCGGCCGGGCGGCATGTTGGTTTATGCGGTCTGCTCCCTGGAGCCCGAGGAAGGGCGGGACCGGATCGCCGCACTGCTCTCGCGCGACGGGGCCTGGGCCCGCCTGCCGCTGGCGGCGGCCGAAATTGGCGGACATTCAAATGCGATCTCCGCCGAAGGCGATCTACGCACCCTGCCGGGCGACGCACCCGATCCCGGCGGCTGGGACGGGTTTTACGCGGCCCGGTTGCAGCGCCGGTGAGCGGCATTGCCGCCCCGGGACACGCGGTTTATCTCTAGTACGGGTGGTGGCGGGAGCGTTCCATGCGGTGCGCGGCGGGATTGGTGACGGCAACGGTGCTGCTGGCGGCGACGCCCGCATCGGCCGATTACCGCAGTCGCCACGGCGACTGGTGGGTCGAGTGCTACACCCGCGATGACGGGCCGCTCGGCTATGCCTGCGCCGGCCGCACGGCCTCGCGCGACGGCCTCCAGCTTTATGTCGTGGAGCGTCGAGGCCAGCCCTTCGTCGTGGTCCAGGCCGAGCCCGGCATCCAGTTCGACCGGTCGCAGCACGTCATGCTGCGCGTCGACGAGGGCGAGCGCTTTCAGGTGCTGGCGCAGCAGCGACGGGTCGCGCATGTCAACGGCATTGAAGGCCTGCGCCTGATCGGCCTGATGATCGACGGCAAGATGGCCTCCGTCACCTACAACGACCTGTTCGGGCAGAGCCGCTTCGCCCGCTTCGCGCTGGACGGCTTCGAGCCGACCTATCGCGAGCTCAAGCAGGCCATGGCCGAGGTCGATCACAACGTCCCGCGACAGGAGCGGCCGAGCGTGCCGGCGAGCGACCCGCCGCCGGGCAGCGCCGCTCCGGCCACCGGTCAGAAGGCCGATCCGAACGGCAAAGCGGAGCCGCCGGATGAGAAAGGCGACATCGAGGAAGCGATTGACGAAGTCGGGAGCTTCTTCGGCCGCGTAGGTCGCTTCATCGGGCGACAGTTCGACTAGAGGCGCCTACTCCGCAGCCTGCGGCGCCGGCGTGGCACGCAAGCGACCGCCGAGCCGGCGCATGACGACATAGAACACCGGCGTCAGGAACAGGCCGACCAGGGTGACCCCGATCATGCCGGCGAAAACCGCGGTGCCGAGCGCGCGCCGCATCTCCGCCCCGGCGCCGGACGATGTCACCAGCGGCACCACGCCGAGGATGAAGGCGAGCGCGGTCATCAGGATCGGCCTGAGGCGCAAGCGGCAGGCCTCGACCACCGCCTCGAGGATGCTCTTGCCGCTGTCCTCCAGCTGCCGGGCGAACTCGACGATCAGGATCGCGTTCTTGGCCGCAAGGCCGATCAGCACGACAAGTCCGATCTGCACCAGCACGTTGTTGTCGATGCCGACGGTCCAGACGCCGAGCAGGGCGAACAGCATGCTCATCGGCACGATCAGCATGATGGCGAAGGGCAGCACCCAGCTTTCGTATTGCGCCGCCAGCGCCAGGAACACGAAGACGATGGCCAGGATGAAGATGTAGACCGCGGTATTGCCGAGCGAGCGCTCCTGCAAGGCGATCTCGGTCCATTCGAAGCTCTGGCCCGGCTGCAGCACCTGGTTCGCCAGCTGCTCCATCGCATCCAGCGACTGGCCGGTGGAGAAGCCCGGCGGCGTGTTGCCCTGCAACGGCACCGAGACATAGGTGTTGTAGCGCTGGACCAGATCCGGGCCGGCCGTCTCGCGGATCTCGACCAGGGTGCCGAGCGGCACCAGCTCGCCGGTGGCGGAGCGGACCTTGAGCCGCTGGATATCCTCCCGGTTCAGCCGGAACCGCGAATCCGCCTGCACGCGCACCTGGAACAGGCGACCGAAGGCGTTGAAGTCGTTGACATAGGCCGAGCCCAGATTGACCTCCAGCGCCTCGAACACGTTGCCGATCGGCACGTTCAGCATCTGTGCCTTGACGCGATCGATGTTCAGGAAGATCTGCGGCGACGTGGCCGAGAAGGTGGTGAACACGCCGGTGACGCCCGGCGTCTGCATGGCACGCCCCATGATCTGGTAGGCGGCGGCCAGGAGCGGCCGCACATCGTCGCCGGCGCGGTTCTGCAGCTGCATCTTGAAGCCACCGCCGGAGCCGATGCCAGGCACCGCGGGCGGCGGGACCGCGATGACGAAGGCCTCCTCGACCGCCTGCAGCCGGCCGATCATCTGACCGATGATGGCATCGGCGGTCAGACCTTGTGCCAGCCGCTCGGCGAACGGGCTGAAGGTCGTGAACATGACGGCGGCGCTGGTGGAATTGGTGAAGGTCGCGCCGTTGAAGCCCGGAATGGCGACCACGTGCTCGACGCCCGGCATGCCCGCGATCAGCCTGGTCGCCTTCTGCGTCACCTCGTCGGTGCGGCTGAGCGAGGCGCCGTCCGGCAGCTGGATGACGACGATCGCATAGCCGCGGTCGAGCGGCGGGATGAAGCCCGCAGGCACCTTGAAGAACATGAAGGCCGTCGCGCCGACCAGCAGCAGGTAGATGCCGAGCATCAGCACACGGTGCCGCACGATCGAGCCGGCGCTGCGGCCATAGGCGCTGCTCATCCGGTCGAAGCCGAGATTGAATTTCGACGCCGCCCACTGCACCGCGCGGAACGGCGCGAAGCGCGACCGATGCCCTTCATGATGCCGACGCAACAGGATGGCGCCGAGCGCGGGCGACAGGGTCAGTGAGTTGAACGCCGACAATATGGTCGCGACCGCGATGGTCAGCGCGAACTGCTTGTAGAACTGGCCGCTGATGCCGGGAATGAAAGCGGTGGGGATGAACACCGCGGACAGCACCACGGCGATGGCGATCACCGCGCGGCCGACTTCATCCATCGTCTTGTGCGCGGCCTCGCGCGGCGACAGGCCGCGCGCGATGTTGCGTTCGATGTTCTCGACCACGACGATGGCGTCGTCGACGACGATGCCGATCGCCAGCACCATGCCGAACAGGCTGAGCACGTTGAGCGTCAGGCCGAAGGCGTACATCACCGCGAAGGTGCCGACCATCGAGACCGGGATGGCCAGGATCGGGATCAGCGAGGCGCGCCAGCTCTGCAGGAAGATCAGAACGACGAGGGCGACCAGGATCACCGCCTCGATCAGGGTCTTGTAGACCTCGTCGAGCGATTCCTCGATGAACTCGGTCGGGTTGTAGATGACGGTGTATTCGAGGCCCGGCGGGAACGACTTCTGCAGCTCTTCCATGCGCTGGATCACCGCCGCCGAAGTGTCGAGCGCATTGGTGCCGGGCCGCTGGAACACGCCGAGCGCGATCGCCGTCTGGCCGTCGAGATAGCTGCGGCTGTTGTAGTCCTTGGCGCCGAGCTCGATGCGCGCCACGTCCTGTAGGCGGACGAGGCGCCCGTCCTTGCCGCTCTTGACGATCACGTTGCGGAACTGGCGCGCGTCCTCGAACCGCCCCTGTGTCGTGATGATGGCCTGCTGCGCCGTGTCGGACGGTGCCGGCTGCTGGCCGAGGCCGCCGCCGGACACCTGGATGTTCTGCGCGCGCAGCGCCTCGACGATATCGGTGCCGGTGAGGCCGAACGAGGCCAGCCGGTTGGGATCGAGCCAGACGCGGATGGCGTACTCGCTGCCGCCGAACACGATGATGTTGCCGACGCCTTCCAGTCGCAGCAGCGCGTCACGTATGCGCAGCTGCATGTAGTTGGCGATGTAGAGCTCGTCGTAACGCTTGTCGGGCGAGAGCAGGTGCACGACCATCAGGAAGTCGCCGGCCTGCTTGCGGGTCGAGACGCCGAGGCGGCGCACTTCCTCGGGCAAGCGCGGCTCGGCGATGGTGACGCGGTTCTGCACCTGCACCTGAGCGATGTCGAGATCGGTGCCGGTCTTGAAGGTCACCGTCAGCTGCAGCAGGCCGTCCGCCGTCGAGTACGACGACATGTACAGCATGTTCTCGATACCGTTGATCTCCTGCTCCAGCGGCGTCGCCACGGTGCGGGCCACCGTCTCCGCATCGGCGCCGGGATAGCTCGCCGTCACGTTGATCTGCGGCGGCGCGATCTCCGGATACTCGGTGACCGGAAGCTGCAGATAGGCGATCGCGCCGATGATCACCACCGCGATCGAGACGACCACGGCGAAAATCGGCCGGTCGACGAAAAAATGCCCGAATTTCATGTCCTAACGCCCGCCGGTCACTGCTTCGGTGCCGCGTCGGCGGCGGCGCCGGGCGGCGACAGCGCCATCAGGCCCTGCCAGACCGGCGGCAGCGCCACCATCTGCGGCGTCACCTTGCCGCCACCGAGCCTGACGCGCTGCAGGCCGTTGACGACGATCGTCTCATCGCCCTTCAGGCCTTCGCGCACGATGCGGTAATTGTCGGTACGCGAGGCAAGGCGGAGCGGCTGCTGGCGCACCGACCCGTCGTCGCCGACGACATAGACGTAGCGGCGATCGAGATCGGTCAGAATCGCCTCGTCGGGCACCAGAACGGCCTGATATTTCGGACTGCCCGGCACGGCGATCAGGCCGAACAGGCCCGGGGTGAGGAAAAAGCTCTTGTTCGGCAGCACGGCGCGGAGCCGCATCGTCCCGGTCGCCGAGTCCAGCCGGTTGTCGGCGAAATCGAGCGTACCCGGATGGGTGAACTCCTTCTCGTCGGTCAGCTTGACCTTGACCGGCAGGGCGGACCCGTTGGCCGCATGCGTCCCGCGCAGCGCCATGCGCTGGTAAGCGAGGAACGAGCGCTCGTCGATGTCGAAGTAGAAGTAGATGGGATCGAGCTGGACGATGCTGGTGAGCAGCGTTTCGTTCTGCCGCACCAGGTTGCCTTCGGTCACCAGCTTGCGCGAGATGCGGCCGGTGATCGGCGCGCGGATCTCGGTGAAACTGAGGTTGAGGCGCGCGGTCTCGATCTCGGCGCGGATGGCGGCAATGTCGGCCTGGGCCTGCAGATAGGCCTGCCGCTTCTCCTCCATCGTGCGCTCGGCGGCGACGCCCGTGCGCATCAGCCGCTCGTAGCGCTCGTAATCGGCCTTGGCGAAGTCGAGCCGGGTCTGCTGCGCCACCAGGCTGGCCTGCACCTGATTCAATGCGGCCTGATAGGGCCGGCGATCGATGACGAACAGCAGGTCGCCTTCTTTGACGATGGCGCCGTCGGTGAACTTCACGCCCTCGAGATAGCCGTCGACCCGCGCCCGCACCTCGACATAGCCCGAGGCGTCGAAGCGGCCGACGAACTCGTCGAGCTCGACGATCTCCTTCACCACCGGCTTGGCCACGGTCACCGGCGGCGGACCGCCCGGTCCCTGGGCAACCGCAACGGCAGGGAGCAGAGACGAGAGGCAGAGGCCGCCGACAGCCGTCAACAATCGGAACAATGCTCGGCGCATCCGCAACTCCCGGACCAGAATATATTACCCTGGACTACCAGGGTTTCGCGGCATCGCAAGCGGGATCGCAATCGATAACGCGCTGCGAGACCCGCGCCCAACGCATGTCACAGCCATGTTGCCGACGCGCAGAGCCGCGCGTCAGCGCCGCCGCAGGAAATCGCGCAGAGGGGCCGACAACCCCACGGTCTCTGTGGATTTCACCCCGCCACGGTGGCCTGGCCGGTGGCCTCTCGGCTGTCCTGCCACAGCTTCCGCCATGCGGATGGCGCAGACGACCGAGTCCAGAACCGGCACGGCGACCCGCGCCGCCAAGGGCGCCGCGAGACCGGCCAGCCCGGCGCCCCCGAGGACAACCACATCGGCGCCGCACCGTTGCACCGCGTCCGAAACCGCCTCCGCCAGCAACGCGAGGGAGCCCTCCGGATCGCGCGCGATATCGGCGCCGGTGGGCGCCACCGCCAGCACCGCCGCCAGCCTGTGGCTCAGCCCCTGCGCGGCAACGAACTCTTCCAGCATCGGCACCCAGGCCTCGCCGCCGGTCACCAGCGCCACCCGCCGGCCGAGGGTGATCGCCAGGGCCAGCGAGGCCTCGGCCATGCCGACCACCGGCCGCGGACATACTTCCTTCAGGGCCAGCAGGCCCGGATCGCCGAAGCAGGCCAGGACCACCGCGTCGTAGCGCCCAGGATAAGATGCCAGCGCGTCGAGCGCCGCATGCCCGGCGATGGCGTAGGTGGCGCGGTCGGCGATATAGCGGCCGCCGAACCGGCCGGTCACCGCCGCGAGCCTCACGCCCGGGCTCGCCGCCGCGCGCGCCACGGCCAGCACCCGGTCGGTGATCGCGGGCGTCGTGTTCGGGTTGATCAGCAGGAGCCGCATGCGGCTCCGATCCTAGCCGATGATGTCGTTCAAGAGGGCGAGCCAGGACGGATCGGTCATCTGGATGCGCGCAAGGCCCGCCGGCGGCTCGAACAGATCCGCGGCCTGGGGCCCGGGAGCGACATTGCGCTGCTCCAGGAACAACCGCCGGGCGCCGCCTTCCGCGCGGCGCTGCCCGTCGAGCCTGAGTGGGATACCGCTGCGGCTGAGCCAGACATTGCCGGTGAACGTGCCGGTCGCCTGGTGCTTCACCGCAGCGATGCCGTTCAGGGTCTCGGTGCCGATCGGCTTCAGATCGGTGCCCTGGATCGCCTGGCCGAGGCGCGCCAGCACCTCGCCCGGCAGCTCGGCGAGCGCGAACATGCGTGGCATCACCAGCCAGGCCTTGCCGAGATCGTGCCGCAGCAGCACGACATTGCCCCCGGCCGACTTGCCCTGCAGTTCCAGCCGCTCCATGCCCGGCGCGTAGCGCACGCGCATGTTCTGGAAGCGGTCGGCCTGCTCGACATAGCGGTCGGCGGCATATTCGACCTGGGGCAATTGGAACGGCACGGCGGCGGCCGGACGCGCGATCACGGCGAGGGCGCAGCCGGCGAGGAAGGCACGACGGTTCATGCGCGGATGCTCCGGGCGAACGGCATCCCTTCGGGCGAAACAAGGCGGAGGGACGCGAGGTCGTCGAGGATGGCGCCGAAATGTCTGGCCGCGGCACCGCGCCTCCAGCCTTCCAGCCAGTTCTGCTCCAGCAAGGCGCCGAGCGCCGGCAGGCCGAGATGCGCCTCCCACAGGATGCCGAGCAGCGAGGCGCGCTGTTCTTCCTTCACCTCGGTCAACGGATCGACGGCGCGCGCCGCATCGGCTTCCGCCTTGCGGCCCGTCTCCGGTCCGGCGCCGAGGCCGAAATCGGGCAGGCCGATCCGCGCGGCCGGGCAAAGCTGCCAATGCGCGACTTCATGCAGCACGACGCTGGCTTCCGAACGGCTGCGGATCGCAGCGCCGTCCCAGCTGAACGCCTCCACCGGCGCGGCATCGATCAAGGCGATGCCGAGCCGCGCCGCGGTATCGCACGCGATGGCGCGGTGCATCGGCGTGTCCATCCCGTCGTTGAGCTGCTTTGCCGGGTTGCCGGCAATCCGGCGCCACGCTGACGCGGCCTGACCGGGCAGCTCGCCGCCGATCCATGCCAAGGCTGCCTCGAGTTCGGCCCTGGACAGAGATTCGATCTGCATCGGCGCGGCGCGAATTCAGGCGGTGGCGCCGCCGGCGCCGGGAAGGTCGACCAGGCGGCGATTGCCGGCACGCATGGCGCGCTGCAGCTTCTCGAACGCGCGCACTTCGATCTGCCGCACCCGCTCGCGGCTGATGCTGTATTTCTTCGACAGATCCTCGAGCGTCGCCGGCTCTTCCTTCAGGCGCCGCTCGCGCAGGATGTCACGCTCGCGCTCGTTCAGGCCGCCCATCGCGCCTTCGAGCAACTGGCGGCGCTGGTCCATCTCCTGCCGATCGGCCAGCACATTTTCCTGGCTCGGTGTGTCGTCGACCAGCCAGTCCTGCCACTCAGCATCGCCGTCCTGGCGCAGCGGCGCATTCAGCGAATGATCCGGCGCCGCCAGGCGGCGGTTCATCTGCACCACATCGTCCTCGGGCACGCCGAGATCCTTGGCGATCTTCTGCACCGCCTCCAGCGGCAGGTCGCCCTCGTCGATCTGCTTCAGCTGGCCCTTCATTCGGCGCAGGTTGAAGAACAGCTTCTTCTGCGCCGCGGTGGTGCCCATCTTCACCAGCGACCAGGAGCGCAGGATGTATTCCTGCATCGAGGCGCGGATCCACCACATGGCGTAGGTGGCGAGGCGAAACCCCTTGTCGGGATCGAACCGCTTCACCGCCTGCATCATGCCGACATTGCCCTCGGAGATAAGCTCGCCGATCGGCAGGCCATAGCCCCGATAGCCCATGGCGATCTTGGCCACCAGGCGCAGATGGCTGGTCACCAACTGTTGCGCCGCGTCCGTATCGCCATGCTCACGCCAGCGCTTGGCCAGCATGAATTCCTCATCCGCCGCGAGGATGGGAAATTTGCGGATTTCATCCAGATAACGCGCCAGCCCGCCTTCGGGCCCGATCGTCAGCGCGAGCGCCCTGCTGCTCATCTACCCACCTTTCCACGGCCTGCCCCGAAGGCACAAGCCGCCCCACCTGCCGAAAGTTCAAGCCAGGTCGTTTGGCACTCTCCGGTGCCGAGTGCTGAAATGGTATCGAGCCGATCAGGGTTCAAGGGACCCGGCGCCTCCTCTGCTATGATTAACGGGCCTCGAAGGCGGAAATGAGGCGCTGCATGTCGTCAGGTAAGTCACTGTCGAAACTCAGTATTTTTCCGCCGACCGGATGCCGGAAACCGAGCCGACAGGCATGCAGGGCCTGCCGGGCAAAGCCCTCGACCGGCGGCTTGCGGCCGCGCGCATAGACCGGGTCGCCGACGACCGGATGCCCGCGATGGGCGAGGTGCACCCGGATCTGGTGCGTGCGCCCGGTTTCCAAGGTGCATTCCAGCAGGCTGGCACGCTCGCCGAGGGCGCGCAGCACCTTGTAGTGGGTGACGGCATGGCGGCCGCCCTGACTAACCACCGCCATGCGCTGGCGGTGCCTGACATCGCGGCCGATCGCGCCGGAGATGGTGCCGACCAGAGGGCGAAGCGTGCCCCAGACGACGGCCCGATAGGCCCGGTCGATGTCGTGTCGCGCGAACAAGGCGGCCAGCCCCTGATGCGCCTGGTCGGACTTGGCGGCGACCAGCAGGCCGGAGGTGTCCTTGTCCAGGCGGTGCACGATGCCAGGTCGACGCACGCCGCCGATGCCGGAGAGCCCGTCGCCGCAATGCGCAATCAGGGCATTCACCAGTGTACCGTCGGGATTGCCGGGGGCGGGATGCACGACCAGGCCGGCCGGCTTGTCGACGACCACCAGATGCGGGTCTTCGTAAACGATTTTTAATGGAATTTCCTGGCCTTGTGGGGTGGCCGGCAGCGGCGGCGGCACCACGACCTCGAAGCATTCCCCCGGTTTGACCCTGTGGGAGGGGTCTCGTAAGGTCGCCGCGCCCTTGACGACATGGCCCGCCTCGATCAGCGCCTTCAGGCGCGCGCGAGAGAGCGGCGCCCCGAGACCGTCGGAGCGAAGGGGAGCGTTGCCGGGAGAGATGTCGCCGAGCCGGCGGGCGAGGAACCGGTCAAGCCGTTCGCCCGCATCTGCCGGCTCCGCGGCCACGCGATGAACGGCAGCGGAAGGGTGCGGATCGGTCATGGAGTCACAAGCCAACATACGCATGCTGAAGGCGGTCGTCATCGTCCTCGGCCTGCTCATCGTCGCTTCCATCGGCGTCATCGGGGTGACCGTGTTCCGGCGCCTGTCGGATACCGGTCCGCCGCCGGCCCGGCTGACGACGGCGCCGGCTTCGGCGCCCGCCAACGGGAGCAGCGAAACCAACGGCGAGCGCAGTTCGGGCGTCCCCTTGCCGATCTTCGGCGAGCGGCGGGTTGAGCTGCCTCAGGGCGCCCGGCTGGTCGAGACCCGCATCACCGGCGATCGGATGTTCCTGCGCGCCCGCCTGCTCGGCGGCAACGAGGTGTGGATCGTGCTGTCGCTGCTGACCGGCCAGCAGCTCGGCAGTTTCGAGCTGATCGCGGAATGACGGGCGCGCGCCCGGCGCTGGCGCTGGGTCCCGACGATCGTGCCCGCCTGGATGCCTGGGCCGGGCAGGCCTATCCGGAGGAAGCCTGCGCGCTCCTGGTCGGCACCGGCGATCCGCCTTCGATCACCCGATTGATTCCGTGCGCCAACATCGCCGCCGACCGGCGCCGCCGGTTCGAAGTCGATCCGGCCGCGCGCATCCGCCTGGAAGTGGCGTTGCGCGGCACGGCGGAGCGCATCATCGGCGTCTGGCATAGCCATCCGAACGGTTCCTCCGAGCCTTCGGCGGCCGATGCTGCCATGATCCATGAGCCGGACCTGCTCTGGCTGGTCACCGGGATTGCGCCGCCGGCCGAGCCGGTGACGCGTGCCTTCCGCCCGCACGGTGCCGGCTTCGAGGAACTTGAACTGAACGGATAGCGTGATGGAATTCCGCAGCGACAATACCGCCGGCGCCTGCCCGGAGATCATGGCCGCCATTGCCCGTGCCAACGAGGGCACCGCCGCCTCCTACGGCGCCGATCCGATCAGTCTCGGCCTGCAGGCGAAGTTCAGCCGGCTGTTCGAGCGCGAGGTGGCGGTGTTCCCGGTCGCCACCGGCACGGCCGCGAACTCGCTCGCGCTGGCCGCCATCGCGCCACCCTGGGGCGTCGTCTACGCGCATCGCGAATCCCATATCGAGCAGGACGAATGCGGCGCGCCGGAATTCTTCACCGGCGGCGCCAAGCTCGCGCTGCTCGACGGCCCGCACGCCAAGCTCAGTGCCGCCGATCTCGATCGCCGGCTGGCCGGCGCCGGCGCCGGCGTGCAGCACCACGCCCAGCCGGCGGCGGTCTCGATCACCCAGGCGAGCGAGCGCGGCGCTGTCTATCGGTCGGAGGAAGTCGCCGCGATCGGCCAGGTCTGCCGCAAGCATCGCCTGGCGTTGCATATGGACGGCGCACGGTTCGGCAATGCGCTCGCCCATCTCGGCTGCTCACCGGCCGAGATCACCTGGAAGGCCGGTGTGGACATCTTGTCGTTCGGGGCGACCAAGAACGGCGCGCTGGCGGCCGAAGCGGTGGTGTTCTTCGATCCGGCGAAGGCCGAGGATTTCCTGTACCGGCGCAAGCGCGCCGGGCACCTGTTCTCCAAGATGCGGTTCCTGTCGGCGCAGCTCGACGCCTATCTGGAACAGGATCTGTGGCTGCGCAATGCGGCGCATGCCAATGCCATGGCCCGTCGGCTCTCGGAAGGCCTCGCACGGCTGCCGGGCGCCCGGCTCGACACGCCGGTCGAGGCCAACGAGGTCTTCATCGACCTGGCCGAGCCGACGATCCAGGCCCTGGAGGCGGCCGGGCTGCGTTTCCATCGCTGGGAGCCCGGCGGCACCTTGATCCGGCTGGTGACGGCCTGGTCGACCACCGCTGCGGAAGTCGACCGGGTGCTGGCCGCTGCGGGTCAGGCGGTCGCCGGCCGCGCCGCCGAATAGCGACGCGAAAAGCGCCATCGCGTCAGGAACTTGTTTGACGTCGGAGCGTTGCCGCTACGGGCAATGCAAGGCGCCAGATGGGTCAGGCTCCGTTTACTCCCCGTAAAGGCACAGCCTGCAAGATTCCCGAGCAAGGCTGGGCCTACCGGCCTCGGCCGCGACAGGATCGCGGCGCGGAGGAACCGATGGAGTGCGATCTCGAAGACATCGAGACGCCGTATCTCAGGCGGCTGTTCGCCTATTGGCAGGATAAGCGGCGCGGGCAGGATTTTCCCTCGCGTCGCGACCTCGACCCGCGCGAGTTCGCCTTCGCGCTCGGCCATGTCCTGCTGATCGACGTGCTGGAGCGCCCGCAGCGCTTCCGCTTCCGTCTGCACGGATCGGTGCTGAGCTTCCGCGCCCGCTATGACATGACCGGTCGCATGGTGGACGAGCTTCCCGACGAGGAGAACCGTGCCGTGCTGCTGCAGCGCTGCCGCGATCTGGTCAGGACGCGGCGGCCGTGTTTCGCGCGCAGCCAGCGCACCGTCGACGGCACGGCATATGGCTACGAAGTGGTGTGGCTGCCGCTCTCCAGCGACGGCGAGCAGATCGACATGCTGCTCGGCGGGCTGGCCTATTTCGACGACCCCATGCGGATGGCCCGTACGACGCCGCATGCGGCCGCCGGCAAGGAGCGCGTCCCGCTCCCGGCCTGACGTCAGAATCCGCCCGCCGCCGAGCGTTCGCCCTGCGCGCGGCGAATCGCGTGAAACCCCTCGACGGTATGCCGGATGATATCCGCCACGGGCAGCACCTCGTGGATCAGCCCGGCGGTCTGGCCGGCAAGGCCGACCGACGCCTCCATGTCGCCGCCGAAATAAAGGTCCCGTACGGTCTTAAGGGCGCTGCGGTCCATCACGCCTGCCTCGGCAAAGGCCAGCGACGTCTGCGTCTTCAAGGCGCGAACGCAGGGCGTGCCCTTGCGGTTCAGCATCACCGTGCCGGTATCCGGCGCATCGACGATCGCTTGCTTGTAATTGCCGTGCACCGGACTCTCGGCAGAGGAAACGAAGCGCGTGCCCATCTGGATGCCTTCGGCGCCGAGCGCGAAGGCCGCCGCCATGCCGCGGCCGTCGCAGATCCCGCCGGCGGCGATCAGCGGCACGTCGACCTTCTCGCGCACCGCCTGCAGCAGGACCAGGGTCGAGACGTCGTCCGGATTCTTGAAGCCGCCGCCCTCGCCGCCCTCCACGACGAGGCCGTCGACGCCGGCATCGACCGCCTTCACCGCCGCCGCCAGCGTCGGCACCACGTGATAGACGATCAGCCCGGCGCCCTTGAGCGGGCCGATCAGCTTGGCCGGCGAACCCGCCGAGGTGGTGACGAACTTGACCCCGCTCTCGATCACATAGTCGACGATCTTCGCATCGCGCAGGAACAGCAGCGGCAGGTTGACGGCGAACGGCTTGTCGGTCAGCTCGCGCATCTTCCGCATCTCGGCGGCGCAGGCCTCGGTCTCGCCCGACGAGGTCTCGATGACGCCGAGCGCGCCGGCATTCGAGACCGCGCTGGCGAGCTGCGACCGCGCGATCCACCCCATCGGCGCCTGCACGATCGGATAGCGCACCCCCGTATGCGCCAGCACCCGGTTCATCTCGTCCCCTTCCCTCTTGTAGCGTGGCCGACCTCTACTCCGCCGCGTCGGCGCCGGGGAAGCGGTAGTCCTTGAAATCCTGGCGCAGCTTGGTCTTGAGCAGCTTGCCGGTCGCCGTGTGCGGCAGATCCTTCACGAACACCACATCGTCCGGCAGCCACCATTTGGCGACGCGGCCTTCCAGGAACTTGAGAAGGTCCTCGCGGCTGACATCCATGTCCTTCTTCGTCACCACGATGAGGAGCGGCCGTTCCTGCCATTTCGGATGGGCTATGCCGATCACCGCCGCCTCCGCGACGGCCGGATGGCCGACCGCCTCGTTCTCCAGGTCGATCGAGGAGATCCACTCGCCGCCCGACTTGATCACGTCCTTGGAGCGGTCGGTGATCTGCATGTAGCCGTCGGGATCGAGCGTGGCGACGTCGCCGGTCTTGAACCAGTTGTCCTTGTCCAGGATCTGGCCGCCCTCGCCCTTGAAATAGCCGGCGGTGATCCAGGGCCCGCGCACCACCAGGTCGCCGAAGGCCTTGCCGTCGCGCGACAGCTCCCTGCCCTCGTCGTCGATGATCTTCATCTCGACGCCGTAGACAGCACGGCCCTGCTTCACCTGCACGTCGATCCGCTTGTCGAAGGGCGTTCCGGCATGCTTGGGCAGCAGGTTGCCGGTGGTGCCGAGCGGGCTCATTTCTGTCATGCCCCAGGCATGGATGGTGCTGGCGCCGAACTGCTTCTCGAACCGCTCGATCATCGAGCGCGGCGCCGCGGAGCCGCCGATGACGACACGCTGCAGGTCCGGCAGTTTCGCATCCGGGTTCTGATCGAGATAGCCGAACAGCATCAGCCACACGGTCGGCACGCCGGCCGTCATGGTGACCTTCTCCTGCGACAACAGCTCGTAGACGCTCTTGCCGTCGAGATGCTGGCCGGGCAGCACCAGCTTGGCGCCCGACATGCAGGCGCCATAGGGAATGCCCCAGGCATTGGCGTGGAACAGCGGCACGATGACGAGGATGCTGTCGGCGGAATTGACGCCGAGCACGTCCTTCATGCAGACCGCGAAGGAATGCAGCACCGTGGAGCGGTGCGAATAGAGCACGCCCTTGGGATTGCCGGTGGTGCCCGAGGTGTAGCAGAGCGACGAGGCGGTGTTCTCGTCGAAGACCGGCCAGGTGAGCTCATCGCTCTCCCTGGCGATCAGCGTCTCGTAAGCGATCGCGTTCGGCAGCGTGCACTTCTGCATATGGGCTTCGTCGGTCATGACGATGTAGCCCTTCACCGGCTTCAGCGCCGGGGCGAGCTTTTCGAGCAGAGGCACGAAGGTCAGGTCGACGAAGATGTACTGATCCTCGGCGTGGTTGACGATGTACTCGATCTGCTCCGGGAACAGCCGCGGGTTGATGGTGTGGAGCACGGCGCCGATGCCCGACACGCCGTAATAGAGCTCCATGTGGCGGTAGCCGTTCCAGGCCAAGGTACCGATGCGATCGCCGTGCTTGACGCCGAGGCGGGTCAGCGCATTGGCCACCTGCTTGGCGCGCCGGTTCAACTCACGGTAGTTGGTGCGGTGGATCGGCCCCTCGACCGTCTTGGAGACGATCTCGCGGTCGCCATGGTAGAGCGCCGCATATTCGATCAAGGACGAGATCAGGAGCGGCGCGTTCTGCATCAGGCCTTGCATGGCCTTCCTCCCGGTAAGACGGATTTGGTATGTCTGCAGCGGTTATAGCGGCCCGCCCGAAGACCGCAAAGCGGGCCGAACGCCGCAATCCGGCGGCCCCCGAGGCGCTGACTGGCGGCGGCGCGGCCCGCTTCCGCGGGCGGCCCGGAAGGCCGCAGAACGAGGTATTCTGCGGCCATGTGAACGGGTTCATACCGTCGGCCGGCGCCGATGATTACCGATGGTGCCCGAAGCCGGGCGTCGGGGCCGGCCGCCAATCAGGAGATGCGACATGACCCGTACCGACCATCGCGGCGACGCGATCACCGGTGCCACCGAGACGGCGCTTTCGTCCTATGAGAAGGCCGTGGGTGAGCTGCAGCGCTATATCGGCAATCCTTTCGAGACCGTCGATGCCGCCATCGCGGAGGCGCCGGCCTTTACGATGGCGCATCTGCTGAAGGCGCATCTCTTCCTGTCCGGCGCCGAGTTACCCGGCGTGGCTGCGGCCAAGGAAGCGGTCGCGGCGGCCAAGCGGCTTCCGGCGAACGAGCGCGAGAAGCTCCACATCGCCGCGGCCGACGCCCTGATCGAAGGCGAGTACGAACGCGCCGAAGCACGCTTCGAGGATATCCTGACGCGGTATCCCCGCGACGCGCTGGCGTTGCAGATGGGGCATCTGTTCGACTTCTATCGCGGCGATGCGCGCAACCTGCGCGATCGCGTGGCCCGCGTGCTGCATGCCTGGAGGTCGAGCGACCCCGGCTACCACGCCGTGCTCGGCATGTACTCCTTCGGCCTCGAGGAATGCGGCCAGTACGGCAAGGCGGAGGAGATCGGCTGCAGCGCATTGGCACTGGAGCCGCGCGACAACTGGGCCCACCATGCCGTCGCCCATGTGCTGGAGATGGAAGGCCGGCGGGACGAAGGCGTCAAGTGGATGGCGAGCCGCGAGACCCACTGGGCCACCGACAGCTTCTTCAGCGTGCACAACTGGTGGCACTACGCGCTCTATCACCTGGACGAGGACCGGGAGGCCGAGGCGCTCCGCCTCTATGACGGCCCGATCCGCCAGGCCCGCTCCACCGTCATGCTCGACATGATCGACGCCTCGGCCATGCTGTGGCGGATGTATCTGCGCGGCATCGACCTCGGCAGCCGCTGGCAGGAGCTTGCCGAAGCCTGGGCGCCGGTCGCCGAGGACGGGCTCTATGCCTTCAACGACGTGCACGCGGTGATGGCCTTTGTCGGCGCCGGCCGGCAGGACATGGTCGAAAAGGTGCTCGCAAGCCTGCGCCGCACGCTCGATCGCGGCGGCAGCAACCGGGCCATGGTGCGCGAGGTCGGCCTGCCGGTCGCACTGGCGCTCAGTGCCTTCGGCCGCGGCCGCTACGGCGAGACTGTGGAGCAGCTGCGCGACCTGCGCCCGATCGCCAACCGCTTCGGCGGCAGCCATGCCCAGCGCGACCTGCTCGACCTGACCTTGATCGAGGCGGCGCGCCGCGACAAGCAGACCGGGCTGCTGCGCAACCTGACAGCCGAGCGCATCGCGGCGAAGCGCCACCCGGCACCGCTCGCGCTGCGCTACCGCGAGGCCGCCTAAACGTAGGCGGCGAAACGGCCGCAGACCACCGCGGCCAGCCAGGCGAGCACCGAGATGCCGGCGGCGAGACGGGCGCTCGCCGGCACTTCGCCGCCCCAGCCCGCGATACGCCGGTAGCTGCCGGCGTGGAACAGCGCCAGGTTCAGGAAGGCGATGACGATGGCCGCGAACTTGGCCTGGAAGATGGGGTTCACCACGTAGGCGCTGGCCTCCGTGCTGAACAGCAGGAAACCGGTCGGCAGCGCGATCGCCAGACCGGTTCGGGCCAGCGGCAGCGCAAGCAGCGCGGCCTCCGCCGGTCTGCCCGCCCAGTTCACGCCGAGCAGGCGCAGGTCGAACACCGCGACGCTGCCGAACAGCAGCGCGATACCGAGCACGTGCAGCACGTTGGCAGCGGGATAGATCCAGATCGAGGCGCGGATCGCGGCGGCAAAGGCCGAGCGCTCCAGCGCCAGCGCCCAGGCGACGGCGCTCGCCGCCTCTTGCTCCATCCCGGCGGCTAGCGAAGCTCGACGGTCTTGCCGTCGATGGTGACGCGCTCGGCGCGCAGCTCGGCCGTCTCGCTGCGGTGGGCATAGCCGACCACCGTCGCCTGCTTGCCCGGCGCCAGCATGGCGGGCGGCAGCCCGCGCAGCTCCATGCGCGATGGCGGCGCCAGGATGACCGTCCACATCTTACCCGGCGCCTCGAGCTTCAGCGTGCCGTGCGGATTCTGGTAGGTGCTCTCGGCGATCTTGCCGGTCAGCGTCAACGCCTTGCTGGAATCGTAACTGCCCCAGCCGTGATGCGCCGTCGATGGCGCCGCGGCCAATCCGACCAATGTGGCGATCAGACCGATCTGCAACATGCGCATGATCCGTGCCTCCGATCCGTCATGGCTCGGATCATAGCCGCATTGGTCGGCCGTTGCCGAGACCGACCTGCTGTGCCTTGATGGTGGCAGCAACCGATGGGGTAAGCGCGTGCCGCCGCAGGACCGCGAGCGACTGATTGCGACGCTGCCGCAGCTGACGGCCTATGCGCTGGCGCTGGTGCGCGGCGCCGAGCGGGCGCGCGATCTGGTGCAGGAGACTGCTTTGCGCGCGTTGGGCGCCCGCAACATCCCGCGCGAGCCCGCCGCCTTCCGTTCCTGGCTGTTCGCCATCCTGCGCAATGCGGCCATCGACGCTTTTCGCCGCGAGCGGCTGGAGGCTGGCGAGCCTGCGCCGCCGCCACCCATTCCCTGGCCGGTCGACGACAGCCGGATCGCTGCGATCACCGTGCGCCAGGGTTTGGCCGCGCTTGGGCCCGAGGCGCGGGAGATCCTGGTCCTGGTCGATGTCGCGGGCTTCACCTATGCCGAAGCCGCCGAGTTTCTCGGCGTCCCGACCGGCACGGTGATGAGCCGGTTGAGCCGCGCCCGCGCCGCGATGCTGGCGGCGATCGGCGAAACCACGGTGCACCCATTGAGGACGCGCCATGGCAGGTGATCCGCCGCTGTCGCCGGACTGGGTGACATTGAACGCCTATGTCGATGGTGAGCTCAGCCCCGGCGAACACGCCGCCGTCGCCGCTGCCATCGCATCCGATGCGGAGTTGGCGCGCCGGGTGGCGAGCCTGGCCCGCTTGCGGGTCGCGACCGCGGAAGCGTTCGCCGCCGAGATCGACGGCATCGCGATGCCGAGCGTGCCCGCCTCGGCGATCCGGCCGCGCTACCGCCGGGCCGGCCTTGCGGCGGCGGCAGTGCTGGCCCTTGCCGTGTCGATGCTGGCGTGGTGGACGCTCGATCGCCCGGACGATCAGGCCCTGCAGGCGCATCTCGGATGGGCGGCAGCGCCGGAGCATTCGGTGATCGCCGCCGCCCAGCGCGGCGCGATCGAGATTCCGGACCTGGCCGATGCCGGCCTCCGGGTGGCCCATGTCGCGGCGACCGGGGACACGATGCATATCGGCTATCTCGGCAGCCGGGGTTGCCGGGTCAGCCTCTGGGTCACGCCGGACGACGAGGTCCGGACCCGGCGTGACGAGCGGCAGGGCGATGCCCTGATCGCCCGCTGGTCCTATGGCGGCCACAGCTACGCGGCGATTGCCACCGGCATGCCGGCCGCGCGCTTCGCCGTCATCGCGTCGAGCCTCGAACAGGCGACGATCGAGCGCCGCATGCCGGACGATGCGACCCGCCTCGCCCTGCAATCCGGGCGCGATCAGAGCGCGCCCTGCCTGGGATAGAGGTCTAGGGAATAAATCGCGGACCTCATCCGTCTTACCTCTATCCGCGCCCCCATCCGGCGGGCGGCGCGGCCATGAAGGGGAGGCAGGGATGGCGCGGAAACCCGAGCGCAGCATCGAAGAGCTGTACGAGAACGATCCCGAGCGAGCGGATGCGATCGTCTTCGGGCGCAGGACCGGGGTCGGCCGGCGCGGCTTTCTGAAGGGCGCTGGCCTCGCCGCCATGGGCGCCGCTGTCGGCGGCACCATTCCCTTTGCCGGACGGATGCCGGGCGGGATGATTCCGGAGGCCCTCGCCCAGGCCGCGCCGGGGGCGGCGCCGGCCGGCCCCAAGATCCTGAAATTCGACGGCAAGCAGGACGTCCTGGTCGTCCTGGGCGAGAAGCCCCTGGTGGCGGAGACGCCCGAGCACCATCTCGACGACGACACCACGCCGAATTCCAAGTTCTTTATCCGCAACAACGGCGGGCTGCCGGAGCCGCCCAAGGATCCCGATGCCTGGAAGCTGACGATCGACGGCGAGGTGAACAACCCGCTGGAGATCACGCTGGGCGATCTGAAGAAGCGCTTTCAGCCGGTCGACTCCTACATGGTGTTGGAATGCGGCGGCAACGGGCGGGCGCAGTTCAATCCGCCGGCGCGCGGCAATCAATGGACCAATGGCGGCGTCGGCTGCGCGCGTTGGACCGGCGTCCGGCTGCGCGACGTGCTGCAGGCGGCCGGATTGAAGTCCACCGCCGTCCATACCGGGCATATGAGCGCCGACCCGCATCTCTCGGGCGAGCCCGGCAAGCTCACCACCTCGCGCGGCGTCCCCATCGCCAAGGCGATGGAAGAGCACAGCCTGATCGTCTGGGGCATGAACGGCGAGCCGCTGCCCAACGTGCACGGCTTCCCGGTCAGGCTTGTCATTCCCGGCTGGCCGGGCTCCGTCTCGAACAAGTGGCTGAACCGCATCTGGGTCCGCGACAAGGTGCATGACGGCCCGGGCATGGGCGGCACGTCCTACAGCGTCGCCATCAAGCCGATGATTCCCGGCGGCAAGGCCGACAACAAGAACTTCCGCTCGCTGGAATCGATGCCGGTGCGCGCTCTCGTCACCAGCCCGGCGAATGGCACCGAGCTTCCCGCCGGCACGCGCGAGCTCAACGTACGGGGCAAGGCTTGGGCCGGCGATGTGGCCGTCAGCCGAGTCGACATCTCGGTCGATTTCGGCGCCACCTGGCAGCCGACCCAGCTGACCCAGCCACGCAATCGGTACGACTGGTACCGCTGGCAGGCGAAGGTCAAAGTGCCGAGCGAGGGCTACTACGAAGTCTGGGCGCGCGGCACCGACCAGAACGGCAAGATGCAGCCGCATCTGGCCGGCAACTGGAACCCGCAAGGGTATGGCGCCAATGCCATGCACCGGGTGGCGCTGCTGATCCCCAGCTGACGCCACATGACCTGGGGCAAGGTGATCGGCGGCGCGCTGGCGCTCGTCCTGGCGCTGATCGTGCTGGACAAGCAGGGCATGCTCCGCGCGCCGCCGCCGAAGCCGCGTCCCGCGGCGACGGTTGCCGCCGCGCCGCCCGCCGCCGTGCCCGGGCCGGCATTCCGTCCGACGGAGGAGACGCCGGACGCCTTTCCCGACGGCAACGGGCGGGACGAGGCGTTCTATCTCTGCACCGGCTGTCACGGTACGGCGCTGGTCAAGGCGCAGGGCATGGGCCGCCAGCAATGGGACGACACCGTCAGCTGGATGGTCGAGAAGCACAAGATGCCGGAGCCCGATCCGGCCACGCGCGGCCTGGTTCTCGACTATCTGGCGGCGGTCTTCCCGCCGCGCGCCCAGCAGCAGCGCGGCTGGGTCAATCCCTTCGCCAATCGCTAGCGATCAGTCCTCTGCCGCCGCCTTCAGCTGGCGGAACTCGTCGAGCGAAAGGCGCGGCATCTCGAACAGGTCGGTCGTGCGCGCGTACCAGCCGGTACCGTGCATGCGGCCGATCAGCCGCATCTTCTCGGTATGGACCCTCAGCTTCTCGGCATCGATCAGCTCGTCGCGAATATGCGCCGTCAGCACCTCGCCCACCACCAGGTTGCGACCGATGCCGAGCTCGAGATTGGCCAACCGTCGGCATTCGAAACTGACCGGCGATTCCGCGATCCGGGGCGGCCGGACCTTGAGCGAGGGAGCCGCGGTGAGGCCGGCCTCTTTCAGCTCGTCCACCTCGGGCGGGAAATCGACGGCGCAGATGTTCATGGCGTTCGCGATATCCTCGTCCACGAGGTTGACCACGAACTCGCCGGTATCGCGGATATTGCGGGCCGTATCCTTGAGCGCGCCGGGCACCGCGTTCACGCACATCATCACCGCCGCCGGCTCGTCGCAGACCGCGTTGAAGAAGCTGAACGGCGCTGCGTTGACGACCCCTTGCAGATCGACCGTGGTGGCGAGCGCGATGGGGCGGGGAACCACGGTTGAGACCAGGAGCTTGTAGCGCTCGTGGGTGGTGAGCTTGGCATAGTCGATCTGCATGCATCCTCCGCGGGCGGACGGGCCCGTTGACCTCAGGCTAGCAGCATTCGGGGCTTCCCCCGAGCGGCGGATGATGCAAGTCTGCGCCCCCCGCGCGCCATCGTGCCCGCCCCTCGCCGGCCCCCGTTCCCGGGACCGGCCGCCGGCAATGACTTGAGGAGCCGCCATGCCGCGAGCCCGCGCCCTGATTTTCTGTTTTTTCGCCGTTCTCCTGATGGCGGCCGTCTCGCCGTCTCGCGCCGCCGAACCGTCTGCGACCGCGCCCACGGCGGGGGAGCTGGAAGCCCTGGTCACCACCATCGAGGATCCGGCCGCGCGCGAGAAGCTGGTCGGCCAGCTCAAGGCCCTGATCGCTGCCCAGCGCCAGGCCGCAGCGCCCGAGGAGGATGAGGAGATCGGGTCCGGCATCGTCGCCGACCTGTCGCGCCGCCTCGCCCGGGCGAGCCAGTCGGTCGCCTCGGCCGCCGAGGCGCTGCGCGACGCGCCGCAGATCTCGCGCTGGCTGCAACGCCAAGTCGACGACCCCGCTGCCATCGCGCGCTGGAAGGCGGTGGCGCTGTATCTGGTGCTGGCGCTCGCCGCCGGCTTCATTCTGGAATGGCTCGCCCGCCTGTTGCTGCGCCGGCCGCAACGTGCCGCCCTCCCGCGCGGCGATGAAGGCTGGCTCACCCGCTCCGGCCTGGTGCTGGTGGCAATCGTGCTGGACCTGATGCCGCTGGTGGCCTTCGCGGCGGGCGCTTACGGCGTGCTTGCCGCTGCGGATCCGCCGCGTGTCGCCCGCCTGGTCGCCATCACGATCGCCAATGCCTATCTGCTCGCCTCCATGGCCATGGTGCTGGCGAACTGGTTGCTGAACCCGCCGATCCCGGCGGCGAAGCTGCACCGCCTGAGAGAGGAGACCTCGCACTACCTCGTCATCTGGGCCCGGCGCTTCATCATCGTGCTGGCGGCCGGTTGGTTCACCGCCGAGGCCCTGCGCCCGCTCGGCCTGCCGGAGGCCGGGTATGTCGCCGTGCTCAAAGTGCTCGGCCTGATCGTACTCGGCATGGTCATCCTTCTGATCCTGCAGAACCGGACATCGGTCGCCGATTTCATCGCGGCGGAGGCGCAGCCGGAAGACGCGACGCCGCGGCGCTTCGCCCGCCTGCGCCGCCGGGTCGGCGACATCTGGCATCCGCTCGCGATCATCTACGCCGTCGCCCTTTACGTCATCTGGGCGCTGGAGATCGAAGGCGGCTTCCCCTACATGCTGCGCGGCAGCGTCCTCACCATCATGGTCCTGCTGATCGCCACGGCGGTTAATTTGGCGATCCGCCGAGGCAGCGGGCGGCTGTTCGCCGTGCGCGAGGACCTGCGTCAGCGCTTCCCCGGCCTGGAGACTCGCGCCAACCGCTATCTGCCGGTGATGCAGAATGTGCTGCACGGCCTCGTCTGGGCCGCCGCGGCGGTCGCCATCCTGTCGGCCTGGGGCATGGACGTCGCCGGCTGGGTGCAGCATGGCTTCGGCGGCCGAGTCGTCCAGGCGGTGTTCACCATCGGCATCGTCACCCTGCTCGCAGTCGTGGTCTGGGAGGGCACGTCCGCGGCGATCGTGCGCTATCTCACCAAGACCGACGCCGATGGCAAGCCGCTCGCCCGCAGCTCGCGCGTGCGCAGCCTATTGCCGGTGATGCGCAATCTGGTCTTCGTCGTGCTCGCCACCATGGTGGTGCTGATCGCGCTGTCGGAATTCGGCGTCAACATCGCACCCTTGCTCGCCACCGCCGGCGTCGCCGGTCTCGCCATCGGCTTCGGCGCGCAGACGCTGGTCAAGGACGTGATCACCGGCGCCTTCATCATGTTCGAGGATTCGGTGGCGGTTGGCGACGTGGTGAAGGCGGGCGATTATGCCGGCCTGGTCGAAGGCCTCTCGATCCGCTCCATGCGGCTGCGCGATTTCAACGGCAACGTGCACATCGTGCCGTTCAGCGCGGTCAACCAGATCACCAACATGACCAAGGAATTCTCGTTCTATGTCTTCGACCTCGGCGTCGCCTATCGCGAGGACACCGACGAAGTGGTCAAGGTGCTGAAGGAGATCGGCGCCGAGCTGCAGGCCGACCCCAATTTCGGCTACATGATCCTGGAGCCCCTGGAGGTGGTCGGGGTCGATGCCTTCGCGGATTCGGCGGTTATCATCAAGGCGCGGATCAAGACGGCGCCGATCCGGCAGTGGACGGTGGGCCGCGAAATGAATCGTCGCATCAAGAAGCGCTTCGACGAGCTCGGCATCGAAATCCCCTTCCCGCATGTCACGCTGTATTTCGGCGAAGACAAGGGCGGCAAGGCGCCACCCGCCCGCCTCGAGATGCGCCCGGCTGGCGGAAGTCGACCCACCGGACCGATCATTCCCGAGCGGCCGGAGGAGAGGCCGGCGACGTCATGACCGCGGAAGGCAAATCCGGCGAGCGAATCGCCAAGGTCATCGCCCGCGCCGGCATCTGCTCGCGCCGCGACGCGGAGCGCCTGATCGAGGAAGGCCGTGTTGCCGTCGATGGCAAGGTGCTGAAGACGCCGGCTTTCAACGTCGGGCCGGACGCGGCGATCGTCGTCGACGGCCGTCCCATCGGCCCGGCCGAGCGTACGCGCCTCTGGCGCTATCACAAGCCGGCCGGCCTGGTTACCACCCACAAGGACCCGCAAGGGCGGCGCACCGTGTTCGACGCGCTGCGCCAGCAGCTGCCGCGCGTCATCTCGATCGGCCGACTCGACCTCAATTCCGAAGGTCTGCTGCTGCTCACCAATGACGGCGCCCTGGCGCGCCGGCTGGAACTGCCGGAGACCGGCTGGGTGCGGCGCTACCGCGTCCGCGTGCATGGGCGGCCGGAGGCGAAGCAGCTGGCGGCGCTGGCCAAGGGCATCACCGTCGAAGGCATCCATTACGGACCGATCGAAGCCAGCCTCGACAGCGCGAGCGGCAGCAATGCATGGCTCACCGTCGCGCTCAAGGAAGGCAAGAACCGCGAAGTGCGCAAGGCGATGGAGCATCTGGGCTTCACGGTCAGCCGGCTGATCCGCGTCGCCTACGGGCCGTTCCAGCTCGGCCACCTGCCGGTCGGCGGCATCGACGAGGTTCCCGGCAGGGTCATCGCCGATCAGACCGGCCAAAAGGCGAAGCGACCGTCACGCCGAAGCCAGGCGGCAGGCACATGAGCCGAATTTAATGTGCTTTTAAGGTGCCGGAGCTTGTGCGCTTCGCGGCGGCGGCACAGAACGGCCCATCTTCCGAGCGCCTCCCGGAGCTTCCCCATGGCCCCCACCGGCCGGTTCGACTGGCGTGCCTTCTGGGCACTCTGCAAGCCATATTGGACATCCGAGGACCGCTGGAAGGCGTCCGGCCTGCTCGCCGCGGTCATCGTCTTGAACCTCGGACAGGTCTACCTGAACGTTCTGTTCACCGACTGGAACAAGACCTTCTATGACGCGCTCCAAGACAAGAACTGGGACGATTTCGTCGGCGCTCTCGCCTACTTCGCCGTGCTCTCGGCGATCTTCATCGTCGTTGCCGTGGTCACGATCTACCTGCAGCAGCTGCTGCAGATCCGCTGGCGGAGCTGGCTGACCGACAGATACCTGACGGGCTGGCTCGGCAGCCGCAGCTACTATCTGACGCCGCTCGTCGGCGACGGCAACGACAACCCCGACCAGCGCATCGCCGAAGACCTGCGCCAGTTCGTGAGCCTCACCCTGACGCTCTCGCTCGGCCTGCTCTCGGCGATCGTCAGCCTTGCCTCCTTCGCGACCCTGCTCTGGGTCCTGTCGGGGCCGCTGGACTTCACCGCCTTCGGCTTCGAGATCACCGTTCCCGGCTATCTCATGTGGGCCGCAATCCTCTACGCCATGCTCGGCACGTGGCTGATCCATCTGATCGGGCGGCCGCTGATCCGACTGAACTTCATGCAGGAGCGCTACGAAGCCGATTTCCGCTTCGGCATGGCACGCCTGCGCGAATACGCGGAGGCGGTGGCGCTCTCCGCTGGCGAGCCGCGCGAGCATGCCGGACTGATGCAGCGGTTCGGCAATGTCATCCGCAACTACCACGCCCTGATGGTGCGCCAGCTGCAGCTCGGCCTTGCCCGCGTGAGCTACAACCAGGCGGCCGTCATCTTTCCCTTCGCCGTGGTGTCGCCGGCCTATTTCTCCGGCCGGATGCAGCTCGGCGACGTGATGCAGACTGCATCTGCCTTCGATCAGGTGCGGCAGGCCCTGTCCTACATCATCGATTCCTATACCAGCATCGCCGATTGGCGCGCCGTGTGCGACCGGTTGACGGGCTTCCGCCTTGCCGTCGCGGCGGCG
The DNA here is from genome assembly GCA_003576705.1 of Desertibaculum subflavum. Lineage (GTDB taxonomy): Bacteria > Pseudomonadota > Alphaproteobacteria > Ferrovibrionales > Ferrovibrionaceae > Desertibaculum > Desertibaculum subflavum. The sequence continues at coordinate 67,448 of QOZS01000020.1, forward strand.
GAGGCGCGCATGGCAGAGAGCATGGTGACGCGAGAATCCGAGCCTCGATCCGATCTCACCGTCGAGAGCCTGGATGTCGGCCTGCCCGACGGGCGCGTGCTGTACCAGGCGCGCGATGTACATCTGGCGGCGGGCGAGCGCGTGCTGGTGCGCGGGCCGTCCGGCTCCGGCAAGTCGACCTTGTTCCGTGTGCTCGCCGGCATCTGGCCGTTCGGCCAGGGCAAGGTGCGGCTGCCCCAGACCGAACGCGTGATGTTCCTGCCGCAGCGGCCCTATCTGCCGCTCGGCACGCTGGAGGACGCGCTCTGCTATCCGGACGCGCCGACGGCGTTCGACGATGCGGCCAAGGAGGAAGCGTTGCGCGCGGCCGAACTGGCGCCGCTCGCCGACCGCCTGAAGGAAGAACGCCCCTGGGCGCAGACCTTGTCGCCCGGCGAGCAGCAGCGGCTCGCCCTCGCTCGCGCTTTCCTGCGCCGGCCGGAATGGCTGTTCCTCGACGAGGCGACTTCGGCGCTCGACGAAGCGACGGAGCGACGACTTTACGAGCGCCTGCGCGAGCGGCTGCCGCAGGCCATGATCGCCAGCATCGGGCATCGGCCGACGCTCGCGACCTTCCACCAACGTGCCCTGGAAGTGCATCCGGAAGCGACGCCGCCCCAACTGGTCGCGAGCGCTGTCTAGTTCGATAGCGATCCTGAACTGCGAAGCCCCGCGGGGCACTGGGGCCGCAACGCGGGGCTTCATGAGTGCGGGGAATCCGTCCTGGATCCGCGCGGCCCGACCGGTACCGTCGGGCTATGGGAAATCCGGCTTGGGTCGCCCCAGAGGCCGGCGATGTCGCTTTCAGATTGTCTGGGCCGGGTGGACCAGCCGGTCACCCCTGACCCGGTGGCGTTTCGCCGATGGTCAGCACCTCCTGAAGGAAGTCCAACCGGACCTGCTGCCCGCCGCACCGTGCTTCGATGGAGGAAGCCGCCGGTCGATGGATGTCGCCGCCCCCTTCTGGGACGGCAGCGTTCGCACAGGCCCGCACGAACATCGGAATGCTGTCACAACGCACGCGCCGACGCAATGCCCGAGCGGTGGCAAAGCAAGTGCCGCCCGCTTACAGTCGCACGCAATAACGAGCTTCGGGAGCAACGCCGTGGATCTGAGTCTGACGCCAGAGGACATCGCCTTCCGTGACGAGGTGCGCGCCTTTCTCGACGAGAAACTCACGCCGGACCTGCGGGCATGGGGCCAGCTCACGCGCAGCTTCGTCGGCGATGTCGAGATCGGCAAGCGCTGGCAAAAGATCGTGCACGCCAAGGGCTGGGGCGCACCGGCCTGGCCGGTGGAGCATGGCGGCACCGGCTGGACGGCGATGCAGCGCTACATCTTCGAGCGCGAGAGCGCCGCGGCGCGGGCGCCGAAATTCTTCAACATGGGCATCCGCATGGTCGGCCCGGTGATCATGAAATTTGGCACGCCCGCGCAGAAGGCGCAGTTCCTCCCCGCAACGGTCGGCGCCGAGATCATGTGGTGCCAGGGCTATTCGGAGCCCGGCTCCGGCTCCGACCTCGCTTCGCTGCAGACCCGCGCCGAGCGCGACGGCGATCACTACGTGATCAACGGATCCAAGATCTGGACCACGCTCGCCCACTATGCCGACTGGATGTTCTGCCTGGTCCGCACCAACAGGGACGTCAAGCAACAGGACGGCATCAGCTTCGTATTGATCGACATGAAGACGCCGGGCCTCTCGATCCGGCCGATCATCACGCTCGCCGGCGACCACGAGGTGAACCAGGTCTTCTTCGACAATGTGCGCGTGCCGATCGCCAATCGGGTCGGCGAGGAGAACAAGGGCTGGACCGTCGCCAAGTACCTGCTGGAATTCGAGCGCGGCGGCATCTACAGCCCCAACCCGGCCGAGATCCTGGAAATGGCCGACGAGGCCTGCGACACGCCGGCGCTGACCGCCCGCACGGCGCAGACGCGGATCGCCAACATGGCGCTGGAATACACCGAGAAGCGCGTCTTCTCCTCACTGACCACCGGCGGCAGCACCGGCGCCCTGTCGTCGCTGCTCAAGATCCGCGGTACCGAGCTGACCCAGGCGGCCTCCGAGATCGCCATGGACGCGAACGATCTCTACGCCCTGGTCGACCAGCCGGACGCACTGACGCCGGTCTCCAACGCCGTGCCGCTCGGCCAGGCGGAGCTGGTCACCGCGACCTATCGCCATCTCAACAACCGCGCCGCCTCGATCTATGGCGGCTCCAACGAAATCCAGCGCAACATCATCGCCAAGGCGGTGCTGGGCCTGTGATCTGCAGCGTGGCTGCCGCATTCGAGCCCTCCCGCGACCGAAGGGCGGGGGAGGGTTGGGTGGGGGCGGTCGCCGCAAGGCGGGCCGTGCGCCAAACGGCCGCCGCCCCCACCCCAACCCTCCCCCACGTCGCTTCGCGACGCGAGGGAGGGAGCTGACGATGCATTGGCGCCGGCTGCTCTCGACGCGCCGTTTCGGGCACGGTGACGCGCCGGTACCGCGGCCGGCGCGCAGCGCCTTCCAGAAGGATTGGGACCGGGTCGTCTTCTCCTCCGCCTTCCGCAGGCTGCAGGACAAGACGCAGGTGCATTCGCTGCCCGAGAACGACTACGTCCGCACCCGGCTCACCCATTCGCTGGAAGTCTCCTCGGTCGGCCGCTCGCTCGGCGCCGCGGTCGGCCAGGTGGTGCGCGAACGCGGCGGCGATCTCGGCGACGCCTCGCCTTCGGATGTCGGCGCCGTGGTCGCGGCGGCGGCGGTGGCGCACGATATCGGCAACCCACCCTTCGGCCATTTCGGCGAGGACACGATCCGCCACTGGTTCCGCGCCGACGGCGCGCGCCACCTGACCGAGCTCTCGCCCGTCGAGCGGGCCGATCTCGAAACCTTCGAGGGCAACGCCGAGGGCTTCCGCCTGGTCGCGCGGCTGCAGAACTGGCGCGACGACGGCGGGCTTCGCCTTACCGCCGCCACGCTCGGCAGCATGACCAAGTATCCGTTCGGCGCCGCCCCGGGACGGACGAAGTTCGGCTATTTCGCCGCCGAGGCCGACCTGTTCCGCGCCGTCGCCGAGGAGATCGGCCTCGTGCCGCGCAATGACGGCTGGTGCCGCCACCCGCTCGCCCATCTGGTCGAGGCGGCGGACGATATCTGCTATCGCGTGGTGGACCTGGAAGACGGCTTCAAGCTCGGCCGGCTCGGCTTCGAGGAGACCGAGGCGCTGCTGCTCGCGCTCCTCCCCCAGACGCCGTCGCGCTACGCCTCGGTGGGAGAGGCCTCGCAGAAGATCGCCTATCTGCGCGCCAAGGCGATCGGCCGCCTGATCGATGCCGCCGTCACCGCGTTCTTCGACCATGAAGCGCCAATCATGGCCGGCGCGTTCGGCGGCGACCTACTTGGCCAGACGCGCCACGCCGAGACGTTGAACTCGATGGAGCGACTGGAGACCCAGCGCCTGTTCCAGAGCCGCGAGCGGCTGGAGCTGGAGATCGGCGCCGGCGAGGTGCTGACCACTCTGCTCGCAAGCTTCGTCAGCGCGGTGGAGGAATGGGCGGCTGCCGGATTCCGCGACGACGCACTGTCACCCCGGGCGCGCGCCCTGGTCGGCCTGATGCCGGCGGCGCCGCATACCGGCGCGCGCTACCAGCGCCTGCTCGCGGTGGTCGACTTCATCGCCGGCATGACCGACACCTATGCCGTCACCACCTTCCGCCGCCTCAAAGGGCTGGTGAAGGCCTGAGCCGGCCACGTATCATCACATCTGGAGTTGGGGAGACGCCGATGGCGCTGCATGTCGACTACTACATGACCTTGAACTCACCCTGGACCTATCTCGGCGGCCGGCGTTTCGAGGCGATGCTGGCGAAATACGGCGCCACCGCGACGATCAAGCCGGTCGATTACGGCAAGATCTTCCCGCAATCGGGCGGTCTGCCGCTGCCCAAGCGCGCACCGCAGCGCCAGGCCTATCGGCTGGTCGAGCTCGCGCGCTGGCGCGACTTCACTGGCGAGCCGCTGACCTTGCAGCCGAAATTCTGGCCGGCCAAGGACGAGCTCGCCCGCAACATGGTCATCGCCGCGCGCAGCCAGGGCAACAACGCGATCAAGCTTGCGCATGCGCTGATGCGCGCCGTCTGGGCCGAGGAGAAGGACATCTCCGATCCCGCAACGGTCGACGCCATCGCCCAGGGCTGCGGGCTCGACGGTCACGGCCTCCGACAGGCGGCGGCGGATCCCGCCCATGCTGCCGCCTACGAAGCCGATACGCAGGAGGCGCTGGAACGCGGCGTGTTCGGCGCGCCGTCCTATGTCGTCGATGGCGAGATCTTCTGGGGCCAGGACCGGCTCGATTTCCTCGACCGTCGGCTGGCCAAGGGTTGAAACAGAACGACAAAGAGGAGAGTTAGGGATGGCGCTCGACAAGGAAGCGCAGTGGGTTTTCGACCTGATCAAGCAATCCGGCCGGCCGGCGCTCAACACGCTGTCGCCGACCGAGGCCAAGGCGCTGTTCGAACAGACCGCCGTGGTGCTGGCGCCGCCGCCGGCACCACTACCGAAGGTGGAGGATATCAAGATCCCCGGTCCCGCCGGCGACATCCCCGCCCGCCTCTATGTCGCGAGCGAGGCGAAGGAGCCGCAGCCGGCGCTGGTCTTCTATCACGGCGGCGGCTGGGTGATCGGCGGCCTGAACAGCTACGACGCGCTCTGCCGCGCGCTGGCGAAGAAGGCGAACTGCACCGTCGTCTCGGTCGACTACCGCCTGGCGCCGGAGCACAAATTCCCCGCCGCCTATGACGACAGCCTCGCCGCCTTCCGCTGGGTCGCCGCCAATGCCGCGCAGCTCAACATCGACCCGGCGCGCATCGCGGTCGGCGGTGACAGCGCCGGCGGCAATCTCTCCGCCTGCGTCACCCAGGCCACGCGTGGCGATCAGATCAAGGCCTGCTTCCAGATGCTGATCTATCCCGGCGCCGACATGCGCATGGGCCACAAGAGCCATGTGGAGAATGCCGAGGGCTACATCCTCACGCGCGACCTGATCACCTGGTTCGTGAACCTGTATCTGCGCGACGAGAAGGACAAGTCGGATGTCCGCGCCTCGCCGCTGCTCTGCACCGACTATGCCGGCCTGCCGCCGGCCTTTGTCCTGCTCGCCGGCTACGACCCGCTGCGCGACGAGGGCCGCGACTATGCCGAGCGGCTCAACGCGGCCGGCGTGCCGGTGCGCATCTCGCTCTATCCCGGCATGTATCACGGCTTCTTCAACGCCTCCGGCGCGCTGACCAACTCGAAGCACGCGGTCGAGGAGGCAGCCTCGGCGCTGCGCGTCGCCTTCGGCGGCTTCTGACCGGGCGCGGCGCGGCATGGTCGAGCGCCTCGACCCCGCGCCGCGCCGCTATCCACCGGCCGTCGTTCTGGTGCGACGGGTGGCGCACGGCGCCGCTGTCGCGCCGTCGCCGACCACCATCGAGGCGGTCGAGGCCTGGCTGCTCGGCGAGGCCCTGCGCGAGCGCGACCAGCTTGCCCTGTTCGAGGCCTTGGCCTGGCGCCTCGTCGCCGCCGGCCTGCCGGTGGATCGAGCCAGCCTGCATGTCGGCACCCTGCATCCGCAGGCCTATGGCTTTGCCTGGAACTGGCTTCGGGCCGACGGCATTTGCGATGAAGTCCGGGTGACCGGCGCGTCGCTGCAGACCGACAGCTACCGCCTGAGCCCGCTCTATCGCGTGATCGAGCACGGCGAGACGTTTCGCCGGTCGCCGCAGGACGCCGCCGCCGCGGCCGAATTCCCCTTGCTCGCCGAGCTTGCCCGCGACGGCATGACCGACTACGCCGCGCTGCCGCTCGGTGCCGGCGACCGCATGCACAACGCGATGACGGTCGCCACCCGTCAGGCCGGCGGCTTCAGCGAGGCCGAGTTCGCCGCCATCCGGCGCCTGCTCTCGCTGTTCGCTCTGCATGTCGAGCGTCACATCGCCTGGCGTATCGCCGGCAATGTGCTGGACGCCTATCTCGGCGGTGCGGCCGGGCGCCGGGTGCTGCAGGGCGCGATCGAACGCGGCGCCGGCCGGCCGATCGACGCCGTCATCTGGGTTTCCGATCTCCGCGGCTTCACGGCCCTTTCCGACCGCCTCGCCGGGCCGCAGATGATCCAGCTGCTCAACGCCTATTTCGAGCGCATGGCCGGCGCCGTCATCGCCCAGGGCGGCGAGGTGCTGAAGTTCGTCGGCGACGGCCTGCTCGCCGTTTTCCCGCTGCGCGCGGAGGATCCCTCGGCTCACGCCGCGGAAGCGGCGCTTGCCGCGGCAGAGACGGCACTCGCCCAGGTCGAGGCGTTGAACGCCGCACCGCCGGCACCGCTCGACCGGATCGACGGCTGGCGGCCGCTCGGCTCCGGCATCGCGCTGCACGAAGGCCGGGTCTTCTTCGGCAATATCGGCGCGCCGGAGCGGCTCGACTTCACGGTAATCGGCGCGGCGGTGAACGAGGCAAGCCGGGTCGAGGCGCTGACCAAGCAGCTCGGCCGCCCGATCCTGATCACCGAGCCGGTGGCGCGCCGCCTCACCCGGCCGCTCGACGATCTCGGTCGCCACAGCCTGCGCGGCGTCGCTGCACCGGTCGCGATCTTCAGCCCGTCTCAGCGATGATAGGGATGCCCTGACAGGATCGAGGCGGCGCGCCAAAGCTGCTCGGCCAGCATGGTACGCGCCAGCAGATGCGGCCAGGTCATCGGCCCGAACGAGAGCTTGCGTTCGGCCCTCGCCAGCACCGCGGCATCGAGACCGTCCGGCCCGCCGATCGCGAAGACGAGCTCGCGCACGCCGCTGTCGCGCCAGCGCCCGACCAGCTCCGCGAAGGCTTCGCTCGCCAGCGCCTGGCCCGTGCGGTCCAGCGCGACGAGGGTCGCCTTGGACGGCACTGCCGCGAGCAGCGCGGCGCCCTCCTCCGCCTTCCGTGCGTGGACGCTGCGCTGGCGCGATTCCGTCAGCTCCCTGATCTCCCACGGCCAGGGCAGACGGGCGAGATAGTCGGCCGTCAGGGCCGCGGTGGGCCCCTTGTCGCGGCCGACGGCGAGGAGGCGGAGCTTCAGGCTTCCTCCGCCGGTAGGTCGCCCGACCACATCTTCTCCAGCCGGTAGTACTCGCGCACCTCCGGCCGGAACACGTGCACCACCACGTCGCCGAGATCGATCAGCACCCAGTCGTTCTGCGGCATGCCCTGGCGGCGGATGCCGCGCAGGCCCTCCTTCTCCATGCGCTCGACCAGATGCTCGGCGATGGCGCCGACCTGGCGCTGCGAGCGGCCGGAGGCGACCACCATGAAATCGGCGATCGAGCTCTTGCCTTCGAGGTCGATGACGGCGATCTCCTCCGCCTTGTCGTCCTCCAGGCTCGCCCGCACCTTGGCCAGCAGCTGCTCGACCGCCGCGCGCGAATTCGCCTTCGGCGGCGCCGGCGCCTTGCGCGGCCGCGGGGCGGCCGGCTTCGAAGCAGCGGGCTTGGCGCGGGTCTTGGCGGCCTTGGCCTTCGCTGCTGCCGGCTTCGGCTTGGCGGCCGCCTTGGCGCGGGTCTTCGGTTTCTTGTCGGTCAGGACTTTCTGCTCCTCTTCGGCGTGACGCGACCCTGCTTGCGCAGCGCGGTGGCGGAGGCGGCGTGCAAACGGCTCGGCACGAAAACCCAGGCCGGCGGCGTCATATCGGCCAGCCGGTGCGCCGTACGCGGCGCGATCCGTTGCCGCCGATAGCGTTGCGCCGCCTTGCTTGCCAACGCCTTGAGAGAATAGGAAGGCCGGTCGAACACGGCAATCGGCACCCGCGACATCACCTCCGGCCAACGCCGCCAGCGCGGCAGTTGTTCCAGGATGTCGGCGCCCGCGATCCAGACGAAGGCGATACGAGGAAAGCGCCGCTGCAGCGCCTTCAGCGTGTCGACGGTGAAGCGCGTGCCGAGACGGCGCTCCAGATCGGTGACCCGGACCCGGCGGTCCGGCGCCAGCGCCTGCGCTGCCGCCAATCGCTTGGCGAGCGACGCCATCCCTTTGACCGGCTTCAGGGGATTTTGCGGCGAGACCAGCCACCAGAGCTCGTCGAGGGCAAGGTGCTTGAGCGCCAGCCGGCTGATATGAACGTGCCCTTCATGGGCGGGATTGAACGACCCGCCCAGCAAGCCCACGCGCCGCTTACGCATTCAAGATTTCCCCCTCTCCCGTATTGCGGGAGGCACGCCGGTCCGGGCGTTGGCTTACGGCCGCACCTGGCCGTTGCCCCGCACGACATATTTGAAGCTGGTCAGCTGCTCGACCCCGACCGGCCCGCGCGCATGCAGCCGGCCGGTGGAAATGCCGATCTCAGCCCCCATGCCGAACTCGCCGCCATCGGCGAACTGCGTCGATGCGTTGTGCAGCACGATCGCGCTGTCGACGCGGGCGAGGAAGGCCTCGGCGGCGGCCTTGTCCTCGGTCAGAATGGAATCGGTATGGCTGGAGCCGTGCCGCGCGATATGAGCGATCGCCTCGTCGAGGCCCGGCACCACGCGCACGGCGAGAATTGCGTCGAGGAATTCGGTCGCCCAGTCGGCCTCGGTCGCCGGCTTCACGCGGCTGTCGAGCGCCTGGGTCGCCTTGTCGCCGCGCAGCTCGCAGCCGGCCGCCAGCAGATCGGCGACGATCGGCTTCAGATGCGTCTCGACCACCGCGGCATCGCAGAGCAAAGTCTCCGCCGCGCCGCAGACTGAAGTGCGCCGCATCTTGGCGTTCAGCACGATCTTGCGCGCCTCGCCCAAATCGGCACCGGCATGCACGTAGACGTGACAATTGCCATCGAGATGCGCCAGCACGGCCATGCGCGCCTCGCGCTGCACCCGCTCGATCAGCGACTTGCCGCCGCGCGGCACGATCACGTCGATCCACTGCGCCATCGCCAGCATGTGGCCGACCGCAGCACGGTCGGTCGTGGGCACGAGCTGGATCGCCGCCCCCGGCAGGCCGGCCGCCTTCAGGCCCTTGACCAGGCAGGTATGGATGGCGCGCGAGGAATGGAAGCTCTCCGACCCGCCGCGCAGGATGCAGGCATTGCCCGCCTTGAGGCAGAGACCGCCGGCATCGGCGGTCACGTTCGGCCGGCTCTCGTAGATGATGCCGATCACGCCGAGCGGCGTGCGCACGCGCGAGATGCGGAGGCCGTTCGGCCGGGTCCACTCGGCCATCACTGCGCCGACCGGATCGGCCAGGCGCGCGACTTCCTCCAGCCCGGCGGCCATGCCCTCGATGCGCTTGGCGTCCAGCACCAGCCGGTCGACCATCGACGCGGCGATGCTGCGTGCCTTGGCGGCCTCCAGGTCGCGGGCATTCGCGGCCAGCAAGGCCGGGGTATCCGAACGAAGCGCCGCCGCGGCCGCCAGCAGGGCCCGGTTCTTCGCCGCCGCCGGCGCATGCGCGAGCTCGCCCGCGGCGGCACGGGCGGCACGGCCCATCGCCTCCATGGTCTCGGCCAGATCGTCCCGCGTCTGGGTAGCGGTAGCGCTCATCGTCGTCAGCCTGTGGATCGGTCACGGCCCGGGGGTACCCCGTGGCGGGCAGAGACTAGGCGCGCCGGCGCCCCGGCGGCAATAGCGCCGTCCCGGCAGCCTTTACCATCGCACAACCGACCATTTGCCGTTGCGCCGCACCCAATAACGGCCGGTTTCCATCGGATGATCGGGCATGGCGTCGCTATGCAGCTCGATCGGCGCCCGTCCGCCCTCCGCCGTGACCACCAGGAGACGATTGCCCAGATGGCGCTCGACCGTGAGCTTCTCCGGGAGCGGCGTCAGCCGCCCCGCCTTCAGCATCTCCACCATTTCGGCCCGCGCTTCCGGCGGCATCGGGCCAGCGACCTGGGTCATGTCGTCGACCGCAGCCTGGCTCAAGGCCAGGATCGCATCCACGTCCTGATCTGCATGTGCCCTGTGCAGCGCCGCCACCGCGGCGAGCAGCTCGCTGTCGGAGCCCGCGACGGCTTCCGCGTCGCGCCACGACCAGCTCGGCAGCCCTTCCAGCGGAACCTTGTGGCTGACGCTGCCTCTGCCGCCGATCGTGTGCTCGAACAGCGGCGGGTCGCCCGGCTCCTCGGTCAGCACCACCTTCGTCGACGCGCCGGCCTGGCCGGCGACCGGCTCCGCCTCCACCGCCACGTCGTTATCGCCGTTCTCGGCCCAGAAGCCGATGTTGAAAGCATTGGTCGCGGGCGCGTCGAAAGGCGGCCTGGAGGCAAAGCGATGCACCGGCACCCCGTTGATGCGCACCGTGCCCTGCGACCTGTCGTGGATGACGTTGAGGGTGACGCCCTGGCCGGCCGCGGGAAAGCTTGCCATCCCGACAGACGCCAGAGCGGACAGAAAAGCGATGACGAAACCGAGGCGCATGGCCCCCTGCGCACCGCAACGATTGCGGCGGCGGAAATCATAGAGCGAATCCAGGCGCGGCGCGAGCGACGTCCCGTTCAGGCGGCAAATGTCCGCACCAGCAGATCGACGAAGCGCGCCGGGTCGGAATCGAAGGCCACGTCGCATTGCGGCAGGCCGGACCCACGGAATTGCGTGTCGATCACCGTGCGGCCGACCGTGAGCGCACCGGCCGTCTCCACCGCGACATGCAGCTTGCGGGTGGCGATCACCGGGGGCTCGACCAGATAGGCGACGCAGACCGCGTCGTGCACCGGCGTGGTGCCGGGCGTCGCCATCTGCTGCGCAGCATCGTGGGCGACGATGCGGTGGCCGATACACTCTGCCGCCGCCTCGCCCGCCGGGGTGCCGAGCCCGCGCAGACGGTCGCAATCCGCCCGCGACACCAGAGCGCGGTGCGTGGCGTCGAGCGGCACCAATGTGATCTTCCGGAAGCCGGCGCCGAACACGATCGCGGCGGCCTCCGGATCGGCCCAGATGTTGAACTCGGCCGAGGGCGTGACATTGCCGATCGCGTGCCCGCCGCCCATGATCACCACCTCGGGCACGCGCTCGGTGAGCTTCGGATCGAGCGTCAGCGCGGCGGCGATATTGGTCAGCGGCGCGACCGGCACCAGGGTGATCTCGTCGGTCGCCTGCCGGTAGGTCTCGATCAGGAATTCGACCGCGCCCTGCGCCGCCTTCGCCCGGGCGGTAGGCGGCAGCGGCAAGGTCTTGCCGTGGAACTTGCCGGCTCGGTCATCCACAGTCCGGGGAACCGGAAAGTCCGGCCGCACCAGCGGACGCGCCAGGCCCTCATAGACCGGCACGTCGCGCCGGCCGATATGGTCCAGCACGCGGAGCGTGTTGTCGGTGCCGTGCGCCACCTCGACATTGCCGTTCACCGTGGTGCAGGCGACGAGGTCGAGCGCCGGATGCAGCGCGGCCAGCATGACCGCCACCGCATCGTCGGTGCCGGTATCGACGTCGAGGATCAGCTTGCGTTTCGCCATCCGCCCGAAGCTAGCGCATGGGAAAGCGCGGGGCGAACGCTTCCGGCGCCAGCGCCAGCCCGTTCGCGACGAACGAGACCATGTGGTAGAGGCCGGTCAGGACGATGAGCTCGATCAGCTGTTCCGATGTGAACCGCGCATCCAGCTCCGCCCAGAGCGGCGCCGGTATCCGGGCGGTGTCGTGCAGGCTGTCGACCAGGCGCAGGATCAGGCGTTCGTCATCCGACCATGCCGGGCTCTCCGGCGTTTCGTGCACGATCGCATGCCGTTCCGCCTCGCCGAGGCCGACGCGCTCGCCGAACAGCGCGACATGCACGCCCCATTCGTATTCGCAGCCGCACAGCGCGCAGGCACGGTCGATCACCAGCTCGCGCTGGCGGAGCGAGAGCGTGCCCTTGTCCAGCAATCCACCGCTCATGAAGCGGCCGAACACCCGTGGGTTGCGGGCGAGGGTCGTGAACAAGGTCAGCGGCGCCATGCCCTCGGGCATGATGCGGTCGAGCGCCGACTGGATGTCGGCAGCGAAGGGCGGAACCGCCGGCGCGATGCGGGACGAAGCCATGGTGGAATTCCCTCGAGAACCTTGCTATGGAATTCATAGCATCGACGCCGGGTCTTCGCTACTGTTTTGATAGCACACGGATTGGAATGCCCTCCGCCGCCTCTACACCTCGTCCGGGCCGGCCGGCCCGCGGCTCGCGCACCGGCCGCCCCGTCATGGCGCTGCTGGACTTACTTGGCCGGCGCTGGGCGCTGCGCGTGGTCTGGGAGCTGCGCACCGGCCCGCTCGTCTTCCGTGCCCTGCAGGCGGCCTGCGGATCGAGCCCGAGCGTGCTCAATACCCGGCTCGCCGAGCTCCGCGAAGCCGGTGTCGTCGAGCTTGCCGACGATGGCTACCGGCTGAGCGACGAAGGCCATCGGCTGCTCGAAACACTGCACCCGCTGGCCAGCTGGGCCGAGCGCTGGGCCAAGCGGTCATGAAGACGCTGGTGATCTGCTCCGGCGGGCTCGATTCCGTCACGCTCGCCTACAAGACGGCGGTCGAGCGCCGGCTCACCCGCCTCGTCACCTTCGATTACGGCCAGACGCATCGGAAGGAGATCGGCTTCGCCGCCAACGCAGCCAAGGCGCTCGGCGTGCGCCACGACGTGGTCGACATCGCGACGCTCGGCCGCTTCCTCTCCGGCTCGGCGCTGACCGATCCGGACGCGGTCGCCATACCGGACGGCCACTATGCCGAGGAGAGCATGCGGCTCACCGTGGTGCCGAACCGCAACGCGATCTTCCTCGCCATCGCCTTCGGCATCGCCGCCGCGGAGGAGGCGGAGGCGGTCGGCATCGCGGTGCATGGCGGCGACCACTTCATCTATCCCGATTGCCGGCCGCCTTTCATCGACGCGTTCCGCGCCATGCAGGCTCAGGCGCTGGACGGCATGTGGCAGGTCGGGCTTTGGGCGCCGTTCCTGGGCGTCGACAAGGGCGGCATCGTCACCGAGGGCGCGCGCCACGGCGTGCCCTTCGCCGCGACCTGGAGCTGCTACAAGGGTGGCGCCCGCCATTGCGGCCGCTGCGGCACCTGCGTCGAGCGCCGCGAGGCCTTCCACAAGGCGGGCGTCGCCGACCCGACCGAGTACGACGATCCCGATTTCTGGCAGGCCGCCGTGGCGAAGATGGGTTCTTAAGCCGGCGCGAGGCCGAGCCGCGCGTCGCGGTCGCGCAGCCAGCGGATCGCCGGCAGCGCCAGCAGCACCATCCAGGCCTTGCCCACCACCTGGCCCGGGAGATAGTCGAGGCTGCCGAAGGCGAGCCAGAGGAAGACCACGCTGTCGACCACCAGGCCGACCAGGCCGCTTGCCAGCACCGCCAGCACCAGCCGCCGCGCCGCGAGCGGCGTGTAGACCGCGAAGTCGGCCAGCTCCGACAGCAGGAAGGCGGCGGCCGAGGCATAGACCAGCGCCGGCGGCGCGACGAGGCCGGAGAGCACGGCGCCGATCACGATAGCGGCCAGCGCGGCCAGCTTGCCGAGCCGGCGCTGCACCAGGTCGCGCAGGACCAGCGCGAGACCGATCATCAAGACGCCGCTCGGCGCGGCGAGACCCGGCGCGACCGGGATCAGGCAGGGACCCTGCGGCACGCAGACGGTACCGACATGGCCGATCAGCCAGTTGGCGGCCGGGATGCAGGCGATGAAGCCCGCGAGGTACAGGGCGCCTTCGCGGCGCGCTTGGTTCAACATCGAACTCGCTCTCTCAATGCAGGGTGCGGGAGAAGCTGGCGCGGAGCGTCTCGGCGGCTTCGCGGAGGCCCGGCAGGTGGGGATGCACGCGGAGCGCCGCGTCGAAGGCAATCAGGGCGCCGGCCCGCTCGCCATGGCGCAGGCAGATCTGGCCGAGGCCGGAGAGCGCGCCGAAATGCCGGGGCTCCAGCGCCAAGGTGCGCTCGATATCGGCGATGCTGTCGCCGTCCCGGTCCTGCAGGAAGCGCAAGGTCGCCCGCTTGTTCCAGGCCTCCGCGAAATCCGGCCAGCCGATGACCAGCCGGTCGAGCAGGCGCTCCGCCGCGGCATATTGCTTGCTCGCCAGCGCGCGCACCGAGCGCTCGATCGCCTCGGCCGCCGCGGCCTCCGGATGGCTCGTCCAATGCGCCCAGATCAGGTCCTCGGTGCGGGCGATCTCCTTCTGCTCGCCGGCCGTCGCCAGCCGGCGGAACAGCGCGTCGAGCGGCTGCGGCATGCTGGCGGCCGGGTGGGCGCGGTCGAGATGCGAGACCTGGCGCAGGACTTGGGCGAACATGGTCGCTAGTCTACCCCGAGATGGGTCGGAACAAGAAACATCGGAGGAAACGTGGCCGAGAAGGTTCCTGGGGAAATCGACAAGATCGCCGCCTATTTGCGCACCTTGCCGTCCTACAGTTCGATGACGGTGGAGGAATGCCGCGCCGCCTATGACAAGGCGGAGCTGGCCTATCCGCTGCCGCCGGACATCCGGAGCGAGCCGCTCGCCGGCCAGCCGGGCGAGCGGCTGACGCCGCCGGAGGCGCGCAAGGACGCGGCGATCCTCTACCTGCATGGCGGCGGCTATGCCATCGGCAGCACCAGGTCGCACCGCCACATGGCCGCCGATATCGGCCGCGCCGCGGGCCTGAGCGTGAGCCTGCCGGACTATCGCCTGGCGCCGGAGCACCCGCATCCGGCGGCGGTGGACGACGCGCTCAAGGCCTACGGCGCGCTGCTGCAATCCGGCATCGCCGCGAACCGCATCGTGATCGGCGGCGACAGCGCGGGCGGTGGCCTTACCGTCGCGACCATGCTGGCGGCGCGCAACCAGGGTCTGCCGCTGCCGGCGGCGGGCGTGCTGCTCTCGCCCTGGCTCGACCTCGCCGGCACCGGCGCCTCGCTCGAAAGCCTGAAGGCGCGCGACCCGCTGGTGACGGCGGAGGACCTGCACCGCTGGGGCAAGGCCTATGCCGGCACCCGCGACATCCGCGACCCGCTGATCTCGCCGCTCTATGCCGATCTCAAGGGTCTGCCGCCGCTGCTCATCCAGGTCGGCGGCGACGAGGTGCTGCTCGACGATTCGCTCCGCTTCGCCCGCGCCGCGATCGGCGCCGGCGTCGAGGCGCATCTCGAAGTCTGGCCGCGCATGATCCATGTCTGGCCGTGGTTCGCCCGCCGCCTGACCGCAGGGCGCCAGGCGATCGAGCGCATCGGCCAGTACATACGGGCCAAGACGGCCTGAGCTAGAGGACAGCCAGGTCATCGCGGTGGATCATCTCGTCGCGGCCGCGATGGCCGAGGATCTCCTCGATGCGGCTCGAGCGCGCCCCCATGATGCGGCGCGCCTCCGCCGCGCCGTAGGCGACCAGGCCGCGGGCGATCTCGCGGCCGTCCGGCGCACGCACCGAGACGGCATCGCCGCGCTCGAAGCTGCCTTCCACGCCGGTCACGCCGGCCGGCAGCAAGGAGCGCCCCTGGCCCAGCGCCTTCACCGCGCCCTCGTCGACGAGCAGCGCGCCGGCCGGCTTCAGGCTGCCGGCGATCCACTGCTTGCGCGCGGTCAAGGGCGAGGCCTTGGGCACGAACCAGGTGCAGCGCGCGCCGGTGCGGATCGCCTCGATCGGCCTGACCACCTCACCCTTGGCGATCGCCATGCGGCAGCCGGCGCGGAGCGCGATCGACGCCGCGGCGAGCTTGGTCACCATGCCGCCGCGGCCGAGGCCTGAGCGCGAGCCGCCGGCCATCGCCTCGATCGCCGGGGTGATCTCCGACAGTTCCGGGATGAACTCGGCCTGCGGATCGGTGCCGGGATCGGCGGTGTAGAGCCCGTCGATATCGGAGAGCAGCACCAGGCAATCGGCGGAGATCATCTCGGCGACGCGCGCCGCGAGACGGTCGTTGTCGCCGAAGCGGATCTCGGTGGTGGCCGTGGTGTCGTTCTCGTTGATCACCGGCACGGCGCCGAGCGCCAGCAGGGTCGCCAGCGTCGAGCGCGCGTTGAGGTAGTTGCGGCGCTGCTCGGTGTCGCCGAGCGTCAGCAGCACCTGCGCCACCGTGATGCCGTGCGGCCCCAGCGCCTCCTGCCAGGCATGGGCGAGGCGGATCTGGCCGACCGCGGCGGCGGCCTGGCTCTCCTCCAGCTTCAGGTCGCCGGCCGGCAGTTTCAGCTGGCGCCGGCCGAGCGCGATGGCGCCCGACGACACCAGCACCACGTCCTGGCCGCGCGCGCGTGCTTCGGCGATATCGGCGCAGATGCCAGCGAGCCAGGCCCGCTTGGGCTCACCGGTCGCCTGGTCGACCAGCAGTGCGGAGCCGATTTTGACGACGAGGCGGCGTGCGCTGTCGATGCGCTGAGCGGTCACGGCTGCCAGTGCGGCGAGACGTCCACCGCCTCCTCTTCATGCTCGACCGCGTCGCTGCGCTGCTTCGCGCGCTCGGTCCGCACCGCCTTGAACAGCGCGCGCAGCACCGGCTCGACGTTCTGCCGGCTCGCCGCCGAGAGCGCGAGCACCGGCTTGCGGATCGCCTTGGCGAGTGCGGCGCGCTTCGCCTCCGCCTCTTCCGCCGGGAGCGCGTCGATCTTGTTCAGCGCGACGATCTCCTTCTTGCGGGCGAGGCCGCGGCCATAGCCGCGCAGCTCGTCGCGGATGGTGCGGTAGGCGGCCTTGGGGTCTTCCAGCGTGGCGTCGATCAGGTGCAGCAGCACGCTGCAGCGCTCGACATGGCCGAGGAACTTGTCGCCGAGCCCGGCACCCTCATGCGCGCCCTCGATCAGGCCGGGAATGTCGGCCAGCACGAACTCCGCTTCGTCGACCCGCACCACGCCGAGCTGCGGCTTCAAGGTGGTGAAGGGATAGTCGGCGATCTTCGGCTTGGCCGAGGTCACCGCGGCGAGGAAGGTGGACTTGCCGGCGTTGGGGAGGCCGACGAGGCCGGCATCGGCGATCAGCTTCAGCTTGAGCCAGATCCAACGCTCCTCGCCGGGCCAGCCCGGCTCGGCCCGGCGCGGCGCGCGGTTGGTGGAGGACTTGAACTGCGCGTTGCCGCGCCCGCCATCGCCGCCCTTGGCCAGCAGCACGCGCTGGCCGACTTGCGTCATGTCGGCGATCAGGGTCTCGGCATCCTCCTCGAAGATCTGGGTGCCGGCCGGCACGCGCAGCACCACGTCGTCGGAGGCGGCGCCGGAGCGGTTGCGACCCATGCCGTGGCCGCCGCGCGAGGCCTTGAAATGCTGCTGGTAGCGGTAGTCGATCAGCGTGTTCAGCCCGTCGACGCATTCGGCGAAGACGCTGCCGCCGCGCCCGCCATCGCCGCCATCGGGGCCGCCGAACTCGATGAACTTCTCGCGCCGGAACGACACCGCGCCGGCGCCGCCATGCCCGGAGGAGAGATAGACCTTGGCGCTGTCGAGGAACTTCATCGTCGTGTGTCGCAGTGCGAGGCGTTCAGGAGTGATGGGGTGCCAGAAAAGCAGAAGGGGAATGGTGGTCCATTCCCCTTCGGCCGAAGCGTTCGAATGTGATCGAGCGCGCTACTCGGCCGCCTCCGCGACCGGGCCAGGAGCGCTCATTGGCTCGATGGAAACGTACATGCGGCCCTTCAGGCCCTGGTGGAACTTCACCTTGCCGGTGGCGGTGGCGAACAAGGTGTGGTCCTTGCCGACGCCGACATGCTTGCCCGGATGGAACTTGGTGCCGCGCTGGCGCACCAGGATGTTGCCGGCCAGCACTTCCTGCCCGCCATAGCGCTTCACGCCGAGGCGCCGGCCCGCCGAATCGCGCCCGTTGCGCGAGGAGCCGCCCGCTTTCTTGTGAGCCATCTGTCGCTACTCCTCAGCCCGCCGCGATGCCGGTGATCTTCAGCACCGTCAGATCCTGGCGATGGCCGTTCTTGCGGCGCGAGTTCTGCCGGCGCCGCTTCTTGAACACGATGATCTTCGGCCCGCGGGCTTGGCTGACGATCTCGGCCTCGACCGAGGCGCCGCTGACCGCCGCGCCGGCCTTGATGCCGCTTTCGTCGCCGACCGCGAGGACCGCGCCCAATGTGACCTTGGCGCCGGCCTCGCCCTCGAGGCGCTCGACCGTCACGAGATCGTCCTTGGCGACGCGGTACTGCTTGCCGCCGGTCTTCACCACCGCATACATGGGATCCTGCCTGCCGCGCAGGGCGCGGCGCTCAAATCGAAGGCGCGGAATATAGCCAGGGGCGACCCTCTGTCAACGAGAGGTTGGGCCCCGGGACCGGCTGGGCGGCGCATCTGTTCCCCCATCCAGCCCTCCCCGTGGCGAGGCCATGGGGAGGGCTGGGCTGGAGCCCCCGTCCCGCCGGCCGGCGGCATACCTGTTCCGCGGCGTATCTGTTCCGCGGCGTATCTGTTCCGCGGCGTATCTGTTCCGCGGCGTATCTGTTCCGCGGCGTATCTGTTCCGCGGCGTATCTGTTCCGCGGCGTATCTGTTCCGCACAGGCTCCCTTGGGGCCTCCGGACAAAGCCTCCGCGCATGCGACGAACGGTAAATCCGTCACGCTATGTCCTCTACATACGAAAACACATGAAATCATAGTTGTTTTTGCGTGAAAAGTCAAATCCATTCATGCGAACGGCTGCATGAAGCCCGGTACAGGCCGGCCCTGAGAGATGAGGTAGCGGGCCATGGCGCCGGCGACGCGGGCCACCGCCGGCCGCTCCGTCATGCGGGCCCGCCAGGCGATCAGCCGCGGCGCGGTGCGCGGCATCGGCGCGCCCATCCGGTCGGCGAAGATCTGCGCCATGTAGAAGGCGATGTCGGCATAGGTGTAGGGACCGGCGAGCCAGTCGCGGTTGCCCAGCGCCGCCTCGATCTCGGCGTAGTAGCCGGCGCAGGCCTCGCGCGCCGCCACGGCCGCCGGATCGTCCGGGGTCTGCTGGAGGCCCATGAGGCGGATCACCGGCGGGAAGAACACCTCGTCGGATTTGAGCTCGAGGAGGCGGGCGCGGGCACGGTCCTTCGGCTCGCGCGGCCAGAGCGGCGGCTCCGGCGCGATGTCCTCCAGGTATTCGAAGATCTGCGTCGAATCGAAGATCTCGAGCCCGTCATGCAGCAGCACCGGCACCTGCGCCTTGGGGTTGATGCGGGCGACCTCCGGATGCTTCGGCTGGTACAGCGTCTTCATCGCGAAGGGCACCATCTGCACCTGGGCCGCGATGCCCTTCTCCAGCAGCGCAATCTCGGCCTTCATGCCGAACATGCTGAGCGGGCCGGAATAGAGGCGAATCACGGTGGTTGGTGAAACTGCAGCGCTCATGGGCTCACCTCGAAAATGCGATGAGAACATATCCGGAACATACATTGCGCGCCAGTGACGATGCAAGCGCGACGCGGCAAAGGTCGGCACCGCCAGCCCGCTGCTATTCCGGACCGCGGCATTCGCACAGGAAAGCGCACCGCACCGCGCTATCAGCGAGACACCAGCATGCAGTGCACGTGCTTTTTGCGTCTCCAATGCGGACTGGGTATATGATTGCCTGGAAGCGGCGGGCACGTTGCGTACTGCCCTCGCGGGAACGGAAGATCGCGCTCGCCCATCGCGGCGCCTCGGTCGGCCCTGATGGACGCCGTCGCTATGCCGTGCAGCTGGTGGGCGGCGAGGACCGTGGTTAATGCCGACGCGCTCCTTCCAATCGCGATCTACGAAGCGAAATTAACATTTCCCCCGTGATAACTGACCTAGGCCTTCATAAGGCTCAGCATTTCGTCTTTATTTGCCTCAAGCGAAACGACTTCCTCACGCCTCTGTAGCTCCGCAGATATTTCATCAATTATTCCTGCAACTACAGAATGGGCTGACTTATCCTTTAAGGCCTCTGCGGGGAGAGAATCACATTGTACCGCAGTATTCTCTAAGGTGTGATCGACCATCTCGCTGGCCCCCTCTTCTTTCGGCACGCTAACGACTTCACGTTTTATCTCTGCCTTCGAAACCAACGAGTCTAATCCCACGCGGAGAAATTTCATGTCCAAATTGTAGAGATCTCGAAATAGCATAGTTCTAAAAATATCTCCCACGTAGCTGCTATTATTAAGTCGATCTAATTTTCCTGAAAACAAGATCCTGTCTATATCCCAAATACCGTTGTTTACGCGAAAGAACTCCACCGTAATATTTTTTGTCAAATATTCTATATCAGCATCCGCATAATTGAACGCTCCGACATCCCCCTCTCTAGTCATACCAATTCTCTCGAAAAACTGTCCACAGAGTGGAATAAAAAAGAACTTCGAGAATTTATACGAATCGATCTGAGATAGAAATTCTAATTCTTGCCTCCATCTTTTCCATTTCTCATTTCGCAGTAATGAATAAAAGCTATCGCCAAATTTTTCCTGCGAGTTTGCGACGAAGGAAGAGGCATAAAACTCCTGAACACTTTTGTGTAGAAAATGATACCGATTTCCCTCCTTCTGCATCAAACACGCAATTTTGACCATCTCCTCCAAATATTTGTCCTTTGAAATTCTAATTGCAGTTTTTGCCATCGCCTCATCGAGACACTGTTCGCAGTCTTGCAGCGTCAGAGTTTTGTGATCCCGCAGTCGACTAGCAAAGCAGAACGCCTCAAAAAGGCGGCGCGCCTCCCTTTCGCCGAGTGTAGCGACTCTTTTTCGCCGATATGCCCCTTTTGAAAAATCATGCTCATGCAAAAGGATGTCAAATAGTCGATCGTAAAACTCTTCCACATTTTTTGGTACTTTAGGTTGCTTTCTATAGATCAGAACAAGAAGATTTAGCAGAAGTGGAGTCTTGAGCATGCTCTTAATGTCCGACTCACTGCCCTTTATAGCTTCGGTGACCTCAAGAGCGAATTTATCATCTCCCAGCAACTTTTTATAAAAAGGAAGATGATCTCGAAGACTCAATCCTGCCAGTCTAAACACTCTAAACCTTGCAGATCTCTGTACACCTGCGTCGGGCCGGGAAGTTAGCACCATTTGTAGTGACGGAAATTTATCTGCTAAGAAATCGATCTGCTCAATTACAAATGAAGCAAAATCATCGTCTACCTCGTCGAAGCCATCTAGCATTAGGACAAATTTTCCCGTGCTGGCGTAGAACGCAAAAATTTCTTCGTCAATTTTGAATCCGAGTCTGTCAAACGACGAGAATATATATTCTTTTAACGGGCGATCTTTTGTGACGAACCGTAGCTCACAGAATATTGGTATCCTGGACATCTCTCCTCGCCTCAATTCTTGAATTGACAAGTATCTAAGAAAGATTGATTTTCCCTGACCGATTGTTCCCTCTATAATGATGTTGCCACGAGACGGAAAATGGTCGATCGAGTCTACTCGACTCGCCTCCTTTTTCTGATCCAAAATGCGAGCTGGATAATAGAAATCCAAAATAGACTGTTCATTGTCACCAGAAATTAACGTCTTAACTTTATCGATTGTGGCCAAATTTTTTGATATCTTCTTAATATTTTGCTCATTGTGCCACAATTTTAACTTCTTTCTGGTTTGATCCTGTGCCATGGCGTAAATTGAAGCCATGGGCTTCTCGATCAGCTTCATTACCGTTGAGGTCGTGAGAAATTCAGTTGCCATAGCCTCGCCCTTCTCGTCCCAACTCGGGTCGCTGTAAGCCGACAATTATAAACCATAAGAAGTTTGCGTCAGCTTTGTGCTGTGCCGATGGGCGCCTTTACGAAAATGGGCGGTACCAATGAGGTAAGGCCTGTCAACGGGTGCTCACATCCCGGTGGGCGCGGGCGCTAGCTTGGCCTTGGCGGCGGGACATTTGCTTTGGTGCGGTGAGAAGTGCGCGGCAACGCCTGAGACCATCACCAGTCGCATCAACGTCATGAGTCTCCGGAGCGCCGCGCTGCTCGGTCAGTGCAATGGACCGTTGGGGCGAGATCAGCTCAGTACATGTTCGCAATGCACCGCCAACGTCGGCGCAACGCATCCAAGCTCGCAACCGGGGTGCCATCCGCGTGGAAATTCGCCTCGGCCAGCCAGGCTTCGAGTGCCGCCCGGTGCTGCGGCCATTCCTCTGCGAGCATCGAATGCCACGCCACGTCGCGCTGGAAGCCCTTGACGATGGCGCCGGCACGCCAGATGCCTTCGAACACGAAGCCGTAGCGCTCCGCTGCGCGGCGCGAGGCCGCGTTCAGGGCCTGGCAGCGCCAGACCAGGCGCGCGTAGCCGAGATCGTCGAAGGCGTGGCGCAGCAGCAGGAACACCGCCTCGGTCGCGGCGCGCGTGCGCTGCAGCTGGCCTGAGAACCAGATGCTGCCGATCTCGATCGCCGCATCCGCCGGGTAGATGTCGCAGAGCGAGAGCCAGCCTTCCGCCCGGCCGCTTGCCGCCGGCCGCACCGCCCAGAACGGTTGATCGGCGCGGGCGGCGAGCGCCGCCACCTGCTCCGCCATCGCCGCGCGGTCGGCAAACGGGCCGTAGCGGAGATAAGTCCAGGAAGCCTCGGCGCCCTCGGCCGCGGCCCAGAGCTGGTCAACATGCGCCTCGGCCAGCGGCTCGAGCGCGACCGCGCGGCCGCGATGCACGAGGCGCTGCGGCAACGGCCTGGGCGCGGGGTCGACGGCGACACCGAGCGGCAGGTCGTTCATCCGGATCGATGCTCCAAACGCTTGCTCATATAGATCGTGACGCCGCCCTGGAACGGCTCGCGCCGGTCGATGCGATAACCGAGCCGCTGGTACAGCGCGACGTTGGTGGCGAAGGCCTGGTTGGTGAGGAGGCGAAGCTGGCCAAGGCCGGCGGCGGCGGCCTTCGCCTCGGCATGGGCAAGCAGGCGGCGGCCGAGGCCGCGCCCCTGCGCGGCCGGATCGACGGCGACGTTCTCGATCCAGAGATGATCTTCGTGCCGCTTGGTCTCGATCAGGCCGAGCGGCCGGCCGCCTTCGCAGAGCAGATCGATCTCGTGCTCGCGCAGCGCACGCACATAGTCGGCCTGCATCGGCCTGGGCTCGCGGCCGATCGCCGGCACCCATTTCGCATAGGCCGCGCGGACCAGCGCGCGGATGGCGCCGGCCTCGTGCGGCTCGGCGCGCCGGATCTCCAGTTGCTGCGCAACGCGCATGCAGGGCCTCCCTTCGACGGCGCGCACATTGCGTCGCGCGCGGCACGCGGCGTCCATCCCGCATCTCCGCGCAATCGCTTTGCGCCGCCGCGGCGTGCTATTCTCGGGATCGCGACAGGGAGGCAGCCATGGGCCTGTGGCGCTGGTTCGTCGGTCTGTTCAGGAAGGGCGCGAGGGAGCGGTCGGCCGATGACGACCGCTACCACTCGCCGGAGGAACGGCGCCGTTACGACGCCGCCGCAGCCAACGCGGCCCGCGCGGGCGAATCCGGCGTCAGCGCGCCCTCGCCGCCCTCCGTCTAAAGCCGCATCTTTTCCCGTTTCATCACGCGGCATGTGCGGCCGGATCGACTCGGCACCGCGCCGCGTGCTAACTTAATCGGTGGGGGCTGGACCTTTGCTTGGTGAGGCGGGGGGAAACGCGGCCATGCCCGAGACCATCACCGAACGTGTCGACGTCACCAATGCGGGCGGCACGGTCACCATCCAGCTCGACGCCAATGCGGGAACTGCCACGATCGGCGCGACGCCCGGCAATGCCGGGACGCTGATCGTCAACGCGCCGGCCGGCGAGGCGCTGCGCTTCGATTCGCTCGGCGCCATCCTGACCATCGGCGGGCCGGCCAATGGCGGCGACCTGCGCCTGGTCACCGCGACCGGCGACGAGACCTTCAACTTCACCGCCGGCGCCGGGCTGCTGCGCCTGGGCGGCGGCGCGGTCGGCGGCGTGCTGTCGGTGCACGCGCCGGCCGGCGAGGCGCTGCGCTTCGATGCGCTGGGCGCGGTGCTGCGGGTCGGCGCCACCGGCAATGCCGGCGATTTCAGCGTGCGCGACGCCTCGAACCGCGAGACGGCGCTGATCCAGGGCGGCACCGGCCTGCTCCGCCTCGGCGCCGAGGGCAATGGCGGCGATATCGACGTGGTGAATTCCGCCGGCACCCAGGTGTTCCATGTCGCGAGCGCCGGCGCGACGGTGCGGATCGGCAATACCGGCAGCGCCGGCGACCTCTTGATCCAGGACGGATCGGCACGGACGGTGCTGCAGTTCAGCGGCGGCAACGCCACGCTGCGCATCGGCAATACCGAGAACGAGGGCGACATCATCGTCGCCGACAATGCCAACCGCGAGGTGTTCCACTTCAACGCCAACAACTCGGTGCTGCGCATCGGCACGCGCGGCAACGAGGGCGATATCAGCGTGCGCGACGCTTCCGACCGCGAGGTGCTGCAGTTCGACGGCGAGTTCGCCGTGCTGCGCATCGGCGCCAGCGGCAACGAGGGCGACCTGATCGTGCGCGACGGATCGGGCCGCGAAGTGTTCCATGTTGACGGCAACAATGCGGTGCTGCGCATCGGCACCGCCGGCAACGAGGGCGATATCAGCGTGCGCGACGCCTCCGACCGCGAGGTGTTCCAGTTCGACGCCAACTTCGCCGTGCTGCGCGTCGGCGCCGCCGGCAACGAGGGCGACATCATCTGCCGCGACGATGCCGGCAACGAATCGATCCACCTGAACGGCGGCGCCGGCGACATCATCCTGCGCAATGCCGATGTGGCCGAGCAGTTCGACCTGGCCGTCGGCGTCGCGGCGCCGCCCGGCACGGTGATGGCGCTGGCGGAAAGCGGGATGCTCGCGCCCACGGCGCGCGCCTATGACCGCGCCGTAGTGGGCGTGGTGGCGGGCGGCGGGCGGTATCGCTCCGGCATCGTCATGGACCACCGCGCGCCGGCCGATCTGCCCCGCGTGCCGATTGCCATGGTGGGCAAGGCGGCCTGCCGGGTGGACGCCGCGCATGGCGCGGTCCGGGTCGGCGACCTGCTGACCTCCTCGCCCACGCCGGGCTGCGCCATGCGGGCCGAGGATCCGGGCCGGGCCTTCGGCGCGGTGATCGGCAAGGCGCTGACCCCGCTCGACGAAGGCGTCGGGCTGGTCGACATGATCATCAGCCTGCAGTGACGGCAGGGCCGGGCCGGCCGCGATAGCGGCATTCCCTGAAGAGGGCCGCGCGATGGCGAGCGTCAAGGCGATCATGAACTGCATCGGCGTCGAGACCAGCGGGACGCGCTCGCTGCTGTTCAGCCTGTTCGGCTTCATCCGCGGCCGCGTGCCGCCGGAGGCCGACACCACCGTCACGGCGCAGGTCTCGCTGCTGCAGCTGGTGCGCGACCTGCAGGGCCAGCACATCCATATCAACGTCATCCGCGTCGGCTTCGACAGCATGACCGGCACGACGCTCGACGCGGCCTTCGCCAATCTCGACTATTCGATCTACCGCATCCGCAACATCTACCGGCCGCAATCGCTCGGCATCGGCCGGGTCGAGCATTATTTCATCGACCAGGCGGACGCCAATGGCCGCGACAATATCGGCAGCGACGACGAGGCGAACGCGCTCTGGAACGAGTGGAGCGTGCAGAATGACGGGCTCGATGTGTTCGTGGTGCTCAGCATCTCGGGCTTCCTCGGCCTGTCGCCGGTGGAAGGTACCTGCGACAAGAGCGACAAGGACGACGGTTCGCTGGGCGGCCACATCACCCGCCCGCCGGAAGGCCTGTCGCGCACCTTCGCCCACGAGGTCGGGCATTTCCTCGGCCTCGATCACAACCATGGCGACGGCGACTGCCCCACCACCACGGCGGGGCAGAACCGGCTGATGGCGCAGACCGGCTGCGCGATCAGCCTCCGGAACTCGGTCAACCTGACCAATACCGAGGGCGTCGACATGCGCGACCATTGCTCGGTCAAGAGCGGCTGCTGAGCGCGGGCGCGGAAGGAGCAGGCGGCCATGGCCATCGCACCCGATTTCGACCTGACCTTGCTGTCGGCGAGCGAGGAGGATCTCGTCGCCAGCCTGGCCGCGCGGCGGCCCGAGGCGGAGCGCATGGCGGCGCTGCGTACGCTGGCCGGGCGCGGCGTCAAGAAAGCTGCGCCGATCCTGCGCCGCATCGCCCGCAGCGCCGCGTCGATCGCGCCGATGCGCGCCGCGGCCTCGATCGCGCTCGGCCGCGATGCCGACCGCGCCAACCAGACGGCGCTGCTCGCCGCGCTGAAGGCGCCGGAGGACGAGGTGGTGCGCCGCGCCGCCGAGGCGCTCGGCCGCATCGGCGACCGCAAGGCGCTCACGGCGCTGCGCGCCAGCACCGTGCCGCGCGAGCCCGCCGCC
>QOZS01000021.1 GCA_003576705.1 Desertibaculum subflavum
GCCCTGGCATCGCTGCCGCTCGGTGCCCTGCGCCTGCCGCCCGAGACCGTGCAGGCGCTGTCGCGGGTCGGCCTGCGCGCGGTCGGCGAGCTCGCCGCGCTGCCGCGGGCGCCGCTGGCGCGCCGCTTCGGGCCCGATGTGGTGCAGCGGCTCGACCAGGCTTTCGGCCGCGTCAGGGAGCCGATCTCGCCGCAGCAGCCGCCGGCACAGTTCCGCGCCCGCATCGCCTTCGCCGAGGCGATCGGCCGGCGCGAGGATATCGAGGAGGCGGTGCGCCGCCTGCTCAGACCCCTGATGGCCGAGCTGGAGGATGCCGGCAAGGGCGTGCGCCGGCTCGACCTCGTCGCCTACCGGGTCGATGGCGGCTGCCAGCGCGTCGGCATCGGCACGGCGGCGCCGAGCCGTTCCGCCCCGCATCTCTTCCGCCTGCTGGCAGAGCATTTCGAGCACATCGATCCCGGCTTCGGCATCGAGGTGCTGGCGCTGGAGGCGGCGGCGATCGATCCGCTCGAGCCGCAGCAGCTCGGCGCCGGCGGCATCGGCCTCGGCGACCTGATCGACCGGCTGCAGAACCGCCTCGGACCGGACCGCGTGGTGTCGCTGTTGCCGGCCGACAGTCATGTGCCGGAACATGCCGTGGTGGTGCGTCCTGCCGATGCGGCGGTTGTCGCCCAAGGTGGTAGCTGGCGTGGCGGCGATTGGCCGGCCAGTAATTGGCCAGAGAGGGGCGAGCGGCCCCTCGCGCTGCTCGCCGCGCCGGAGCGGATCGAGGCCGAGCCGGCGGAAGCGGCAGCGGAGCCGCCGCAGCGCTTCACCTGGCGCCGCGTGATGCGCGAGGTGGTGCGGGCGGAAGGGCCGGAGCGCATCGCGCCGGAATGGTGGCGTATGTCGGGCACCCAGCGCACGCGCGATTACTGGCGCATCGAGGATGCGGCCGGCCGCCGCTACTGGGTCTATCGCGACGTCGCCGGCTGGTACCTGCAGGGGTTGTTCGCATGACCGCCGCGGAGCAGGCCGCGCCCGCTTATGTCGAGCTGCAGGTCACTACCAATTTCAGCTTCCTGCGCGGCGCCTCGCAGCCGGAGGAGCTGGTGGTGGCGGCGGCGGCTCTCGGCCACCCCGCGATCGGCATCGCCGACCGCAACTCGCTCGCCGGCGTGGTGCGGGCGCATGTGATGGCGAAGGAGCAGGGCATCCGGATCGTGGTCGGCGCCCGGCTCGACTTCTCCGATGCGCCTTCGGTGCTGTGCTATCCGGCCGACCGGCGCGCCTATGGCCGGCTCTGCTGCCTGCTCACCACCGGGCGGCGGCGCGCGCCCAAGGGCGAATGCCATCTCACCGTGGCCGATCTCTGCGACCAGGCGGAAGGCCAGGTCGTCGTCGCCCTGGCGCCGGAAGAAAGGGAGTGGAGCGACGACACCTTCCTGCGCCATCTCCGCCGGCTCCGGATCGTCTGCGGCGACCGGCTCTATCTCGCCGCGCAGGCGCTGTATCGCGGCGATGACGCCAGGCGCATCGCCCGCCTGGCGCGGCTCGCTGACATTGCGGGCGTGCCGCTCGTGGCCTCGAACGACGTGCATTATCACGGCCGCGCGCGCCGGCCGCTCGCCGACGTGCTGGCCTGCATCCGCGCCAAGACCACGCTCGCGGAAGCGGGTTCGCTGCTGCATCCCCATGCCGAGCGGCATCTGAAGCCGGCGGCGGAGATGGCGCGCCTGTTCCGCGCCTGGCCGGAGGCGCTGGCGCGCACGGTCGAGATCGCCGGGCGCTGCCGCTTCTCGCTCGCCGAGCTGGCCTATGTCTATCCGGCGGAATCGGAAGCCGGCGATCCGCAGGCGGTGCTGGAGCGCCTCGCCTGGGAAGGTGCTGCCATGCGCTATCCGGAAGGCGTGCCGGACAAGGTGCGGAAATCACTGGCCGACGAGCTCGCGCTGATCGGCCGGCTCGGCTATGCGCCGTATTTCCTCACCGTGCACGACATCGTGCGCTTCGCCCGCAGCCAGCGGATTCTCTGCCAGGGCCGCGGCTCGGCGGCGAATTCGGTGATCTGCTTCTGCCTCGGCATCACCGAGGTCAACCCGATGCAGGTCGACCTCCTGTTCGCCCGCTTCGTCTCCGAGGAGCGCAAGGAGCCGCCGGATATCGACGTCGATTTCGAGCACGAGCGGCGCGAGGAGGTGATCCAGTACATCTATCGGAAATACGGCCGCGATCGTGCCGGGCTGACGGCCGTCGTCATCAGCTATCGCTGGCGCAGTGCGATCCGCGATGTCGGCAAGGTGATGGGGCTCTCGCTCGACACCGTGGCGGCTTTGGCGCGCGTCACCTGGGGCTGGGAGACGATCGACGATGCGCCCAAGGTGGCGCGCGAGGCGGGCCTCGACGCGGACGACGCCAACCTGATCCGCGCCATCGGCCTGGCGCTGGAGCTGATCGGCTTCCCGCGCCATCTGTCGCAGCATGTCGGCGGCTTCGTCATTACCCGCGGCCCGCTCTCGGAGAGCGTGCCGATCGAGAACGCGGCGATGGAAGACCGCACCGTGATCGAATGGGACAAGGACGATATCGATTCGCTCGGCATGCTGAAGGTCGACGTGCTCGGCCTCGGCATGCTGACCTGCATCCGCAAGGCCTTCGGCCTGCTGCAGCAGCATCACGGCCGCGAGGTGACTTTGGCCTCCGTGCCGCAAGGGGATCCGCAAGTCTACGAGATGCTGCAGAAGGCGGATTCGATCGGCGTGTTCCAGGTCGAGAGCCGGGCGCAGATGTCGATGCTGCCGCGCCTCAAGCCCCGGACCTTCTACGACCTCGTCATCGAGGTGGCGATCGTGCGCCCCGGCCCGATCCAGGGCGACATGGTGCATCCCTATCTCCGCCGCCGCGAAGGCAAGGAGAGAGTGGAATATCCGCGGCCCGAGCTCGCCGCGGTGTTGGCCAAGACCTGCGGCGTGCCGCTGTTCCAGGAACAGGCGATGAGCATCGCCATCGTGGCCGCCGGCTTCACCCCGGGCGAAGCGGACAAGCTGCGCCGCGCCATGGCGACCTTCAAGCGCACCGGCACGATCGGCCATTTTGAGAAGAAGATGATCGACGGCATGGTGAAGAACGGCTATCCGCGCGATTTCGCGGTGCGCTGCTTCAAGCAGATCGAGGGCTTCGGCGAATACGGCTTTCCGGAGAGCCATGCGGCGAGCTTCGCGCTGCTCGTCTATGTCTCGGCCTGGCTGAAGCGGCATTATCCGGCCGCCTTCGCGAGCGCCCTGATCAACAGCCAGCCGATGGGCTTCTACGCGCCGGCGCAGATCGTGCGCGATGCGCAAGCGCATGGCGTCGAGGCGCGCCCTGTCGATGTCAACCGCAGCGACTGGGACTGCACGCTCGAACCTTCAGGCGGCAGCGCGAACCGCGTCGCGCTGCGGCTCGGGCTCCGCCTGGTCAAGGGCCTGGCGGAGGATGCGGCGACGCGTCTGGTGGAGCGTCGGGGTGCGGGCTACAGCTCGATCCGCGAGCTCTGGCGGCGGGCCGAGCTATCACGCCTATCGCTCGAGGCGCTGGCGGCGGCGGACGCCTTCGCCTCGATGGGCCTCGACCGCCGCAAGGCGCATTGGGAGATCCGCGCGCTCGGCGACAAGCCGCTGCCGCTCTTCGCGGTGGTGGAGGGCATGGTGCGGCCAGGCAGCAACCTGCCGCCGCCCGACCTGGCCGAGGAGCCGGAGGTCGCGCTGCCGGCCATGCCGCTCGGCGAGGCACTGGTCGAGGATTACGGCAGCCTGGGCCTCAGCCTGAAATCGCATCCCGCCGCGCTGCTGCGTGGCGCACTCACCGCCGAAGGCTATGTGCCGACCGCGCGCCTGGCCGAGACGGCGGACGGCAGCTGGATTTCGGTCGCCGGCATCGTGCTGGTGCGCCAGCGGCCGGGCACCGCTTCCGGCGTGATCTTCGCGACCCTGGAGGACGAAATCGGCATCGCCAACGTGATTGTCTGGCCCAAGGTGTTCGAGCGCTATCGCCGCACCGTGCTCGGCGCTCGCCTGCTCGGCGTGCACGGCAAGCTGCAGCGGGAAGGCCTGGTCGTGCACGTGATCGCCGAACGGCTCGACGACCTCTCCCGCCATCTCGACCGCCTGACCACGATCGACAGCCCCTTCGAGCCGCCGCTGACCCGTGCGGATCACATCCGCCATCCCGGCACCGACGCCCGCGGCGCCATGCCGAAGGGGCGGAATTTTCACTGAAGGCGGATCCACGAAAGCGCTAAGCTTCCGCGCGGAGGAAGCGCGATGATCAAGATCACCTTCTGCCTGCGCCGCAAGGCCGGGATGAGCGCGGCGACATTTCACGAGTACTGGCTGAACAGCCACGGGCCGCTGGTCGCCTCGCTTCAGCCGGCGCTCGGCATGCGCCGCTACGTGCAGACGCATGCGATAGATACGCCCTATGATCAGTCGATCCGCGAGAACCGCGGCGCGCCGGAGCCGTTCGACGGCATCGCCGAGCTCTGGTGGGAGAGCCTCGAGGCGCTGGCCGCCGGATTCGCGACGCCGGAGGGGCGGCGCGCCGGGCGCACCCTGCTGGAGGACGAGCGCAAGTTCATCGATCTCGCGCGCTCGCCGCTGTGGTTCAATCGCGAGCATGTCATCGTGGGCAAGGAAACGCCGCCATGAGCTTCGTCGAGCTGCTGTCGAACTTCACCAAGGCGGTCGAGACCGCCGATCACGAGGGCCTGGCCAACCTGTTCCTGCCGGACGGCACCTATGTCGACGGCTTCTACGGCGCGTTCATCGGCCGCCCCGCCATCGCCGGCATGCTGCGCGATCATTTCTGGGGTCATGCGAAGGCATTCCGCTGGCAGATGCTGGACCCGGTGCAGCAGGGCGCGAACGGCTATGTCCACTGGATCTTCAGCTACACCTCGGTGCTGCCGGAGGCGCAGGGCCGCCGGGTCGTGTTCGAGGGCATGAGCCGGTTCGAACTCGAAGGCGATCTGATCCGCCGCTACACCGAGCAGTTCGACCGCGGCCTCGCGCTGGCCCAGCTCGGCTTCCCGCCGGAGCGTATCGCCAAGGCGGTGCATCGCGCGGCGGAGCGGCAGAACGCCAAACCCGAAGTGCGGCCGCATCTCACCGCGTAGGGCGGGCAGGATCAGCCCTTCGCCCGCCCGCGGCGTCCCGTTTCGACGGTCGTCGGCCGCAGGTTGAGCGCCTGCGCCAGCGCCTCGAAGCGTCGCTCGACCGCCTCGCCCAGGACCGCCCGGCCGGCGGGCCGGACCGCCAGGACGAGGTCCTTGCCGTCGACCGAGAGCTCGGCCACCTCGTCGAGCGCATTGGTGCCGCCGGTCAGCGCCTCGCCGAGCCGGATGGCAAGCCCGATGGCGAGCGCCCGCTGCTGCCCGGCATCGCTGACCAGCGGCAGGCCGGGTTCCACCGCCGGCCCGTCGATATGGCCTTCGTAGCGCGCGTGGACGGCGAGGGCGACGAAAGCGCGCGAGGGATGGTCGATGCCGACGAAGGGCGCGCGCAGGATGCGGCGGAACGCCTGCTCGCCGCGGTAGTCCGGATTGACCCGCCAGGCAACGTCGGCAAGCAGGCAGGCCGCGAGCCTGAGCCGTGCCTCGTCCGCCTTGGCATCGGGGAAGACCGGCTGGACGAAACGGTCGAGATCGTCGCCATGCATGCCGAAGCGGTTCTCACGCTCGCCCATGTCGCGGCAGAGCGCGAGGAACGGATCCTCGGCCCGGACGGCCGGGGCCAGGATGTCGAAATGCAGGCCTTCGCGAACACCATTGGCCGAGAAGATCACTTGCGCGGGCTTCGCCCGCTTGATCAGCCGCCGCAGCACCAGCGCGGCAAGCGGCACCGTCTCGAGCCGCCGCTTCGGCACGCCGCCCATGCGGGCGACCGATTCCCGGCTCTGCCGCGAGAGCAGCCGCGCCATATCGGCGATCTCGTCCGCCGGCACCTGGTAGTGGTGAATGATGTGTAGCGGATAGTCGTTCTGGGCCATGTGTACGCGGGCAATGGCGCGCCAGGCGCCGCCGACCAGATAGAGCGAGCGGCCGCGCCCTTGATCGAGCCAGGCGAGCGAGGCCAGGGCTTCGTCGGCGCGGTCGCGCGCCGCCGGCATGGAGAGGTGGGCGAGGCGGAAGGGGCCGAGCGGCAGGGTCGCGTGGTCGCCGAGCTTCGTCTTGTCGAGGGCGACCAGTTCGAGCGAGCCGCCGCCGAGATCGCCCATGATGCCGTCGGCATCGGGGATGGCGGACACCACGCCGAGCGCCGACAGTCGCGCCTCCTCGCCGCCGCTCAGGATGCGCGGGATCACGCCGC
The DNA here is from genome assembly GCA_003576705.1 of Desertibaculum subflavum. Classification (GTDB taxonomy): domain Bacteria; phylum Pseudomonadota; class Alphaproteobacteria; order Ferrovibrionales; family Ferrovibrionaceae; genus Desertibaculum; species Desertibaculum subflavum. The sequence continues at coordinate 6,324 of QOZS01000021.1, forward strand.
ATTCGCGCTTGATGCGATCGATGAAGGCGGCGCCGTCGCTCGCCTCGCGCACGGCGGCGGTGGCGACCAGGTCGAAGGTCGTGACCTTCATCCGCTCGGCCAGTACGACGAAACGGCGGATCGCGGCGACCGCCGTTTCCACGCCCTGCGGGTCGAGCTTGCCGGTCTCCGCCAGGTTGCGGCCGAGCCCCGCCAGGACCTTCTCGTTGAAGATCGGCGTGGGTGAGCGGTCGGGGCCGGTGAACACGACCAGACGGACCGAGTTCGACCCGACATCGACGACCGCTATGTAAGTGCCGGCGGGCGAACCCGCCGTCGATGCTGGGGGCATTCCTTAACGCGATTTGAGATCGAGTCGACGCACCGAGCGAGTCTGCAACGCCTTGCCCCGGCCGGAAAGGCTTGGATTGGTCATGAAGTAGGTGTGGGCGCTGAACGAAGCGGCGCCGGCATCGATCCGGTCATAGGTCCCGTCCGAGTTGAGGCGCCAGCTCTGTGCCGTGTCCTTCAGGTTGGCCACCATGATCTGATCCAGCACCTGCTCGTGGACGGTCGGATTCCGTACCGGTACCAGAACCTCGACGCGGCGGTCGAAGTTCCGCGGCATCCAATCGGCGGAGGAAATGAACACCTTGGCCTTGGGCGAAGGCAGCCCGTGCCCGGCGCCGAAGCAGACAATGCGCGAATGTTCGAGGAACCTGCCGACGATCGACTTGACGCGGATGTTCTCGGACAAGCCTGGCACGCCGGGACGCAGGCAGCAGATGCCGCGCACGATCAGGTCGATCTGTACGCCCGCCGCGCTGGCGCGATAGAGCGCATCGATCGAGGTGGCGTCGACCAGCGAGTTCAGCTTGGCCCAGATCGCGGCCGGGCGGCCGGCCTTGGCATGCTCGATCTCCTCGTCGATCAGGCGGAGCAGGGTGGGGCGGAGCGAGATCGGCGACACCGCGATCTGCGTCATCGCTTCCGGCTCGGCATAGCCGGTCATGTAGTTGAACAGCCGCGACGCGTCGTGACCGAGCTCCGGGTCGCAGGTGAAGAACGACAGGTCCGTATAGATGCGCGCGGTAATCGGGTGGTAGTTGCCGGTGCCGAAATGCACGTAGGTGCGGAGCGAGGCGCCCTCGCGGCGGACCACCAGCGATACCTTGGCATGCGTCTTGAGTTCGATGAAGCCGTACACCACCTGCACGCCGGCGCGCTCCAGGTCGCGCGCCCAGCGGATATTGGCGGCCTCGTCGAAGCGGGCCTTCAACTCGACCAGGGCGGTGACCGTCTTGCCGGCCTCCGCCGCCTCGATCAGCGCCTTGACGATCGGGCTGTCGTCGGAGGTGCGGTACAGCGTCTGCTTGATGGCGACGACATTGGGGTCGGCCGTTGCCTGGCGCAGGAACTGCACCACCACGTCGAAGCTCTCGTAGGGGTGATGGACGATGATGTCCTTCTGCCGGATCGCCGCGAAGCAATCGCCGCCGAAATCGCGGATGCGCTCCGGGAAGCGCGGGTCATAGGGCGAGAATTTGAGGTCCGGACGCTCGTCGACGATCAGCTGCTTGATGTCGGCAAGGCCGAGAATACCGTCGACGATGGTGACGTTCTCGGGCTTGACCTCGAGCTCGTCCATGACGAAGCGGCGGAGCCCTTCGGGCATCGCCGCGTCGACCTTGAGGCGGATCACGCTGCCGCGGCGGCGGCGCTTCAGCGCGGTCTCGAACACGCGCACCAGGTCTTCGGCCTCTTCCTCGATCTCGATGTCGCTGTCGCGGGTGATGCGGAACAGGCCGCGGCTGACCACGCCATAGCCCGGGAACAGTCGGGCCAGAAACAGCTCGACCAGCGTCTCGAGCGGCAGGAAGCGGAGCGTCTCGCCCGGCAGGCGGAAGAAGCGCCCGACCTGGCTCGGCAGCATCAGCAGGGCGTTCATCGGCCTGCCGTCGCGGATGCGCTTCAGCTCCAGCACGAGCGCGAAGCCTAGATTGGGCATGAACGGGAACGGATGCGCCGGGTCGATCGCCATCGGCGTCAGTACCGGGAAGACGTGCTCGAGGAAGAAGGTCTCGAGCCAGTCTTTGTCGGCGGCGGAAAGCTCGTCCGGCTGGACGACGACGACGCCGGCGGCACGCAGCTCCGGCACCAGCACGTTCCAGCAGCGCTGCTGCTCGGCCATCAGCTCGCCGGCAGCCTCGGTGAGCAGGGCGAGCTGCTGGGCCGCGGTCAGGCCCTCCGGGCTCTGCACCTGGACCCCGGCGCGGACCTGGCCCCAAAGGCCGGCGACGCGCACCATGAAGAACTCGTCCAGGTTGTTGGCCGAGATCGACAGGAAGCGCAGCCGCTCCAGCAGCGGGTGGTGGGTATTGTAGGCCTCCTCCATGACCCGCTTGTTGAAGGCCAGCCAGGACAGCTCACGATTGATGAAGCGGTCCTTCGGCGCGAAGCCGAGATAGCTCTCGGCGATCATCGGCAAGCCGGCCTGTTTCAACGCTGCTGCGGTTTCCGCCATGCTGCTATTCCTGTGGCCCGGCCCGACGCGTATATCTCGGGGCCGGCGGGGTGATTCTGGACGGACTATACAACAGGTCAAAATGTCCATTTTGTTACGGCCGGCAGGATGAGGCACCTCTACCTTCTGCGCCACACCAAGTCGGCCTGGGACGTGCCGGGGCAGAGCGACAAGGAGCGGCCGCTGGCCCCGCGCGGCCGCAAGGCCTGCCGGCCGATGGGGCGCCTGCTCGCCGCCCTGGACCCGGCGCCGGATCAGGTGCTCTGCTCCACCGCCGTGCGGGCGCGGCAGACCTGGGAGGGCTGTGCGAAGGCGGGTGGCCTCGATTGGCCGACGAGCTTCCGCGACGACCTCTATCTGGCCACGGCGAACCAGCTGCTGCACGCGGTGCGGCGGCTGCCCGGCTCGACCGCGGCCGTGCTGCTGGTCGGGCACAACCCGGGCATGGAGGAGCTTGCCCGTGCGCTGGCGGGCCGCGGCTCCGACGCGGCGGCGCTGGCGCGCCTGGCGGAGAAATATCCGACCGGCGGCTTTGCCGCCTTCGCGGCGCCGCTTGCCGCCTGGTCCGATCTCGCCTTTGGCGCAGCGCGGCTCGTCGCGTTCGAGACGCCGAAGCGGCTGGAGGAGGGATGAGCGGTCCGCGGCGCCTGAAGGCCGCGGAGGTTCCGGGCCTGCTCAGGCCCGGGATGCGCGTCTTCGTGCACGGCGGTGCCGGCGAGCCGCTGCTGATTCAGGCTGCGCTGCGCGCCGATCCCGAGGCCAGCGCCGGCGTCGAGTACGTTGCGGCTTTGACGCCGGGCGTGAACGATTTCGACTATGCGGCGCTGCACCCGACGACCCGGATGGAGGGCTATTTCGTCGCGCCCTCGCAGCGGGATTCGTTCGCGGCCGGCAAGCTGCGCTTCCTGCCGATCAACTACTGCTTGATCTGGGAGCATCTGGCCGCAAGCCCGCCGGTCGATATCGCCTTCCTCAACCTGGCGCCGCCGGATGCGGGCGGCCGCTGCTCGCTTGGCCTCGGCGCCGACTTTCCCTCCGCCGTCTGGCCGCGGGCGAAGCTGATCGTGGCGCAGATCAACCCGGCGCTGCCGCAGGTCGCCGACGATCCGGGCGTGCCGTGGGATCGTCTGCACGCGGTGATCGAGGCGGAAGGGCCGCCGATCGAGCAGGAAGTGGGCGCACCCGACGCGACGATGCGGGCGATCGCCCGCCACGCCGCCGGCCTGATCCGCGACCGCGACACCTTGCAGATCGGCATCGGGAAGGTGCAATCGGCGATCCTGGGCGAGCTGAAGGACCGCCGCGATCTTGGCTTCCAGTCCGGGCTGATCAGCGACGCCGTGCTGGATCTCGTCGAGGCCGGCGCGGTGACCGGCGCGGCCAAGACGTTCGAGAAGGGTCTGATCGTGGGCGGCCTCTATGTCGGCACGCGGCGGCTCTACGACTGGATGTGGCAGGCGCCGCAGGCGGCGCTGCGTGCCGCCAACCACACGCATGCGACGCCGGTAATCGCCCGGCTCGACAACTTCGTCTCGATCAATTCGGCTGTCGAGGTCGACCTGTTCGGCCAGTGCAATGCCGAGATGGTGGCAGGGCGACAGGTGAGCGGCACCGGCGGCTTCGCGGATTTCGTGCGCGGTGCGCGGCTGTCGCGGGGCGGCCGTTCCATCGTGGCGCTGCCGTCCCGGGCCGGCGCCAAGGCGTCGCGCATCGTGGCGAATCTGAGCGAGGGCACCGTCGTCACCGGCGCGCGCTCGGATGTGGACTGCATTGTGACCGAGCAGGGCGTGGCGGATCTCCGTGCGAAATCGGTCGACGAGCGGGCGGAGGCCCTGATCGCGGTCGCCGATCCGGCCTTTCGCGGCGATCTGGCGCAGCAATGGCGCGAACGCCGGGCGCGGCTGTAAGCTTGCCCGCCGCCGATACAAAAAGTGCGAGGAAACGCGCCTATGAGCTGGGAAGCCGAGATCGAGGAACTGCGCCGCCGCGAGGCGATGGCCTACCGGATGGGCGGCGAGGACAAGATCAAGCGCCAGCATGACGGCGGCAAGCTCACCGTCCGCGAGCGGATCGAGGCGCTGCTCGACAAGGGATCGTTCCGCGAGGTGGGTGCCATCGCCGGGCGCGGCAACTACGACGGTTCCAACGAATTCGTCGAGCTCTCGCCGAGCAACTTCGTTTTCGGCCGCGGCAAAATCGACGGCCGTCACGTGGTGGTGGGCGGCGACGACTTCACCGTGCGGGGCGGTGCCGCCGATGCTTCGATCTGGGCCAAGCAGGTGCAATCGGAGCAGATGGCGAACGAGCTGCGCCTGCCGATCGTCCGGCTGGTCGACGGCACCGGCGGCGGCGGCTCGGTGAAGTCGCTGGAGATCGACGGCCGCACCTACGTCCCGGCCAATCCGGGCTGGGAATGGGTGGTCGCCAATATGGGCACGGTGCCGGTGGTGGCGCTGGCGCTCGGCTCCGTCGCCGGGCTCGGCGCCGCCCGCGCGGTGACCAGCCACTATTCGTTGATGGTCAAGGGCATCAGCCAGATGTTCATCGCCGGGCCGCCGGTGGTCGCCCGCATCGGCGAGGACCTGACCAAGGAGGAGCTCGGCGGCGCCGATATTCATACGCGGAATGGCGCCGTCGACGATGCGGTGGAGAGCGAGGCGGAAGCCTTCGAGCGCACACGGCGCTTCCTCTCCTACCTGCCGTCCTCGGTCTACGGCCTGCCGCCGCGCGGTGCGCCGGCGGCTGACCCGGACCGGCGCGACGAATGGCTTATCGAGGCGGTGCCGAAGGACCGGCGCAAGGTCTACGACATGCGCAAGATCCTGCGCTCGATCTTCGACCAGGACAGTTTCTTCGAGATCGGCAGGATGTCAGGCCGTTCGGTGATCGCGGGCCTGGCGCGGCTGGACGGCTGGCCGGTCGCCGTTCTGGCGAGCGACCCGCGGGTCTATGGCGGCGGCTGGACCGCCGATGCCTCGCTGAAGGTGACGCGCTTCGTCGACATGGCGGAGACCTTCCACCTGCCGGTCGTGCATCTCGTCGACATCCCGGGCTTCGTGATCGGCCTGGAAGCGGAGCGGACGGCGACCATCCGGCACGGCGCCCGCGCGCTGGCGGCGGTCTATCAGGCGACGGTGCCGTGGTGCTCGATCGTGGTGCGCAAGGCCTTCGGCGTCGCCGGCGCCGCGCATATGAATGCCAAGCGGTTCAAGTACCGCTACGCCTGGCCGTCCGGCGATTGGGGCTCGCTGCCCATCGAAGGCGGGGTCGAGGCCGCCTACCGCGCCGAGATCGCCGCCGCATCCGATCCCGCCGCCCATCGCGCCGCGATCGAGGAGAGGTTGAACCAGTACCGCTCGCCGTTCCGCACCGCCGAGGCATTCCTGATCGAGCAGATCATCGATCCGCGCGAGACCCGGCCGCTGCTCTGCGAATTTGCTGCCATCGCTGCGCCGCTGCGGGAAGCTGGTCCCCGCAGCTTCCACATGCGGCCGTGAATGGCTGACACCACGGCGGCGCCAAGCGGGCCCCCCGAGCTCGACACGCCTCTCGTCGCCAAGCGTCGCGTATCGATCGTGTCGCTGCTCGGCTTCGGGGCCGGCGCGATGGCCTTGCTCGGGCTGGTTGCCATCGGCATGGCGATCTTTGGCGGGATCGATGCCAGCGTGCGACTGCTGCGCCAACACAGCCTCGCCACGGTCGACACCCTGATTGCCCGGGTGTCGCTGCATCTGCGGCCGGCCGAGGATGTGATCGCCTTCCTTGGCGACCGTATTGCAGAAGGCGATCTCGACCCTGCCGACACAGCCCGTCTGTCCGCCGCCTTCGTCGGCGCGCTGGCGGCGGCACCGCAGATCGACGGCATATCCTACATGCCCTCGAGCAAGCTCTCGCTCGCCGTCGTGCGTCAGGACAGCGAGCTCAGGCTGAAGCGCGTCGACATGCGCACGGTGCCCGGGGCGGAAGAGGAGTTCATCAACACGGTGTCCCAGGACGGCCTGTTCTGGGGCGACCTGATCTACAGCCCGCTGCTGAACGAGCCGGTGCTGAACGTCCGCCAGCGGGTCGGGACCGGCGCCGCGCTGGCGGCGGTCGTGTCGCTCGGCGAGCTGTCGCGGCTGGTCGCCAATTTCGGCGACGGGCCCGGCCAGCGCGCCTTTATCCTGGTCAATCACGACCAGGTACTGGCGCATCCCGCCCTGGTGGACCGCTGGCATGAATACGTGGTGCAGCAGCGCCTGCCCACCATCGCGGAAGTGGGCGATCCGGTCCTTGCCGCGATGTGGGGGCCGCGGGCGCGCTCGTGGATCTCGGCCAAGGTACTGGCCGGCGGGCTTGGCCATCGCGTCAGCGTGGACGGGGTGGAGTACATCTTCATCTATCGCGAGTTTCTCGGCTTCGGGCCGCAGACCTGGGTCGTCGGCCAGTACCTCCCACTGACCGATATCCTGCCGCTGACCCGGGGCATCGCCTTTGGCGGGCTCGCCGCCATCGTGCTGCTGCTGGCCGCCGGCGTGTTCGCCTGGCGCATCGGCCGCTGGATCGGACGCCCCGTGGCCGGGCTTGCGGAAGCCGCGCATCAGATCCGCAGCCTCGACTTCGAGGGGCCGGACTTGCCCCGCAGTGTGCTCCGCGAGATCGACGCGGCGGCGACGGCGTTCAATGCCAGCCGCCAGGCGCTGCGCTGGTTCAGTCTCTACGTGCCGCGTCGCCTGGTCACCCGTCTGCTGGCCGAGGGCGAGGCGACCATGGTATCGCGCCGGCGACAGGTGACGGTGATGTTCACCGACATCGTCGGCTTCACCCCGATGGCCGAGCAGCTTGGCGAGAAGGAGACGGCCGAGTTGCTGAACGAGCACTTCGCGCTGCTCGCGCGCTTCATCGAGGCCGAAGGTGGCGTGATCGACAAGTTCATGGGCGACGCGGTCATGGCGACCTGGGGCGCGATCAAGCGTACCGAGGAGCATGCCGCCCAGGCATGCCGCGCCGCGCAGGGCATCGCCAAGGCGGTCGTCGAGCAGAATGCGAAGCGCATGGCGGAGGGGTTGCCGCCAATTCGTGTCCGAGTCGGGCTGCATTCGGGGCCGGTCGTGGTCGGCAATATCGGATCGCCCGGCCGCATCAATTTCACCGTGGTGGGCGACACGGTGAACGCCGCACAACGCCTCGAAGTGCTCGGCAAGCTGTTCCTCAAGGAGGACGAGCAGGTGGTGGTGCTCTGCTCCGAGGCCACGCATCGCGCCGCGGGCGAGGCGGCGACGGGTGAGCCGGTCGGCGAGCATCACCTGACCGGTCGCGAGGGCACGGTTCAGGTCTGGCGGCTCAGGTAAGTGCGTCGAGCACCGCGTCCGGCGGCCAGTCCGCGGGCGCGGCGTGGAAATTGCCGCGCACCTTCAGCGCGGCGGCCAACTGGCGCCGATAGGCAAGGCGCGGAACCTCCACGGTGCCGAACTGGGCCAGATGCTCGGTCTGGAACTGGCAGTCGAGCAGCGCATAGCCGCCGATGCGGAGCCGGGCGACCAAGTGGACCAGGGCCACCTTGGAGGCGTCGGTCACCCGGCTGAACATGCTCTCGCCGAAGAAGGCGCCGCCGATGGAAACGCCGTAGAGCCCGCCGACCAGCCGCCCGTCCAGCCGCGTCTCCACGGAATGGGCATGGCCCATGCGGTTAAGCTCGGTATAGAGCTCGATGATTCTGTCGCTGATCCAGGTGGACTTGCGGTCCTCCGCCTCGTCGGCGCAGGCCTCCATCGTGCCGCGGAAATCGTGGTCGACGGTGACCTGCAACCTGTTCTGTTTCACCGTGCGACGCAGTCGCCTCGGCTGGTGAAAGCCGTCCAGCGGCAACACGCCGCGCCGGATCGGGTCGAACCATTCGAGCTGGGGATCCGTCCGGCTGTGCGCCATCGGGAAGATGCCGTGCATATAGGCGCGCAGCACGATCTCGGGCGTGACGGGGAGGAAGGTGTCGCTCATCCCTTGTTGGCGATGAACTCCTCGAGCCAGTGGATGTCGTAGGCGCCGTTGACGAAATCCGGCTGCTGCAACAGCGCGAGGTGCAGCGGGATATTGGTCTCGATGCCGCCGATAGCGTACTCGCCGAGCGCACGTTTCAGCCGCATCAGGCATTCGTTGCGCGTCTGTCCGGTGACGATCAGCTTGGCGATCAGGCTGTCGTAATAGGGTGGTACCACGCAGCCGGCATAGAGCGCGCTGTCGACCCGGATGCCGAGCCCGCCCGGCGCGTGGTACTCGACCACCTTGCCCGGCGACGGCGCGAAGCTGACCGGGTTCTCGGCATTGATGCGGCATTCGATGGCATGGCCCTCGATCCGCACTTCCTCCTGCTTGAAGCTGAGCGGCGCGCCCTGGGCGATGCGGATTTGCTCGCGCACGATGTCGATGCCGGTGACCGCCTCCGTCACCGGATGCTCCACCTGCAGACGGGTGTTCATCTCGATGAAGTAGAACTTGCCGTCCTCGTAGAGGAACTCGATGGTGCCGGCGCCGAGATAGCCGAGTTCCTTCAGCGCGTCGGTGACGGTCTTGCCGATCTGCTGCCGCTGCATCGCGTTGAGCGCGGGCGAGGGCGCCTCCTCCAGCACCTTCTGGTGCCGCCGCTGCAGCGAGCAGTCCCGTTCGCCGAGATGCACGACATTGCCGTGGCTGTCGGCCATCACCTGCACTTCGATATGGCGCGGCCGGGTCAGGTACTTCTCGATATAGACAGCGTCGTTGCCGAAGGCGTTGCGCGCTTCCGAGCGGGCCTGCGAAAGCGCCTGCGGCAGCTCGGCGGAGGAGCGCACCACCTTCATGCCGCGGCCGCCGCCACCGGCCGAGGCCTTGATCAGCACCGGATAGCCCATCGCCTCGGCAATGCGGCGCGCGTCGTCGTCGCTGGTGATGCCGCCGTCGGAACCGGGGACGACGGGAATACCGACCCGGCGGGCCGCTGCCTTGGCCTCGATCTTGTCGCCCATCAGGCGGATCTGCGCTGGCCGCGGTCCGATGAAGACGATGTCATGCGCTTCGACGATCTCGGCGAAACGGGCGTTCTCGGACAGGAAGCCGTAGCCTGGATGGATCGCGTCGGCCCCGGTGATCTCGGCCGCGGCGATGATCGAGGGAATATTGAGATAGCTGTCGCCGGGCGGCGGCGGGCCGATGCAGACGCTCTCGTCGGCGAGGCGGACATGCATGGCATTGGCATCGGCGGTCGAGTGCACGGCCACCGTGGAGATGCCCATCTCGCGGCAGGCGCGCAGGATGCGGAGCGCCACCTCGCCGCGGTTCGCGATCAGGACCTTTTCGAACACCGGGCGGCCCGGCTATTCGATCAGCATGAGAACCTGGCCGAACTCCACCGGCGTCTGGTTCTCGACCAGGATGCGGGTCACCCGGCCGGCGCGATGCGCGGGGATGGCGTTCATCGTCTTCATCGCTTCGACGATCATCACCGTCTGGCCCTCGCGCACATTGTCGCCGACCTGGACGAAGGAGGCGGCGCCCGGCTCCGGCGCCACGTAGGCGGTGCCGACCATCGGCGATTTCAGCGCGCCCGGCAGTTTGGCGAGGTCCTCGTCCCCCGCAGGCGCCGCCGCGATCGCCGACGGCATTGCGGTGAGCGACGGCGCGACGGCGACGGTGGCTCCCGGTACGCCACGCGCCACGCGGATGCGCACCGTGCCGTCGGACCATTCGATCTCCGACAGGTTGGTCTCGGCGAGGAGCTCGGCGAGCTCGCGGATCGCTTCCTTGTCGAGCTTGGATTTCGGCAATCCGTTCTCCTGTTTTGTCATGCCCTGCTTCGTCATCCGACCAGATCGGCCATCGCCTCGAGCGCGAGCGCATAGCCCTTGGGGCCGAGCCCGCAGATCACCCCGCGCGCGGCGAGCGAGACATAGGAATGATGGCGAAACTGGTCGCGCCGGAAGATGTTGGAAATATGCACCTCGATCACCGGCTTGTCGCAGGCGAGCAGCGCATCCATCAGCGCGACGGACGTATGCGAATAGCCGCCGGCGTTGACGATCAGCCCATCGGCCTTGGCGCGCGCCTCCTGCACCCAGGTGATCAGCTCGCCTTCAGCGTTCGACTGCCGGAAATCGACCTCGAGCCCGAGCGCCTTGCCGCGCGCCTGGCAGAGCTGCTCCACATCGGCGAGCGTCTCACGGCCATAGATCTCCGGCTGGCGCAGGCCCAGCATGTTCAGATTGGGGCCGTTCAGGATCAGGACGGTCTTCGCCATCGCGCGATTCGGGCCTCACGAAAGAGGGGCCTTATATCGGGTTGGGCCAGGGCGGGAAAGCCGAGGGTGCCGAGCGCCGGTACGATCGACCCGACTTCGCCCCGGCGCCGGCGAGGCAGCGATCGAGTTGACGCAATCCCGCGACGGAACTCCCGCTTCGTGCAAATCCCACGCTGCGCGCCGATGCGGGCCCGAAGTGAACTTTGCTCGAGCGATTTATTAAATCCCGGCCGGCGATGCTCACGTCCGACCATTCTTGTCCCTGGAGATCCGTCGTGCCGTGGAAGCTGCATCGATTTGTCATTCTCGTCGCCTTCGGATTGGCGGCCGTCTTGCTGCCGCTCTCGACGCAGGCACAGACCTATAAGCCGCTGATGCCGTTGCTCGTCGACATTCCGCAATGGGAAGCGGAAGCGCCGGAAGGCATGACCATGGCCTCCGATGGCCAGGAAATCGTCTGGGCCGCACGGAATTACCGGAAAGGCGATGCGGAGATCTCGGTGATTCTCGGCGTCGGCCATCCCATGGCGAGCCAGGCCGAAGCCATGGGGCAGGGCGGCAAGATGCAGTATCAGGCCGGAGGTGTGGTGTACGAGACCGCGACCGTGAAGGGCTTTCCGGTGGTGCGCTTCTACAGCAAGGACGAAAAGACAGGCTTTCTGCTGGTGGCGCTGAACTCGGGCGCCTTGCCGGCCTCGCTCATCGTGCAGTTCTCCGAGCTCGATTCCGCCGAAGGCTTCGCCATCGCGGAGCGCTTCGACTGGTCGAAGATGCAGAAGGCGGTGGCGAGGAAGTAGCTCCCGCCGCCCGCCTCCGCACGGCGATCACACTCGGAAGGTCAGCTTGTCGAAGCCGCCGCGAACGCGGCCGACGATCTCGAAGCTGTCGGCATTCGCCGCGACGTGGTGGGTGAGGCAGCTCGCATCGCGATAAACGCGCTGCAGCGCGCCGGCGCGGCGGATCGCCCCCGCGCCGGCTGCGTCGTAGGCGGCGCGCACGATGCGCTCGCATTGATGCACGGCGGTCACCGCGGCAAGCCGCGCCCTGAGCCGCAGATCCTGGCTCAGCGCCTCCTCGCAACAGGCGATGTCCCACACTTCCTCGAGCACCGTCTCGAGCCCGGCCTGCACGGCGAGGAGCAGGCCCTCGGCCTCCTCCAGCGTGTGCAGCACGGCCGCCTTGGTCAGCAGCGGCTGGCGGGAATAGATGTCGAGCTTAGGGCCCAGCTCCTGGCGCACCTCGTCCAGCGCTCGCCGCGCGAGGCCGAGCTGCGTGCCGGCCGCGCAGAGCGTGATGAACCAGGTCCCGGAGACGAAGATGCCGGTCGGCCGCCGGCTGTTCGGCGTGCAATCGGGCCAGGTGAAGGTGTGGCTCCAGGGCACGAAGACGTCGTCGAAGACGATGTCGTGGCTGCCGGTGCCGGCGAGGCCGACCGGATCCCAGACCTCGTCGATCCGGACCTGCTCGCGCCGGGCCAAGGCCACGACGAAGCGCGCCGCCGCCTCGCCATCGGTCGCGGCCAGCCGCAGCATGCCGCCGAGATGGGTCGCGGCGGTGCAGCCGGTGCCGAAGCCCCAGCGCCCGCTGATGATGAGCCCGCCCGCCACCTCGCGCGCCTTGACCTTGCCCTGGTTGCTCCAGGCCGCGCTCGCCATCGGATCGGCGAGGAACTCCCCCAGCAGGCCCTCGTTCGCAAGATTGGCAATCAGCGCGCTGCAGGCCGCGCCATGCGCCACCGTCCAGCCGGTGGACGCATCGGCATAGGCGAGCGTCGTGATGACGCGGAGCCACTCGTTGGGCGGCGCGCCGAGGCCACCCTGTTCGCGGGCGACCAGAAGGCGATAGAGGCCGGCGGCCTTGAGGCGGTCGACATAGTCGAAGGCGATGCGACGCGCGCCTTCGAACTCTTCCGCGCGGCTCCTCGCCTCTTCCGCCAGGGCAGGCAGGGCGCCGCGCAGCACGCTGTGCAGGCTGCCGGGATGGGTGTTCATCGGGTGCTCCTCGGACCGGGATTGGCCGTGTCGCGAGCAGTCATCCGGATGCCGTACTTTGCCGCCAGTCCGTATTCCGAACCGGCGCAGCCCGGCGGAGCCGAGAAAAAGGGCAGGGCCGGCATCGGCCGGCCCTGCTGTTGATCCGGAAAAGTGACGCTTACTTCGCTGCCTGCACCATGATCTCCACCTTGAGGCCCGGCGCGGCGAGCTTGGCCTCCACGGTGGCGCGGGCCGGGGTGTTGCCGGGCGACACCCAGGCATCCCACACCTCGTTCATCTGGCTCCAGGTCGAAATGTCGGTCAGCCAGATATTGGCGGAAAGCACCTTCGACTTGTCGGTGCCGGCCTCGGCCAGGAACTTGTCGATCTTGTCGAGGATCTGCTTGGTTTGGCCCTTCACATCGGCCTTGCTGTCGTCGGCGGTCAGGCCGGCGAGATAGACGGTGTCGCCATGGACGACGGCGCTCGACATGCGGGGGCCGGCATTGATGCGCTTGATGCTCACGTTCGCTCTCCTTGTGGAAACGCAAAGGCGCGCGAGTTTAGCGTCTCGCGCGCCTTCGTCGAACCGCGTTTCCGCCGGCCGGTGCCTCAGCTGTAGGCGAAGGCCTTATCGTCGAGGTCGATGGCGGGAAACTCGTCCTTCTCGGCCCAGTAATCCTGGTTGTGCTGCCATTCCGGTTTGTCGCCGCGCTTGGGCAACAGGTGCATGGCGCGCATCACGTAGTTCGGATTGAAGTTTTCCGTGTCGATCCAAGGCAGCAGCGGCATGTTGCTGTCCTGCGGGCGGAGCTTGACCTCCACCTGCTTGGCGCCCTTCGCATCCATGTGCTTAAGGAGGCGGCAGACGAAATCGCCGACCAAGTCGGCCCGCAAGGTCCAGCTCGCCCGGAAATAGCCGAACACCCAGGCCATGTTGGGCACGCCGGTGAACATCATGCCGCGATAGGTGACCGTCTCGGCGAAATCGAGCGGCTTGCCGTCGATCTCGAAGGCGATATCGCCCAGCACGTTCATGTTGAAGCCGGTGGCCGTCACGATGATGTCGGCTTCGAGCTCGTCGCCGGACTTCAGCAGGATGCCGTTCGGCGTGAAGCGCTCGATCTCGTCGGTCACCACGCTCGCCTTGCCGCTGCGCACCGCGCGGAACAGGTCGCCGTCGGGCACGAAGGCGATGCGTTGGCGCCAGGGCCGGTAGCTCGGCGTGAAATGCTTGTCGATGTCGAAATCGGGCCCGAGGAAGGCGCGCACGCCGCCGAGCAGCTCCTGTTTCACCTTGTCCGGTTCCTCGAACGAGCGGCGGGTGAAGTTGGCCTGGTCGAACAGGATCTTGCGGCGGGTAATCTCGTGGATCCAGCTCTCGTCGACCTGCAGGGCGCGCAGCTCCTCGGCGATCTGGATGGCATTGCGGCCGGGGATGAAATAGGTCGGCGAGCGCTGCAGCATGGTGACATGGTCGACATCCTCGGCGATGGCCGGGATCACCGTCGCCGCGGTGGCGCCGGAGCCGATCACGACGACCTTCTTGCCCTGATAGGCGAGGTTCTCGGGCCAGGTCTGCGGATGCACGATGGTGCCCTTGAACTCGGCCATGCCCGGCCATTCCGGCGTGTGGCCCTCCGAATGCCGGTAATAGCCCTGGCACATCCAGAGGAAGTCCGCGGTGAAGCTGAGCCGTTCGCCGGTATCGGCGCGGGTCGCCTCGATCGTCCAGCGCTTCGCCTCGCTCGACCAGCGCGCCGCGTCGATGCGGTGGCGATAGCGGATGTGACGGCCGATATCGTTCTCCTCGATCACCTCGTTCATGTAGCTCTTGATTTCGGCCGCCGTCGCGATCGGCTTGCCGGTCCAGGGCTTGAAGCGATAGCCGAAGGTGTGCAGGTCGCTGTCGGAGCGGATGCCGGGATAGCGGTGGGTCGCCCAGGTGCCGCCGAACGTGTCCTGCACTTCCAGCATGACGTAGCGCTTGTCCGGGCATTGCGTGGTCAGGTGATAGGCGGCGCCGACGCCGGAAATGCCGGCGCCGACGATCAGGACATCGAAATGCCCGGCGGCCTGGCTTGATTCGGCGAGGGCAGTCCTGGAAATCGCGACGGACTCGTTCATCGGTCACCTGCAATGGGCATCTTCTGGGCCGCTGGCGGCGGCTTGCGTTCACTCCCGGCCCGCAACTCTCGGGCCGGCCTCCTTTACAGCCTTGACATCGATCAAGGAAGCCGGTCAGTCGCGGAACCGGGCGTCGCGCCAGGCGATCGCTGCCTTGAGGCCCTGTTCCTTGCGCAGGCGGGCAAATTCCTGCTTTTCCGGGCTGGTGCCCGCGTTGAGCAGGACGTCGATATCGAGACTGGTGCGCATCGCGGTCGAGAAGCCCATCGCTTCGTAGGAGGCGTTGACGGCGCGCTTGGTCAGGCGGACCGAGCGCTCCGCCGCCCGCGCCATCTGGCGGGCGATCGACAGGCCCTTGGCCAGGGCCTGATCGGCCGGGACGACGTGGTTGACGATGCCCATGCGCAGCGCGTCGGCGGCGTCGATCTTGTCGTCGCCGGTGAGCAGCAGCTCCTTCGCCTGTTTCGGGCCGGTGATCCAGGGCAGCAGCATGGCGACGATGCCGGTGCCGAAGCGCACCTCGGGCTCGCCGAAGCGGGTGCCCTCGGCCGCCACCGTCACGTCGCAGGCCAACATCAGCTCGAAGGCGCCGGCGAGGCAGAAGCCGTGCACCACCGCGATTGTAGGTTTGGGGGAGTGCCAGAACTGCATGATGAAATCGAACTGCAGCTGCATCTGTCGCTCCCAGTCCGACACGTCCTCCATCTTGCGCTCGGCCGAGGCCTTGAGGTCGAAGCCGGCGGAGAAGGCGCGGCCGGCGCCGCGCACCAGGATGACGCGCACCGCGTCGTCGGCATTCAGCGCCGCGACGGCCTTGAGCGTCTCCTGCATCGCCTCGTTGTGGAAGGCGTTCAACACCTGCGGGCGGTTGAAGGTGAGGATGGCAACCGCGTCGTCGCGCTCCACCTGGATGAACTGGTACTCGGCCATTTTGGGCTTCCTCCGTTCCCGGCAGCTTGCCAGGAAGCGCCTCCCGCGCAATGGTCAAGCCTTGCCGTGGAGGAAACCGATGTCGATCGGCCTGTCGAAAGAAGAACTGGCGCTGCGCGACAAGGCGCGGGAGTTCTCCCAAGGCGTCGTGCGCCCGCGCGCGGCGGAGATCGACAAGGCCCGAGAATATCCCTGGGATATCGTCAAGCAGCTCTCCGAAGCCGGCTTCACCGGCATGACGGTGCCGAAGCAGTGGGGTGGGCAGGGGCGGAGCTTCCTCGACGCCGCGCTGGTGATCGAGGAGATGGCGAAGAGCTGCACCGTCTCGGGCCGCATCGTGGTCGAGTGCAATATGGGCGCGATTTCGGCGGTGATGGCCTATGGCACCGAGGCGCAGAAGAAGCTCGCCGCCGACCTCGTGCTGGCCGGCGACAAGCCCGCCATCTGCATCACCGAGCCGGAAGCCGGCAGCGACGCCATGGCGATGACAACCGAGGCGCGCCAGCGCGGCAACGGCTATGTCATCAACGGCCGCAAGCACTGGATCACCGGCGCCGGCATCTCAAAGCTCCACCTGATCTTCGCCCGCGTCTACGACGCGATGGGCGAGTTCCAGGGCATCGGCGGCTTCCTGCATGTGAAGGACAGCCGGCCGGGGCTTCGCGTTTCCAAGCGCGAGCCGACCATGGGCCTCTGCGGCATGCCGGAGGGCGAGCTCGTCTTCGAGGATCTGGAGATCCCGGGCGACATGGTGCTGCTGCCGCCGTCCGGCTTCAAGCGCGGCTTCGCCGACCTGATCAACGCCTATAACAGCCAGCGCGTCGGCGCCGGCACGGTGGCGATGGGCATCGCCGCCGGCGCGCTCGACCATGCCGTGGCTTTCGCCAAGGAGCGCGAGCAGTTCGGCCGGCCGATCGCCGAGTTCCAGGGCCTGCAATGGATGCTGGCCGATATGGACGTGGCCCTCACCGCCTCGCGCCTGATGCTGCACGCCGCGGCGCGCTCGCGCGGGCCGGGCGGCAGCCCGTTCCCCGATCCGGCGCTGGCGGCGCAGGCGAAGATCATCGCCTCCGAAGCGGCGATCAAGATCGTCAACGACGCGCTGCAGATCTTCGGCGCCCGCGGCTATTCCCGCGACTACCCGCTCGAGCGCATGGCCCGCGACGTCCGCATGTTCACCATCGCCGGCGGCACGGCGCAGGTGCTGCGGACGCTCGTGGCTTCGAAGCTGCTGGGCCAGAAGCTGCCGCAGCATCGCGGCGGGTACGGAGACTAAACTGCTACTTCAGGGCTTCTTGCTCCGGCTAAGAGCGCACATGGCCCGCCACGTGTTCCGAGAATCCGAATGCACAAGACATGCGACGCGACGACCATAGATGTGCTCCGCCGCATCGTTGGGATGAATGTGCGAAGGGTCTATGCCCGAAGGTACCCAGGGTATCCGGCTTACAGCGAGCTAGTCGTTTTGTTTGCCGGCGAACTCCAGGCTCGCATTGACCTCGATTGCGTTGCTGTTGCACCAAAGTTCGAAGTTTGTGTCGCCCGCCTTCGTCTTGCCGAGTTACCCGATTCAATGGATGAGTGGGATAAGTTTGAGTTCGGTGATTTCATTGTCGCCGGCGTCTCTGTGCTGCGCCGGCAGGAATGGATAGGCGAGTCATCGAAGGGCGTGAAAGGACCAGTCGGCTCGCATCCGCTGTCGCAGACCTTTGCGACTTTGGACGAAGAAGGCGGTTCGGGACCAGCGTTGGTTGATTGTGGTGTGTGTTTGAGAAGTTCACGTGGTGCTGAGCTAATTGCGGAGGCCGATACATTCCCTCTCGTGTTGCAGCTCCGCTATCTGGTTGTGCCGTCACCGCTTCCAGATAGCACCAGGATACCGATCAACGAGCATCAATTCCCTCAATAGGATTACCCCGTCGTCAGCTCATCCTCGATGAACTCCCGGATCATGGTGTCGACGTCGGGCTGCACTTCCATGCCGAGCTTGGCAGCCTTGTCGGAGCGGGTGGCCTTGGGCCAGCCGTCGACGATGCGTTGGATGTCGGGGTCGTGCTGCCAGATCACGCGGCCGAGCTTGCGGTTGCCGGCGTTGCGGTGCAGCGCCTTCTCCATCTCGCCCGCCGTCACCGGGATGCCGGTGAGCAGGGTCGAGCGGTGCGAGCCCAACGCCTCCGCCGCCACTTCGTGCACGCGGATCAGGTTCTCGACGCAGCGGCGTGGACCCAAACACGCCATCGGCGTCTCCGGCGTCACCGGGCAGATCGCGTCCTCGCCCTGCAGCGGCTCGCGCATGATCGAGCTGGCCCAGGTCGAGGCCGCCTTGTTCGGCTTGCCGGGGCGGATGGTGATCGTCGGCAACCTGACCGAACGGCCGTCGATGAAGCCCTTGCGGCTGTAATCGTTGACCAGCGCCTCGCCGATCGCCTTCTGGGTGCCGTAGGAGGTCTCCGGGCGCTGCGGCGTCTCGTCGGTCACCACGTCGGGCAGGCCGCCGCCATAGGTGGCGATGGAGGAGGTGAAGACGAGGCGTGGCTTCGCTGACGTGGCGCGCGCGGCTTCCAGCACATTGCGCGTGCCGTCGAGGTTGACGCGATAGCCGAGATCGAAATCCGCCTCCGCGCCGGCGCTGACCACGGAGGCGAGATGGAAGATCGAGGCGGTGGCGGGCGTGATCAGGTTCGCGATCTGCTTCGCATCGGCGACGTCGCCGGGGATGCCGCGCACGCGGCGATCGGCGATCGGCCGCGGCGTCACCTGGTCGAACAGGATGAGCTCGCCGATCTCCGTCTGCCGGCCGTCCGGCCCGGCCAGCGTGCCCTTGTCGAGCAGGCGCCGCGCCAGCTTCTGGCCCAGGAACCCGCCGCCGCCCGTGATCACCACCCGCATGTTAACCTCTCCCGCCTTGCACGACCTGGCCGCATCGGCCATACATCTGGTGTTTCTGTCAACCTAGGAGCACTAGATCGTGTCTGCTCGTGATGTTCTCGCGGCGGTTATCGAGAAAGAGACCGGCTGCACCAAGACTGCCGCGAAAGCCACCATTGGTTCTTTGTTCGAGACAATCGTGAAGTCGACCAAGAAGGAGGGCAAGATTTCCCTGCCCGGCTTTGGCACCTTCGCGGTCGTGAAGCGCGCATCGCGCAAGGGCATCAACCCGAAAACCGGGGCCAAGATCACCATCAAGGCGCGCAAGTCGCTGCGCTTCAAGCCGGCGGCGACCCTGCGCGATCTCTGATCGGGGATCTCCAGATGGCAGGGGCCCGCGACGCCGATGGGCAGCGCGGGCCCTTCGCTTTTCGGGGCGCCGTCGCTAGAGAGAGGCGATGACGCAGAACATCTACGACGACGATGCGTTCTTCGCCGGCTACAGCCGCCTGCCGCGCTCGGTCGAGGGGCTGGACGGCGCGCCGGAATGGCCGGCTTTGCGCGCACTGCTGCCGGACCTGAGGGGCAAGCGCGTGCTCGATCTCGGCTGCGGCTTCGGCTGGTTCTGCCGCTTCGCCCGCGAACAGGGGGCGGCGGCGGTGCTCGGCCTCGACGTCTCCGACAAGATGCTGGCGCGGGCGCGCGCCGAGACGAGCGATCCCGCCGTACAATACGAGCACGCCGATCTCGACAGCGTCGCTCTGCCGGATGAGATCTTCGATCTCGCCTACAGTGCGCTCGCGCTGCACTACCTGGTGCATCTGGACCGGCTGGTCGCGAACATCGCCCGGGCGCTGACGCCGGGCGGGCGGTTCATCTTCTCGGCCGAGCATCCGCTGTTCACCGCGCCGTCGCGCCCCGGCTGGATGGAGGCGGCGGGCGGGAAGATCTGGCCGCTCGACCGCTATCTCGACGAAGGCCCGCGCGTGACCGATTGGCTGGCGCCCGGCGTGGTGAAGCAGCACCGCACCATCGCCACCTATCTGAACCTGCTGATCGGCGCCGGCTTCCGCATCGACCATGTCGAGGAATGGGGGCCGACGCCCGAGCAGATCGCGGCGCATCCGGAATGGGCGGTCGAGCGGGACCGGCCGCCTTTCCTGCTGATCGCCGCCACGCGCGCCTAGCGGCGCAACAGGACGAGCGTCGCACCGATCACCAGCGCGGCGCTGACCGCAATGGCGGGACCGACCGGCTCGCCGAACAAGGCCGCCGCCAGCAGCACGGCATAGATCGGCTCCACCGAGACGATGGCGCCGCAGACCGAAGCCGGCAGGCGACGCAGGCTGAACAGATAGAGCTGGTGCACAACGGCGGTGCCGGCGACGCCGAGGATGGCGAGCCACAGCCAGTCTGATCCGGTCGGAGGCGCCCCGGCGAAGGGCAACAAGGGCATCAGCACCGCAGCGGCTGCGGCGTATTGCGTCAGCGAGAGGCGGACCGTATCGATGCGCCGCGCCATCGCCTGGCTCGCCAACGCGAAGACGGCGAAGGTCGCGGCGGCGGCGAGCCCGGCCAGCACGCCCCAGATCGCGTCCCCGTCGATGGCGGCGCCTTCGCCCACCAGCAGGAAGATCGCGAGCACGATGGCGAGGCCGGCGGCGAGCTCCCCCAGCCGTGGCCGGCGGCGCTGCCAGAATGCCTCGATCACGATGGTGAAGAGCGGAAAGCTCGCGATGGTCAAGGTCGCCACGGCGACGCTGGCGAGCTGGACCGAGACGAAGAACAACACCCAATGGCCGGCGAGGAGGGCGCCGCTCGCCGCGATCCGGCCGAGCATCGCGGTCGGCGGGACCAGGGGGTTGCGGAGCAGTCGAGCCAGCAGCGCCAGCACCAGCACCGCGAACACGGCGCGAACCGCCACGATCCAGACCGGCGACAGCGGCAGCTTGCCGAACAGCGCGATGCTGCCGAACAGGAACGCCGCGGCGTTGGCGGCAAGGATCCCGGTCCAGCGGGAGGATGCGCCGCTCTCGGCTATCGGCACCATGGGCGGCTGGCGCGCGGCGTCAGAGCAGCGGCGCGAGGAAGCGGCCGATGGCGGCAACCACCGCTTCCGGCCGGTCCCGCTGGGGCGAGTGGCCGCTTTCCGGCAGGACCAGCGGCTCGGCGCCGCAACCCTTTCGGATGCTCTCGACCTGCTCGAGCGTGCCGTACTCGTCGTCCTCGCCCTGGATCACCAGGACCGGCACGCGGATGCCCGGAAGGAACGCTTCGATGTTCCAGGCACGGAAGGCGGGATCGAGCCAGGCGCGGTTCCAACCGAGGAAGGCGGCATCCACGTTGTCGCGGTGCCAGCGCGCGAGGCGGGCGCGCAGGTCGCCTTGCTCCCATTGCTCGCGCGCCGCCGCGATCGAGGTGACGGAAATGTCCTCGACAAAGACATGCGCCGCGAGAGTGACCACGCCTTTGAGATTCGGCGTCGCCCCGCCACCGGCATGGATCAGCGCGATCGAGCCGCCGTCGGAATGGCCGATCAGCACATGCGGGCCGATGCCGGCGGCACGAAGAAGCGCCGGCAGCACGGCGAGTGCCTCGTCGTGCATGTAGCGGAGCGGGCGGGGCAGGGCGACCGGATCGGAGGCGCCATAGCCGAAGCGGCTGTAGATCAGCGCTCCACAGCCGGTCGCGGCGGCGACGCGGTCGGGGAAGTCACGCCACATGCCGACACAGCCGAGACCTTCATGCAGGAAGACGAGCGTCGGCGCGCCGGCGCGCGCCTCGGATATGCGGCGGATCTCCAACCGGCCTTGCGGAATGTCGAGAAAGTCCGTCGCGCTCACGCCGCGACGGTAAGGGCCTTCAATGCGCCGATCCAGCCCTTGGCCCATTCCACGGCATCGTCCTCGGCGAAACTGCCGCCGCTCGCATTGTGCTCCATGCGGGCGCCGACGCGGCTGGCGCCGAGCCCGGCCAGCAAGGTGTCGAACAGCTTGCCGCCGTTGTTGTAGGTGTCCTGGTAGGTGCTGTCGCCGAGCCCGATCACGCCATAGCGGATGGCGCCTAGGTCGGGCTTCTCCGCTTGCAGCGCCTCGTACAGGTCGCGCGCATTATCCGGCACGTCGCCCTGGCCATAGGTCGAGGTGCAGATCAGGAAAACGCCGCCGCGGCCGAACACGTCCGGGCGCAGGCTGTCCATCGGCAGGATCTCGACCGGATGGCCGGCGCCGGCAAGCACGTCGCGCACGGCGTCGGCGACCAGTTCGGCATTGCCGGTCATGGTGCCGACCAGAATGGAAATAGCGACGGCCATACGCCCGCTCCTTGGAAGTCGTATGCAATATAATTCCGGCGGGACTGGATGCCAAGCCTGGATGCATTATAATGCACGGGAATTCGCACCTGGAGCCCTTCCCGTGGCGCTTCGCACCGCACCCGCCGACACGCCCGAGCCCCGCGAGACCGGGACCCAGGAATACCTGACGCGCCTGGGCGAGCGGGTGCGCAACCTGCGGGCTCGCCGCGGCATGACCCGCCGGTTGCTGGCGCGCGATTCCGACGTTTCCGAGCGCTATCTGGCGGAGCTGGAGGCCGGACGCGGCAACATCTCGATCGCTCTGCTGCGCCAGGTTGCCCGCGCCATGGGCGTGCCGCTGGCCGAGCTGACCGATGACGGGCCCGACCGTTCGGTCGAGCGCAACCTGCTGGTCGCCAAGCTGGACCGGCTGAACCCGCGCGAGCTGGAGGAGGTTGCCGGTTTCGTCGCCGAGCGCTTTGCGCAGACCGGGGATCGGCGGCTGCGCATCGCGCTGATCGGCTTGCGCGGTGCCGGCAAGACCACGCTCGGGCGTCTGCTGGCCGAGAAGCTCTCGATTCCCTTCATCGAACTGGCTCGCGCCATCGAGACGGAAGCCGGCATGGCCCTCGACGAAATCTTCGCCCTGTCCGGCCAGGCGGCGTTCCGCCGGCACGAGCTGCGCGCGCTGGAGCGGGTCATCGCCATGAACCGCAAGGCGGTGATCTCGACCGGTGGCGGCCTGGTGACGGAAGCGGCCACCTTCCAGCGG
This sequence comes from Desertibaculum subflavum, assembly GCA_003576705.1. Taxonomy (GTDB): domain Bacteria; phylum Pseudomonadota; class Alphaproteobacteria; order Ferrovibrionales; family Ferrovibrionaceae; genus Desertibaculum; species Desertibaculum subflavum. The sequence continues at coordinate 29,040 of QOZS01000021.1, forward strand.
CTGCTGGAAGGTTGCTGGACGGTCTGGGTCAAGGCCTCGCCCGAGGAGCACATGTCCCGCGTGCTGGCCCAGGGCGACCGCCGGCCGATGGCCGGCAATGCCGAGGCGATGGAGGATTTGCGCCGCATCCTCGTGCAGCGCGAGGCGCTCTACCGCAAGGCCGACGCGGTGCTCGACACCACCGGCCGCACGATCCAGGAGTCCACGGCCGAGCTGGGCAGGCTGGTTGACGCCGCCGCCCCGGCGCTTCATCCATAACGCCCGAATACGGGAGGAATGCGGTGGATTTCGAGCTGTCCGAAGAGCAGCGGGCATTTCGCGACGCGGCGCGCGGTTTCGCGTGCGATGAGATGGCGCCGCATGCGGCCGTTTGGGACGAGGGCAAAGTGTTTCCGGAGGCGGCTTTGCGTGGCGCCGCGGCGCTCGGCTTCGCCGGCATCTACGTGTCGGAGGAGATGGGCGGCTCCGGCCTGAAGCGGCAGGATGCGGCGGTGATCTTCGAAGAGCTGGCTGCCGGCTGCACCTCCACCGCCGCTTATATCTCGATCCACAACATGGCGTCGTGGATGATCGATCGCTTCGGCACCGAGGCGCAGCGGCGCAGGTTCCTGCCCAGGCTCTGCTCGATGGAGCATTTCGCCAGCTACTGCCTGACCGAGCCTGGTTCAGGCTCCGACGCCGCCGCGCTGAAGACCCGCGCGGTGCGCGACGGCGACCACTACGTGCTGAACGGTTCCAAGGCCTTCATCTCCGGTGGCGGCCGCTCCGACATCTATGTCTGCATGGTGCGCACCGGCGCCGACGGGCCGAAGGGCATTTCCTGCATCGTGGTCGAGAACGGCACGCCGGGGCTGTCGTTCGGTGCGCAGGAGAAGAAGCTCGGCTGGAACTCGCAGCCGACCGCGGCGGTGATGTTCGAGGATTGCCGGGTGCCGGTGGCGAACCGGATCGGCGCCGAGGGCGAGGGCTTCAAGATCGCCATGATGGGGCTCGACGGTGGCCGACTGAACATCGGAGCCTGCTCGATCGGCGGCGCGCGTGCCTGCCTCGACCTTGCGCGTGAGCATATGGGCGTGCGTCAACAATTCGGCAAGCCGCTCGCCGAGTTCCAGGCGCTGCAGTTCAAGCTCGCCGACATGGCGACCGAGCTCGAGGCCGCGCGGTTGATGATCCGGCGCGCCGCCGCCTCGCTCGATGCCGGCCATGCCGATGCGACAACCCATTGCGCGATGGCGAAGCGCTTCGCCACCGATGCCGGCTTCCATGTCGTCAACGAGGCGCTGCAGCTGCATGGCGGTTACGGCTATCTGCGCGACTTCCCGGTGGAGCGCTATCTGCGCGACCTCCGCGTGCACCAGATTCTGGAAGGAACCAACGAGATCATGCGCGTCATCATCGCCCGCCGGCTGCTGAGCGGCGGCTCGCTCGACCCATGAGCGAGGAGATCCTGTTCGCCGTCGAGAGCGGCATCGCCATCGTCCGGATGAACCGGCCGAAGGCGCTGAACGCGCTGACGCATGAGATGGTGGTCGCTTTTGATGCCAAGCTGAAGGCGTGGAGCCTTGATCCGGATGTGAAGGCGCTGGTGATCCTGGGCGAGGGCGGCCGCGCCTTCTGCGCCGGCGGCGATATCCGCAAGCTCTATGACGAGGGCCGCGCCGGCGGGCGCTACCCGTACGATTTCTATCACGACGAATACGTGATGAACGCGCGCATCAAGCGGTTCCCGAAGCCCTATATCGCATTCCTCGACGGCATCACCATGGGCGGCGGCGTCGGTGTCTCGGTGCACGGCTCGCATCGCATCGCGACCGAGAACACGCTGTTCGCCATGCCGGAGACCGGCATCGGCCTGTTCCCCGATGTCGGCGGCAGCCATTTCCTGCCGCGCTGTCCGGGCGAAATAGGCCAATATCTGGCGCTGACAGGCGAGCGGCTGAGGGCAGCGGATTCGGTGGCTGCCGGCATCTGCACTGCTTTCGTCCCCGCGACGAAGCGCGACGAGCTGCTGGCGGCGCTGAAGGCGGCCGACTGGTCGGGCGACGCGATGCGCGTCGCCGACAAGGTGGTTGCCGGCTTCACGGCCGAGGCCGGCACGCCGACCCTGCCGGCGCATCGCGCGGTGATCGACCGCTGCTTTGCGGGTGCCAGCGTCGAGGGAGTGCTCGCGGCGCTGGACGCCGATGGCAGCGAGTTCGCCGCGAAGCAGGCCGCGACCATCCGCACCAAATCGCCGACCAGCCTGAAGCTGACCTTCCGGCAGATCCGCGAGGGCGCCAAGCGCTCGATGGACGAGTGCATGCGCATGGAATGGCGCATGGTCAACCGCGTCATCAAGGGCCACGACTTCTACGAGGGCACGCGCGCCGTCGTCGTCGACAAGGACCAGAAGCCGCTATGGCGTCCGGCGAGCCTGGGCGAAGTGAGCGACGCCGATATCGACGCCTATTTTGCGCCGCTGCCCGACGGTGACCTGCGCTACGATTGGGATTGAGTTTTCCGAGGGAGGACAAGATGGCCGCGATCGGCTTCATCGGCGTCGGCAACATGGGCGGGCCGATGGCCCGCAACCTGTTGAAGGCCGGCCACAAGGTGAAGGTGTTCGACCTTGCCGCCGCCGCGGTGAAGGTCTGCGAGGAAGCCGGCGCGACGAGCGCCGCCGGCGTAACGGAAGCCGCCAAAGGCGTTGATGTCGTGGTGACAATGCTGCCGGCAGGCCAGCATGTCCGCGCCGTCTATCTCGGCGACAACGGCATCCTGAAGGCGGCGGCGAAGGGCACGCTGTTCATCGACAGCTCCACCATCGATGTCGAGAGCGCGCGCGCCGTCGCCAAGGCGGCGGCCGAGGCCGGCATGCCGATGATCGACGCGCCGGTCTCGGGCGGCGTCGGCGGCGCGGCTGCGGCCACGCTCACCTTCATGGTCGGCGGGCCGGAGGAAGCTTTCGCCAAGGCGAAGCCGTTGCTGGAGGCGATGGGCAAGACCATCGTGCATGCCGGTCCGGCGGGGAACGGCCAGGCGGCGAAGATCTGCAACAACATGGTGCTCGGCATCTCGATGATCGCGGTGAGCGAGGCGTTCGTGCTGGCGGAGAAGCTCGGCCTGGACCATCAGAAGCTGTTCGACATCTCGTCGAAATCCTCCGGCCAGTGCTGGTCGCTGACCACCTATTGCCCGGTGCCGGGGCCGGTGCCGACCTCGCCCGCCAATCGCGGCTACCAGGCGGGCTTCACCGCCGACATGATGCTGAAGGACCTGAAGCTGGCGCAGGAAGCGGCCAAGGCGGCCGGCGCAACGACGGAGCTCGGCGCCGATGCGGCGGCGATCTACGAGCGCTACGCCAAGGCCGGGCAGGGCGGGCTCGACTTCTCCGGCATCATCAACATGATCCGCGATGCGGGCCGCTGACATGGCAGCCTCCGGCATCACCGTCGAGAAGCGCGGCCGCATAGCCATCGTCCGCCTGGACCGCGGCGATGGCCGCAACGCCATGTCGCGCGCTGTTATGCGCGAGCTGACCGAGGTCGCGCGCAGCTTCGAGGACGATATCGAAACCTCCGCCATCGTGGTGACCGGCACGGCGGAGGTGTTCACGCTCGGCTACGACCTCAAGGACACCGAGACGCAGAAGCTGTCTGACATGGGCCTCGCTGAACGCCGCCGGCACCTGCTGGCGGGGCCGCGCATGTGCAAGGCCTGGGAGGATCTCGCGCCGTTCACCATCGCGGCGATCGAGGGCTGGTGCGTGGGCGGCGGCGTGGCGCTCGCGGTCTCGCTCGACTTCCGCGTCTGCGGCGGCACCAGTCGCTTCTATGTCGCGGAGATCGAGCGCGGCATGAACATGAGCTGGCAGAGCCTGCCGCGCATCGTCAACCTGGTCGGCCCGGCGCGGGCCAAGCAGCTCGCCATCCTGGCCGAGAAGGTGCCGGCGCAGTCGGCGTTGGATTTCGGTCTGGTGCAGGAAGTGGTGCCGGCGGGTAACGCCTTCGGCCGTGCCATGGAACTGGCCGAGCGGGTGGCGTCGCTGCCGCCGGTGCCAGTCCGCATGATCAAGGCCGACATCAACGCCTATGCCAACGCGCTCGGCGCCGCCACCAGCCAGATGGACCTGGACCAGTACGCCCTCTGCCAGGGCGCCGAGGACTACCAGGAGGGCGTCGCCGCCTTCCTGGAGCGCCGGCCGGCCAAGTTCACCGGACGCTGAGCCGAACTTGACGTAGGGCGCCCGCCGCCCAATCATATTGCTGTTCCAAGGGGAGCCCCGTGTGGGGGCTGAGAGACCGCGGCATGCGGTGACCCTTCGAACCTGATCCGGGTCATGCCGGCGAAGGGAATGGAACTTGCGCATCCCGGGGATGCGTGTGCTCTCCAGACTCGGTCGGATCGCCGTGGCCCCGCGCGAGGATGTGCCATGCAGGTGATGCTGAACGGCGAGGCCAAGCAGATTCAGGCGCCGATGACGGTGAAGGAGCTGCTGGAGAGCTTGGGCCTGGACCCGCGCAAGATCGCGGTCGAGCGCAACCTCGAGATCGTGCCGCGCTCGACCTATGGCGAGATCAGAGTTGGCGACGGCGACCGGCTGGAGATCGTGCATTTCATCGGCGGCGGCGATGACGGCGTGCCGCTCGCGGCACGCGAGAAGCAGGACGCGCTGGTCGTGGCCGGCCGGCGCTTCAACTCCCGCCTGCTGGTCGGCACCGGCAAGTACAAGGATTTCGAGGAGACGGCGCGCGCCATCGAGGCATCCGGCGCCGAGATCGTCACCGTCGCGGTTCGCCGGGTCAATGTCAGCGATCCCAAGCAACCGATGCTGATGGATTATGTCGATCCGAAGAAGTTCACCTATCTGCCGAACACGGCCGGCTGCTACACGGCGCAGGACGCGCTGCGAACGCTGCGCCTGGCGCGCGAGGCCGGCGGCTGGAAGCTGGTGAAGCTCGAGGTCCTGGGCGACCAGAAGACGCTCTATCCCGACATGACCGAGACGCTCGCCGCCGCCAAGGTGTTGATCGCCGAGGGCTTCGAGGTCATGGTCTATTGCAGCGACGACCCGATCATGGCGAAGAAGCTGGAGGAGATGGGCTGCGTGGCCATCATGCCGCTGGCGGCGCCGATCGGCTCCGGTCTCGGCGTGCAGAACCCGGTCGGCATCCGCATCATCGTCGAGAACGCCAAGGTGCCGGTGCTGGTCGATGCCGGCGTCGGCACCGCGTCGGATGCGGCGATCGCCATGGAACTCGGCTGCGATGGCGTGCTGATGAATACGGCGATCGCGGAAGCCAAGAACCCGGTGCTGATGGCGCGGGCCATGAAGCTCGCGGTCGAAAGCGGCCGGCTCGCCTATCTGGCCGGGCGCATGCCGAGGCGGCTTTATGCCGATCCGTCCTCGCCGCTGGCCGGGCTGATCTGATCCGCGCTGATCCGACTGGGCTCAGGTCTTGCCGGTGAAGTGCGGCCGGGGGATCGCCTCGACGCCGACGAGCAGGCGGTCGATGTCGTGCCCGTTGCTGGAGAACGGACAGGCCAGCCGGTGCATTTCGATGGCGCCGAGATCGTAGGCGTCGTCGGAGCGGCTGTAGCAGGGCAGGCGATGCGTCAGCGGTTGCAGAAAGGCGGCCTGCACCGCTTCGGCCCAGCGCGGCGGCTCGATATCGTCGACCCATCTGCCGGTGAGATCGCGGCCGCCGATCTCGGCGATCCGGGTGCCGAACAGGCGGAAGCGGAAGCGCGGCGGCTCGCCCTCGACCTCCACGATGTGCAGATAGCCCATCAACTGGGGCAGGGTCAGGATGTCGAACTGATCGGGTGACGGCAGCGGTCTGTCGCCGCACAACTGAACCCAATGCTGATGGAGACGGCGCAGCCGGGTCAGGGCCGGACGCTCCGGCAATGTGATCGGACCGCCCGTCATCGGGCGACACCGGCATCGCGCGTTGCTAGGGCAGCTGGCGCACGCGGGCGGTCAGGCTCTCCAGCAGGCGATCGAGCGCCTGCAGGTCTTCCGGCGCGAGCGTGGCGAGAAGTTGCCGTTCGTAGTCGCGTGCCAACGGAACGATCTTGCGATAGACATTGTAGCCGGCCGTGCTCATGGCGAGCCGGGCGCGTCGGCGGTCGGCCGGATCGATCACCCGCACCAGCCGGCCGGTGGCGACGAGCGAGGCGATGGCGCGGCTGACCGCGACCTTGTCCAGCGCACCTCGCTCGGCGATCTCGCTGGCCGTGGTGTTCGGAAATCGGCCGACAATCGCAATAATGCGCCATTCTGCAACCGTGAGATTAAATTGCCGGGCATATGCCGCAGCCAGTTTGCTGCTGACCAGGTTCGTTAATACCGCGAGTCGATACGGGAGGAAACGTTCCAACTGCAACGGCGCCGCGTCGTCGTCGGTTGTAGGAGCGGCGGCGGCTTGATTTGGTTTCATATGTAACTAATATCGCGGGTAAGCATCCTCGATCAAGGGGCGCCCCGGGCGCCCGGCACGGGAGGTCCCATGGACGACAGCGTCAACCCGATGGGCACCGACGGCTTCGAATTCGTCGAATACACGGCGCCGGATCCGGCGGAGCTCGGCCGGCTGTTCGAACAGCTCGGTTTCACCGCCGTCGCGAAACATCGCTCCAAGAACGTCACCCTGTTCCGTCAGGGCGACGTCAACTTCATCCTGAATGCGGAGCCGGAGAGCTTCGCCCAGGCCTTCGCCCGCGTGCATGGGCCGAGCGTCTGCGCCATCGCCTTCCGAGTGCAGAACGCCGCGCGCGCCTATGAGCGGGCGACCGGGCTCGGCGCCTGGGCGGTGCAGAGCCGGGTCGGCCCGATGGAGCTCAACATCCCGGCGATCAAGGGCATCGGCGATTCGCTGATCTATCTGGTCGACCGCTATGGGCCCAAGGGGACGATCTACGACGTCGATTTCGAGCCGTTGCCGGGTGTCGACCAGAACCCGAAAGGCGTCGGCCTGGTCTCGATCGACCACCTGACTCACAACGTGCATCGCGGCCGCATGGACGAATGGTCGGAATTTTACGAGCGGCTCTTCAATTTCCGCGAGATCCGCTATTTCGACATCGAGGGCAAGCTGACCGGCCTCAAGTCGAAGGCAATGACCAGCCCCTGCGGCAAGATCCGCATCCCGATCAACGAGAGCTCGGACGACAAGTCGCAGATCGCCGAATATCTGCGCGCCTATCACGGCGAGGGCATCCAGCACATCGCGCTGTCGACCGGCGACATCCATGCGACGGTGGAGGCGCTGGGCGCCAAGGGCGTGCCGTTCCAGGACACGCTCGACACCTATTACGATCTGATCGACAAGCGCCTGCCGGGACACGGCGAGGATCTCGCGAGGCTGAAGAAGAACCGCGTGCTGATCGACGGCGCCCCCACACCCGAAGGCGGCAAGCTGCTGCAGATCTTCACCAAGACGGTGATCGGCCCGATCTTCTTCGAGCTGATCCAGCGCAAGGGCGACGAAGGCTTCGGCGAAGGCAATTTCCGCGCGCTGTTCGAATCGATCGAGCTCGACCAGATCCGCCGCGGCGTGTTGAACCCGGCCGCCTGAGGCGGCCGACGGCCGGAAGGCCACGGGAGGACAACAATGGCGAAGAACTGGATCTCGCTGCCGCGCGTCGAAGGCACGGCCTCGCGCCAGGCGCATGTCAATCTGCCGCCCGGTACCTTTGAGCGCGAGATGGGGAAGGAGGGCTTCTTCGGCCCGGCCACCCACATGTATCACCGGCATCCGCCGACCGGCTGGGTCGAGTTCGAGGGGCCGCTCAAGCCCCGCGCCTTCGACACGGTGCAGCTGAAGGGCGGCGAGAGTGGGCCGTGGTCGGCCGAGCTGATGCTGCACAATGCGCATCTGCAGTTCCGCCTCTGGCGCCAGCCCAAGGCGATGGACCACCTGGTGCGCAATGCCGATGGCGACGAGCTGTTGTTCATCCACGAAGGTGCCGGCGACCTCTACTGCGACTACGGGCGCCTTGCCTTCCGCGATGGCGACTACATCATGCTGCCGCGCTCCACCATGTGGCGGATCGAGCCGTCGGCGCCGGTGACGGCGCTGCTGATCGAGGCGACCAACGACAGCTTCCGCCTGCCCGACAAGGGCATCCTGGGCGAGCACGCGATCTTCGATCCGGCCATGCTCGACACGCCGGCAATGGACGCGGCCTTCCGCGCCCAGCAGACCGAAGATGCCTGGGCCGTGCGGGTGAAGCGGCGCGGTCAGATTTCGACCATCACTTATCCGTTCAACCCGCTGGATGCCACGGGGTGGAAGGGCAACCTGGCGCCGGTCAAGATCAACTGGCGCGACATCCGCCCGGTGCTGAGCGCGCGCTACCACGTGCCGCCTTCGGCGCATTCGACCTTCGTGGCGTCGCGCTTCGTCGTCTGCACCTTCGTGCCGCGCCCGTTTGAGACCGATCCGGCGGCGCTGAAGGTGCCGTTCTTCCACAACAACGACGATTACGACGAGGTGCTGTTCTATCACCAGGGCAATTTCTTCAGCCGCGACAACATCCATGCTGGGATGATCACCCTGCACCCCTGCGGCTTCACCCATGGGCCGCATCCGAAAGCGCTGAAGCATGCCTTCGCCTCGGCCAAGCCTGAGACCGACGAGGTGGCGGTGATGCTGGACGCGCGCGATGCGCTGGAGATCGCCCCTGCGGCGGCTTCGGTGGAGAACGCCGCCTATGTCCGCTCCTGGCTGACGCCGCAGGCGAAGGCGGCGGAGTAGGGCGATGAAGCTCGCCTCGCTCAAGGGCGGCCGCGACGGGCGTCTCGCCGTCGTCAGCCGCGATCTCACCCGTGCCGTCGAAGCGAAGGCCGCGGCGCCGACCTTGCAGGCGGCGCTCGACAACTGGCACGAGGTCGAGCCCGAGCTGCGCTCGATCGCGCGGCTTCTGGAGGAGGGACACTATCGCGACGCCTTCGCCTTCGATCCGGCGCAGCTCGCGGCACCCCTGCCGCGCGCCTTTCAATGGGCCGACGGCTCGGCCTATGTGAACCATGTCGAGCTGGTGCGGAAGGCACGCGGCGCCGAGATGCCGCCATCCTTCTGGACCGACCCCCTGATGTATCAGGGCGGGTCCGATGTCATGCTCGGACCGACCGACGACATCGAAATGGCGGACGAAGCCTGGGGCATCGATTTCGAGAGCGAGGTTGCCGTCGTCACCGACGACGTGCCGATGGGCGCCACCCGCCAGGCGGCGGCGTGGCACATCAAGCTCGTCATGCTGGTCAACGATGTCAGCCTCCGGAACCTGATCCCGAACGAGCTCGCCAAGGGTTTCGGTTTCTTCCATGGCAAGCCCTCGACCGCCTTCTCGCCGGTGGCGGTGACGCCGGACGAGCTGGGCGCCGCCTGGGACGGCGCCAAGCTGCACCTGCCGCTGCGCTCGACCCTGAACGGTGAATTGTTCGGCGCGCCGGACGCGGGCACCGACATGACGTTCGATTTCCCGACCTTGATCGCGCATGCGGCCACGACGCGCCGCCTTTCCGCCGGCACGATCGTCGGCTCCGGCACGGTCTCCAATCTGGACCGTTCCAAGGGATCCGCCTGCATCGCCGAGCGGCGCATGCTGGAGACCATCGAGCAGGGCAAGCCTACGACACCGTTCATGAAATTCGGCGACCGCATCCGCATCGAGATGCTGGATTCAGGCGGGCGCAGCATCTTCGGCGCGATCGATCAGAAGGTGGTGCGGTTCAAGCCTGCCGCTTGAGCCAGCGGCGATAGAGCCAGTGGCCGATCAGGGCGGCAACGACCGCCGCCGCGATGGCCCCGAGGATCTTGATCTGCATGTCCTTGACCTGGCCGAGCATCAGCTCGAAGGCCTCGCCGAACAGATATCCGGCGGTACCGACGACGATGGCCCAGACCGCGGCGGCAATCCCGTTGAGCGCAAGGAAGCGCCGCGCGGGATAGCCGCTCATGGCGAGCGCCATGGGGCCGACGCTGCGGATGCCGTAGAGAAAGCGGAAGGTGAGGACAAACCAGTCGGCATGGCCGCCGAGCCGGACGCGCACCCGTTCCACCCGGCCGAGCAGCTTCGGACGGCGCGCCAGCCATAGCCGGCCATAGCGTCGCGCCAGGTGGAACCACACCTGATCGCCGGCATACGAGCCGAGAAAGGCGGTGACAATGACGCCGGCCAGCGTGAGGTGTCCCTGATGCGCGGCGAAGCCGCCGAACACCAGCACCGTCTCGCCTTCGAAGAACGTCCCCACGAAGATGACGAGATAGCCGAACCGTTCGATGAGATCGACGAGCACGGGCGGCGCTACTCCCGGTCGAGCATGTCCAGCTCGGCCAGGATGGCGGCGCGATGCTCGTCGAGACCGGGCGCGTAGGGCCGCTCCACCGGGTCGGGCACGCCCGACAGCTTGATCGGATTGCCGGCCATGGTGATCCGCCCGGCGACGGGATCTTCGGCGCTCGCCACCATGTTGCGCGACATCACCTGCGGATCGGCCAGCACCTGCGCCACGTTGTTGATCGGCCCGCAGGGCACGCTCGCCTTGTCGAGCACGGAGAGCCAGTGCGCGGTGATGTTGGTAAGCAGCACCGCCTCCATCGCCGCCGTCAGCTCGGCATGATGGGCGGTGCGGTCCGGATTGGTCCTGAAGCGCGGATCGGTCGTCCATTCCGGATGGCCGAGCGCCTTGGCGAGCGCGGCGAACAGGCCGTCATTGCCGGCAGCGATTATGATGTGGCCGTCCTTGGTGGAGAACGCGGCGAAAGGCGTGATGGTCGAGTGCCGGGCGCCGAGCGGGCCAGGCACCTCGCCGGTCGCGGCATAGCGCGCGATGGCGTTTTCGAGGAAAGCCACCTGGCTATCGAGCATGCTGACATCGATCTTGCGGCCTTGGCCGGTGGCGCGGCGCTCGAACAGCGCGGCATTGATGCCGATCGCGGTGAACAGACCTGCCGCCAGATCTCCAATGGAAGTGCCTACGCGCGTCGGCGGGCCGCCCGAATGGCCGGTCAGGCTCATCACGCCGCCCATGCCCTGCACCACCATGTCGTAGGCGGCGCGGGTCTTGTACGGCCCCGAATGGCCGAAGCCGGAACAGGCGGCATAGATCAGCTGCGGGAAGCGCTGGTGCAGCACGTCGAAGCCGTAGTTCAGCTTCTCCATGGTGCCGCCGCGGTAGTTCTCCAGCAGCACGTCGGCGCGCGCCAGAAGGCGCTCGAAGATCGCGCGGTCGGCCGGCGCCTTGAGGTCGAGCGCGATGCTTTCCTTGCCGCGGTTGATCGACATGAAATAGGCCGACTTGCCATTGATGAACGGACCCACCTGGCGGCTGTCGTCGCCTGTTCCGGGAACCTCGATCTTGATCACCCGGGCGCCCAGATCGGCCAGAACCATCGCGCAATAGGGACCGGCGAGCACGCGCGTGAGGTCGAGCACGGTCACGCCATTGAGCGGGCCCGCAACGGAACTGGGCTTCATCGTCGGTCGGCTCTCTCCAGGAACCCGGGTGGATCAGCCGGCCTTCAGCCGCTTCGCGGCATCGACGGCGAAGTAGGTGAGGATGCCGTCGCAGCCGGCGCGCTTGAAACCGAGCAGGCTCTCCAGCATCACCTTGTCGCCGTCGAGCCAGCCGTTCAGCGCCGCGCCCTTCAGCATCGCGTACTCGCCCGATACCTGATAGGCGAAGGTCGGCAGGCCGAACGTCTCCTTCACCCGCCAGCAGAGGTCGAGATAGGGCATGCCGGGCTTCACCATCACCATGTCGGCGCCCTCGGCGATATCGAGCGCGACTTCGCGCAGGGCTTCGTCGCCATTGGCCGGGTCCATCTGGTAGGTGCGCTTGTCGCCCTTGCCCAGACTGGCGCCGGAGCCGAGCGCGTCGCGGAACGGCCCGTAGAACCCGGAGGCATATTTCGCCGCATAGGCCATGATCTGCACGTTGATCAGGCCGGCGCCTTCGAGCGCCGATCGGATCGCGCCGACGCGGCCGTCCATCATGTCCGACGGCGCGATGATGTCGCAGCCGGCTTCCGCCTGCACCAATGCCTGCTTGACCAGGACCTCGACGCTCTCGTCGTTGACCACATAGCCGTCGCGCACCAGCCCATCCTGCCCGTGGCTGGTGAAGGGATCGAGCGCCACGTCGCAGAGGATGCCGATTTCCGGCACCGCGCGCTTCACCGCGCGAATGGCGCGGCAGACCAGGTTGTCGGGCCGGATCGCCTCGTCGCCGTCCGGGGTCTTCAGGCTTGGGTCGAGGGCCGGAAACAGCGCGATCACCGGGATGCCGAGATCGCGCGCCGCGGCGGCGCGCTCGACCAGCAGGTCGATCGACAGGCGCTGAACCCCGGGCATGGAGGGGATGTCGGTCGCGAGATTGTCGCCGTCGTGGATGAAGACCGGCCAGATCAGATCCGCCGCGGTCAGCACGTTCTCCGCCACCAGCCGGCGCGACCAGTCGTGCCGCCGGTTGCGGCGCATGCGGATGCGCGGGAAGCCGGCATAGTCGGTCAGCGGTGCGGCGGCCGGGGCCGATGGCTTCGGCGCCTTGCGGAACGGGATCGGCTTCTCGCTCATGCCACCCTCTCGCGCTTGCGCATCAGCGGCTTCTCCGCCTTGGCATAAGTCTCTTTCAGGGTGATGCAGCCCTGCTTGTCGAAATGGATCAGGTCCAGCCCGCGCCAGCCGCCGGCCCGGTCCTTGGAGGTGAGCGTGCATTCCCAGCTGATCATGGCCTTGGCCGCGTCGGGATCGACGAACAGATCTTCCTGCAGGAAGCGGATGGTGCCGAACTTGCCCGAGAACTGCGGCTCGAAGGCGGCGCGGATGGCTGCCTTTCCGACCGAGCGGGCACCGTTGAACTCGTCATAGGCGCCGTCCTCGGCGAAATAGGACATCACCGCGTCGAGATCGTCGCGGTTGAACGCGGCGGTGAAATCCAGCACCAGCTTTTCCAGAGACGCCCGATCCATGACCCATCCCTCCGACCGCGGGAACCCGGCATTCTAACCCGAATCAGCCCGAAAGGCCGAGCCTGCGCCGGGCTGCCGTCAGCGTATTGGCCAGCAGGCAGGCGACCGTCATCAGGCCGACGCCGCCCGGCACCGGCGTGATGGCCCGGGCGACTTCGACCCCCTCCGCATAGGCGACGTCGCCGATCAGGCGGCTTTTGCCGTCGGGCAGTGGAAAGCGGTTGATGCCGACATCGATCACCACGGCGCCGGGCTTGATCCAGTCGCCGCGCACCAACTCGGCCTTGCCCACCGCCGCAACCAATATGTCGGCCCGGCGGCAGACCGCGGGCAGGTCGCGGGTCCGCGAATGCGCCATGGTGACCGTGCAGTTCTTCGCGAGCAGCAGTTGCGCGATCGGCTTGCCGACCAGGTTGGAACGGCCGACCACCACAGCCTCCAGCCCGGAAAAATCGGCGATCTCACCCTCCAGCATGATCATGCAGCCGAGCGGCGTGCAGGGCACGAACCCCGGCAGGCCCTGCGCCAGGCGGCCGGCATTGACGGGGTGCAGGCCGTCCACATCCTTGTCCGGATCGATCGCCTGGATCACCGCCAGGCTGTCGAGCTGCGCGGGCAGGGGAAGCTGGACCAGAATGCCGTGCACCCCCGGATCGGCATTGAGGCGGCCGATGGTGGCGAGCAGCGTCTGCTGATCGGTTTCGGCCGGCAGGCGGATGGTGTCGGACCGCATGCCGGCATCGGCCGTGTGCTTGCCCTTGTTGCGCACATAGACCTGGCTGGCCGGATCGTCGCCGACCAGCACCACCGTCAGGCCGGGCACGACACCGTGCGCTGCGGCGAGCTCTGCGACTTCCTTCGCCACCCTGGCGCGCAGGGCCTCGGCGATAATCTTTCCGTCGATGCGCTTGGCGGTCATGGGCGGGCCAGCATGTGGAAGCGAGAAAGCAGGGCGGCCGGATCGCCGGCGACGGCCATGATCTTGTCGCGGCCGGTTTCGCCGCCGGCGACCGTCACCGCGGTAGGCGCGACGCCAAGCGCCTTGGCCAACAGCGCCACGATGGCGGCGTTGGCGCGGCCGCGATCGGGCGCCGCGGTGACCTTGACCGCAAGGCGTTCGCCACTGGGAAAGCCTCGCACGCCATCAATGGCATCGCATGCGGCCTTGGGCTGGGCGCGCACGGCGATGCGGATGCCCTGGGCGGTCGTCGTCACGAGCGGGCTTCGCGCGCTCAATAGCCGAAGAAGATGTAGCCGACGACCGGGATCAGCAGAAGCTGGATACCGAGCAGCAGCACCAGCGGCGAAATGTCGACCGGGCCTAGATTCGGCAGGATGCGGCGTATCGGGCGCAGCGCCGGTTCGGTGATGCGGTTCAGGAAATCCCAGATCGCATAGATGATGCGGTTCTGCGTGTTGACGACATTGAAAGCCATCAGCCAGCTGAAGATGACCGAGGCCAGGACCAAGTAGCTGTAGATACTCAGTACCTCGATCAACAAGTTGCCGATGATTCTGGCCATCTCTGCTCCTGGCGGGCGGGAGGCGGCCACTGGTAGCGGGTCGGGCCGTCTTAGGCAAGCTTGCGACGGCGCGTGCAATTGCCGCCTTGCCGCGGCCGATCCGGCGCCTCTAGTCTCCCTCGCCGCACGAATCCACCCCCCAAGCTCGAAGGAGTCGCGCCCGCATGTCGGTCACCCTCGACATCGGAACCATGGTCGCCGCCGGCTTGCTCGGGGTGGTCGAAGGATTGACCGAGTTCATCCCGGTTTCCTCCACCGGCCACCTGATCCTGCTGATCGATCTGATGGGGTTCCAGGGCCCGCCAGGCAAGGTGTTCGAGATCGTCATCCAGTTTGGCGCCATCCTGGCCATTCTCTGGCTGTACCGGCAGCGCTTCATCGCCGCGCTGCTGGGCCTGGCGAACGACCCGGTGCAGCGGTGCTTCGCGATCAACATCTTCGCGGCACTGATTCCCGCGCTCGGTATCGGGGCGGCGTTCGGCGGCAAGATCAAGGACCTGCTGTTCTCGCCCTGGGTCGTCTCCACGACCCTGATCCTGGGCGGCATCGCCATCCTGGCGATCGAGAGGTTCAAGCCGAAGCCCCGGATCGATCAGGTCGACGCCTTCACCCCCTGGCTCGCCTTTCGCATCGGGCTCTGCCAGGCGGTGGCGATGGTGCCGGGCGTGTCGCGCTCCGGCGCCACCATCATGGGCGCGCTGCTGCTCGGGACCGAGCGCAAGGCGGCGACGGAATTCTCGTTCTTCCTGGCGGTGCCGACCATGCTGGCGGCCTGCGTCTACGACCTCTATCGCAACCGCGCGGTGCTGGATTTCGACGGGGCGGGGCTGATCGCCATCGGCTTCGTGACGGCCTTCATCGCCGCGCTGATCGTGGTGCGCAGCGTCATCGCCTTCATCTCGCGCTACGGCTTCCAGCCCTTCGCGTGGTACCGCATCGCCGTGGGCACGGCGATGCTGGCGATCCTGCTGATGCGCTGACGCCGGCCGCCTAGGTCGTAACCTCGGCGTCCTGCTCGGCGGAACGCTCGCCGTCGTCCGGCCGCGGCGGCGCGACATCGTTCGGCGTGATGTCGTAGGCGAGCTTGCCCGCCTCGACCCGCACCTTGACGTGACCGCCCTTCAAAAGCTTGCCGAACAGGAGTTCGTCGGCCAGGCCCTTCTTGATGTTCTCCTGGATCACGCGGGCCAGCGGCCGCGCGCCGAACAGGCGGTCGTAGCCGCGCTCGGCGAGCCAGGTCCGCGCCTCGTCCGTCAACGAGATCGTGACGTTCCGATCGGAGAGCTGGGCTTCGAGCTGCGCCACGAACTTGTCGACCACGCGGGCGATGATTTCGGGCGACAGCGCGTCGAAGGGAATCACCGCGTCCAGCCGGTTGCGGAATTCCGGCGTGAACATGCGCTTGATCGCTTCCTCGTCCTCGCCTTCCTTGAGGCCGCGGCCGAAGCCGATGGCGTTCTTGGCCGATTCCGTGGCGCCGGCATTGGTGGTCATGATCAGGACCACGTTGCGGAAATCGATCGCCTTGCCGTTGTGGTCGGTCAGCTTCCCGTGATCCATCACCTGCAGCAGGATGTTGAACAGATCGGGATGCGCCTTCTCGATCTCGTCCAGCAGCAGCACCGCGTGCGGGTGCTGGTCGACCTTGTCGGTCAAGAGGCCGCCCTGGTCGAAGCCGACATAGCCCGGCGGCGCGCCGATCAGCCGCGAGACGGTGTGGCGCTCCATGTACTCCGACATGTCGAAGCGGATCAGCTCGACGCCCATGATCGAGGCGAGCTGGCGCGCGACCTCGGTCTTGCCGACGCCGGTCGGGCCGGAGAACAGGTAGCAGCCGATCGGCTTCTCCGGCTCGCGGAGGCCGGCGCGGGCAAGCTTGATCGCCGCCGAGAGCGCGGTGATCGCGTTGTCCTGGCCGAACACCACGCGCTGCAGTTCCTTCTCCAGGTTGCGCAGGTTCTCGGTATCGCGCTTGGAGACGCTCTTCGGCGGAATGCGGGCGATCTTGGCGACGATGCCTTCGATCTCGCGCACGCTGATGGTCTTCCGCCGCTTGCTCTCCGGCTTCAGCATCTCGGCCGCGCCGACCTCGTCGATCACGTCGATCGCCTTGTCGGGCAGCTTGCGGTCGTTGATGTACTTGGCGGCGAGCTCCACCGCGGCGCGGATCGCCTCGTTGGTGTAGCGGACCTTGTGGAATTCCTCGTAGTAGGGCTTCAGCCCCTTGACGATCTTGATCGCGTCCTCGACCGAGGGCTCGTTGACGTCGATCTTCTGGAACCGGCGCAGCAGCGCGCGGTCCTTCTCGAAATAGGAACGGTATTCCTTGTAGGTAGTCGAGCCGACGCAGCGGATCGTGCCGGAAGCCAGCGCCGGCTTCAGCAGGTTCGACGCGTCCATCGCACCGCCCGAAGTGGCGCCGGCGCCGATCACGGTGTGGATCTCGTCGATGAACAGGATGGCGCCCTTGATCGCTTCGAGCTCGGCGACCACGGCCTTCAGCCGTTCCTCGAAATCGCCGCGATAGCGGGTGCCGGCGAGCAACGTGCCCATGTCGAGGGCGTAGATCACCGAGGTCTTCAGCACCTCCGGCACCTCGCCCAGCACGATGCGGCGCGCCAGTCCTTCGGCGATGGCGGTCTTGCCGACGCCGGGGTCGCCGACGAAGAGCGGGTTGTTCTTCGACCGGCGGCACAGGATCTGGATGGTGCGCTCAATTTCGAGCTCGCGGCCGATCAGCGGATCGATCCGTCCCGCCTTGGCCTTCTCGTTCAAGTTGACGCAGTAATTCGCCAGCGCCTCCTGGTTCTTGCCTTGGGCCTGGCCTTGGCCGGCGCCTGATCCGCCGCGCGGCTCCTGCGGCTGCTCGGGATCGGCGCCGCGCACCGGGCGGCTCTCGGCCCGGCCGGGCGTCTTGGCGATTCCGTGGCTGATGAAGCTGATCGCGTCCAGCCGCGACATGTCCTGCTCCTGCAGGAAATAGACGGCATGGCTCTCGCGCTCGGAGAAGATGGCGACCAGAACGTTGGCGCCGGTGACCTCCTCGCGCCCCGACGACTGCACATGGAACAGCGCGCGCTGCACGGCGCGCTGGAAGCTCAGGGTCGGCTTCGCCTCCTCGCGGCGATCGAGCGCGAGATCGCGCAGGTCCTCGTCGACGAACTTGGTGACGCGCGTGCGCAGCCGTTCCAGATCGACATTGCAGGCGCGCAGGACCGACATCGCGTCGTTGTCGTCGACTAGCGCGAGCAGCAGATGCTCGAGCGTGGCGAATTCGTGTCGCCGGGCCGTGGCAAGGGCGAGCGCGCGATGCAGGGTCTGTTCGAGATTGCGGGAGAAACCGGGCAAGCGCTCCACTCCTCAGGTCATCGGCAAAGAGACGTCGTCGATCGGCAAACTCACACTCAGTCGCGCTCCATGGTGCATTGCAGCGGGTGCTGGTTCTGGCGGGCGAGATCGATCACCTGCGCCACCTTGGTCTCCGCCACCTCGTAGGTGAAGACGCCGCAGACGCCGATGCCCTTCTGGTGCACATGCAGCATGATCCGCGTCGCTTCCTCGCGGTTCTTGCTGAAGAAACGCTCGAGCACGTGGACGACGAACTCCATCGGCGTGTAGTCGTCGTTGAGCAACAGGACCTTGTAGAGAGGCGGCTTCTTCGTCTTCGGCCGCGTCTTGGTGACGACGCCGGTCGACGTGCCGTTCTCTCCGTTTCTACGCTCCTCACTCATCCACAGCTCCAGGGGCACGCTGCAAGCCACCGCCGTGCCCGGACAGAATATCGGAGTTGCGGGCGGTTTCGCCAGACTTGACTTAGCAGCAGGTGGTTCAAGGAGCGTTGAATTTCAAGCCGCGGCACAAAAGCAAAGAGCCCGGCCTTGACAGCCGGGCTCCGCAACCACGCGAACTCAGGACTGAAATCGGGCTGATGCCCCCTGGCTTACGCCGCCAGCGGCTTGCCGAACTTCTCCACCGCCAGCTTGAAGCGGGCGCCGACCGGCTCGATCGCTTCCTGCACGGCCTTCTGGCCCATCTCGCCCATCTTGGTCGAATGCGCGACCAGGGTCTCGACCGAGTCCTTCACGAAGCCGGTCTGGATGTCGAGCAGCTCCTTCAGCGTCTTGGCCGTCATCGCGGCCTTCGCGGCGGCGACGCCCTCGTCGACCCGGGCCTTGGAGAAGGCCACCATCTCGGCGCTCAGCGCCTCGAAGGCCTTGGCGGTCCTGGTCGACGTCTGCACCATCATCTCGACGGTCTCCTGATTGAACGCCGTCAGCTCGCCGAAGCTCTTGGTCGCCGCGTCGAAACGCTCTTTGCCCATGGAATAAGCCTTGGTTGCGGCCTCTTCGCCGGCCTTCATCGCGGCCTCGATGGCATCCTTGCCCACGGTCATCGCTTCGTCGCCGAACTTCGCGGCGTCCGCCGCCTTCGCCTTCACAGCCATAGATCGATCCTCCGTTGCGCTGGTTGCGCGTTGCAAATCTGGTCGCCTTGTCCATTGCTGCAATGCAGCATGGCGCATAATTAAGCTTTCTGCTGCGCCGCGTCAAGGGGAATTGCTGCGCTGCACAAGAGAATTTTGGAAGCGGCTGAGAAACACTCCAAATTCAGGGTGTTAACCATGAGAATGCCGATGCGGTCGCTGATTCGGGCGAGCCGGCCGACCCGGCGGCGATCACGTCTCCGCCGCCTGCAGGGCGCCGCACAAGGCATCTGATGTTGCGATGCACAATGCCGCGTCGCAGGCGCCCGCTAAAGCCGGGGGCCGACGCGCAGGCCGTTCTCGCCGAGCTGCAGCTGGAAATGGTCGCGATCGGTCATCGGGTCGTGCCGACGGAACGGGCCGAGCGCTATGTCGCGCGGCGCACGCAACGCGATCCCGGTCGCATCGAGGCGCTGCAGAAGGGGCGGGAAGGGCAGCCGGCGCAGGTCCTGGTCGCCGCCCTGCCAGGCGGCGAAGCGGAACTTGCCGTCGCGGCAGGCGGCGGCGACCCAATAATATGCGTCGGAGCGCAGGAACTGGCCCGGACGCATGCGCGGGCCGGCGACCGCCTGGTCCAGCGCGGCCGCCAGCTGGTCGAACTCGGCCGGGGTGATCGGGCTGTCGGCGCGATCGCCGCGCCACGGACGCAGCGGGTCGTACACGTTGATCGTCGCCACGTCCCCTTGCCCCAGCACCCGGGCTTCCACCGTGCCGGCCCGGCCGCCGAAGCCTGGGCGCACTTCGTAGGTCCGGACCTGATCGTGCCACTGCGCATTGTAGACAAAACGCATGGCATCCGGCCCGCCGGCGTTGCAGCTGCTTCGGATATCGTCGCCACCCAGATAGCTGAACCAAGTGAAACTGCGGGTCAGCGGATTGTCGTCGGGGCCGGCAGCGGCACAGCCCAACAAGAACAAGACGAGAATTGCTGTCGAGTACGAGGCGGCGCGCCGACAGAACTGGTTAATCGATGTTTGCATGTGGTGAATCATTGGGGTTTTCTTAAGGATGTAAGCGGATATTGGCTGGACAGCCGATTCCGGCAACCTTAGCCTTTGGTCATTGATCGAGGCGCGATTCGCTGTGCGGGAAGCCATCGGCGGAATGCTGCCACGGATTAAGGGGGAACCCTAGTATGCGTCGTTTGATGGTGGCCTTGCTGGTTACGTTGCTGGCCGCTTCCGGCGCCTGGGCGAAAAGCGCGCCCTCCAAAAAGTCCTCCGCGCGGCCTCAAGTCGACAATCGCACCGCTTCGATCCTGATCGACGCGGAGACCGGCGCGGTTCTGCATGGCGACCGGGAGGACGAGCTCCGCTATCCCGCCTCGCTGACCAAGATCATGACGCTCTACCTCGTGTTCGAGGCCTTGGAAAGCGGCCGGCTCAAATTGCATCAGCGCCTGCACGTATCCGGCTTCGCGGCGGGGCAGGAGCCGTCGAAGCTCGGCCTCAAGCCGGGCGAGACGATCACCGTGGAAGCCGCCATCCTCGGCGTGGTGACCAAGTCCGCCAACGATGCGGCGGTGGTGCTGGCCGAAGGCGTGGCGCGGTCGGAAAGCGCTTTCGCCGAACTGATGACGGCGAAGGCGCGCGAGCTCGGCATGTCGAGCACCGTTTTCCAGAACGCCTCCGGACTGCCCAACTCCGCGCAGCAGACGACCGCGCGCGACATGGCGGCGCTCGGCGCGGCGATGGTGCGCGACCATCCCCGCTACTACCCCTACTTCTCGCGCGAAAGCTTTTCCTTCGACGGCGTGGCGCACGCCAATCACAACAAGCTGCTGAGCCGGTACGATGGCGTCGACGGCATCAAGACCGGCTTCATCCGCGCGAGCGGTTTCAACCTGGTCGCCTCCGCCGTGCGCGATGGTCGGCGCCTGGTCGGCGTGGTGTTCGGCGGCAACACGGCCTCGGTGCGCGACGCCCAGATGGTCAAGTTGCTGGATGCCGGGTTCCGCGATTCCTCGACCATGGTCGCCGGCAATTCCAGCAAGCTGCGGGCCGTGGTCGCCCGGGCGGCCAAGGCGGTGAATCCGATTTCCACCGCCCAGGCGGCGACCGACGAGAAGGCGTCGGGTCGTGGCGGTTACGCGGTCCAGGTCGGCGCGTTCGGCCGCGCCCAGGCCGCCGAACAGGTGGCGCGCAAGGCGGCGAAGCTGGTGCCGCAGCTGGACGAGAAGGATGCCTATGTCGACCGCGACGGGCGCAGCAAGTATTTCCGGGCCCGGGTCGGCGGTCTCTCGCTGAACGAGGCGCGTGAGGCCTGCCGCGTCCTCAAGTCCAAGGGCCAGGACTGCCTCGTCGTCGGCACCTGACGGTTCGCTGATCTCCCGATAGCCGGTTCAGAGCGCGACGGCGAGTTTTGCCGCCAAGGTCGCGTTGTCCAGCGCCAATGCGCGGTTGACTGCCTGGCTGCGGCCGCCGGAGAAGCGATTGAGCGCGGCCAGCAGATGGGGCGTCACGCGCTGGCCGCTGACGCCTTCGCGGCCGGCCGATTGCAGGGCCGCCTCGATCCAGCCGGACAACTCCGCCCAGGGGACGGCAATTGCGGCGGGAGGGGGATTGCACACCAGCATGGCCGTGCCGGCGACATGTAGATGGGCCCGGACCGCCGCAGCGAGCGGCGCGATGCCGTCCACCCGGTGCGCAAGCGGCAGGCCGCTTTCGCGGCTGTGGAAAGCCGGGAATTCCGCCGTGCCGTAACCGATGACGCCGATGCCGAGCGTTTCCAGCATCTCGACGGTCGCCGGCAGGTCGAGGATCGACTTCGCGCCCGCCGTGACCACGGCGATCGTGGTGCGGCCGAGTTCAGCCAGATCCGCCGAAATGTCGGGAGGCCCGCTGTCGTTCGGCAGGCGGCGATGCACGCCGCCGATCCCGCCCGTCGCGAAGACCTTGATCCCGGCGAGCGCGGCGATCCGCGCCGTGGCGGCGACCGTGGTTCCGGCGGTGACGCCGGCGGCGATCAATGGGCCGAGGTCGCGGGCCGAGGCCTTGGCGAGATTCCCCCTTACCAGAAGGTCGAGCGCATCGGCATCGAGGCCGACGCGGAGCTCGCCGCTGATCACGGCAATCATGGCGGGAACGGCGCCCGCGGCGGTCACGGTCGCCGCAAGCTCGTCGGCCAAGGCGCGGTTCTGCGGCGGCGGGAAGCCGTGCGCGATGATGCTGGATTCCAGCGCCACCACCGGCCTGCCGGCCGCCAACGCATCGGCGACGGCGGGCGCGAGGTGAACCAACGGGGAGGGCGACATGGCCGGCATGATAGCCGGCCGGTTGTGCGATCTCACGCGCTGCGGCCGCCCTCGCCGACACGGTCGAGCAGGGCGAGAAGGCCCTGCAGCAAGGCGTTCGGATTTGGCGGGCAGCCGCGGATGTGCAGGTCGACCGGCACCACCCTCGCCACGCCGCCGACCACGGCATAGCTGCCGGCGAAGCAGCCGCCGTCAACCGCGCAGTCGCCGACGGCGACCACCCATTTCGGGTCCGGCGTTGCCTGAAAGGTGCGCTCGAGAGCGTCGCGCATGTTGGCGGTTACCGGGCCGGTAACCAGCAGCACGTCGGCGTGCCGCGGCGACGCGACGAAGCGGATGCCGAAGCGCTCCAGATCGTAGAAGGCGTTGTTGAGCGCATGAATCTCGAGTTCGCAGCCGTTGCAGGAGCCCGCATCCACCTCACGGATCGACAGGCTGTGGCCGAGGCGCCGCCGGGCAGACCGGTCGACCGCCTGGGCCAGCTCGCGCAGCGCGGCGTCGTCGGTGGGGGGCCGGGGTTCGGTCACCGGCGCCCGGAACATTCCGCTGAACAGGAGCTTGCGCATGACCGGCTGCCCTCAGAGATCGTGGCCGGAATAGGAACAGTTGAACGACTTGTTGCAGAGCGGGAAGTCGGCGACGATGTTGCCGTGGATCGCCGCCTCCAGCAGCGGCCACTGGAACCACGACGGATCTCGCAAGTGGCAGCGCGCGACGGTGCCGTCGGCCGCGAGTCGAAGCCAGACCAGCACGTCGCCGCGGAAGCTTTCGGTCAGTGCCATGCCCTCGCAGGGTTCACTTGGTGGGGTGGGCTCCGCGCGTAGCGGTCCCTCCGGCAGCTGGTGCAGGATCTGCTCGAGCAGCGACAGGCTCTGCTCGGCCTCGCGGATGCGGACCCAGACACGAGCATCGACATCGCCGGCATCCAGGCTAGGCACATCGAAGCGGAGGGTGTCGTAGGGCGGATAGCCGGGCGTGCGGCGGGCGTCGAAGCTGCGGCCGGAGGCCCGACCGACATAGCCGCCGGCGGCATATTGGCGCGCGAGCGCGGCCGACAGGATGCCGGTGCCGACCGTTCGGTCCTGCAGCGACGCCGTGTTGTCGTAAAGCTCGGTCAGGGCCGGGAAGCGGGCGCGGCATTCGGCGATCAACGCCCGCAGGGCCGCCACGCCTGAATTGGCGAGATCGACCGCGACACCCCCGGGCAGAATGCGGTCGCGCATCAGCCGGTGGCCGAAACAGGCATCGGCGGCGCGCAGCACGCGCTCGCGCAGGATGCCGCAATGCGCATGCATCAGGGTGAAGGAGGCGTCGTTGCAGATGGCGCCGATATCGCCGAAATGATTAGCCAGCCGCTCCAGCTCCGCCATGAGCGCGCGCAGCCATTGCGCGCGCGGCGGTGCCGTCGCGCCGGTCGCCGCCTCGGCGGCTCGGGCGAAGGCGAGGGCATAGGCCACCGTGCTGTCGCCGGAGGTGCGCCCCGCAAGCGCCGCGGCGCGGTCAAGGTCGGCGCCGGCCATCAGCCCCTCGATGCCCTTGTGTACGTAGCCGAGCCGCTGCTCAAGGCGGACCACGGTCTCGCCGCTGGCGGTGAAGCGGAAATGGCCGGGCTCGATGATGCCGGCATGCACCGGGCCGACCGGGATCTGGTGCAGGCCCTCGCCCTCGCCCGGCAGGAACACGTAGGACGGCGCCGGCTCGGTCGCCTCGGTGCGGGCGGCCAGCGGGTGGCGCAGGCCCCAGCCGCCGTGATCGAGCCAGGGCCGGATGTCGGGCAAGCCGAGCGGCTGCAGGCCGAACAGGTCGCGCGCGGCGCGCTCGAGGCGCAGCGCCGGCGGATGGCGCTGTCCGATTGAAGGATAGCGCCCATCGGCGCAATCGAGGCTGACGACGCCGATCCCGCCGGTGCCGTCGAGCAGCGCCATGTGCACCGCCCCGGCCTCGCCCCAGAGGCCGAGCAGGGTCCAGTCGCCGTCGCTCAGGCGGCCGGCTGCGGCGTTCCAGGCCGCTGCATCGACCACGGTGCGCGGCCAAGGCCGGTGCCGTGCCACCGGGCGGCCTTGCCGCATCAGCTCGTCGAGGGTCGGCACTGCAGGCTCCTCCTCGCGATCATCCGAGCACGCGAGCGACGTGCTGGAACCAGACCACCAGCGGCGGCGGCAGATAGAGGCCGGCGCCCAACACCAGCGCGAGATGCGCGTACATCGGCACATAGGACGCTTCCGCCGGCGCTGCGCTGCCCTTCGGCTCGCCGAAGGCGATGCTGCTGAGGCGCAGCAGCAGGGCGCCGAAGGCGACCAGCAGGCCGAACACCAGAGGTATGGCGAGCAGCGGCTGGCGGGCGAAGGTCGAGCTGACCAGCAGGAACTCGCTCATGAAGATGCCGAGCGGCGGCAGGCCGGCGATGGCGACGACGCCGATGACGAGGCCCCAGCCGAGCCAGGGATGCGTTTCAGTCAGGCCGCGGATCTCGGCGATCTTCTGCGTGCCCTTGATCTGCGCGATATGGCCGACGGCATAGAAGATCGCCGACTTGGTCAGGCTGTGCATCACCATGTGCAGCAGGCCGGCGAAATTGGCGAGCGGGCCCCCCATGCCGAAGGCGAAGGTGATGATGCCCATATGCTCGATCGAGGAATAGGCGAACATGCGCTTGATGTCGCGCCGGCGGTACAGCATGAAGCCGGCGAAGATCAGCGAGGTCAGACCCATGCTGATCATCAGCGGCCCGGGCGCGATGGCATCCGGGCTCTGCGCCAGCAGCATCTTGAAGCGCAGCACGGCATAGAGCGCGACGTTGAGCAGCAGGCCCGACAGCACCGCCGAGATCGGCGTCGGGCCCTCGGCATGGGCGTCCGGCAGCCAGGCATGCAGCGGCGCGAGGCCGACCTTGGTGCCGTAGCCGAGCAGCAGGAACACGAAGGCGAGGTTGAGCAGGGCCGGATCGAAGGCGGCGACGTGCTCGATCAGCACCGTCCAAATCATGGCGTCGAGGCCCTCGCCGATCGCCGGCCGCGCCGCCATGTAGACTAGGATGGTGCCGAACAGCGCGAGCGCGATGCCGACGCTGCCCAGGATGAAATACTTCCAGGCCGCCTCCAGCGCCTCATGGGTGCGGTAGATGCCCACCATCAGGACGGTGGTGAGGGTGGCGAGCTCGACCGCCACCCACATCAGTCCGATATTGTTCGACACCAGTGCCAGGTTCATGCCGAACATCATCACCTGGTACATCGCGTGGTAGAATCGCAGGTGGGCCGGCGTTAGCCGTCCGGTCTCCAGCTCGTGCCCGATATAGCTGGCGCTGAACACGCTGGTGGTGAAGCCGACGAAGGTGTTCAGCACGATGAAGACGATGTTGAGGTCGTCGACGAACAGAAACTGGCCGACGGGCGGCCGCTCGCTGACGAACAGCGAAAGCGCGGCGAACAGGGTGAGCAGGCTGGCGCCGACATTGAGCCGGGCGGAGAAACGATAGCCGGGCAGCACCGCCAGCAGCGCCGCCGCCGCGATCGGCAGCAGCAGCACCAGGGTGACGGCGTCGAGGGCGGCGAGGCTCATTTGCGCTCGCCCCGGAAGTCGTCGAGCGCGCCGATATCGACGGTGTCGAAGCGCTCGCGGATGCGGAACAGGAAGATGCCGATCACAATGAAGGCGATCAGCACCGAGAAGGCGACGCTGATCTCGACCACCAGCGGCATGCCCTTGGCGCCGGTAGCGGCCAGGATCAGGCCGTTCTCCAGCGACATGAAGCCGATCACCTGGCTGACCGCATTGCGCCGCGTCACCATCATCAGGAGGCCGAGCAGCACGACGGAGAGCGCGAAGGCGAGGTCCTCGCGGGCCAGCGGATCGGCCTCGGGCGTGACGCGCAGCATGACCACCATGGAGAGCGCGACCAGGCCCATGCCGGCCAGCATGGTCGGCCCCATGCCGACTACCGTCTCCACTTGGCGATGGATACCGAGGCGCTGGATGATGCGGTGCAGCGCCACCGGGATGACGATCGCCTTGAACCCCAGCGCGATCGCCGCCGTCACGTAGAGATGCGGCGCCGCCTGCACCAGCGCCTGCCAGGCGACTGAGAGCGCCAGCACGAAGGCATGCAGCGCGAAGATGTTGAGCAGCGCATAGAGCCGGTCCTGGTAGAGCAGCATGAAGCTGACCAGCACCAGGCCGCCGGCGAACAGATGGGCGATATCGAAGATGAGGCCGTCCATCTACAGGCTCCGCGAGACGAACAGCAGAAGCGTGCCGAGCAGCCCTAGCATCAGGGCGGCGCCCAGGAAGTCGGGCACGCGGAACACGCGCATCTTGGCGATCGATGTCTCGAACAGCGCGAGCAGGGCGCCGCCTAGGGCGAGCTTGCCGAGATAGGCCGCGGTGCCGATCGCATAGGCGAGCGGCGCGGAATCTGGCGCCGCGATGCCCCAGGGCGCGAACACGCAGGCGATCAGCGAGATGTAGAGCAGCAGTTTGAGCGAGGCGGCGAACTCGATCATGGCGAGGTGCCGGCCGGAATACTCCAGCACCATAGCCTCATGCACCATGGTGAGCTCGAGATGGGTTGTCGGGTTGTCGACCGGGATGCGGGCGTTCTCGGCGATCGCCACCATGATCAGTCCGATCAGGGCGAGGCCGAGCGACACCCTGAGGCCGACCTCCGGCTGGGACATCATCACCGCCACCATGGAGAGCTGGGTCGAGCCGGCGACCAGCGCCAGGGTGAACACGATCAGCAGCATGGCGGGCTCGGCCAGGGTCGCGATCATCACCTCGCGGCTGGAACCGATGCCGCCGAAGCTGGTGCCGACATCCATGCCGGCGAGGGCGAGGAAGAAGCGGGCACTGCCGAGCAGGGCGATGATGGCGATCAGGTCGGCGGTCCAGCTGAACTTGAGGCCGATGGCGAAGGTCGGCACCAGCGCGGCGGCGACCCAGGTCGCGGCGAAGATCAGGTAGGGCGTGACGCGGAACAGCCAGGAGGCGTTGTCCGCCAGCACCACCTCCTTGCGCAGCAGGCGCAGCAGGTCGCGGTAGGGCTGCAGCATCGAGGGGCCGCGCCGGCGCAGCAGCCGCGCCTTGACCTTGCGCACGAACCCGGTCAGGAGCGGCGACAGCGCCAGCACCAGCGCCATCTGCCCGCCCTGCACCAGGAGGTCGAGGATCAGGGCCATATCGCCAGCACCAGCAGCAGGCCGACCAGGGCGAGGAACACCAGGCTGAGATAGCGGCGGATGGTGAGGAACTGCAGCGTGTTGAGACGATCGGCGGCGAAGCCGATGGCGCCGGCGATCGGCGCGTAGAGCGCGTCCCAGACCAGGTCGTGCATCTGCACCGTCAGGCGGGCCGGCCGCATGTCGCCGGGCGGCGGCATCTCGACATGCTCGCGGGCGCGGAACGCCAGCGTGCCGAATACCCGGCGGATCGGCTGGGCGAAGCTCACGCCGGAATACTGCGTCATCGGGCTCGGCTCGACGAAGCCGCAACCCCAGGCCGGGCCGCGACGCAGTGCCCGCGAGGCGAAGCGGTGGATCACCACGACGGCGAGCGAGGCCGAGATGGTGATGAACAGGAAGACCAGCAGGCCGTTATAGGAGCTGCGGCCCTCGGCGATCGGCACGATCGACAGCCACTCGACGCCGGTCTGCCGCGGCATGCGGTCGCCGACCAGGGCCTGCGTCACCGGCGCCACGGCATCGATCACGAAGCCGGGCAGGATGCCGGCGGCGAGACAGAGGCCGGCGAGGATGAACATCGCGGCCTGCGAGAAGCGGTCGACCTCGTGCGCCGCGGCCGCGGCGTCGGAGCGCGGCCGGCCGAGGAAGGTGACGCCGAAGGCCTTGACGAAGCAGGCCGCGGCGAGCGCGGCCGACAGGGCGAGCAGGCCGCCGACCGCCGGCACCATGATCTTGAGCCCCCAGGCCGAGAGCTGGGGGCTCTGTAGGATCGCCTGGAAGGCGAGCCATTCCGACGCGAAGCCGTTCAGCGGCGGCAGCGCCGAGATCGCGGCGCAGCCGACCAGGAAGGCGAAGCTGGTCCGCGGCATGCGGTGGATCAGGCCGCCGAGCCGGTCCATGTCGCGCGTCGCCGTCGCGCCCAGCACGGCGCCGGCGCCGAAGAACAGCAGGCTCTTGAACAGTGAGTGGTTGAGCACGTGGAACAGCGCCGCGGTCAGCGCCAACGCCGCCGCCCAGCCCATGCCCTCGGCGCGGAAGGCGAGGGCCAGGCCGAGGCCGACGAACACCACGCCGATATTCTCGATCGTGCTGTAGGCCAGCAGCCGCTTGAGGTCGCGCTCCATCAAGGCGTGGAGAATGCCGAGCACGGCGGTGGCGCCGCCGAGCGCCAGCACCACCATGCTGGACCACCAGCTCGGCTCGCTCAGCAGGTCGAACACGACGCGGACGAAGCCGTAGATCGCGACCTTGGTCATCACCCCGCTCATCAGGGCGGAGACGTGGCTCGGCGCCGCCGGGTGGGCGAGCGGCAGCCAGACATGCAGCGGCACCAGGCCAGCCTTGGAGCCGGCCCCGAGGATCAGCAGTCCGAGCACCAGGGCGGCGACCAGCGGCGGGTGCTCGGCGGCGCGCATCGCGGCGAAGCCGTAGCCGCCCTGCGGCCCGGCGAGCAGGCCGAAGGCGAGCAGCAGGGCCAGCGTCCCGAAGCTCGCCATCACCAGGTAGATGTAGCCGGCCCGGGTGTTGTCGGTTGCGCGGTGGTGCGCGATCACCAGCGCCCAGGAGGCGAGCGACATGAACTCCCAGCACAGCAGGAAACTGAAGGCATCGTCGGCCAGCACCACCAGGTTCATGGCCCCCAGGAAGGCCGGGAAGAACGGCAGCACGCGGTGCGGCGCCTCCTCGTGGCGGCCATAGCCCAGGCCGTAGAGGCTGGCGGCCGCGCCGCCGAAATTGACGACGACGAGGAAGAAGGCGGCCAGCGCGTCGAGTCGGAAATGCGCGCCGAGCCAGGGCAAGCCGAGCGGCAGCACGACCTCTGAAGTGCCGCCGGCAACCAGGTGGAGCAGGGCGCCGGCGAGGGCGACGACGGTGGCCGCCAGGCTGGCGCCGTAGATCGCCGGGGTCGCCCGGGCCCGCCGCCCGAACGGCACCGCAACCAGCGCGGTCGCGAGCAGTGCCGCGACGCAGAGCAGCGAGGTCGCGGCCGGCGTCATGGGCGGTCCTTCGGCTCCGCCGCGGACGATCTCAGCCGCACGCCGCGACCGCCGGACGAACTGGCGGCGCCCTCGCCGATCAGCTCGATGCCGGCGCCGTCGAGGGCGGCGATCAGCTTCATCAGGGAGTCGACGTTGCCGCGGATGACGTCGTTGCTCGCCTCCATCCGCTGGATGGTCGGCACCGACAAGCCGGCGAGGCCGGCCAGCTGGCGCTGGTCGATGCCGAGCAGGGCGCGCGCGGCCCGCAGCTGCGCCGCGGTGATCATGACGGGAATGCCATCGATGCCGACCTGAACAACGTCAGGTTAGCATTCAGCAATCTCTAGTGATGTGTCAAGCATCAGTTAGGCGGTGTTGCGCATCATACTTGGAGCCGCTCAATGATGGCCGGACGCTGCGCCTTCCTCCGGGAAGCTGAGCCCGCTCGCCGCCAGCTGCTTGGCGAGCGTCGCCTTGAGCCGCTGGAGGCCGGCCTCGGTGGTGGATTCGCAGCGCGCGACCAGCACCGCCTGGGTGTTGGAGGCGCGCAGCAGCCACCAGCCATCGGCCGATTTGACCCGCACGCCATCCACCGCATCGACCTCTGCGCCTTCCTTGGCGAGGCGGGCGGCGACCTCCTGCACGACCTTGAACTTGCGCTCCTCGGCGCAATCGAAGCGCAGCTCCGGCGTGTTGATCGCCTTGGGCAGGCGCTTGCGGTAGTCGGCGAGCGAAAAGTCGCTGCGCGCGAGCAGGCTGGCCAGCCGGACCGCGACGTAGAGGCCGTCGTCATGGCCGTAGAACTTGTGGCCATAGAAGATATGCCCGCTCATCTCGCCGGCGAGCGGGCTCTTCGCCTCCGCCATCTTGGCCTTGATCAGCGAATGGCCGGTCTTCCACATCAGCGGCTTGCCGCCGAGCCTGGCAATCTCGTCGAACAGGATCTGGCTCGCCTTGACGTCGGCGATGATGGTGGCGCCGGGATGCTCGCCCAGCACCTCGCGGGCGAGGAAGGCCAGGATCTGGTCGCCCCAGAGGATGCTGCCTTCGCTGTCGACCACGCCGATGCGGTCGCCATCGCCGTCGAAGGCGACGCCGAGATCGCATCTCTCCCGCTGAACCGTGGCCTGCAGCGCCTCCAGGTTCTTCGGCACCGTCGGGTCCGGATGGTGGTTCGGGAAGGTGCCGTCGATCTCGGCGAACAGCATGAAATGGCGGCCCGGCAGCTTCTTGCCGAGCGCCGCCATGGCGGGTCCGGCGGCGCCGTTGCCGGCGTCCCAGGCGATCTTCAGTTCCTTGCCGGGGATGTAGTCCTGCGCCAGCCGGGCGATGTAGTCGTCGAAGACCGGCTTCTCGCTGGCCTTGCCCTGGCCTTCGGCGAAGGCGCCGGCATTGGCGATCGTGCCGATCTCCAGGATGTCCTCGCCGAAGAATGGCCGCTTGCCGACCATCATCTTGAAGCCGTTATGGGTCGGCGGGTTGTGCGAGCCCGTCACCATGATGCCGGCATCGGCCTTCAGATGGTGGACGGCGAAATACAGCATCGGCGTCGGACCGACGCCGATCCGCACCGCGTCCGCGCCGGCGGCGGTCAGGCCTTTCACCAGCGCCGCCTCCAGGGCGGGGGACGACATGCGGCCGTCGCGGCCGACCGCGATGGTCTTGCCGCCGCCGCGCCGCACAATGGTGGCATAGGCTCTGCCGATCGCCTCCGCATCGCTCTCGTGCAGCGTCTCGCCGACGATGCCGCGGATGTCGTATTCGCGCAGGATCGTGGGGTGGAACTTGTAGGCCGCCATGTCGGTCACCCCTTCGGGGCGACCGGCACGTGCGGGCGCCCGATGCTGTGGTACTCGATGCCCGCTGCGGCCATCTCCGCCGGCTTGTAGACGTTGCGGAGATCGACCAGCACCGGCTGCTTCACCAGCTGCTTCATGCGTTCAAAGCTGAGGGCGCGGAACTGGTTCCATTCGGTGATCAGCGCCACGCAATCGGCGCCCTTCATCGCGTCGTAGGCATCGGTGCAATAGGTGATGTGCGGCATCACCTTCTGTGCCTCCTTCATGCCCTCGGGGTCGTAGGCGCGCACCGTCGCGCCCTTGCCGACCAGCGCGGGGACGATATCGAGGCTCGGGCTTTCCCGCATGTCGTCGGTATTCGGCTTGAAGGTCAGACCCAGCACCGCGATGGTCTTGCCGGCGACGTTGTCGCCGCAGACCTCGATGATGCGCTCCGCCATCTCGCGCTTGCGCGCGTCGTTGATGGCGACCACCGTCTCGACGATCTTGATCGGCGCACCGTGCTTGCGCGCGGTGCCGACCAGGGCGCGGGTGTCCTTCGGGAAGCAGGACCCGCCATAGCCGGGCCCGGCATGCAGGAATTTCTTGCCGATGCGCCCGTCCAGGCCGATGCCGCGCGCCACGTCATCGACATTGGCGCCGACCCGCTCGCACAGGTTGGCGATCTCGTTGATGAAAGTGATCTTCGTGGCCAGAAACGTGTTGGCAGCGTACTTGATCAGCTCCGATGTCTCGAGCGCGGTGAACAGCACCGGCGTCTCGAGCAGGAACAGCGGGCGGTAAAGCCGGCGCATCACTTCCTTTGCGCGATCGGTCTCGGCACCGACCACCACGCGGTCGGGCCGCATGAAATCCTCGATGGCGGAGCCTTCGCGCAGGAATTCCGGGTTGGAGGCGACATCGAGCTCCAGATCGGGCCGCGCCTCCTTCAGGATGCGCTTGACCTCGCGGCCGGTGCCGACCGGCACGGTCGACTTGGTCACCACCACGGCGTAGTGATCGAGCGACTGCGCGATCTCCTTCGCCGCCGCATAGACATAGGTCAGGTCGGCCTCGCCGTCGCCGCGGCGCGACGGCGTCCCGACGGCGATGAAGACCGCGTCGGCCGCCTTGATCGCGTCCTTCAGATCGGTGGTGAAGCGCAGCCGGCCGGCCTCGACGTTTTTCTTCACCAGCGTGTCGAGCCCGGGCTCGTAGATCGGAATCTCGCCCCGCTTCAGGCTCTCGATCTTGGCCGCCTCCTTGTCGACGCAAACCACCGTGTGACCGAACTCGGAGAAGCAGGCGCCGGAGACGAGGCCGACATAGCCCGTCCCGATCATCGCGACTTCCATGACCGCGCCTCCGGCTCAGAGCGTGTTGGAGAGAT
The DNA here is from genome assembly GCA_003576705.1 of Desertibaculum subflavum. Classification (GTDB taxonomy): domain Bacteria; phylum Pseudomonadota; class Alphaproteobacteria; order Ferrovibrionales; family Ferrovibrionaceae; genus Desertibaculum; species Desertibaculum subflavum. The sequence goes on from QOZS01000021.1 coordinate 61,585, forward strand.
TGCGGACGAAGTCGGCGACCTCCCCGCGCATGTCCTCGCGGGCCAGGGCGAAGGCGACGTTGGCCTGTAGGAAGCCGACCTTGTCGCCGCAATCGAAGCGCTCGCCCTCGAAGCGGAAGCCGTGGAAGGGGTGCGTCGAGATCATGCGCGCCAGCGCGTCGGTCAGCTGGATCTCGCCGCCGGCGCCGCGCTCGACCTTCTCCAGATGATCGAAAACTTCGGGGTGCAGGATATAGCGGCCGATTGCGGCGAGCGTCGACGGCGCCTTGTCGGGCGACGGCTTCTCCACCATGCCGCTCACTTCGGCGAGCCGCCCGTCGTCGCGCTTCACCTTCATGATGCCGTAGCGCGAGACGTGTTCCTTCGGCACGTCCATGGTGGCGATCATCACGCCGCCGGTCTCGGCATAGGCGTTGGTCATCTGCTTCAGGCACGGGGTGCGGGACAGGATCAGGTCGTCGGCGAGCAGCACGGCGAAGGGCTCGTCGCCGACCAGGTCGCGCGCGCACCAGACGGCATGGCCGAGGCCGAGCGGTTCCTGCTGGCGGGTATAGGACACCCGTCCGGGACCCGGCACCCAGCTGGTGATGGAATTCAGCATTTCTTCCTTGCCGCGCGAGCCGAGCAGGTGGCTCAACTCGAAGGAATGGTCGAAATGGTCCTCGATGGCCGATTTGCCGCGGCCGGTGACGAAGATCAGCTGCTCGATGCCGGCCGCCTGCGCCTCCTCGACCGCGTACTGGATCAAGGGCTTGTCGACGACGGGCAGCATTTCCTTCGGCATCGCCTTGGTGGCGGGGAGGAAGCGGGTTCCCATGCCGCCGACGGGGAATACGGCCTTACGGACCGGTTTTCTCATGGCGTTCTACCTGTTCGGGCGTTGGCCTGTTGTTCGCCGGTGCGCGCAACGGGGCGGTTGTGCCACGTCGGCGCGCTTAAGCGCAACCGTCGCTGCCGGCGGGTGAATTTTCCGTGACTGATGCCCCGGACAGCCCGCTATAAGAAGGCTCTTTGCGGCCTCCAGATGGCGGATCGGGGCCGGATTCTGGGCTGCGTTAACATGGATGAATCGACTACCACCTTTCCCGTCGCGGCATTGGTCGAACGGATCCGCGCGCATACCGCGCGGATCGGCGTGATCGGGCTCGGCTATGTCGGACTGCCGCTGGTGTGCGCCTTCAACGACAAGGGATTCCCGGTCCTGGGATTCGACGTGGATCCCGAAAAGGTCACGGCGCTGAACGGCGGGCGCTCCTACATCCGGCAGATTCCCGACGCCAAGGTCGCCGCCATGCGCGCGACCGGCCGCTTCGAGGCAAGCGCCGACTTCTCCCGCCTGGGCGAGGCGGATGCAATCCTGATCTGCGTGCCGACGCCGCTGACCCGCCAGCGCGAGCCCGACATGACCTTCGTCGAGGCGACGGCGGCCGAGATCGGCCGCCACCTGCGGCGCGGCCAGCTGGTGGTGCTCGAATCGACCACCTATCCCGGCACCACGCGCGAGGTGGTGCGGCCGCTGCTGGAAGCGGGGGGCCTGAAATCCGGCGCCGACTTCCTGCTCGCCTATTCGCCCGAGCGCGAGGATCCCGGCAATATCGACTACGAGACCTCGACCATCCCGAAGGTCGTCGGCGGTGACGGCACGGGCGCGCTGGATGCCGCGCTCGCGCTCTACGGCGAGGCGGTGGTCAAGGTCGTGCCCGTGTCCAGCCCCGACGCGGCGGAGGCGGTGAAGATCACCGAGAACATCTTCCGCGCCGTCAACATCGCGCTGGTGAACGAGCTCAAGGTCGTGTTCGAGCGCATGGGCATCGATGTCTGGGAGGTCATCGAGGCGGCGAAGACCAAGCCGTTCGGCTACATGCCGTTTTATCCGGGGCCCGGTCTCGGCGGGCATTGCATCCCGATCGATCCCTTCTACCTGACCTGGAAGGCGCGCGAATACGATGTCGCGACCCGCTTCATCGAGCTCGCTGGCGAGGTCAATACCGCCATGCCCGCCTATGTCGTCGGCCGCTTGGCCGAGGCGCTGAACGACCGCTTCGCGATGGCGCTGAAGGGCGCCCGCATCCTGCTGATCGGCGTCGCCTACAAGAAGAACGTCGAGGATTGTCGCGAGAGCCCGGCCTTCAAGCTGACCGAGCTGCTGGAGAAGCAGGGCGCCAAGGTCGAGTATTTCGATCCCTTCGTCCCGGTCATTCCGCGCCTGCGCGAGCATCCGACCCTGATCGGTCGCCGGTCCGTTGCCTGGGGCAAGGCGGCGATCGCCGCGCATGACGCAGCCCTGATCTGCACCGACCACGACGGCATCGACTACGCGGCGCTGGTAGAGTGGTCGAAACTGGTGATCGATGCGCGCAATGCGACGAAAGCGGTGCCGCGCGGCCGCGACAAGATCGTGAAGGCCTGATCCCGCTCGCGAGGGGGAGGGCGGGAGAGGAAACGGATGGGGCAGGGCGTGCAGCCCTGGCGGGCGGTTGTGGCCTTCGCGCTCGCCGCCGCCTTCTTCTGCTACGGCTTCGTGCATCGCGTGGCGCCATCGGTGATGGTGGCCGAGCTGATGCGCGACCTCGGTGTCGGCGCTGCCGCATTGGGCAATCTGGCAGCGCTCTATTTCTGGGCCTATGCCGGCCTGCAGATTCCGGTCGGCGTGCTGCTCGATCGCCTGGGGCCGCGCCGGCTGGTCAGCGCGGCGCTCGCGATCATCGGCATCGGCAGCATCGTCTTCGCCTATGGCGGCTCGCTCCTCGGCCTGTCGGTCGGCCGGCTGCTGATCGGCATCGGCGCCGCCTTCAGCTGGGTCGGCTGCCTGACCGTCGCCACCCAGATGTTCGAGCCGCGCCGCTTTCCGCTGCTGACCGGCATCGCGCAGACCGTCGGCGTGGCGGGTGCGGTGCTGGGCCAGGTGCCGCTGGCGGTCGCCATCGGCGCGATCGGCTGGCAGCAGACCAACGCCGTGCTGGGCCTGGTCGGGCTCGCGCTGGCCGCCGGGTTCTGGATCCTGGTGCGCGACCGCGTCAGGCCGGCGGAAACGTCGCACGGCCTGCTGCTCGGGTTGAAGCTGGTCGCGCGCAACCCGCAGACCTGGATCTGCGCGCTGTTCAGCATGTCGCTGACGGCGCCGATCCAGGCCTTCGCGGGATTGTGGGGCGTGCCGTATCTGCAGATCGCCTACGGAATCGACAAGGCATCGGCCGGCCAGGTCACCACCTTCATGTTCTACGGCTGGATGGCCGGCGCGATCAGCGTCGGCTTCGTCATCAACTGGATCGGGCGGCGGCGGCCGGTGGCGGCCACCGGCTCGTTCTTCGCCACGGCGACCATGGCGGCCGTCCTGTTCTGGCCGGAGCGCCTGCCGATCGGGGCGGTCGAGGCCTTGCTCGCCCTGCACGGCCTTTCGGCGGGCGTGATGCTGACCGGGTTCATTGTGGCGCGCGAGCAGAACCCGGCTTCGGCTTCGGGTGCCGCCTATGGCCTGGTGAACACTTGCGTCGTCGGCATCGGCGGCGTGATGCAGCTCGTCATCGGGACCCTGCTTGACCTGCGCTGGGCGGGCACCATGTCGGCCGGTATCCGGATCTACCAGCCCGATACCTATCTGTTCGCCTTCGCGAGCTTGACCATTCTCGGCTTTGCCGGCTTTGTCGCGGCAATCTGCCTCAGGGAGCCGCGCGGCGCCTGATGCCATCCGGCCGGGCCTGCGATAGCATGCCGGCCATCTCATCCGCACCTGGGAGGAACCCCGAATGAGCCATAACAAGCAGTTCTATATCGACGGCGCCTGGGTCGACCCGATCCAGCCGAAGACGCTCGACGTGATCAACCCGGCGACCGAGGAGCCGGTGGCCCAGATCAGCATGGGCTCGGCCGCCGATGTCGACCGCGCCGTCAAGGCGGCGAAGAAGGCCTTCGCCACCTTCTCCAAGACCAGCAAGGACGAGCGCGTCGCCCTGCTGAAGAAGATCATGGAGGTCTACCAGTCGCGCTACGCCGATATTGCCAGTGCGATCTCGTCGGAGATGGGCGCGCCGGCCTGGCTCGCCACCAAGGCCCAGGCCGCGACCGGCCTGGCGCATCTGAACTCGATGATCAAGGTGCTGCAGGACTACCAGTTCGAGCATGTCGAGGGCTCGACCCTGATCGCGCGCGAGGCGATCGGCGTCTGCGGCTTCATCACGCCCTGGAACTGGCCGATCAACCAGATCATGTGCAAGGTCGCGCCGGCGCTCGCCGCCGGCTGCACCATGGTGCTGAAGCCGAGCGAGATCGCGCCGCTCAACGCCATCCTGTTCGCCGAGGTGCTGGACGCGGCCGGCGTGCCGAAGGGCGTGTTCAATCTCGTCAACGGCGACGGCCCGACCGTCGGCCAGGCGATCGCCTCGCACCCGGATGTCGACCTCGTCTCCTTCACCGGCTCGACGCGCGCCGGCATCCTGGTCGCCAAGGCGGCCGCCGACACGGTGAAGCGCGTGCATCAGGAGCTCGGCGGCAAGTCGGCCAACATCATCCTGCAGGACGCCGACCTGCAGAAGGCGGTGGCGGGCGGCGTCACCGCCTGCTTCACCAATTCCGGCCAGTCCTGCAACGCGCCGACCCGCATGTTCGTGCACAGCTCGCAGCACGACCAGGCGGTCGCCATCGCCAAGGCGGCGGCGGAGAAGGTGAAGGTCGGCGATCCGCAGGCCAAGGACACGGTGATCGGCCCGGTGGTCAGCGAGACCCAGTTCAAGAAGATCCAGGCGCTGATCGAGGCCGGCATCAAGGAAGGGGCGACGGTGGTCACCGGCGGCACCGGCCGTCCGGAAGGCCTGAACCGCGGCTACTACGTCCGCCCGACGGTGTTCGCCAATGTGAAGCCGGAGATGACGATCTCGCGCGAGGAGATCTTCGGCCCCGTGCTGTCGATCCTGCCCTACGAGAGCGAAGAGCAGGTGGTCGACATGGCGAACGACACGGTCTACGGCCTCGCCGGCTATGTGCAGGGCGAGCGCGAGCATGCCCGCAAGGTGGCGGCCCAGCTCCGCGCCGGCCAGATCAACCTGAACGGCTCGGCGCCCGATTTTTCGGCGCCGTTCGGCGGCTACAAGCAGTCCGGCAACGGCCGCGAATGGGGCAAGTACGGGTTCGAGGAATTCCTCGAAGTGAAGGCGGTCCTGGGCTATCAGGCGGCCTGACGTTTTTACTCCCCCTCCCCGCCGACAGGCGGGGAGGGCCGGGGTGGGGTTTGCGGCCGCGCCGCCGATAGCGGAAAAGAGAAAACCCCCACCCAACCTCCCCCGACTTCGTCGGGGGAGGAGTAGCGGCGACTACGCGCCTTCGCTGACGATCCTGTCGTAGGCCGGCAGCGTCAGGAACTCGGTGAACTTCTCGCCGGCGATCAGGTTGTCGAGCAGCTTGGCGGCGTCCTCGTAGCGGCCGGCCTTGTAGCGGTTGTCGCCGACCTGGCCGCGGGTTCGTTCCAGCTCTTCCTTGATCACCTGCCGACACAGTGCGAGATCGATCGGGCGGCCGTCGGCGAGCTTGGCCTTGTGGCGCACCCACTGCCACACTTGCGCGCGGCTGATCTCTGCCGTCGCCGCATCTTCCATCAGGTTGTAGAGCGGCACGCAGCCGACGCCGCGCAGCCAGGCTTCGGTATAGCCGATGCCGACATTGATGTTCTGCCGCAGGCCCGCCTCGGTGATCTGGCCTTCCGGCACCTTGATCAGGTCGGCCGGCGTCACCTTCACGTCTTCGCGCTTCTTGGCGAGCTGGTTCGGCGTTTTCATCACGGCGTCGAACTCGGCCTTGGCGATGGCGACCAGCCCGGGATGCGCCACCCAGGTGCCGTCATGGCCGTCGCCGGCCTCGCGCTTCTTGTCGGCGCGCACCTTCTCCATTGCCGCGTCGTTGGCGGCGGTATCGTCCTTGATCGGGATCTGCGCCGCCATGCCGCCCATCGCATGCACATTGCGGCGATGGCAGGTCTTGATGACGAGCTGGCTGTAGGAGCGCAGGAAATGCGTCGTCATGGTCACCTGGGCGCGGTCGGGCATCACCGCCCAGGGCGCCTCGGCGAACTTCTTGATGAAGGAGAAGATGTAGTCCCAGCGGCCGCAATTCAGGCCGGCGGAGTGGTCGCGCAGCTCGTACAGGATCTCGTCCATCTCGAAGGTGGCGAGGATGGTCTCGATCAGCACCGTCGCCTTGATGGTGCCGCGCGGGATGCCGAGCCGGCCTTGCGCCTCCACGAACACATCGTTCCAGAGCCTGGCCTCGAGATGGCTCTCCATCTTCGGCAGGTAGAAATACGGCCCGGTGCCGTTGGCGACGAGCTGCCGCGCATTGTGGAAGAAGTAGAGGCCGAAATCGAACAGCGAGCCCGACATCGGCTGGCCGTCGACCTCGACATGCCGCTCCGGCAGGTGCCAGCCGCGCGGGCGGACCAGCAGCACGGCATGTTTCGGGTTCAGCTTGTAGGCCTTGCCGGTCGAGGCCTCGGTGAAGTCGATCTGGCGCTTGATCGCGTCGCGCAGGTTGATCTGGCCTTCGACCTGGTTTGACCAGGAGGGCGTGGTCGCGTCCTCGAAATCGGCCATGAAGACATTGGCGCCGCAATTCAGCGCGTTGATGATCATCTTGCGGTCGACCGGCCCGGTGATCTCGACCCGGCGGTCCAGCAGGTCGGGCGGCAGCGGCGCCACGGTCCAGTCGGCCTCGCGGATCGCCTTGGTCTCGGGCAGAAAATCCGGCTTCTCGCCCGCATCCAGCCGAGCCTGGCGGGTGGCGCGGCGCTCCAGCAGGGCGAGGCGGCGGGCATTGAACTTGCGCTGAAGGGCAACCACGAAGGCGAGGGCTTCCGGCGTCAGCACCGTGTCGTAACCCGGCTTCATCGCGCCCGTCAGCCGCACGCCCGGCAGATCGTTCATTGCTCTCTCCCCGTTATCGATAATGGCCTGCGGCCTGGGCGGACCTTAGCGGTCGAGCGGCGCCGGGCGCAACGGCGGCGCCTTCATGCGTCCGGGGGGACAAGACCTCGCAGCAGCGTGGCGAGCCGCTGGGCATCGGCGGGCTTCAGCCGGCCCATGATGCGCTGCTGCTGGGCGCGCGAGATGTCGCGGATGCGCCGCCAGGTGGTGACGCCCCGCCGGGTCGGGAAGATCAGCACGCGGCGGCGGTCGGCCGGGTCGGGCGCGCGGTAGACCAGCGACTGGGCGACCATGCGGTCGATGATCTTGGTCAGGGTCGGCGCTTCCACCAGCACCTGGGCAGCGAGCTCGGTCATCGGCCGTCCCTTGCCGTCGGCCAGAATCCCGAGAATGCGCGACTGTTCGAGCGGAATGCCCTGCGGGCGCAGCTTCTCGACCAGCTCCTCCTCGAGCTGCCGATTGACGCTGGCGATCAGGTAGGCGAGGTGATCCTGCAAGCTATCGGTACCCACGGTGCCGTTCCCAACTGTTGGTGTTTCATTGGTTTCCCCGGAAAGTAGATAGCGGAGGGAGGCCGCCCGGTTCAACTGATTCGCCCTTACATCGTCAGTCGGCTTGCTGTTTGCTCAGTTTCTGGGCCGGCAATTCTCAAGCGGCGCGAAATGGGGCAGCGTCCTTGTCCGGCGCAGCGCACCGCCGGGGTGCAGAATTGGTCCGCGCGCGAGAAATCAAGAGGAAGCGGGGAGCGACCAGCGCGCCGCGCCGACACGGTCGGCAAATTGGCACGGTTCTTGGGTCTGGATTCAGGCGAGCTCTGACCATCCGCAGGCTGTAGACGCCGCGTAGCCCTGCATGGAGGCGGTCGTGCGTCGGACCAAGATTGGGCTGCTCATTCCGAGAAGCGGGCCGGCCGGCATTTGGTCGGAATCCTGCGAGGCCAGCGCGATGCTCGCCGTGGCCGAGATCAACGCCCGCGGCGGCATCCTCGGGCGTGCCATCGACCTCGTGATCGGCGATTGCGGCGCCACGGCCGAAGCGGCGGCGATCGAGACGGCGTCGCTGGTCGAGCTCGACGAGGTCACCGCCATCGTCGGCATGCATCCGAGCGACATCCGCCAGAGCGTGATGGCCACCTTGCGCGGCCGCGTGCCCTACATCTACACGCCGCAGCATGAAGGCGGCGATATCGGCGCCGGCGTGCTGGCGATCGGCGACACGGCGGCCGATCTGGGACGTCCCGGCATTGCCTGGCTGCGCGAGCATCGCGGCGCCTCCCGCTTCTTCCTGCTCGGCAACGACTATGTCTGGCCGCGGGTGTCGCTGCCGAAGATCCGTTCGATCGTGCAGTCGCTGGGCGGCAGCGTGGTCGGCGAGCAGCTCCTGCCGTTCGACACCACGGATTACGAGCCGATCTTCGATGCTATCCGCCGGCGGCGCGCCGATACCGTCATCATGCTGCTGCTCGGCCTGGAAGGTGTGCGGTTCCACCGGGCCTTCGTCGCTGCCGGCCTGGCCGGCCAGGTGCGGCGCTTCGCCCTCGCGACCGACGAGACGGTGCTCTACGCGCTCGGCCCGGAGAACGTGGAGGGCCTGCTGGTCGCCTCCAGCTATTTCTCCACCGTGCGCTCGGCCGCCAATGCGAGCTTTCTCGAGAGCTATCACGATTGCTTCGGCGAAGCGGCGCCGCCGCCGAACGCCTTCGGGCAATCCTGCTACGAGGGCTTCCACACGCTCGCCGCCATCGCCAATGCGAACGGGTATATCGGCGCGCGCGTCCTGCATGCCAGCGGAATGCGACGAACGCGCGTGCGCACGGCGCGGCGCCAGCGGCCGGCCATCGAGATGGGCGAGCGTCACGTCGTGCACCTTGCGGCTGCGGATGACTTCGATTTCAGGGTTGTTGCGAGCTACTAGCCTCGCCGTGGAAGGACCGAAAAGAATATACTTGAAAAAGCAACAAATGACGAATCATGATCAGGGAGGTGCAAGGCGCGACCAACAAGGGGACGGGTGACGTATGGGCATCGACCGCAGGGGATTTCTGAAGGCATCGGCAGCATCGGGCGCGATGCTCGGCGCATCCGCGTTGATGCCGAAGTTTGCGACGGCGCAAGGCGCCGACATTCTGGTGGGTGGCCTGCATGACGAGACCGGCGGTCTCGACTTCGCCGGCAAGCCGATGCAACAGGTGCTGGGCTTCGCGGTCGACGAGATCAACGCGCAGGGCGGTCTGCTCGGCCGCAAGCTCAAGCTGATCGGCGCCGACACGCAATCGAACATGCAGCTCTATGCGTCGCTCGCCCAGCAGGTGGCGCTGAAGGACAAGGTCTCGGTGGTGCATGGCGGCATCACCTCGGCCAGCCGCGAAGTGATCCGCCCGGCGCTCCGCCGCTTCAATACGCTCTATTTCTACAACACCCTCTACGAGGGCGGCGTCTGCGACCGCAACTGCTTCTGCACCGGCACCACGCCGGCGCAGACCGTGCAGAAGCTGGTGCCGCACGTGATGAAGAAATGGGGCAAGAAGGTCTACACCATCGCGGCCGACTACAATTATGGCCAGATCACCTCGGCCTGGGTGAAGAAGTATGTCGAGGAGAATGGCGGTCAGGTGCTGTCGACCGACTTCTTCCCGCTCGACGTCACCAATTTCGGCCCGACCATTCAGAAGATCCAGGCGGCCAAGCCCGACCTTGTCATGTCGGTCCTGGTCGGCGCCGCCCATCTCGGCTTCTACCGGCAATGGGCCGCCGCCGGCATGAAGAAGCAGATCCCGATCGCCTCCACCACATTCGGCGCCGGCGGGACGGAGCCGATCCTGATCACCCCGGAGGAGAGCGAAGGCATCATCTCCTGCTACGGCTACTACCCGACCATCGACACGCCGGCCAACAAGGCGTTCAAGGCCAAGGTGCAGGCCAAGCTCGGCGCCGCGCCGCCGGCCGGCAACGGCCCGCTGCTGACCGAGCTCTCGGTCTGCACCTACGAGGGCATGATGCTCTGGGCCGCCGGGGTGAAGAAGGCCGGCACGCTCGACCGCATGAAGGTGATCGAGGCGCTGGAAAGCGGCATCAGCCTCGACATGCCCTCCGGCAAGGTGACGATCGATCCCGTCACCCACCACGTGACGCGCGACGTCTACCTCGCCGACCTGAAGAACCGGGAATTCGTCATCCTGGAGAGCTTCGCGCAGCAGCCGCCGGCCGATACGCAGGCGGTCTGCGACCTGAAGAAGAACCCAAACGAGAACCAGCACTACCAGATCAAGCTGTAAGTCCAGAGTAACCGGAGCCCCACGCATGGATTACGGGCTGGTCGTCCTGATCGAGGTGCTCCGCGCGATTGCGGGCCTGGTGCTGATCAGCATCGGGCTCGCGATCATCTTCGGCATGATGCGCATCGTGAACATCGCCCATGGCGAGTTCCTGATGCTGGGCGGCTACACGGTGGTGCTCTCGGCCAAGGCCGGCATCAACACCTGGGTCGCCATGCTGGTGCTGGCGCCGCTGGTCGTCGGACTGGTCGGTGTGGCGATTGAGCGCTGCTTCATCCGCTTCCTCTACGGCCGCATGCTCGACACCCTGCTCGCCACCTGGGGCTTGTCGCTGTTCATCGTCGGCTTCGTCACCGTGGTGTTCGGCAACACGCTGGAGGGCGTCTCGGTCTCGGTCGGCTCGTTCGAGATCGGCCGCTTCCGCGTGGCCGGTTATTCGCTCTTCATCATCCTGGTCGGCGCGGTGCTGCTCGCCGCCACCGTCGCCGTGCTCCGCTTCACCCGGCTCGGGCTGATCGCCCGCGGCACCATGCAGAACCCCAACATGGCGGCGGCGCTGGGCCTCAGTCCGCCCAGGATCTACATGGTCACCTTCGGCATCGGCGCGGCGCTGACCGGGCTCGCCGGCGGCGTGCTGGCGCCGATCACCGGCGTGGTGCCCACCATGGGCATCGCCTTCATCGCGCAGGCCTTCATCACCGTGATCACCGGCGGCGCCGCCATCGTCGCCGGCACCGGATCGGCCTCGACCCTGCTCGGCAGCGTCAGCCAGCTCACCACTTTCGCCACCACGCCGGTGATCGGCGACGTGGCCCTGCTGTTCATCGCCGTGGTGCTGCTCCGCATCCTGCCGCAGGGCATTACCGGTCGGTTCTTCCGGAGGAGCCTCTGATGGTCCCTCGTTTTCTGCTCGGCACGCTTGCGACCACCGCGGCCGGGATCGCCATCACGATCCTGATTCCGATGGTGGCCGATGCTTTCGAGGTGATGCAGTACACGCTCTACGTCGTGCTCGGGATCTACACGCTCAGCCTCGCCTATATCTGGGGGCTCGGCGGCATCCTCTGCTTCGGCCAGGGCGCGTTCTTCGGCCTCGGGGGCTACACCTTCGCCATCGCCGCCATCAACATGAACGAGACGACGGTGCCATTCCTGATGGCGATCTTCATTGCGGCCACCGTCGCCGCGGCGCTCGGCTATTTCATGTTCTATGGCCGGCTGTCGGACGTCTATCTGGGCGTAGTGACGCTCGTCTTCACCCTGATCATCTGGAAGCTGATCAACTCCACCGCAGGCCCGGAGTACATGATCGGCACGGCGCGGCTCGGCGGCTTCAACGGCATACCATCGGTGCCGCCGCTCAACGTGCCCGGCGATCCGAGCCGCATGTTCGATCCGGTCGAGGTGTTCTACATCGCCGCCTTCTTCCTGATCGCAACCTATCTGCTGCTCAAGTTCATCCAGGCGACGCGATTCGGTCGGCTCTCGGTGGCGGTCAAGGAGAACGAGGTCCGCGCCTCGCTGCTCGGCTACGACGTGCGGATGATCAAGCTGCTGGTCTTCACCATCGGCGGCGCCATTGCCGGCCTCGGCGGCGCGCTCTATGCCGCCTATCAGTCGTTCATCGACCCCAACGCCTTCTCGCTCGAGATGTCGGCCAAGGTGCTGATCTGGGTGATGGCGGGCGGGGTCGGCACTTTCGTCGGTCCGCTGCTCGCGTGCTTCGGCCTGCAGGCGCTGTCGATCTGGATCTCGACCGTGCCCTGGGCCAATTCACTGCTGGTGCTGGGCGGCATCCTCTGCTTCGTCGTGCTGCTGCTGCCGAAGGGATTGCTGCCGGGCCTCGCCGATCTCTCGACCTGGCTGATGGCTCGCGCCCGGCGACGGACGCCACCGGAAGTGATCCTGCCGGCGCCGGAAGGCAAGCGGGCATGAAGCCGCTGCTCGAGACCCGCAACCTGGTGATGCGGTTCGGCGGCGTCACCGCAGTGAACGAGGTGGATTTCCTGCTGGAGGAAGGCGAGCTCCGCTGCCTGATCGGCCCGAACGGCGCCGGCAAGAGCACCTTCTTCAAATGCCTGACCGGGCAGTACATCCCCACGGCGGGGGAGATCCTGTTCCGCGGCAAGCCAATCACCGGCCTCAACAGCCACGACATCGCCCGCCTCGGCGTCGGCATCAAGACCCAGGTGCCCAACGTCTTCAACGGGCTTTCGGTGCAGGAGAACATCTGGGTCTCGGCCCGGCGCGGGCGCACGCCCCGCATGACCGCGCGGATCGTCGAGGAGGCGATGGCCCGGGTCGGCATCGCCGATCTCGCGGCGCGAGCCGTCGGTGAGCTCGCCCACGGTCAGCGCCAGCTGGTGGAGTTGGCGATCGTGCTGGCGGCGGAGCCGGCGCTGATCCTGCTCGACGAGCCGGCCGCCGGCATGACGCACGAGGAGACCGAGCGACTGGCGGCGATCATCCGCGAGATCAATCGCACCCAGGCGCTGATCGTGGTCGAACACGACATGCAGTTCGTCCGCATGATCGCGCGCAAGGTCACCGTCTTCCATCAGGGCGCGGTGCTGGTGGAAGACGATGTCGAGGCGGTGATGCGCGACGCCCGCGTGCGCGACGTCTATCTCGGCAAGCGGGTGGCGGCATGACCCTGCTCGCGGTGCAGGGTCTCGCTTCCGGCTACGGCAAGGTGCCGATCCTGGCCGGCATCAGCTTCGCGGTCCGCGAAGGCGAGTTCGTCGGCATCCTCGGCCATAACGGCATGGGCAAGACGACGCTGTTGCGCACTCTGATGGGCTATCTGCCGGCCACCGCCGGCGAGGTGCGCTTTGCCGGCGCCGATATCACCCATGCGCCGACCCATCACCGGGCGCGGGCGGGCCTCGGCTTCGTGCCGCAGGGGCGCGAGATCTTCCCGACCTTGACCGTTCGCGACAACCTGCGCATGGGCTTCGCGGCGCGGCAGGGCAACGAGAGCCAGGCACTCGATGCCGTGCTGGCGGATTTTCCGCGCCTGGAGCGGCTGCTCGACCGCCCCGGCGGCGCGCTCTCCGGCGGCGAACAGCAGCTGCTCGCCCTGGCGCGCTCGCTCTGCGCCGATCCGCGCCTGATCCTGCTCGACGAGCCGACCGAAGGCATCCAGCCCTCGATCATCGACGAGATCATCGACACCTTGCTGGCGCTGCGCCATCGCCGCGCCGGCTTCACTTTGGTGCTGGTCGAACAGAATCTCGACTTCATCTCGGCACTGTCGGATCGCGTGCTGCTGATCCAGAAGGGCCGCATCACCCGCGAGGTCGAGGCGGCGGCGATGAAGGACACCGCCATGATCGGCGAATTCGTGGGCTTCGGACACTGACAACCGCAACCCGCCGGCTGCGGCCGGCGGCAAACCGCAAGGGAGAGCCAGCATGACCGTGAAGGTGCCGACACCGGAGCAGCTGAAAGCCGTCGCGACCGAGGTGGGCCTGTCCCTGACCGACACCGACATCGCCTCCTTCATCGGCCTCATTGCCGGCTCGGTCGAGGCCTACAACATCGTCGACGCCATGCCGGACGAGCTGCCGCCGGTGAAATATCCGCGCACGCCCGGTTACCGCCCGGCGCCGGAGGAGAACAAATACAACGCCTGGTACTGGAAGTCGGAGGTCAAGGGCGCGTCATCCGGCAAGCTCAAGGGCAAGACGGTGGCGCTGAAGGACAACGTCATGCTGGCCGGCGTGCCGATGATGAACGGCGCCGCGACGCTCGAAGGCTATGTGCCGGAGATCGACGCGACCATCGTGACGCGCATGCTGGACGAGGGCGCGACCATCCTCGGCAAGGCGCATTGCGAGCATTTCTGCCTCTCCGGCGGCAGCCACACGAACTCGACCGGCGCGGTGCACAACCCGCATAAGATGGGCTATTCGGCCGGCGGCTCGTCCTCCGGCTCCGGCACCCTGGTCGGCCTCGGCGAGGTCGACATGGCGATCGGCGGCGATCAGGGCGGCTCGATCCGCATGCCCGCCTCGTTCTGCGGCATCTACGGCATGAAGCCGACCTGGGGCCTGGTTCCCTATACCGGCATCATGCCGATCGAGATCTTCGTCGATCACACCGGGCCGATGACGGCGACGGTGGCCGACAACGCGCTGATGCTGGAAGTGCTGGCCGGCGACGACGGCTACGACCCGCGCATCAAGGCGCCGAAGGTGAAGCCCTATACCAAGGCGCTGGAAGCCGACATCAAGGGCCTGAAGATCGGCGTGGTGAAGGAAGGCTTCGGCCTTCCCGTCTCCGAGAAGGCGGTCGACGCCAAGGTGATGGAAGCCTCCAAGCGCTTCGCCAAGCTTGGCGCGACGGTGGAGGAAGTGTCGATCCCGATGCACCTGGTCGGCCCGGCGATCTGGACGCCCATCGGCACCGAGGGCCTGGCCCAGACCATGATGTGGGGCGACGGCTATGGCGTCAGCCGCCCGGACCTCTACGTCACCTCGCTGATGGACAAGCACCATGGCTGGCGCAGCCGGGCGAACGAGCTGTCGGAGACGACCAAGCTCTTCACCATGCTCGGCACCTATATCCGCAACCAGCACGGCTCGCGCTATTACGGCAAGGCGATCAACCTGGTGCGCCGCCTCACCGCCGCCTACGAGAAGGCGCTGGCAAGCTACGACCTGCTGTTGATGCCGACCACGCCGATGAAGGCGACCAGGCTGCCGGAGCCCGGCTGCAGCCGCGAGGAATATGTCGCGCGCGCGTTGGAGATGATCGGCAACACGGCGCCGTTCGACCTGACGCACCATCCGGCGATGTCGATCCCCTGCGGCATGATCGACGGCCTGCCGGCCGGCTGCATGCTGATCGGCAAGCATTTCGACGAGCCGACCATCTACCGCGCCGCCTTCGCCTTCGAGCAGTCCGGCGACTGGAAGACGTTCTGATCGCCTCTGCCTCTCCCTCCCCGTCGCCGGACGGGGAGGGCCGGGGTGGGGTTTGCCGCCGCACAGTCTTCAGAAAAAAGAAAACCCCCACCCAGCCTCCCCCGACTTCGTCGGGGGAGGGGCTCTCAGATGCGCGGCAGCACCGCCGCGCTTGCCTCGACCCAGCCGAACTTGCGGCCGAAATTCTCCAGCGTGGCGGCGCCGAGATGCGGGAGATAGGTGGAGACGGCGTCCGACACGATGGTGGTGAGGAAGCCCTCGTGGAACGCCTCCCGCGCGGTTTCCTCGACGCAGATCTGGGTCACCGTGCCGGTGACGAAGAGCGAGGCGATGCCGCGCTCGCGCAAGCCGCCGGCGAGCCGCGTGCCGTGGAAGGCGCCATAGCCGTATTTGTCGATCACCAGCTCGCCCGGCGCGGGCGCCAGCTCGTCGATCACCGCCGCGCAGTCGCGGGTGCCGTCGATATCGGGATAGTGCCGCATATGCCCGGACCAGCAGCATTTGACCGGCGGCGCGCAGACCGGCGACCAGTTCCACAGCAGGCTCGGCTCCGGCGTCGCCAGGAAGCGGGTGAACACCACCGGCCGGCCGGCCGCGCGGAAGGCATCGATCAGCCGGCGGTTGGCGGCGATGGTCGCCCGCGCCTCCGGCACTTCGAGCGGCGCGCCCACCCGCACGAAGTCGTTCTGCATGTCGACCACCAGCAGCGCGTGGTTGCGAAAGCGTGCCTCGCCCCAATCCATGCCGTCCTCCCGGAGCCGGACCCCGACCCGGTGATCCTCTCGGTCCGGCGTCCCTCATGCAACGGTGATGCCGTACCGGCCGGCCCCTCCGCCCCGCGCCTTGACCCCCCGGGGCCGGCGCCTATGCTCCGGCCGAAGTGTCAGGTCCGCGGCTTTCCGGCCGCGGCCACAACAGCCGGAGAGGTCGGGCGGGTGGCCGTTATCGTCGCCTTGGATCGCGGGGCGGAACGCAAGCCCTCGCTGGAGCCGCTGGTCGCGCTGGTGCGCGACGATCTCGACCGGGTGAATGTCGAGATCGTCAAGCGGATGGAAAGCCGGGTGCCGCTGATCCCGCAGCTCGCCGGCCATATCATCGCCTCCGGCGGCAAGCGGCTGCGCCCCATGCTCACGCTCGCGGCCGCGCGGCTCTGCGGCTATCGCGGCAGCCGCCAGGTGCTGCTCGCCGCCTGCGTCGAATTCATCCACACCGCGACCCTGCTGCACGACGACGTGGTGGACATGAGCGAGCTCCGCCGCGGCAAGAAGACGGCCAACACCGTCTGGGGCAACGAAGCCTCGGTGCTGGTCGGCGACTTCCTGTTCACCCGCTCGTTCCAGCTGATGGTCGAGGACGGTTCGCTCGAAGTGCTGCGCATCCTCTGCAATGCTTCCGCGGTGATCGCCGAGGGCGAGGTGCAGCAGCTCACCACCTCGAACGACACGGCGACCTCGGAGGACGCCTATCTCGAAGTGATCGCGGCCAAGACCGCGGCTTTGTTCGCCGCCGCCTGCCGGGTCGGTGCCGTGATCGCCGACCGGCCCAAGGCCGAATGCGACGCGCTGGAAAGCTACGGCCGCAATCTCGGCATCGCCTTCCAGCTGGTCGACGACGCGCTCGACTATGCCGGGCGAAGCGCCAGTTTCGGCAAGAATGTCGGCGACGATTTCAAGGAGGGCAAGATCACCCTGCCGGTGATCCTGGCCTTCCGCCGCGGTGACGCGAAGGAACGGGCCTTCTGGAAGCGCACCCTGGAACGCCGCCAGCAGGAGGAGGGCGACCTCGAACAGGCGCTGGCGCTGATGGAGCGGCACGGCACGCTCCGCGCCACCATCGAGCGGGCCCGGCATTACGGCGCCATGGCGCGCGATGCCCTCGGCCTGTTCCCGGACGGCGAGCTGAAGAGCGCGATGATCGAGGCGATCGACTTTTCCATCGATCGGGCGCACTGAGCCGGTAAAGCCCCCGGAAACCCGTTGAAGGCCGCAAGCGAAGCGGCTATACGAACCGCCTTCCCGAGGGCCGCCGGCAAGCGATGTCGGATCCCGAATGCCGGAGTGTAGCTCAGCCTGGTAGAGCACTACGTTCGGGACGTAGGGGCCGGAGGTTCGAATCCTCTCACTCCGACCATTCCTTGCGCGAGGCAGCCGCATGGCTGCCTTTTTAATGGCCGGATCTGCCGTTCCCGTTCCGCACAAATTTTCTGTGTTAGCTTCCGGTCCGCCGGAATCGGGTCGTGTGGCCCCATGAGGAACGGATGCTGGAAACCCTGATCGCCAATGCCTGGAACTCGCTGCCGGTCTTCCTGAGCCATTTTGGCACCGCGCTCGGCATGCTGGTGATCGGGGTGATGGTCTATATCCGGGTCACGCCCGTGCATGAGACCGAGCTGATTCGGCAGGGCAATGTCGCCGCCGCGATCGCCTTCGGCGCGGCGGTGCTCGGCCTCGCCATTCCGCTCGCCTTCTGCCTGAAGGCCAGCGTCAACGTGCTCGACATCGCGGTCTGGGGCGTCGTGGCGCTGGTGCTGCAGATCGGCGCCTATCTCGTGACCGCCTTCGTCTTCCGCAACCTGGAAGACAAGATCAGATCCGGCGACGTGGCGGCGGCTATCGCGCTTGCCTCGACCAACCTCGCCACCGCCGCGCTCAACGCGGCGGCGATCTCCGGCTGAGGCAGGGGTGTCGCGCTGGCTCGGCGAGATCGTCTTCGTTTGCGTCTTCCTGTTGTTCCTCTGGTTCCAGATGCCGGAGGAGAACCGGCCCGAGGCACCACGCCGGGCGCCGCCACCGGTGCCGCCCGCCAGCACCGAGATCGCTGTCGCGCCGCCGCTGCCCCAAGGCCTCCGCCCGCTGCCGCCGCCCTCGCCGGCGGATCCGACGGTGGCAATCAGCGACAGCGGACCGCGAACCGGCGACAGCACCGGCACCGCCTTCGCCATCGGACCGGGAATCTGGGCGACGGCGCGGCATGTCGTCGAGGAATGCGGGCGCGTTTTTGTCAGCGTCGATGGAAGGTGGCAGCCGGCGCGGGAGATCCGGGCGCATGTGGCCGCGGATGTCGCCGTCATCCGCCTGGACGCCGCGGCCCCGGCGCTCGCCTTCTCCGACCGGCCGCTCGGCCTGCCGCAGCACGGCTTCCATATCGGCTACCCGCAATCGCGGCCGGGCAGCGTGCAAACCGAGCTGCTCGGCCGCGCCACGGTGCATTGGCGAAGGCTCGCGCGTCCCGAACGTGCGCTGGTCTGGGCTGAAGTCGCGCGCGTGCCGGAATTCGACGGGCCGATCGGCGGCATCAGCGGCGCGCCGGTGCTGGACAACGCGGGCCGGATCGTCGGCGTCACCACGGCCGCCTCGCCGCGCCGCGGTCGGGTCACCACGGCGGTCTCCGAAAGCCTGCGCGAGATCGCGCCGCCGCTGCCGCAACGCCAGAGCACCGCGCCGATCCGGCTGGACGCCGCCAGTTTCGGCGCGGTCGCCACCCGGACGCGCGAAGCCGATACCGTCAGCCAGGTCTACTGCCGGCTCGATGCCGGCGCGCCGGCGCCGCGCCGGCCGCGGCCCTTCGGATAGCTATTTCAGCGTCTCGAACAGCTTCACCCACAGCCGGGTGCGCGGCTCCAGCGACGAGAAATAGATCTGCTCGTAGTCGGTATGGGCGCCCTTGCCGTCGGCGCCGAGCCCGTCGAGCGTGGGCACGCCGAGCGCGGCGGTGAAGTTGCCGTCGCTGCCGCCGCCGGTGAGCGGCACGTCCTGCAGGTCGAAGCCGACCTCGGCCGCCAATGCTTTGGCGTGGTCGAACAGGGCGGCGATACCGGCATCCTTGGTATAGGGCGGGCGGTTCATGCCGCCTTCGACCTTGAGCTGCACGTCCGGGTCGCGCGCCGTGAGCGCGCCGATACGGGCGCACATCTCCTCGGCGATGGTCGGATCCGGCACGCGGAGATCCACTTCCGCCGTGCATTCCTGCGGCACCACGTTGACGCCGGTGCCGCCGGTGATCAGGCCGACATTGGTGGTGATGCCGCGGTCGTAATTCGTCATGCCCTCGACGGCGAGGATCTGATGGGCGATCTCGCGGATGGCACTGCGGCCGTCCTGGTGGCGCACGCCGGCATGGGCGGGCCTTCCGCGCGCCTTGATGACGAAGCGGCCGACGCCCTTGCGGCTGGTCACGATCTTGCCGCCGTCGCGCGCGGGCTCGGTGACCAGCACGTGCTTGGCATTGCGGGCGAGGCGCTCGATGGTGGCGCGCGAGGTCGGGCTGCCGACCTCTTCCTCGGGCACGAAGCAGAAGGTGATCGGCAGCTGGCTCTGTTCGTTCAGGCGCAGCAGGTGGCGATAGGCATAGAAGGCCATATGGGCGCCGGCCTTCATGTCGTAGATGCCGGGGCCAAAGACGCTGTCGCCCTCGCGCCGCCATTTGAGCTCGGGCGTGTCGATCGAGCCATGCGGGTGCACGGTGTCGAGATGGCTCAGCACCAGGATGCCGGGGCCGTCGCCGCCCCAGGGGCTGCGGGCGATCACCACATCGCCGAAGCCGTCGCGGCCGGGCACCCGCTCGACCTTGGCGCCGAGCGCCACGAACTCCGCCTCGACAATGTCGTTCAGTTTGTTGACCGCCACGCCGTCATGGCTCGGGGTCTCGACCTCCACCCAACGGCGGATGCCCTCCAGGATCTCCTCGGGGTCGATGCGGGGCTCGTTGACGGCGGGTTTCTGCATGGGTGGTCCTGATCAGCTGCGCGTTGTCTCGGGGCAGGTTCTAAAGCAAACTCCGCGCCGGCCATATGGGCCGCCGTGCAGGGGAGGAATGACGATGTTCGTGGACGTGCGGATCTATTCGCTGCCGCCGGGGGCGCTGCCGGGCTATGTCGCGCGCTATGCCAAGGAAGGCTTTCCGGTGCAGCAGAAGCACGGCTTCAACTGCCTCGGCTATTACACGACCGAGGTCGGCGTCCTGAACCGCTCGATCCATCTCTGGGCCTGGGACAGCGTGGCGGAGCGCGAGGAGAAGCGGGCGGCGATGGGCAAGGACCCGGCCTGGCAGGCCTATATCGGCGGCAACAAGGACGCCCTGGTCGCCCAGGAAAACAAGATCTTGGTCTCGGCGCCGTTCTACCCGATGAAGAACACCAATCCGGGCCCGATCGGCGTGGTCGATTTCCGCACCTATCACGTCAAGCACGGCCGGCTGCCGGAATTCGTCAAGCTCTATCAGGAAGAGGGAATGGCGATCCAGAACGGCCATCTCGGCCACAATATCGGCTGGTTCACCAGCCATATCGGCATGCAGAACCAAGTGCTGCACCTCTGGGCCTATCCGAGCGTCGAGGAGCGGGCCAAGCGCCGCGCCGCCATGGTCGCCGATCCGGCCTGGCAGGCATACGGCAAGAAGAGCTCGGCCCTGCTCACCAGCATGGAGAACGCGCTGATCGTACCGGCCGGCTTCACCCAGCCGAAGGGCTGATGACAGCGATGGAGCGGATCGGCTTCATCGGGCTCGGCGCCATGGGGCGGCCCATGGCGTCGAACCTGGTGCGCAAGGGCTTCGCGCTCACCGTGTTCGACGTCAACCCGGCGCCGGTGCAGGCGCTGGTCGCCGCCGGCGCCAAGGCGGCAAAGAGCGTGGCCGACGTGGTGGAGGGCGCCGACATCGTCTTCACCATGCTGCCGGATTCGCCCGATGTGGAGGCCGTGGCGCTGGGCGAGGGCGGCATCGCCGGTGCCGGCCGCGACGGGCTGCTGGTGGTCGACATGAGTACCGTCGACCCGGCGACCACCGACAAGGTCGCGGCGGCGCTGGGCGAGAAGGGCGTCGGCTTTGCCGACGCCCCGGTCGGCCGGCTGGTGATGCATGCGGAGCGCGGCGAGAGCCTGTTCATGGTCGGCGCCAGCGGCAACGATTTCGGCCGCATCAGGCCGCTGCTGGAGGCGATGGGCACCACCATCCACCATTGCGGCGCGCCCGGCACCGGCATCCGCACCAAGCTGGTCAACAACTACATCGCCATCGCTGTCTGCCAGATCGACGCCGAGGCCTTCGCGCTGGCGCGTGCCTTCGGCCTCGACCTCGCGACGACCTTGGATGTCGTCAACGGCACCACCGCGACCAACGGCCACCTGAAGACGGCCTGGCCGAACAAGGTGCTGGTCGGCGATACCGCGCCCGGCTTCAAGATAGCGCTGGCGCACAAGGACATGTCGCTCGGCGTCGAGGCGGCGCGCAAGGCCGGCGTGCCGGTCTTCGCCGGTGCGGCCATCCGCGAATGCCTGGGCCTCGCCAAGGGCAGCGGCGATTTCGCCGGGCGCGATTTCTCTGCGCTGCTCGATCATGTCTGTTCACTGGCGGGGTTGAGCCCGCCGCGCCTGAAAGAATCCGGTCCGGAGAAGAAGTGATGGCAGAAGCGACGCCCTGGCAGCGCGAGATCTATCGCGTGCTGAAGGCCTATGACGTGAAGCAGGTGGCCTATGTGCCGGATGCCGGCCATGCCGGGCTGATCGATCTCTGCGCGGCCGACAACCGGATGAAGACGGTGGTGCTGTCGACCGAGGAGGAGGGCGTCGCCATGCTGGCTGGCGCCTGGCTCGGCGGCGAGCGCGGCGTGCTGCTTATGCAGTCGAGCGGCGTCGGCAATTGCATCAACATGCTGAGCCTGCCGCGCACCTGCGGCCTGCCACTGCTGATGCTGGTGACCATGCGGGGCGAGTGGAAGGAGTTCAATCCCTGGCAGATCCCGATGGGGCAGGGGACGGCACCGGTGCTGCAGCAATCCGGCTCGCTGGTCTTCCGCATCGACGACGCCAAGGACACCGCCGACGTGGTCGACGGCGCCTGTCGAATGGTGTTCGAGGGTTGCGCCATCGGTGCGGTGCAGATCGGCCAGCGCGTCATCGGCGCGAAGAGTTTTGGTCGTTAATTGGGCTTTGGGAGATAATCGGATGACCATGGACCGTGCTCGCGCCGAAGCCTATCCGTTGCGCCGCCGCGAGGTGGTGGCGAGCCTGATCGGTCAGCGCACCGATCTCCTTCTTGTCGGCGGCCTCGGCGCGCCGTCGAACGACATCGCCGCGGTCGGCGACCGGCCCAATTTCATGCCGCTCTGGGGCGCCATGGGCGGTGCCGCGATGATCGGCATGGGCCTCGCGCTGGCGCAGCCTTCCAAGCGCGTGCTGGTGATCACCGGCGACGGCGAGATGCTGATGGGCATGGGCGCGCTCGCCACCATCGCAGTGAAGGCGCCCGGTAACCTCTCCATCGTCGTGCTCGACAACGAGCGCTATGGCGAGACCGGCGGCCAGACCACACACACATCCGCCCGGGTCGACCTCTGTGGCGTCGCCGAAGCTTGCGGCATCCGGGTCGTCGGCAAAGTGGTGACGGCGGCGGAGCTGGAGGCGGCCAAGCCCGCCATCCTCGAATTCGCCGGTCCCTGCTTCCATGTCATCAAGGTGAAGGCGGAGCAGGAAGAGATGATCCTGCCGCCGAAGGACGGCCACTACCTCCGCGACCGCTTCCGCACCGCGGTTCTCGGTGCCGAGGCGGCGAAGCTCTAAGTGATGGCGACAGTCGAGTTCTTCTTCGACTGTTCCAGCCCGTGGACCTATCTCGGCTTCCACCGGATGGTGCAGCTCTCGGCCGAGCTGGATCAGCCGGTGACCTGGCGGCCGTTCCTGGTCGGCGGCGTGTTCAACACCGTGAACCCCTCCGTCTATCGCTCGCGCGAGACGCCGGTGCCGGCCAAGCAGGCCTATATGCTGAAGGACCTGGCCGACTGGGCGCGGCATTACGGCCTCGCCATCCGCTGGCCGCAGAAGATCTTCCCCGTCAACAGCGTGAAGGCGATGCGGGCCTGCTTCTTCGCCGATGCGCAGGGCCGCCTGGTTCCCTTTGCCCGCGCCGCGTTCGAGGCCTATTGGGGTGAAATGCGGGACATCAGCCAGGACGACGTGGTGGCCGATGTGGCGGCGAAGGCCGGTCTCGATCCGGCTGCGATTCTCGCGGCGGCGGCCGGCGACGACGCCAAGGCGAGGCTCCGCGCCAATACCGACGAGCTGATCGCGCGCGGCGGCTTCGGCTCGCCGACCGTCTTTGTCGACGGCACGGACATGTATTTCGGCAACGACCGGCTCGACCTCGTCGCGGCCGCGCTCAGGCGGGCTCCGGCGTAGTCGCCGTGTCCTTCCGCAGATAGCGGTTGCGGATCACGCGCGCCGCGTCCTCGACGCGAAGCTTGAGGCGCGGGCGCTGCAGGTCGAAATGCACGATGTCCTCGGCCCGGCGGCCGAGGCTCATCTTGTAGCGGTTCTCCCCGGCCAGGAAATCGACCACCTGCGTGTCCAGGCCGAGATGCCGCTCGACGCAGAGCGTATAGGCGACATAGCCGGGCTTCAGCTTCGAGTCCTCCTCGTAGGTGAAGCCCGAGAGATAGGTGCCGACCCAGCCGCGATGGACGAAGTTGTAGAGGAAGCCGATCGGCTCATCCCCGACGCGGATGCGCAGCAGCTCCACTTCGCCCATAGGCAGCGCCGTCGCGATCACCCGCTTGTGGAAGGCGACCAGGAACGGATAGCCGAAGGCGCCGCGGCTGCCGCGCGCGATCCAGTAGGGCTGGTGCAGCGTCGCCATGCCGTCGAGGAAGGCATAGGCCTCCTCGACCGTGGCCGCGACGTCGAGCGCCAGCGGCCCGCGCTCGCGATAGAGCTTCATGGCACGGCGCGCCTGATAGCGCGTGTTCGAGCTGAGCCAGTCGAGATAGCCCTTGCCGGAGGCGCGGATGGCGGCGAGGTCGACCCGCGCCGTCGGCCGCTCGCCGACCAGATGCAGGCGGAGCCCGGTTTCGGCGGCCAGTTCCCGGTAGCGCACCGGCACGCCGCCGAAGCGGAACTCGTCCCACGCGGGCAGGCCGACCGTCGCCGGATCGCCGAGCGCGACATGGCGCAGCATGGCCCGTTCCACCGCCTCGCCCAGCGCGGCATCGACCAGGAAGCCGTTGTACTCGATGCAGTTGATGTCCTGCTCGGGATCGCCGGTCTCGTTCAGATAGACCTTGCCGAGCTTGAGCAGGCCGCGGTGGCGGCGCTCTTCGCCGGCCGGCAGCAGGCCGAGGCCGACGATGCGCCCGCCGGCGCGCGCCACCGCCACGCGGGGCTGGATCGCGGCCTCGGCCAGCAGCGCGCCGATCCAGTGCCAGGTGAGATAGAAATTGTGCGCCGCGCGCGGCTCCAGCCCGGTCCACCACGCGGTCATGGTGGCAAGGCCGGGGAACGGCTCGACGCTGACGGCGATTTTCTCAGGCGAAGGCATGATCACGCGGGCTGACGGCGCAAGCGGGGCGGCCGATCGCCGTCTTGCCCCTCTCCGGCACCACGACTAGGGTCCGCCCCGCATTCGGACTACAATAGCATGCAGAATCCTTATCAACTCTTCCGTGGCCATGTGGTCGAGGCGGTGACCCGCTTGGGGGCCGCCGGCGCTGTCCCGGCCGGGCTCGACACCGCGCATGTCGCGGTCGAGCCGCCGCGCGACCCGTCCCATGGCGACCTCGCGACCAACGCGGCGATGGTCTTGGCCAAGCCGGCCGGGCAGAAGCCGCGCGATCTGGCGGAGCGCATCGCCGCCGAGCTCCGCGCTGTTCCCGGCGTCACCAAGGTCGAGATCGCCGGCCCCGGCTTCATCAACCTGCGCCTGACCGATCAGGTCTGGCGCGAGACCCTGCGCGCGCCGCTGCGCCAGGGCGTTGCCTATGGCGATGCCGCGATCGGGCGCGGCCAGCGGGTCAATGTCGAATATGTCTCGGCCAATCCGACCGGGCCGCTGCATGTCGGCCATTGCCGCGGCGCGGTGTTCGGCGACGCGCTCTCGGCCTTGCTGGAGAAGGCCGGCTATGGCGTCGTCCGCGAGTACTACGTCAACGATGCCGGCGCCCAGGTCGACGTGCTGGCGCGCTCGACCTATCTCCGCTACCGCGAGGCGCTCGGCCACGATATCGGCACCATTCCGGAGGGCCTCTATCCCGGCGACTACCTGAAGCCGGTCGGCGCCGCCATCGCGGCCGAGGAAGGCGCCAAATGGCACGATCAGCCGGAGAGCGCCTGGCTCGACCATTTCCGGGCCAGGGCGATCGAGGCGATGATGGCGCTGATCCGCGAGGATCTCGCCGTGCTCGGCATCGCCCACGAGGTCTTCACCTCCGAGCGCGCCCTGCAGGAGGCCGGCGGCGTCGAGAAGGGCCTGAAGATCCTGGAGGACCGGGGCCTGCTCTATACCGGCGTGCTGGAGCCGCCGAAGGGCAAGACGGTGGAGGACTGGGAGCCGCGCCCGCAGCTGCTCTTCGCCTCCACCAGGTTCGGCGACGATGTCGACCGCGCGGTGAGAAAGTCGGACGGCAGCTGGACCTATTTCGCCGGCGACGTCGCCAATCACGCCGACAAGATCGGGCGCGGCTTCACCTCGCTGATCAACGTCTTCGGCGCCGATCACGGCGGCTATGTGAAGCGGCTGAAGGCCGCGGTCGCCGCCCTGTCGGAGAGCAAGGTCGATCTCGACATCAAGGTGTGCCAGCTGGTCAACCTGCTGGACCGCGGCCAGCCGGTCCGCATGTCGAAGCGCTCCGGCAGCTTCGTCACCCTCCGCGATGTGGTCGACGAGGTCGGCCGCGGCGTCGTCCGCTTCATCATGCTGACGCGGCGGAATGACGCACCGCTGGATTTCGACTTCGCCAAGGTGACCGAGCAGTCGAAGGACAATCCGGTCTTCTACGTGCAATACGCCCATGCCCGGGCGCATTCGGTGCTGCGCGGCGCGGTGGCGGAGCTGCCGGAAATAGACGTTTCCGCCGCCGCCCTGGCGAGCCAGGACCTGTCGCCGCTGGCGCACCCGGCCGAGCTCGCCCTGATCAAGCTGATCGCCGGCTGGCCGCGCACGGTCGAGTCGGCCGCGCTGGCGCACGAGCCTCACCGAATCGCTTTTTATCTCACCGAGCTTGCAGCCGCCTTCCATGGGTTGTGGAATCAGGGGAAGGACGACGATTCGCTGCGGTTCATCCGCCGCGAGGATCGTGCTGTCACCCTGGCGCGGCTCGCGCTCGTGCGGGCGCTCGCCACGACCATCGCGTCCGGCCTCGCCGTCCTCGGGGTCGAGCCGTTGGAGGAGATGCGCTGATGCCCGATCTGGCCGATCGGCCGGTGTTCGGTTTGGGAGAAGCGGTAGAGGACCAGCGGCGCAGCCCACGCATCGGGATTGCGGTCGCGGCCGTGGTGATCGCCGCTTTCGTCGCCGGCATCTGGTACGTGTATGACCGCGGCGTCCGCCGCGGCGACCTGAAAGCTCTGCCCGTCATCACCGCCGAGGGCGGGCCGGTGAAGACCTCGCCCGCCGATGCCGGCGGCCTGAAAGTGCCGCATGTGGATGGCGAGATGCCGCGCGCCTCCGCCGGCCGCGGCAGCAAGGTCGAGGACATTCTGCCGCCGCCGGAGCGCCCGCTGGCCGAGCGCGCGCCCGCGGAACGGAAGCTTGCCGAGCGCGCGGCGCCGGTCGAGCCGCCCAAGCCGCTCGCCGCCCTGCCGTCCGATCCGCCCAAGGTCGATCCGCCCAAGGCCGAGGCGCCCAAGGTCGAGACTCCGAGCGCCGCGCCGCCGCCCGTGGCCACCGTGGAGGTGGCGCCGCGCCCGACGCCGGCG